>NZ_JCADBK010000004.1:0-552324 GCF_059358955.1 Nonomuraea sp. CX421 | reverse complement strand
CTACGTAGCCCGCGAGCTCTATCGACTCATCACATCAAACGATCAAGAACACGTCGCTTGACATCCATAGGAGCATCGCCCCTGCGCGGGACGGCGTCCGGGCGGGGATTACGGGCGGCCGAGGGCGCGGTAGTGCCAGCCGGCGGATCGCCAGGTCTCGGCGTTGAGCGCGTTGCGGCCATCGACGATCTTGCGGGTGGCGACGGCCTGCCCCAGCACCTCGGGGTCGAGCTCGACGAACTCGGGCCACTCCGTGAGCAGCAGCACGACGTTCGCGCCGCGGACCGCCTCCAGCGCCGAGTCGCCGTAGCGGAGCTCGGGGTGCGCCTTGCGGGCGTTGTCGAGCGCGATCGGGTCGTAGACCGTGACCTGCCCGCCCTGATGCCCTATGGTGACCGCCACGTCGAGCGCGGGGGAGTCGCGGATGTCGTCGGAGTTGGGCTTGAACGCCGCTCCGAGGACGCCCACCGTACAGCCCTGGAAGGAGCCGCCCGCCAGCTCGCGCGCCAGGTCGACCATGCGGGCACGGCGGCGCATGTTGATCGCGTCCACCTCGCGCAGGAACGTGAGCGCCTGGTCGGCGCCCAGCTCGCCCGCGCGCGCCATGAACGCCCTGATGTCCTTGGGCAGGCAGCCGCCGCCGAACCCGAGCCCGGCGTTGAGAAACCGGCCGCCGATGCGGTCGTCGTAGGACAGGGCCTCCGACAGCTGCTTGACGTCGGCGTGCGCGGCCTCGCAGACCTCGGCCATGGCGTTGATGAAGGAGATCTTGGTGGCCAGGAAGGCGTTGGCCGCAGTCTTGACCAGCTCGGCGGTCGCGAAGTCGGTGACCACGATCGGCACCTCGCCCAGCGGCTGGTACACCTCCCGCAGCACCTTCTCCGCCCGCTCCGACCGGACGCCGATCACGATGCGGTCGGGGTTGAGGGTGTCCTTCACGGCGAAGCCCTCGCGGAGGAACTCGGGGTTCCAGGCCAGCTCGGGCTGGACGCCGTCAGGAGCGAGCCGGGCGAGCTTGTCGGCCAGGCGGCCCGCGGTGCCGACGGGCACGGTCGACTTGCCGACCACCAGGCACTCGCGGTCGAGGTGCGGGGCCAGCGACTCGATCGCGGCGTCCATGTACGAGACGTCGGCGGCGTACTCGCCCTGCTTCTGCGGGGTGCCGACGCAGACGAAGTGCACATCGCCGAACGCGCCCACTTCCTCGTAGGAGGTGGTGAAGCGGAGGCGGCCGGAGTCGAGGCCGCGACGCAGCACGGCTTCCAGGCCGGGCTCGTGGATCGGCAGCTCACCGTTGTTGAGACGGCGGATCTTGTCGGCGTCGATGTCGAGGCCCAGGACGTCGAAGCCGAGATCCGCCATGCACGCCGCGTGTGTGATGCCCAGATAACCGGTCCCGATCACCGTGAGGCGATATGGCACGAGTGAGCTCCTTTCGATCGCCAGGGCATGCTACCGGGCCCCCGCTATACCGTTCTGTGCCACCTGGCGTTTTGGGCAAACCGTACCCAGTGGTAGCAAGATGCTCGGACGTCCTAGTATCTGGGGTATGGACTTTCCTCTGTACGCAC
This sequence comes from Nonomuraea sp. CX421, assembly GCF_059358955.1. Classification (NCBI taxonomy): domain Bacteria; kingdom Bacillati; phylum Actinomycetota; class Actinomycetes; order Streptosporangiales; family Streptosporangiaceae; genus Nonomuraea; species Nonomuraea sp. CX421. Next base: position 550,753 of record NZ_JCADBK010000004.1, on the reverse strand, counting down.
CCGCTGAGGAGCATGATCTGCTCCGTGAGACGGTCAGGGCGCTGGCCGACGAGAAGATCGCCCCGCACGCGGCGGAGGCGGACGAGACCGGGGAGTTTCCCTGGGAGGTCTACAAGGCCCTGGTGGCCTCCGACCTGCACGCGGTGCACGTGCCGGAGGTGTACGGCGGCGCTGGTGCGGACGCGCTGGCAGCGGTGATCGTGATCGAGGAGGTGGCGCGCGCGTGCGCGTCGTCGTCGCTGATCCCGGCGGTCAACAAGCTGGGCACCGTGCCGCTGCTGCTGTCGGCCTCCGAGGAGGTCAAGCGGCGCTATCTGGAGCTGGTGGCGCGCGGTGAGGCGATGTTCTCGTACGCGCTGTCGGAGCCGGAGGCCGGTTCGGACGCGGCGGCGATGAAGACCCGCGCGGTGCGCGACGGCGATGACTACGTGCTCAACGGCGTCAAGATGTGGATCACCAACGCCGGGGTGTCGGACTACTACACGCTGATGGCCGTCACCGACCCGGCCGCCGGGGCGCGGGGCATCTCGGCGTTCGTGGTGGAGAAGGCCGACACCGGGGTGTCGTTCGGGCCCAAGGAGCGCAAGCTGGGCATCAAGGGCTCACCGACCCGGCAGGTGATCCTGGAGGACGTGCGGATCCCGGCCTGGCGGATGATCGGCGAGCCGGGCACCGGGTTCAAGACGGCGCTGGCCACCCTCGACCACACCCGCATCACGATCGCCGCCCAGGCGCTGGGCATCGCGCAGGGCGCGCTCGACTACGCGATCGGCTACGTCAAGGAGCGCCGCCAGTTCGGCAAGCCGGTCGCCGACTTCCAGGGCGTGCAGTTCATGCTGGCCGACATGGCGATGAAGCTGGAGGCGGCCCGCCAGCTGACCTACCACGCCGCGGCCAAGTCCGAGCTGGCCATGCACGGCAAGCCGCAGAAGGACCTGACGTTCCTGTCCAGCGCGGCCAAGTGCGCCGCCTCGGACGCCGCCATGGACATCACCACCGACGCCGTCCAACTCCTCGGCGGCTACGGCTACACCCAGGACTTCCCGGTCGAACGCATGATGCGCGACGCCAAGATCACCCAGATCTACGAGGGCACCAACCAGATCCAGCGCATGGTGATGGCCCGGCAGCTTCTCAAGTAGGCGTTGACCAGCGAAAACCCCGCCTGCCGGTTGCCGGGGGCGGGGTTTGCCGTCTTGAGTTCGAGGGGCTGAACGATCACTGTTCCGTGAGAGACCTCACGCGGACGGAACAGGCGGTCATCGATCGCGCGACGTCCGCGCACAGACCACGCGCCAGCGGTGGCGGCAGATCCACGACCTGCCCGACAAGGGGGTGGGGCCTCCTGGAGTGCGCCCGCGGCCTGAACCTGTCCCTCAACACCGTCAGCTTTGGTTTCTCATGTCGGTGGTGACACAGTGCAGACATGCATCTTCGGGCGATGGGGACGCCCCGAGCAGACTCGGACGGGAGAAAGCAGCGATGGTTTCTGTCAGCAGGGAGAGGCCGGAACAGACGGAAGAGCGTCTGCGCCGGGTGATCGCCCAGGCCGATCTCCTCGTGCATGATGGTGTCTGGTGTTTTGAGGAGTTCACCATCGACCAGCCGCCGGTGCTCACCGGCGACGAACTGGCCGTGGTCCGTGACGACCAGAGCTGGAGCCGCCTCGTCCCCCACAGCCCGGAACACGAAGACGTCGAACGTTTTGGGATCTTCTCCTTTCACTTTCCCGCTGAGCTCGACAACAGCGGCTTCGTTGGTTGGCTGGCCAGTCACCTGAAGGTGAGGCTGGGGACGGGGGTGTTCGTCATCTGCGGGAGCAATCGTGCCCGTGGTGGCATCTATGACTATTGGGGGTGCCCGGTCGACCTGCTCGACGAGGCCGTCGCAGTGGTCAAGGCACTACGCGTGGCCTTCCCCGACACGGACAGTCACCCGGCAAGCACGGGTGGCATGGCTGAAGGATCAGCTCTCCGGCAGGTCCGCTGAGGAGATCGTGGACTTGGAGGATCCTGGCGGCCCGAGGCTGGAACAGCCCGGTTATCGATCGCCTGTCTGGGCGCGCTCATGTGAGCCCGGCATCATGTGAGCGTAGACACGCAGGGTGAGAACGGGATCGGCGTGCTCCAGATGCTCGGCAAGCTCTTTGGCCCAGACCCCGCCAGCGAGCACGACGCTGGCGTAGTAGTGACGCAACCTTCGGTGCCCCGCCGGTCGCGGAGGAGGCTATCTCCGCATGAAAGGGACGTCGTACGCAGGCGGGCCGTTCATTACATCAGTCAGGTCGCCATCGGTGAGTTCGAGGTTGAAGGCGCTGCCTGCTTGCCGTGGATCCCAGCCGCGATCAAGCGCCAGGCGTACGGTCGCCGTCACGAGCGCCGGCCGAATGGCGGTCGTCCGCTCTCCCCACCACGCGTCCGGTCGTGAGCAAGGAAGCGACACCAGGAGCACGCGGCCCGACGCGTCGGCCAGTTCCACCGCGAACGTCATCGGGCCCCAGCTGTTCCCCTGGCAGTACGTGGGCTTGCGACGAACGCGCCAGCGAAATCCAGTGCCGTCGACGGTGATGAGCCGCGAGCCCTTCTTCGGGATCGCCATGAAGCAACCTCCTGGCCTGTTCCGTCACTGTTCCGTGGGATGGCCGAGAGTAGCGGGAAACGACGAGAGCCAGTCGCAACCGTAACCCTTCTCAGGTTCCTGGTCGACAGGGTTCCTCAGGTGGGCGGGCAGGGTGTCGGAGATCATCCAGAACCAGATCCAGCGCTTGGTGATGGCCCGCCAGCTTCTCAAATAGCCGGCCTCGCGGGCGGAGACCCGGCGGACGATCGTTAACGCCGCCGGGTTCCGTGTCCGAGGGGCCCTGCCGCCGCGCCGAGGTTTTCGCGACCCCCGCAACCTAACGGTCGCCGTTGTGAACGGGGATGCCGCTGGGTATAGGCGCAGTCATGATCTACCTGAGGCGGGCAGCTCACGTCGCCGTACTCACTCTCGTGGCCCTCCCGATCACCGCCGTCCTCGCCACCTCGCAGGCGGCGGCCGAACCGCGCAAGCGATCACAGGCCCAGGCCGCAGCCCTCGCCCGGCTCAGGCTGGCCCAGCTCAAGGTCGCCAGGCCCTTATCGATCCGCGGCTACAGCCGCAAGCGGTTCCAGCCTCGATGGGCGCAGTACCAGGGCGCGTGCGACGTTCGCGAAGCGGTCTTGGTCCGCGACGGGCGGCGGGTACGCCGCAACGCCGCCTGCCACCCGGTCAAGGGCCTCTGGTACAGCCCGTACGACGGCAAGTGGCTGAGAAGCGAGAAGCACGTCGACGTCGACCATGTGGTGCCGCTCGCCTATGCCTGGCGCTCAGGAGCCAAGCGATGGAGCCAGGCCAAGCGGCGAGCCTTCGCCAACGACCTGACCCGCCCCGAGCTCCTCACCGTCAGCCACTCCGCCAACATCGCCAAGGGCGGCCAGGGCCCGCAGAGCTGGCGCCCGCAACGCCGCGCCCACTGGTGCCAGTACGCGACCTCATGGATCAGCGTGAAACACCACTACCGGCTCTTCGTGACCCGCAAGGAGAAAGTGGCCCTGCTCAACATGCTCCTCACCTGCCGTAGGTAGCGTTCCCGGCGATCCGCCGTGGAACGTACCAACCGTTCACGTGCCGCACCGGGTCGCGCGAGCGCGGCCCGTCAGCGGGACCGGCAGGTGTTGAGCCGGGCGGCCTGGCGCGTCAGGTGGTCGCGCTCGGCGAGGTTGGGTGCCTTCTGGGCGGCCTCGGCGTACAGCCGTGCCGCCGTCGCCAGGTCGCCGTCGCGCTCGTGGAGGTAGGCCGCCACCGCCGCGTGGCGGGGCAGTGAGGTGTCCAGCGCCGCGAGCGACGCCAGGCCGGCGCGCGGGCCGTCGGCCTCGCCGACGGCCACCGCGCGGTTGAGCCGGACGACCGGGCTGTCGGTCAGGCGCGCGAGTTCGTCGTACCACTCGACGATCTGCACCCAGTCGGTCTCTTCGGCGGTGGGCGCGTCAGCGTGGAGTGCCGCGATGGCGGCCTGGGCCTGGAACTCGCCCAGCCGGTCGCGGGCGAGGGCCGCCTGCAGGATCTCGACGCCCTCGGCGATCGACTCTGTGTCCCACCGGCCGCGGTCCTGCTCGGCGAGCGGCACCAGGCTGCCGTCGGGGGCGGTCCGGGCCGCGCGCCGGGCGTGGTGGAGCAGCATGAGGGCGAGCAGTCCTGCCACCTCGGGGTGGTCGATCGCGGCCGCGAGCTGCCGGGTGAGCCGGATGGCCTCGGCGGCGAGGTCGACGTCGCCGGAGTAGCCCTCGTTGAAGACCAGGTAGAGGACGCGCAGCACGGTGGCGACGTCGCCGGGCTGGTCGAACCGCACGCCGGAGACGGTGCGCTTGGCCCGGCTGATGCGCTGCGCCATGGTCGCCTCGGGCACCAGATAGGCCTGGGCGATCTGGCGGGTGGTCAGCCCACCGACGGCGCGCAGCGTGAGCGCGACCGCGGACGACGGCGTCAGCGACGGGTGGGCGCACAGGAAGTAGAGCTGGAGCGTGTCGTCCACCGTGGGCGCGGGCCCGGGGGGCGGCTCCTCGTCGACGAGGTCCTCACGCCGGCGGCGCGCGGCGTCCGCCCGGGTCGCGTCGAGGAACCGGCGCCAGGCCACGGTGACCAGCCAGCCCTTCGGGTCCTGCGGCAGGTCGGCCGGCCAGACGCGGATCGCCTCGACCAGTGCGTCCTGCAGGGCGTCCTCGGCCGCGGCGAAGTCGGCTCCGCGGCGGACGAGGATCGCGAGCACGCTCGGCGTGAGGCTCCGGAGCAGAATCTCGTTCACCCGGGAGGTCACTCCGTGATGGTGGGGGGCTCGGCCAGGAATGGGCGCACCTCGAGCCACTCGTGGATCGGCTTCCCGCCCGCCCCGGGGGCGGCCGACAGGTCCCCGGCCAGCTCAACGGCACGCTCGTGGCTGTCGACGTCGATCACCATCCAGCCGGCGATGAGGTCCTTGGTCTCGGCGAATGGGCCGTCGGTGACCGGCGGGCGACCCTCGCCGTCGTACCGGACGAACATCCCCTCGGGGGCGAGCGCCTGACTGTCGACGAACTCGCCGGTCTCTTCCAACCGGGCCGCGAAGTCGTTCATGTACTGCATATGGGCCGAGATCTCCTCCGGCGTCCACTGGTCCATGGGCACGTCGTTGACCGGCGCCGGGGCGCCGCGGTAGTGCTTGAGCAGCAAATACTTGGCCATCGTGTCTCTCCTCGGTGCTGGCGCGACCCATTGTGGTCGCCTCATCGCGGGGACGGAGCCGGTCACGGATTCTCGACATCGCCGCAGCGACCGAGCAGCCGAAAGTCCTCCCGCGTGGTCAGCCGAACAGAAGACCGGGGCTGCCGTACGTATCATCTCGGCATGGTGCCGAACCTGGGGCTACGGCTCAGCCGGCGAGCGGTGCTCCTGGCCGCCGGAGGGCTGCTCGCCGGGTGCTCCCAGCAGCCCGAGGTCGACAAGGTTCACCTGCGACTGGCCACCGGTCCGGCGGGGGCGGTGTACCGGCGCATCGGCGGCGCGCTGGCCCAGCACATCTCCGAGCAGGTGCCGGGCACCGCGGTGATCACCGTGCCGAGCGGGGCGTCCACCGACAACATCCGGATGCTGCGGGCCGGCGAAGTGCACCTCGGGCTGACCAGCCTGGACGCGCTGATCACGAGCGACGGCAGCGCGCCCGAGGGGCTCTCGGCGATATGCCGGCTCTACGACAGTCACCTGCACCTGGTGGTCATGGCGGGTTCCGCGATCGACGAGTTCCGGGACCTCAAGGGCAGGCGAATATCGCTGGGCGCCCGCGACTCGGGTACGGAGTTCACGTCGCTGCGGGTCATGGAGCTCGGCATGGTGCGGGCCGACGGCCGGTACCTCAGCCAGGCCGAGTCGGCGGCGGCGCTGCGCGACGGCGAGATCGACGCGATGTTCTCCCTGACCGGCGTCCCGACACCGGCCATCACTGAGCTGGCGCAGCGGCACCCGATCCGGCTGATCCCGTTGGACGCGCAGGCGGACGCGCTTTTCACGGCGTTCCCGGGCCCCTATGCTCCGGCCATGATCCCCGCGACCGCCTACGCCGACGTGCCGGCCACCCGCACCGTGGCTGTGCCGAACGTGCTGCTCGGGCGCAACGACCTGCCCGACGACCTGGTCTACGCCATCACCGACACGATCTTCACGCACACCCGCACGATCACCTCCGTCGGCCGCGACGACGCCGAGGCCGTTCCGGAAGCGTGGCAGATCAACGTGCGTACCGGGATCTCCACCGCGTCGGTGCCGCTCCACCCCGGCGCGGCCGCCTGGTTCCGCGACCGCAAACGCTGACCTGGGACGGCGACAGCCTGGCGACGGACTCCGAGACGGCGACAGCCTGGCGACGGACCCCGGGACGGCGACAGCCCGGAGCCTCAGTCCGGCGATGGAGCCGCGGCGTCGGATGTCGACGTCCGTGGAATGAGTGGCAACGCGATCACCGCGGCGAATCCGTGCCCGGACCCGTCCGGACGCGGCAGGCCGTCCTCCAGCCGTAGCTCGCCCCCGGCCGCCTCGACCAGGTCGGCGCAGATGGCCAGCCCCAGGCCGGTCCCGGACACGTTCTGGTGCCGCGGCGATCGCCAGAACCGCTGGAGCGCCTGGGCCCGTTCGGACGCGTCGATCCCCTGGCCGTCGTCACGGACGGCGATCGTGACCACGCCTCCGGGCGCCGCGCCGTCGCCGGGTCCGGTGCCCGCTCCGCCAGGGCGGCCGCCTCCCACCCCATAGGGGGCGACCCGGGCGGTCACCTGCACCAGCCGCGCGTCCGACAGCCGTAAGGCGTTGCTGATCAGCTCGTCCAGGATGCTGCCCAGGCCGCCCGACGGCTCCAGCAACCGGAGTCCCGGCGGCACGTCGACCGCCAGCGTCTGGCCCGCCGTCGCGGTCAGCGCCCGCCACCGGTCGACCCGGGTCGCCAGCACCGCGTCGAGATCCACCGGCGACGCTGTCCGGATGCTCTCCATCCGCGCGCTGGCCTGCAGCGAGTTCAGCAGCCGCTGCATCGCCTTCAGCTCGTCGACGGCGACGTCGTACACCTGCCGCCCGTCGCCGGTCGCGCGCAGATGTGGTTCCAGACTCTCCACGGCGAGCCGGAGGCTGGTCAGCGGGTTGCGCAACTGGTGTGACGCGTCGGACACGAAGGCCCGCTGCCGCTGCACGGCGTTCTCGACCGCGTCCATCATGGTGTTGAACGACTCGGCCAGCCGCCGCAGCTCCACCGGGCCGGCCTCGGCGTCCGCGCGGATCGTGAGGTCGCCCTGTGAGATCCGCGAGCTCGCCGCGTCCAGCTCCCGCACCGGCCGCAGCACCCACGCCGACACCGGCCAGGCGACGGTCACCAGCGCGATCAACGGCAGCAGCCCGAGCCCGGCGAGCTGAGCCCATCGCACGAGGATGCGGTGGCGCGTCCGCGACAGGTCGGAGATCGTCACGACGGTGCCGACGACCTCGCTGTCCCGGCCCACCGGCTCGGCGACCACGAGCGCGGAGTCGTCCCAGGGGGCCCATTTCCCGGATGGTTCGGGCCTCGCTCCGGCCAGCGCGGCGGTGACGATCCGGGGCAGCGCCGGCTCGGCCCGCGCCGCCTTCTGGTACGCGCCCGCCGGCCCGAGCAGCACCGTGCCCGACGTGTCGATCACCGCGACCGGAATGCCGTACAGCTCGTGGTAGCGCGCGAGCTCCTGCTGGAGCGCCTCGGTACGCCCGGTGGACAGCGCGGTCTCGGCCAGCGACGCGAACCGGCCGACGTCGTTGAGCCGGTCGACGTACGTCTCCTGCACCTCCCGTTCGGCCACGGTGACGCCGAGCGGCAGCCCGAGCGCCGCGACGAGCAGCACCGCGAGGGGGACCAGGACGACCAGCAGGCGACGGTGCACGGCGGGTCAGCCGGTGAGCTCCGGCCGGTCGGCCAGGAGCCGATAGCCAACCCCGTGGATCGTGCCGATGAGCACGGCCGGCCCGAGTTTGTGGCGTAACGCCGCGATGTGGGTGTCCAGGGTGCGGCTTGAGGACTCCCAGGTCGCGCCCCAGATCTGGTCGAGGATGACGTCGCGGCTGACCACGTTCGGCGCCCGCCGGGCCAGCAGCAGGAGCAGCTCGAACTCCTTGCGGGTCAGCGTCAGGGGCGTGCCGTCGACGGTGACCTCGCGGGTGCCGATGCAGATCCGCATCGGGCCGAGGACGAGCGGCTCGTCCGGGTGGCTCAGGGCGCGGGCCACGCGGGTGCGCCGCAGGACGGCGTCGATCCGGGCGAGCAGCTCGGGAATGCCGAACGGTTTGACGATGTAGTCGTCGGCGCCGGCGCGCAGGCCACGGACCCGCTCATGCTCCTCCGAGCGTGCCGTCACGGCGATGACGGCGGTCTCCGGGCGGTCGCGCAGCCTGCGGATCACGTCGAGTCCGTCGCCGTCGGGCAGGCCCAGGTCGACGAGGACCACATCGGACGGGGCGGCACGCACGGCCTCGGCGGCGGTGGCGATGCGGTGGACCTCGAAGCCCGCCTGGGCCAGGACGGTCACCAGACCGCGCGCCACGCGGTCGTCATCTTCGATGATGGTGATCCGCATACCGGATTGTACGACCCGGCTTGACGCGCGTGTTAGCCCATCAGTCTTGGGATTTCTCTGACATCTGCCGCATTCCTTGGGATTCCTCTGACACTATCCGCGTCCCCGCCAGCCCAGACTGAGGCGGCGCACTCACCGACGAACGCGAATGCGCTGACGAGGAGGCCGCGATATGAGAACGACCAGCAGGTGCCGGGCCGCCGCGCGGATGATCGCCGCGATCGGCGTCTTTTCGCTAGTCGCCGCCTGTGCCGGCAACGGGGGCAGCACCGGCGGAGGTGCCACCAGCGGTGGCTATCCGGACCAGAACATCACGTTCGTCGTGCCGTTCAGCGCGGGCGGCCCGACGGACACCGTCACGCGCATGCTCGCCGAGCCGATGGCCGCCAAGCTCGGCGGCAAGGTCGTCGTCCAGAACGTCGAGGGCGCCGGCGGCACGGTCGGCGCCGGCGAGGTCGCGCGGGCCGATCCCGACGGCTACACCGTGCTCATGCACCACATCGGCATGTCCACGGCGCCCGCCCTGTACCAGAACCTGGGCTACAAGCCGCTCGAGGACTTCGAGATGGTCGGTCTGGTCACCGAGGTGCCGATGACGGTCGTCGCCCGCAAGGACTTCGCGCCCGCGACGCTCAAGGACCTCGTGACCCACGTGAAGGCGAACGCCGACAAGGTCACGCTGGCCAACGCCGGCATCGGCGCCGCGTCCCACCTGTGCGGCCTGCTGTTCCAGAGCGCCGCCGGTGTCAAGCTGCAGGAGGTCCCGTACGAGGGCACCGGCCCCGCGCTGACCGACCTCGTCGGCGGCCAGGTCGACTTCATGTGCGACCAGACGACCAACACCAGCGGCCAGATCTCCGCCGGGGAGGTGAAGGCGTACGCGGTCACCACGCCGGAGCGGGTGAAGAGCCTGCCCGACGTGCCCACCACGGCCGAGGCCGGGCTGCCCCAGCTCCAGGTCAGCGTGTGGCACGGCCTCTACGTTCCGAAGGGCACGCCGCAGGAGGTCGTCCAGAAGCTGTCCGAGGCGCTGAAGACGGCCCTGGCCGACCAGAAGGTCATCGACCAGATGGCCAAGCTCGGCACCGCGCCGGTCGCGGCCGAGAACGCGACCCCGCAGGCGCACCGGGCCAAGCTCCAGGAGCAACTCGGCACCTGGGCGAAGGTCATCGCCGACGCCGGCGTCAAGGCCTCCTGAGATGGAGCGCCGCCGGTCCTTACCGGACGTCCTCGCCGGGGGCATCTTCGTCCTGATCGGTGGCGCGTTCGTGGTGGGGTCGCTCGGCTACCAGCTGGGCACCCCGCTGCGGATGGGCCCCGGCGCCTTCCCGCTGCTGGTCGGCCTGATCGTGGCCGCGCTGGGCCTGGCGATCGTCGTCAAGGGACTCATCGCCGGCGAGGTGGTCGCGTTCGGGCCGATCCCGTGGCGCGCGGTCGCCGTCATCGTGCTCGCGCTGGTGTTCTTCGGATTCACCGTACGGGGGCTCGGATTCGTGCCGACGTCGGCGGTGACCGCCCTGCTCACCACCCTGGCCAGTGCGCGCGTACGACCGGTCATGGCCGTGGCCGTGACCGCCGGGCTGACCACGGCCGCCACGCTCATCTTCGTCGTCGGACTTCAGGTGCGGATCCCGCTATGGGGCCCGTGGCTGGGGTTCTGACGCGACATCCGGAATGAGGCATGGAACTTCTCGACAACCTCGCGCTCGGCTTCTCCACGGCCCTGCTGGTCCAGAACGTCCTCTACTGCTTCGTGGGAGTGCTGCTCGGCACGCTGGTGGGCGTGCTGCCCGGCATCGGGCCGACGGCGACGGTGGCGATGTTGCTGCCGATCACGTTCAGCTTCGAGCCGGTGACGGCGCTGATCATGCTGGCCGGCATCTACTACGGCGCACAGTACGGCGGCTCGACGACCGCCATCCTGATCAACCTGCCCGGTGAGTCGTCGGCGGCGGTCACCGCGCTGGACGGGCACGAGATGGCCCGGCAGGGCAGGGCCGGCGCGGCTCTGGCGGCCGCCGCGATCGGTTCCTTCATCGCGGGTACGGTGGCCACCGTCGCGCTGGCCGTCGCGGCCCCGCCGCTGGCCCGCGTCGCGTTACAGTTCGGCCCGGCCGAATACTTCTCGCTGGTGCTGCTCGGCCTGATCGTGTCGATCGCGCTGGCGCGCGGCACCGCGCTCAAGGCACTGGCGATGATCGCGCTCGGCGTCCTGCTCGGCACGATCGGCCAGGACCTCTACACCGGCACCCCCCGGTTCGTCTTCGACCAGCGCGAGCTGTACGGCGGCATCGACTTCGTGTCGGTCGCCGTCGGCATGTTCGGGGTGGCCGAGATCCTGCGCAACCTGGAGAACGAGCAGACCCGTACGGCGATCGTCGGCAAGGTGAAGAACCTCTGGCCGACCCGCGAGGACCGGCGCCGGATGGTCGGCCCGATCCTGCGTGGCACCGGTCTCGGCGCCGCGCTCGGCGTCCTGCCCGGCGGTGGCCACGTGCTGGCCTCGTTCACCTCGTACGCCGTCGAGAAGCGGGTCTCGAAGCGGCGGCAGGAGTTCGGGCACGGCGCGATCGAGGGCGTCGCCGGCCCCGAGTCGGCGAACAACGCCGCCGCGCAGACGTCGTTCGTCCCGCTGCTCACCCTGGGGCTGCCCGCCCACCCAGTCATGGCGCTGATGGTCGGCGCGTTCATCGTCCACGGCATCACCCCCGGCCCGAACGTCATCACCGACGAACCGGCGCTGTTCTGGGGCCTGATCGCGTCGATGTGGATCGGCAACGTGCTGCTCGTGCTGCTGAACCTGCCGCTGATCGGCCTGTGGGTGCGGATGCTGCGCATCCCGTACCAGGTGCTGTTCCCGATGATCATCCTGTTCGCCGCGATCGGCACCTACTCGCTGGGGTTCAACGCGTTCGACGTCTACGCGATCGCGTTCTTCGGGATCCTGGGCTACATCCTGATCAAGTGCGGCTGCGAGCCGGCGCCACTGCTGCTCGGCTTCGTTCTCGGCCCGTTGCTTGAGGAGAACCTGCGGCGGGCGCTCATCATCTCCCGCGGCGACGCGACGGTGTTCCTGACCCGGCCGATCTCGGCGGTGCTCCTGGCCCTGACCGTGGCGGCGCTCGTCGTCGCCGTCCTCCCGGCGATCCGCAGGCGCCGCGAGGTGGTGTTCACGGAAGATGACTAGGGACTCTTCGGTTCTCGTTCGCTCTCGGGGTCCGTCCGGTTGAGCCGATCCGTGGGCTCCTCCGAGGTGGGTGATCGTCGTTGACGATCACGCACCTCGGAGAACGGGCGCGTCGGTGGTCAGAAGATTTCGTCGCGCTCACCGTTGAGGTAGTCGCGAGTTCGCTGTTCCAGCTCGGCCGCGTCGATGTGGTCCGAATCCACCAAAATGGAATCGAGCGCCTTCAGCCAGCTCTCGTAGTACGCCTCGCCTCCGGTCTCGCCTTCGGTGATGGCCTGCACCAGCCGGTCGCGGAAGTCGTTCCACCCGATGGCCTGCCGCTCCTGGAGCGCGACGGCGATCCCGAAGACGCGGCCCTGCCAGGGGGCCTCGAAGACGAGTTCGCCATTGCTGCGTGGGGGTGCGTCCGCCGCTTCCGCCATGTCGTTGATCACTACGGTCGGTTCCATGACTATCTCCTGTCCGGGACCAGTGCCGGGGCGACGCCGATCATCGAGTCTCTCGTGACGAGGCCGGCCAGTTGCTCCTCGGTCATGTCTTCGGTGCCGGCCGGACGCTCGGGAATCACCAGGTAGCGGATCTCGGCGCTGGAGTCCCACACCCTCACATCCACCTCGTCGGGGAGCTCGGTGCCGAACTCCTTCAGCACCGCGCGGGGTTCCAGGACGACACGGGAGCGGTAGGCGAGATCCTTGTACCACTTGGGCGGCAGGCCCAGGACCGGCCACGGATAACACGAGCACAGCGTGCAGACCACGACGTTGTGCACCTCGGGTGTGTTCTCGACGGCCACCATGTGCTCGCCCTGTGTGCCGGCGAAGCCCAGCTCGGCGATGGCGGCGGTCGCGTTGGCGCGCAGCCGCTCACGGTACTCCGGGTCCACCCAGGCGCGGGCGACGACCTTCGCGCCGTTGAGCGGTCCGATCTCGTGCTCGAAGGCGTCGACGATGGCGTCCACGGCCGAGGGGGTGAGCATGCCTTTCTCGTACAGCAACGACTCCAGAGCTCGGGCTCGCGCCTCGACCTCGCTCATCTGCTCGGGGTGATGTCCGCTCATGACCGGCTGTTCTCCATGTTCTCGCCGTCCGACGTTCGCTCGATCAGATAGCTCTCCCACAGATCGAGGTGCACGCACCCCGCTTGTGCCTCCGCCTCGTCGCCCCACAGGTCATGGGCGTCGAAGCGGACGGTGTAGAGAGGTTCGGGGTTCTCACCCCGAAGGTGGGCTCTGCTGTCCGGCAGTACGTGGGACCCGTGGTAGGCGATGATCGTGCCGCGCTTACCGCGGGCGTAGCCAGGCAGGCGAGTGTGGGTGCGCGAGATCCATGGGGTGGTGACCACCTTGTCGCCGATCGCGAACTTCGGCGTGGCACCCGTCTCTCTCAGGGATGGGCCACCGGTGGCGATGGCGTCGCGCACCGTTCGGGCCAGCTCGCCATCGTCTGGCACGGACTCAGGACTCGGCAGAGGTCTCCCGGACAGGATGTCCCGCACCCTCTCCACGCGCTCCGCCTCGTCGATGATGCCCTTCTGCACCAGCAGCGTCTCCATCCCCACCAGCCAGTGCTCGTAGTAGCTGGTCGAGAGGTAGGTGACGTTGCCCATGCGCTCGATCGCGTTGCGGTTCTCGTCCGCGGCGGCCACGCCCTGGCACAGCGAGGCGATGGCGATCGCGAAGGCCTGGCGTTCCCAGTCCGCGCTGAAGACCGGCTCGTCGGATTCGCTGACCACCGGCCCGAAGCCGAGGACGCCGCCGACGTCATGTGCACCGTTCATCTGTCACGTCCCCTTTCTCGTACCGGTATGACCGGCGAACCATCGAGTGAACGAACGATCGTTTTCATGGCGACTGCAGCCTTTCTCAGGAAGGGGTGAGACTGGTTCCGCTGTCGCGTCCCCGTGACCTCCACCACAGCGCGGCCCCGCCCCAGCAGAGGGCGAAGATCGCCGCGATGCCGTAGCCCAGCAGCTCGAAGTGCTCGGCCAGCGCGCCCAGCGGACCGAGCCAGTCCACCTGGCCATGCTCCGTCAGCAACGCCGCGAAGTAGATGGCGGCGACGAATCCTGCGATCACCACGGTCATCGCCGTGGTGGCCGTGTTGAAGAACAACGTGCGAGCGGGGTCGCGATATGACCACGAGTAGACCCTGGTCATCAGCAGGGAGTCGGCGGTGTCGAAGGTGCTCATCCCCGCGGCGAACAGGAGAGGGAGGCTTAGCATCCCGAGCAGCGGCACCCCGCCTTGCGCCGTGGCCGAGGCGGCGAGGCCCAGCAGGGCCACTTCCGACGCCGTTTCGAGGCCCAGGCCCATCAGCAGCCCGACCGGATACATGTGCCAGGAGGACTTGATCAGCGAACGTATGCGACTGCCCAGCAGCCGGTGGACGATTCCGCGCTTGGCGAGCAGCCGCTCCAGGCTCTCCTCTGCCACCTCCGCGCGACGCAGGCCGCGCCGCAGCACCAGCAGGTCACGCAGGACGAACGCATTGAGCACCGCCACGAACAGCAGGAAGATCAGGGCGACGAGTTGCGCCAGCAGGGCGCCCGTCGTACGCGCCGCATCGAGGTCGGACTGGTGCAACGCGGCCGCCCCCAGCGCGACGACCACCGAGAGCAGCAGCACGACCGTGGAGTGCCCCATCGCGAAGAAGAAGCCGACTCCCAACGGCCGCCGACCGCGCAAGAGCATGAGGCGGGTGGTGTCGTCGATGGCGGCGATGTGGTCGGCGTCGAACGCGTGACGCACGCCGAGGAGGTACGCGAGGATGCCGGCGCCCGCGAGCCCGCCGGCCGTGGCCGGGTCTCCGGAGTAGAAGAGATACAGGGTGATGCCCAGCACATGGAGCAGCAGGATGGCGCCGCCGATGCCGGCCAGTCGGCGCCGTTCCGCGCCGGTCCAGCCTCCGGCCGTGGGGACGGCATTGGTCGTGTCCGTCACGGCCGGGCCCGCTGCGCGCGCGTTCCGGCAACTCGCCCCGCGAGCGTCCGGTCGGGTGTTGCACTCTCGCCGAGATTCGCGGACGACGTGGGGGGTCTGATCACGATCTACCTCGTCTGTGAACCTGATCCTGCGAATCGGAGGAGAGGCCACCTTCCCAGTTGCAGCTGTTAGGGCGGCGTTTCGAAAGGTTGTCCGCAATTCGATAACTAACGAGACACATTTGCCTGCAAATGGACTTTAACACTGTTTGTCTTATTTGAGGAAGTGGTTTCGGTCCCGGATTTCGGCCAGGTCCGAGGCTGCTCGCGGCACCCTGGCGACCTTACGTGCTCGGCAGGTTGCGCAAGGTGGCCTCGATCCAGTCGTACGCGATCGTGGGCTCCGGCGGCCAGGGCGTGCCCTGGATGATCGCCACCAGCTCCCACTGCCTGGCCGCCCGCGGATCGTGCTCGTCGAACGAGCGCAGCAGCTCCTCGCGGCTCAGCCCCATGAGCGCCAGAATCCGCTCCAGAACCGGCTCGGACTCGGGTGAGCCGGGCTCGACGCCCGCCCGCGAAGCGGTCATCGCCTCCCGCGTGACCTGGGCGTTGACCTCGTTCCAGGCGTCGACCTCCCTTCCCTCCTCCCAGAACTCCCTGCTCTGGCGGTGCAGGCGGGCGCGGTAGTCGGCGTCGGCGAGCAAGTCGGCCAGCTCCAGCCACGCGTCGAGTTGCTCGACGGTCGGCTCCTCGGGAAGCTCGGGGAGCAGGGCGTCGCGCCTGCAGGCCAGCCACTCGTGCAGCGCCTCGACACCGCCGCCGACCTCGTCGACGAAGTCGTCGAGCAGGAGCTCCATCTCGGCCGCGCCGACCCGGCCGAGCGCGTGGAGCCTGCGCAGATCCTCCTCGACGGGATCGCCGTCGCGGGCCAGCGTCGCCCTGAGCACCGCTCTGGTCCGCTGGAGCGACCTGAGCTGCGTCTCGACCGTCTTGAGGTGCAGATCGAGTACGTTCCTCAGCCGGCGGTCGCCGAGCGAGCGGATCGTGGCCAGGTCGACCCCGATCTCTCTGAGCGTGCGGATCAGCTCCAGCCGGGCCCGGTCCTCGTCGCCGTAGATGCGGTAACCGGCGGGAGTGCGCTCGCGCTCGGGCAGGACGCCCGCGTCGGAGTAGAAGCGGATCGTCTTCACCGGCAGGCCGGTGAGCTTGGCCAGGCGGCCGATCGTATAGCTCATAATGCGGTTGAGTCTCCAGTAACGGGAGACTTTACCGTATCCGGCATGGCGAAGAACAAGGTAGCCAGGGTCGTCACCCTGCACATTCGGGCCGGTGAAGCGGGCCCGGCGAACGTCGGCAAGGACCTCGGGCCGCTCGGCATCAACCTCATGGAGTTCTGCCGGCAGTACAACGCGCAGACTCAGGACCGGCGCGGGTTCGTGATCCCCGCCGTCATCACGGTCTATGAGGACAGGTCGTTCGAGGTCGTCACCAAGCAGCCGACCACGGCCTCGCTGATCCGCAGCGTCGCAGGGCTCGACGGCGGCAGCCCGCGTCCAGGTCACCAGAGCGGTGGTTCGATCACCCGTGCCCAGCTCCGCGAGGTCGCCCAGGCCAAACTTCCCGACCTCAACACCGCCGACCTGGACCAGGCCGAGAAGATCGTCGCGGGCACGGCCCGCTCCATGGGCCTCACCCTCCGCGATTGACGGTCAACCTTCGAGCAGTACGTCCGCGAAGGCGTGCGCCATCGCGGCGGAGTCGGGCAGCCAGGCCCACTGCCCGTTGGGGTTGCACTCGATGAAGACCCATTGATCGCTGACGGCTTCGAGAACGAAGTCGAAGCAGCCGAAGACCAGGCCGAATCGGTCGAGGTAGCCGCGTAGCGCGTGCTCGATCGACGCGGGCACGTCGATCGGGTCGTAGCCGATCTGATCCGGGTCTCCGCCGCGCCAGTCGAGCGTGTCGTCGGGCGCGGTGATCCTGCTGGCGAACACCTGACGCCCGATCACGGTCACCCTGGCGTCAGCGCACTTGCGCACCTCCTTCTGGAACAGGTGCGCGGTCACCGAGATCGAGTCGTCGAGCTCGTGCTCGGCGACCCGTTGTGTCCAGATCGCGGCGACACGGTCAGCTGGCTCGCGGGGGACGCCCCGAAACGATTTGTAGACGATCGGGCCGTGCTCCGCGGCGAACTTCCGCGCCTGCGACACGTCGTTGGTGATCAGGGTCTCCGGGACGGCCAGTCCCAGTTGCGCGGCCATCCGCAGCTGGGCGGGCTTGAAGTCGGCCCGGTTGATCGCCGCGGGATGGTTGACGTACGCGGCGCCGTAAAGGTCCTCAAGGAGGCCGCCGAGTCCGTGCTGGGCCTCGACGGCGGCGAACTCCGCCTCCCTGACGGGCAGGTGAGCGAATCGGGCGGAGAAAGGGGTGGGGCGGCGGTAGTACACAGCCCTGACGTCGTCGAACTCGATGTCGCGACTCGGTGTGCGGAGCCGGCCGGCCCACTTCTCGCGGCCGGCTCCCATGCGTGCGCCGAACGACAGGGCGTCGCCGATCTCGGCGGGATCCACGCGGGCAACCCGTACGTCGCGCTCGATCAGCGCCTCGATCACCAGGTTGGCGGTGATGTCCTCCGCGGACGTGATCACCATGACGGCGCCGCGCGGGGGCCGCATCCGTTACCGCTGGCCGCTGCTGGAGTCATCCTCCGCGTTGGGCGCGTTCTTCGTGCTGCCTCCCGGCTGGGACACCGTGAGCGCCGCGAAGACGCTGGGGTCGACGATGCGCTGCTTCTCGTCGTAGAAGTGGCTGAGCTGGGTGGAAGGATCGACTCGTGTCGTGGCGTACGGGGGCGAGACTTCTGGCAGGTCTTCCGATGCTCGTCCCAAACCCCAGGGCCGCGTGGGTTTACCAGTGGACATGGCGCATGACCCCTTCGGGAAGTCGAGGAGGATTCCTGTGCTAAAGGCTACCTGTCGAGGAGGCTTTCGCCCTCGGGGTGAACGGGACTGTGGCCTGCACCGTACCCAGGTCGGGCCTGTACGGGATCACCGGCTCGCCTCGTTCTGAGGCGATGACGCCGAGGGGAACTCCGCGCCAGAGGAGCATTCGTGATAGTTCCGGGCACAAGACGGGAAACGTCTGCCTGCCGAACGAGACCGAATCGGAGATCCATATGTCCATGTCGCCGCAGTCCGCGGGCACGTTCGCCATCGGGGACAAGACGGTCCACCGGCTCGGGTTCGGTGCCATGCGCCTGACCGGACCGGGCATCTGGGGGCCGCCCCGTGACCACGACGAGGCCATCAGGGTGCTGCGTCGCGCCGTCGAGCTGGGCGTCGACTTCATCGACACCGCCGACTCCTACGGCCCGTACATCAGCGAGGAGCTCATCCGCGAGGCCCTGCACCCCTACCCCGACCAGCTCCTGATCGCCACCAAGGCCGGGTTCGTCCGGACCGGCCCCGACGCCTGGCACATGCTGGGCAATCCCGCCTACCTGCGGCAGGAGGTGGAGATGAGCCTGCGCAGGCTCGGCCTGGAGCGGATCGAGCTGTTCCAGCTGCACCGCGTCGATCCCGAGGTGCCGCTGAGCGACCAGGTCGGCGAGCTCAAGGCACTCCAGGACGAGGGCAAGATCGGCAGCATCGGGCTGTCCGAGGTCGGTGTCGAGGAGATCGAGCAGGCCCGGCGCATCGCCGAGATCGTCACGGTGCAGAACCGCTACAACCTCACCGACCGCGTCTCCGAGGACGTCCTGGAGCACTGCGAGAAGCAGGGCATCGGCTTCATCCCGTGGAATCCCATCGCGGCGGGCGCACTGGCCGAGCCGGGCGGCCCGGTCGACCACGTCGCCCGAGCCACGGGCGGCACGCCCTCCCAGGTCAGCCTGGCCTGGTTGCTGGCCCGATCGCCGGTGATGCTGCCCATTCCCGGCACCGCCAGCGTCGCCCACCTGGAGGAGAACCTCGCCGCCGCGAGCCTGTCCCTGACCGCCGAGCAGGTGGCCGAACTCACCACGCGCACCTGACGGCGCGGCGGGCGGCGCCGGCGAAGCTCCTACGTGGCGGGAGGCGGCGCCGGGATGCTCCTACGTGGCGGGAGGCGCGGCGCCGGGATGCTCCTACGTGGCTTCCCGCAGCGCCTGCTCGACGGCCAGGAGCGTGGCGTCGTCCAGCATCTCGCCGTGACCGCCGACGAAGTAGCGTTCCACCATCTCGAAGATCACCACGTCGCTCGCCGCGATCCGCTCCACCACCTGCCCCGTCCCCGCCCTGGCGGGCGCGTCGCTGCGCATCACGGTCAGGTCGGCGAAGTACGGCGTGACCCAGGGCGCCGAGTTCCGGGTGAACGAGTCGCCGATCAGGACGGTCTTCGGCTTGAACAGCGGGGCCTTCCTGGAGGTGTTGGACACCCCGAACCACAGGGGCGTCCCGCTGTCGTCCCGGCTCACCTGGCGAACGCCGTCGCGCTTCAGGCTCCACAGCTCGATGACCTCCTCCCGGGGGACGCCCATCAGCGGGCCGAGGTCTCCCGTCCTGGCCTGGCTGCCGGCCCGGGTGAGCGTGGTGCCTTCGGTGAGACCGGGCTGGACGGCCTCGGCGAGCAGCGTGCCGTACAACGCGGCGGAGCGGTCGTTCCAGTGGCTGTCGGTGCGCCAGTAGACCGGCTTGCCCGTCTCGTTCCGCATTGCCAGCAGGGCCGAGCGGAGGTCGACGTACCCCTCCGGATCGACGCGCTCCAGCGCGGCCCAGAACTCCCGCTTGCGCCGCTCCATGCAGCCCTTGCCGAGAAACCGCTCCGGCAGCCGCTCGGGATGGACGGTGGTCTTGTCGGGGGCCACGGTGAACACGAATTTCCTGCCGGACTGCCGGACGATCTGCGCGAGGCGGTGGACACGGTCCAGCGTCTCCTCGATCGACCACTTCGGCCTGCATCCCTCGGCCACGTCGTCTCCGAAGTAGAGCCATCCGTCGCGGCCCTCGATCACCCTCGGGTACGTCGGCGGCCCGCCGGAGTGGTAGGTCGGAGGCTGCTCGAAGAGCAGGTGGGACAGTGCGGCGTTGCCGCTCACCGCGTGCTGCCGCAGCGGCAGATGGGCGTTCGCCCAGGATTCGAGCTTGGGGATGACCGCCCATCCCTCGGTGAGGTCCGGGAAGCCGGGGAGCTTCCGGTTCTCCAGTTCCACGGCCCGCGCGCCCGTGGCGAACGCCACCACGGGGCCGAAGAAGAGCAGTCCCGCGGCGAGAACGGCCGCCGCGCGCCGGGCGCGCGGCCGGCGGACGCCGGTGTTCTCCCCGGGTCTCGTACTGTCGGACGACGTCATTGACCTGCCTCAGAACTGGTAGTAGAGGAACGGGCTGAACGTGCCGGCGGCGACGAGCACTCCGGCGTACGGAGCCGCCACCCACGTCATCACCGCACGCGCCGCCGTCGCCACGGGCCCCCGGCCCGTCTCGACCAGCCGGCCGAACGAGAACGAGACGGGGAACAACACGACGGCCAGCGCGAGGACGAGGATGAGCGAGCGCTGACGATCGAGCGCGAACACGACGAACTCATCCGGAGCGCCCGGCTGCCAGGTGAACATCGCGCCGAGCATGTGCACGGCCTCGGTCATGGTCTCCGCGCGGAAGAACACCCAGCCGACCACCACCAGCAGGAAGGTCACCGCCCGGCGCGCCACCAGGAGGAGGACGTTCTCCGGCAGCCGATCGAATCCGCACGCCCGCTCGAACACGAGCAGCATGCCGTGGTAGAGCCCCCAGGCGAGGAACGTCCAGTCGGCGCCGTGCCACAGCCCGCAGAGGACGAAGATGACGCACAGGTTGCGGTAGGTGGCCAACCGGCCGTGACGGTTGCCGCCGAGCGGGATGTACACGTAGTCCCGGAACCACCGGGACAACGACATGTGCCAGCGTCGCCAGAAGTCGGTGATGGAGTACGCCGAGTACGGGCGATCGAAGTTGTCCGGCAGCCGGAAGCCGAGCATCAGGCCGAGACCGATGGCCATGTCCGAGTATCCGGAGAAGTCGAAGTAGATCTGGATGGCGTAGGCGAGCGCCCCGAGCCACGCCGTCGCCGTGGTCATCTGCCCGTCCGCCTGCGCGAAGGCCGCGTCCGCGACCGGCGCGATCGAGTCCGCGATGATCACCTTCTTGGCCAGCCCGAGGGCGAAACGGGGGAAGCCCGCGGCCAGGTCGTCCAGTTTCCGGCGATCGGTGTCGGCGAGCTGTTCGGAGATCTCGTGGTAGCGGACGATGGGTCCGGCTACGAGCTGCGGGAACATCGCGATGTAGGTGACGAACTGAACCGGGCTCTTCTGCGCGGGCCGGCTGCGCCGGTAGACGTCCACCACGTAGGACAGGTGGTGGAAGGTGAAGAAGGAGATGCCGATCGGCAGCGCGAGACTGATGATCGGCGTGTGTCCCAGCCCGAGCGCGCTCGACAGCGCGTCGATCTGCTGGCTGGCGAATCCGGCGTACTTCCAGACGGCCAGGATCGTCAGATTCCACACCACGGTGGCGATCAGTAACCACAGGCGGGGCCGGGGCCGGTCGCGCAGCCGATCGGAGTCGATCGCGATACCGGCGGCGTAGTTCACCGCGATGGCTGACAGCAGGAGTCCGGTGTAGGCGCCCGCGCCCCAGGTGTAGAAGACCAGGCTGACCACGGCCACCAACGCGTTGCGCCACCGGCCGGGGAGCAGCCAGTAGGCCACGAGTGTGACCGGCATGAAGAACCAGAGAAAGATCGGTGAGGCAAAAGACATCGGTCTCCTGAGCGGCGACAACGGAGGTCCAGGAGAGCGCGCGAGGGAAAATCGGGTCCTGTGCCCGTTATGGGGACGCGCGCGAAATTTCCGGGCCGCACACGGAAAGGACGGACCGGATCACCCGGTCCATGACCTGTATCCCCACGCCTGGACAGCACCCGGGCCCTGCCGCGTCGCACCGCCCCGACGCCCTGGCCACCGGTCGGCGCGGGGACGCCGGACCAGTCTTGGCCG
Organism: Nonomuraea sp. CX421; assembly: GCF_059358955.1. Classification (NCBI taxonomy): domain Bacteria; kingdom Bacillati; phylum Actinomycetota; class Actinomycetes; order Streptosporangiales; family Streptosporangiaceae; genus Nonomuraea; species Nonomuraea sp. CX421. Next base: position 529,002 of record NZ_JCADBK010000004.1, on the reverse strand, counting down.
CCACCGTCGTGACCCCGGCCTCGGCAACCCTCAAGCGGCGCCGCTCTGGGTCATATGTGCCCCCGTCTCGCTTCGCGGGAGACCCGCGCGTCACCGGCTGTGCCGTCGCATCGGAGAACCACCGGCGAAGCCCCTGCCCAACCACCCCCGGTCGGACGCGGGACCACGGTCTTGGCCCACGCGAGCGGAACGCCCCCTCGATCAGCTCTTCGCGGACCTCCAGAATTCCGGTGATCTGAACATCGCGAAAGTGTAGCAATCAGGAGTAAAGCCCTTGTAAGCAGATTTAACAGCGCCATCGACAACATGTGGTTCGGTGGTTCCCGGACCGATCGCATCGCGCTCTGACCTGGCCGACCGCCCCGGTCAAGAGGAGCGAGGATGCCGCCAGGGTCCGCCCTGGCCCTGATCCGACAAGGGCCTGCGTAGTTCCTGCCAGATGGCGACGCTCACCGTGCCCCAGCCGATGGTGAGCCCGACGTAATCGGACAATTCGATCGGGACGCCCCACCAGATGCCGAGCGTGAGAAGGATGGTCATGACCAGCCAAACGACGGCCATGCCGTTCCAGAAGGACAGCATGTCGTTGCTCATGCCGTTGATCGAAACATGATGAGGAATGTGAGCGCTAGCCCACTTTTCCGCACGTAAGTGTTCCTCAGCACCTTGACCGGCGGAAAACGTGGGCTAGCGGGAATTGTCGTCCGGCGGGGGAGCGAACTCGCCATAGCGGACGGACCGGTTCTGGTCCCATCTGGGCGGCTGGCCCTGGCCTTGAGGGGGCCATGGGGGCGCCTGCTGACCGGATCCGTGCTGGAGGTGGCCGTTGTGCGGGGCCGACCCGTACGGCGGGGCGCCGTATCCGCCGGGGGCGTACCCGTTGGGGTCGTACCCGCCGGGGCCTCCCTGCCCGTACGGTCCCTGCGCCGGCTGGGCCGGAGGCGGGAGCTGGGCCTGACCTGCCGGCAGCTGCTGCCAGTGAGGCGGCGGCACCGCGCCGTACCCTCCGCCACCGGGCGGGCCGAAAGGCGGCTCGGGACGACGGCGGCGACGGCGCAGCAGCATGACCACGACCAGGATGAGCACGACGACGAGCAGCACGCCGGCCCCGATCAGCACCCACATCAGGATCGGCTTGGGTGACTCGTCCTTGCCCGCCGAGATCGCCTGCTGCGAGTCGCTGATGTGCTTGGCGACGTACGGGTGGTTCGGGAACAACGCCTGGACCTCACGGAACTTCGGCAGCGCGTCCTCGTAGTAGTGCCGGAAGTAGTCGTTCAGCGCCTCGTTGTAGCGGGTCGTCGTGACGGCCTGGGCGGGCTTGATGTTCTTCTCGCCGAGCTTCTCCTTGATGATGCTCACCGGCAGGACGAAGCTCTCGCTCTCCGAGGCCTCGCCGCCCTCGCTCACCGTGCCGGCGATCAACATGCCGATGACCTTGCCGTCCCTGCTGAACACCGGGCCGCCGGAGTTGCCGTGGTAGGAGGGCGCCTGGGTCTGGATGTACGGCACGCCGGTCTGCGTGGCGCGCTTGGCGTTGTACGGGCCCTCGGTCAAGGCCGGCTCCAGCCTGGACTCCAGGCTGAAGAACGCCGTGTTGGTGACCAGCCCGGGGAAGCCGCTGATGTAGAGGGTGTCGCCGGTACGCACGTCGGCGTCGTCGCCGAGCGGCACGGTCGGCAGGTTCTGCTGGCCGTTGACCTTGAGCAGCGCGAAGTCCTTGCCCGGATAGCTCTCGCCGACCGACACCAGCTCGGCCGGGACCGGCTTGGCGGTCTTGTCCACGCCGCCGCCGGGCAGGCTCTGGATCACCGACAGGCTCTGCTTCAGGTTGCGGAGCTTCATGTGGCCGGTGTTGAAGGTGACGTAGATCTGCTGCGCGAGCTTGACGATCTCCTCGTCGGCCTCGATGCCCCGCAGGCCGCTGATGATCTCCTTGGCGTCCTGCTTGTTGAACTTGGCCAGCGCCTGCTGCGCGAACAGCTGGCTGAGCTCGCTCTCGCCGACCTGCACGCAGTGCGCTCCGGTGACCATGTAGCCGTCGGGGGTGACCCACCAGCCGGTGCACAGGCCGCCGACCTCGGCGTCGACCGTACGCTCGGGGGTGGTCGCGGTGAGGTAGGTGTCGACGTTGGCCGCGATCCGCTGGAAGATCCACTTGGCGATGCTGCGCTCGTCCGAGGAGATCTTGCCGGACAGCACGGTGGCGGTGGCCTGCTCGACGAGCCGGTTGAACGCGTTCTCGTTGATGGTGCTGGTCGGCACGGCGACCGTGCCGGTGTAGGTGAAGCTGGTCAGCTGCACCGCCGGCTGGGTGCGCGCCGCCAGCCAGGTGCCGACGGGCACGTCGGGCCGCGCATCGGGCGCCTCGTCAGCCGCCGCGGGGAGGGCGGGCAGCGTCACCGCCATCACCACCGCCGCGGCTGCGGCGATCTTCGTAAACCTTTTCCTGAAATATCCGCTCACAGCTGGAAATGGTGGGCGATGGCTCTTGTGCTCGGCTTGGAACCAGCTTGGGGACCCGGCCTCATCGACGAGAACCTGCGTCAGTGGCTCCAGTCGCCTCCGGCCGTGCCAGGTAGAACTTGCGGCTACGTTTCAGGATGCGTCGTCACGGCGGAGGACGACGGATCCTCTGCCGGGCTTGGTGATGATCAGCCCGCGTTCGCGGAGAATCGCGAACGCCTTGCGGATGGTCGCCCGGCCGACGCCGAAGTGGTTCTGAAGTCGCACTTCAGACAGCACGGTGCGCGGAGGGTAGTCGCCGGATTTGATCCGTCCTCCGACCCAGTCCGCGATCTGCTCGTAGCGGTAGAACTCCGGATTCCAATCATCCGCGGTCCAAGGCGACTCAGGCAACATCACAGGCGGACCCTAAACCGACACCGACTTCTATAGATAGACCTAACAGTATAGACCGCGTCTGGGCTAGGCATGTACAGGTCGGACTAGGTTGAGCTAAGGTCGCCCTGTGACGCTCGGTTACGGGATGTCACTGAAGCCGTGTCGGGAGTAGAGCCAACCGAGAGGAGATCGCGTCATGGATCTGTACGGCAGTCACCTTGAAGGGGTGTCGTTCAGCAGGTTGTGTGGCGGTAACCAGCAGGAGGAGGATATGGAGAGCTGTGTCCTGATCGCTCCGATTCCTGGCATCGAGGACGCCTATGCCGTCTGTGACTCGAAGAACCCGGACGCCGGGACACTCCGGTTCACCGGTGACGAGCTTCGGGCCGCCGGACTGACCACGATCTAGGCATCACCCCGAGCACGGCGGTCCCTGCCTGGTCGAAGCAGACAGGGACCGCCGCCCCCAGCACTCTACGGGAGCGCCTGTCCATGCATTGGCACGCCTATCAGTGGCTCGGCGCGGGCGCCGACCGTGGCAACGAGGCCGAGCGCCGACCGGCCTCGCCCGACTTTCTCGCCTCGATGGTGCCGCCGATGCGGACCGGTGACTGGCTGGCCAAGCCGGCGTCGCGGATCGCGGCGACGTTCCACGAGGTCGAGCAGGCGGCGGGCTGGATGGCGGGCGAGTACGGCAAGGTGCGTGGGGCGTTGCTCCTGCCCGAGGGGATCCCGCTTGAGGAGCGGCTGATCGGCGCGCGTGACCTGCTGCCGCGTGGCGTGGACGTGCAGTGGGGCGAATGGCTGCACGGTGGCCGGTTCGTCACGATCGGCATGATCTGCTGCCCGAACCGGCATGTCCAACATCCCTGCCCGACCACGTCGTCCCGCTGAGCAGCCTGCGGCGGCTCGCCCACCGAGTTCACGCGGGTTCGGCGGGGGTCACGTGTCGGGAGCCTGACGACGTGATCGGCCTGAAGGTCGCCATGGTGGTGAAGGAGCTCTACGGCCCGCATGTGGCCCGCGTACGGGAGGGGCACGAGGTGATCGACTGGTCCGACCCGGTGCCCAGGTCTGAGTCCGTCAGGGTGCGGAGCCACACGTGTGAGTGCCTGGTGACGGTGTACGAGTTGTGCGCGGCCGGCGGGCTGGTACATATGCGCCGGACGGTGCGGGCGTCCGGCGGCAACGGGGTCAGCGAGAGCCCCTGGCTTCGTGCCGCCGAGGGAAACCGGCTGTGGGAGAGCCTTCTCGCAGGTGGCGCGCGGTAGCGCGAGAGGTTGTACTGACGTGGAACCGACCTCCGCTGGGGCCTGCTGGGCCGTGAAAGTGACGTAAATCATAGTGAGTGATTTGGTTCGGGAAAGCGGCTTCCGTGCCACATGCGTTGACCAGCCCGGCATGGCATGCGTGATTGACAAATTCTGACTGTGAGCGTCGGGTAAGTGACGCTCCCGCCGTTGACCGATCTTCGTTCGTCGATCACATTCCGTTTGATCGTTCTTATGTCTGCCTTAGGCGCGCGAAAGGCCTCTTTGCCGAGGTCTGCGGCAGCGTGCCCTTGAAGGGATGCGGGATGCGGAGTCGACGTCTGCCGATGTTGTTCGCGGCGCTGATCATCGGGCTTTGCTCGCTGGTGCTGATCTCGAGCGTCGGGGTGCCGGACGGGCTGGTGTCGCGTGCCGCCGCCGCTGCGCCTGATCCGGAGCAGTCGGTGGACGGGCGCTTGGTGCCCGGCAAGAAGGTGGTCAAGGGTGCGGAGGAGTCCGTGCCGAAGGTGGAGCGGAAGAAGCCGGTGTGGCCGAAGGCGGGCGCCGCTGAGGTGCGCATGCCTGAGGTTGGCAAGGTCTCCGAGGTCGGGGCGCTGCCGGTGCGGGTTGGCCCGGTCAAGGGCGCGGGAGTGGACCAGGTCAGGGTGGAGACCTTGGCGCCGGAGGCGGTGCGCTCGCTGGGCGGGTTCGGGATCGCCGCGAAGGTGGCGCGGGCGGACGGTGGGGGCGCTCCCGGCAAGGTGCGGGCGGAGTTCTCCTATGCCGGGTTCCGGGATGCCTATGGCGGAAACTTCGCCAATCGGCTGCAGCTCGTGCGACTGCCCGCGTGTGTGCTGGAGACGCCGCGTCCGCGCTCGTGTGTGGTGCAGCCGTTGGTGGTGGCGTCGGTCAATGACGTCAAGGCGGGGAGGCTGACCGCGGAGGTGGAAGCGACCCCGCTCGGTGCTGTCGCGCCGCGGGTCAAGCCGGTGACGCCGGGCAAGGACAAGAAGGCGGCGGCCGCGCAGGCGGCGCGGGCGGCGCTTGAGGCGCAGTTCGCGGCGGGGTCGGTGTATCTGCTGGCGGCCGGCCTGACCGGGCCGGACGGTAACTGGGGTGCGACGGATCTGAAGCCGTCGGGCACCTGGCAGGCGGGCACGTCCGGTGGCGGATTCGACTATGACGTGCCGCTGCCCGAGGCGCCGTCGCCCGCGGGCAACGGCCCGGATCTGTCGCTGCAGTACGACGCGTCGTCGGTGGATGGGCAGGGGCGGTGGACCAACAACCAGTCCGGCGTGGTCGGGGTGGGCTGGGATCTGAACGCGGGGTTCATCGAGCGGCGCTACCGCCGCTGCTATGTGGACAACTGGTACAGCGATGACACCGGTGAGTTGATCTGGAAGGCCGAGGAACTGGGCATCGGCGGGAAGGCGTTGTGCTGGGAGTCGCCGGACCAGAACGACGGTGACGCGTCCACCAACGACCAGACGCAGTCGGATCTGGTGCTGTCGGCAGGTGGCCGGTCAGCGTCGATCGTGCAGGATCGTACGTCCGGCGCTTGGAAGACGGTGCCGGACTTCGGCTGGAAGATCGAGCAGGTCGCCGGGGGCGCGGACGGGCAGCCGTACTGGAGGATCACCAGCCAGGACGGTCAGGTGTGGCGGTTCGGCTACAACCGGGACGCCCAGTGGCAGACGCCGTACGTGGGTAACGAGCACGACCCGCTGGTGGTGGCCGATGAGCCGTGTTACGACCGCTACTACTACGACGAGATTCCGCCGACGTGTACCGGGGTGTGGCGGTGGAACCTGGACCAGGAGGTCGACAGCAACGAGAACGTGATCGACTACTCCTACACCCGCGAGACCAACTACTTCTGCCTGCCTTCGTGCCTGCATGAGACCTACCGGGTGCTTCCCTACGATCGGGGCGGGTTCCTGGCCGAGGTGCGGTGGGGGCACAACACGCAGGTGGCCGGCAGCGTGCCGACGGCGCGCACGATGTTCACCACTGCGGCCCGCGATGGCGATGACATCCCCACCGACCTGCTGTGCACGACGCAGGTGGGGTGCGCCAACGATGCGATCGCGTTCTACTCCACCCGCAAGCTCACCTCGGTGCGCACCGAATCGAAGAACCCGGTCTCGGGCGTGTGGGATCCGGTGGACCGGCTGGACTTCACGCACGAGTGGATCTACCAGCGCACCGACTACGCCTGGGCCTACGACCCGGTGATGTGGCTGGACACCGTGCAGCAGACCGGTCTGGCGGGCGGGTCGCAGGTGGTGTTGCCGCCGCTGGACTTCGACGCGGTGATGCTGGCCGGGAAGATGGACTACGACACCATGTCGGACTGGACCGACCTGCTGTCGTGGCGGATGGTGCCGCGCATCGCAGCCATCCGCAACGGGATGGGCGGCCGCGTCGAGGTCACCTACGGTCAGGCTGATCCGTGTGGCGGCGGCAAGGGCCGAGTCGGTGGCAACTATCTGGCCGACCAGGTCGGCGACTGCTATCAGGTCGACATGGGCAGCGACCCCGACCAGGGGTACGAGACCTGGAGCCGGTTCTTCAAGCAGCTCGCGGTCAAGGTCGTCGAACGCGACATGGTGGCCGGCTCACCGGACATGGTCCACGCCTACGAGTTCGTCGGCAGCCCTCGCTGGAACGACCCGAGGCAGCCGGCCGAGCCCGGCCAGGCACCGCCCGCGTCGGACTGGCGTGGCTACAGCCAGGTCCGCACCGTCGAAGGCTCCGGCACCGATCCGTCCGCCTACACGGTCACCAGCCGCACGTTCCTGCGCGGCACCGGCGAGACGGTCACCAACTTCGACGGCGGCACGGTCACCGATGTGCCGATCCTGCAGGGCAACGTGCTGCAGGAGCAGTCGTGGAAGATGACCGCGCTCAGCCCGCGTGCCTACACCGAGGTCGACTCCACCCGGTATGAGTACACGATCCAGAACACCGGCAACGGACCCGGCACCATGGACCCGGCGTACGTGCTGACCACCCGGGAACGATCGCGCGAGAAGCTCAGCACCGGTGCCTGGCGCTACACCGACGAGCGGACCGCTTACAACGCCGACGGCCTGCCGATCAAGGTCAACGACTACGGCCAGGAAGGCGTGGCCGGCGACAACACCTGCACCAGCTCCACCTACGCCCGCAACACCGACGCCGGGCAGTGGCTGACCGCCTTCCCCTCCGTCGTCGAGGAACGAGCCGGCGACGACTGCACGACGGGGACGCTGATCGGCAAGACGATCACCTTGTACGACCTGGGCAGCGACCCGGCCACCAACAAGCCCAGCGATGGCAACCCCACGGAGGTCCGCTCCTACGCCAACGCGAGCACCATCTCCACCGCCAAGGCGACCTTCGACGACTACGGCCGCTCGCTGACCTCGACCGATCCGCTGGGCAGGACCACCGCCACCGCCTACAGTCCGGCGACCGGCTGGCCCGGCACCGGGGTGACCACCACCAACCCGCTCGGTCACACCGTCACCGCCAAGCTGTCGCATGTGCTGGGTGAGCCGGTCCTGGTCACCGACGCCAACGGCAAGGTCACCGAGATCGACTACGACGCGCTCGGCCGTACCACCGCGTTGTGGAGACCCGGCCAGCCGCGCAGCGGCGGCACCCCCACAGCCACCGTCGCTTACACCATTCCGTTCGACGGCTGGTCAGGCCAGCCCACCGCGCCGATCAAGACCACGGTCAACCAGTTGCTGTCCGGCACCGGCGGCAACGCCACATGGACCAGCACCCACAGCTACGACGATGGCCTCGGCCGCACCCGGGAGGCGCAGACCGCCTCACCGTCCGGCGGGCGGATCGTCACCGCCACCACCTACGACCCGCGCGGCCTGACCGTGACGGAGTCCGAGCCGGTGCACAACACCGACCCGCCCGGCAGCGGCCTGCTCAACCCGGCGACCACGGGTCTGCCGCAGTGGACCAAGACCGTCTACGACGACCAGGAACGGCCGGTCGCCGCGATCGCCTACCACCTGGGCACCGAACTACGCCGCACCAGCACCGCCTACCCGGGCAGCGAGCGCACCGAGGTCACCCCGCCGGTCGGCGGCAAGACCGCCACCGTCACCGACGTGTTCGGCCGCACTGTCAAGGTCGAGGAATGGTCCGACGCCACCAACCACGCCGACACCGGCTACGGCTACGACCTGAACGGCAACCTCACCACGATGACGGACGCCAACGGCAACGTCCGCACCTACACCCACGACTGGCTCGACCGGCGCACCGCCGCAACCGACCCCGACGCCGGCACCTCCAGCCACGGCTACGACCTGGCCGGACGGCAGCTCTGGAGCATCGACGGCAACAACCAGAAGATCTCCAGCAAGTACGACGAGCTCGGCCGCCGTATCAGCCAGTGGGCCGGCGAGCCGGACACCGGGACGAAGCTCGCCGAGTGGACCTACGACACCGTGGCCAAGGGCCAGCCCACCGCCGCCACCCGCCACGTCGGAGGCAGGGCCTACACCCAGACGGTCACCGGCTACGACAGCGACTATCGGCCGATCGCGACCAAGGTCACCGTTCCGGCCGGCGAAGGCGCACTCGGCCGCGACTACGCCTTCACCTCCGTCTACGACGCCGCCGGGAACCTGCGCGAGCAGACGCTGCCCGAGGCCGGTGGCTTACCGGCGGAGAAGCTGACCTTCTCCTACACCGACCTCGGCTTCGCCAAAGGCATGACCTCCGACCTGGCCGGCGGGTTCACCTACGTCAAGGACACCACCTTCACGTTGACCGGCAAGCTGGAAAGCCGGTCGCTCGGCACGAACGGCCAGATCAAACGCCTCCTCGAACGCGACTCCACGACCGACTGGTTGTCGCGCGTCACCACCCAGACCAAAGCGAACACCCCCACCCCGGACACCGTCCAGGACGACCGCTACAGCTACAACCTCGCCGGCAACATCACCCGTGTCCTGGACGCCGCCTCGGCCACCAGCGGCACCGTCGGCCAGTCCGAATGCTTCACCCACGACGGCCTGCTCCGGCTCAAGGCCGCCTACACCACCACCGCGAGCTCCTGCACCGGCACCGGCGACGGCCTGGGCATTGACCCCTACAACCAGGCCTACGCCTACGACAAGGTCGGCAACCTTACCACCCTGACCGACAACGGCCAGATCGCCACCTACACCTACCCCGCACCCGGCCCCACCGCGGTCCGCCCGAACGCGGTCACCGCCATCACCCGCCCCGGCGGCACCGACACCTACGCCTACGACAACGCCGGACAACTGGCCGCCCGCACCGTCGCCGGCGAACAGGCCACCCTCACCTGGAACCCGCTCGGCCAGCTCGACCAGGCCACCATCGACGGCCAGAACACCTCGATGGTCTACGACGCCGACGGCGAACGCTTGCTCCGACGCGACCCCGACGGCAGCACCACCCTCTACCTCGGCCCGATCGAGCTGCGACTGGCCGCAGGACAAGTCACCGCCAAGCGCTACTACAGCGCCTCCGACGCGTCCCTGATCGCCATGCGCCAGACCAGCGGCCTCACCTGGATGCTCGCCGGCCAGCACGGCAGCACCCAACTCGCCATCAACGACACCACCGGCTCTGTCAGCCGGGAGCGCTACCTGCCCTTCGGCAAGCGCCGCGGCACCGACGACCTGCCCTTCACCGACCGCGGCTTCCTCGGCAAGACCGAAGACCCCTCCACCGACCTCACCTACCTCGGCGCCCGCTACTACGACCCCGCCATCGCCAAGTTCATCTCCACCGACCCCGAACTCGACCTGCGCACCCCCGAATGGGCCAATCCCTACAGCTACGCCGCCAACAACCCCATCGACCAATCCGACCCCGACGGCCGCCGCGTCGACACCGGCAACGCGAAATCCGACAAGGCTTTCGCGAAGACCCACAAGGCCAGCGGCGTGAAGAAGCAGAAATATGAGATGAAGCTCGAGAAGAAGCACAAGAAAGCCGTCGCTGCTCAGGACCGGAAAATGAAGCGGCAGCGGGCTGGCGAGAATGCTCGGGACGCGCTGATACGCGATAAAAAAGAGGTGGGTGAGAACTTCCGACGCAGAACACAGCGCACCACCAACAAGGGGGAGATGTGCAAGCGCTCCCCGGACTGCGGTGCAGGATATGCCGAGGAGACAGACGATGCGGCCGTCGCCATTGGGGCGGTCACCGGCATCGGAGGCATCGCGAGAGGTACACTCCGCGCATTGCTGGGCAGCGGAGCCAAAAAAGTCGCTACCAGTGGCGCTAGGAGCTCTACTGCATCTAGCGCCGCGAATGGCGAGCGCCTTAGACAGCATCTAAGTCAACTCGAGAAGTACGGTAGGGCTGGCCATCGAACTCTCGGCAACGGAAGAATCAGATACTACGGAGAGATAAAGCCTGCGAGCAAGCCTGGTGAAATGATCGGCCGTAGAACTGTCCGTGAATGGGATCCCGCCACAGGCGCAAAGCGCACCTGGCAGGAAACCATAGACAGATCCGGGAGAATCCGTCAGGTTCGCCCTCAGGAAAGTATCACGGACGGGAAGAAGGTACACTACACATTCGACAGGGACGGAAACTATACCGGGAAATGGTAGCATATGGAGCCCAAACGCGATACCTTGCGCAAAGCAATCATAGACATGCTGGACGGGCATCGAACCCGAGAGGATGTCGCCTCATGGGCCGAGCGTTTGATGCTAGATCTAGAGGATACGAAACTATCTGATCCGGCGATCTGGGATTCTCTGCAAACGCTGGCTGGGGCAGATCTGAAAGATGCCCCAGACAGTTACCTTCATAACAATGAAGACCTCCGTGCTTGGATGGCTGAATTGGATTGAGGTCAGCCGCAACCTTGGGGATGGTGACATGTCCACTGTCGTAATTCCCATGCACAAAGAACCCGGAAGCGCCGTCGGGCTCGCTCGGATTCTCAACAAGTTCCCTGCAAATATGTGGACCTGGAGCATACTGGAACTTTGGGGAACAGGCACTGCACCTCAAGGGATGACGATGCAGTCTTTCGAAGACCTTATCTCGTCCTCCGATGTCGGCTATCCGCTGAGCTGGCGCGAGCTGATAGGGGTCGCTTCCGGTCTAGATCAAATTCACGACTGTCTGATCATGGCCACTGAATCCCGTCGCGCCCTCTCACGTCAAATTGTCCGGCAGGCTTCAAATCCAGAACTTCTCGTAGTGATCGAAGGTTTGGACAGCACTCAATGGGACATCGGGATCAACGAACATCTCGATGGAGCCGAGGAAATAAGAGAGCGGCTTACGTCACTGAGATGATCTCAGCGAAATCATTCGTGGCGATTGGGGATTTATGGGATGCAGTCGGTGATGTTCCGGGCTTTTCGGGAGGAGTCGTCGAAGGCCGGAGACAGGCCGGCTGCGTGGCACCCCGAAGACAGCCGGGCCCTGAGCCCGTTCCGGCAAGGCGGTCATGGCGCTGTGCTGGTTCCGCGGCGAGCACGACATCCCCAAACTCGGCCGCGACCGCCGCGTCTCGCGCGCCACCACCTACCGCGAGGTCGAACCCGGCTCCGTCCACGATCTGACCGCCGCCCGCACCGCGATTCACCCAGCCGCGGCCGGTGAACCGGGCACTCGCATCGCGCGGCAGGCACCCGCCGCGACGGTCCCCAGGCCCGCTGAACGCGGACGTGAAAGGGCGACCCTCACCTGGTACGCCGGTGGGTCAGGATTCCCACGACCAGCAGGACGATCGCACTGCCGTAACCGGCCACCGGCAGCAGACGCCACAGCAGCCACGGGATCCTTCCTTCCCAGCCCGCGCAGCCGAGCAGCGTGAAGTACGAGAACGCGATGAACACCCAGTCGAGCGCGACCACCGCCACGACCAGAATGGTGAGCAGCCCCACCATCGTGCTGAGCGGTCGCCTCGCCCAGGCGGCGACCAGGGTTGACAGTAAGACACTCACGGAGGGCAGGCCGTTCAGGACCAGTGTGTGTTCGAGCACGGGTTCACGCAGACGGAGCCATGCCCAATGAAGATCGGACCACAGCTCCGCCAAGCCGAACGGAAGCGAGTCATAGCCGGCGCAGCCGGCCGCACCGTCCCCCTCGAAGAGATGCGGCAGCCACAGGGACAGGAAACTCAGCACGCACATCACCAGTGCGGCCGACCACCATCGCAGATAGCGGCTTCGAGGCATGGGGCTGCCTTTCAAGGCGCATGATCGACAGCGTCGGCCGTAGTCCCTCCTGTGGGCACCCGCTGCCAGGGACGGACGCGACATTCACGCGGAGGGTTCGTGGTGAAACTGATCATGAGGAAGGCTCGCGAGCTAGATCCGATTGGTACCCGTAGGGTGCCGACCTGGTCGCGAAACCAGGTGAGAAGGAAGCCCGCGAATGGCCTCACGGCCAGAGTGCGAGGAGAGCGGGAAGGCTAGAATTTCATTCAGAAAGAGTGAGAAGGAAGCCCTCCCATAGCCTCGCGATCTTCACCTTATCAGGCGGGGATCAGCTCGTGCAGGGTCCCAGGCGTGTACACCCGCGCACCCTCCGGCAGGTCGGCCGGCGCCTGCAGCCCGATGTACGTCGTGTGCCCGGCCGTCGAGTTCTTCGCCCGCAGCAGGTCCGCCAGGTAGCGGACCCGCAGGTGGTCGCGCTCCACGATCGAGCGCACCAGCAGGGAGGAGGTGACGCGGTTTCCTTCTACCTGATTGCTGAAGGAGGGATGCCCCTTCAGGTAAAGGTGCAGCCACTTCACCCGCCAGCCGCCGTCGTCGCCGCGCAGGACGACGAAGGGCAGCGCGACGCGGCCCGCGCCGCGCAGGTCGGACTTCATCCGCACCGTGCGTGGTTCGAACGGCCTGCCCTCCTGTTCGGCGTTTCTGGTCATGTAGCCGAAGAACGCCTCGGCGGCCTCGTCGAACGCCTCGCCGGTGTAGATGTGGACCTGCGGGATGATGATCGGCCGGGTGGCGTCGGCGAGCCGGATGTTGATGAACTCCGACGCGCCGTCCTTCGCCTCGGTGAGGTCGCCGGAGTACTCGGCGAAGTCGTTGCCGTAGTTCGTCCACGAGATGTGTTCGGGGTCGCCGTAGTCGGCGTCCAGCATGAGTGCGGACAGGTCGTAGTCGGTACGCCGCCCGGCCTGCCGCCAGTGCACGAAGAACCGCAGGAGCTCGCCGTCCACCGCCGACAGCGATCCGCGCGGCAGCATCCCCAGGCCGGGGACGACGGCCTTGCCCGACAGGGGCAGGGCGACGTCGAGCACGTCGGGATCGATGACCAGCTCGCCCGGGTCGGGCAGGCGGCGGGTGATCTCCTCGTCCAGGACGGTGACCGCCCGCGACAGGACCTGCTCGTCGAGTGGCGCGCGGGCGTCGGAGGCCGCCCACGCTCTGCCGTTCCGGTTGGTGAAGACGCGGCCGGCGGCCGGGGCGAGGCGGTTCTGCAGGTGCTCGCGCAGCGACAGCAGGACGCGACCGGAGGCGCCCGCCGCCGCCTTCTCCGCGGCGTCCAGCACAGCCGGCGCGGAGTGGCCCGACCGCAGCAGGTGGTCGAGGCGGCGCAGCAACGCGCCCGGCGCGTTCTCCAGGAGCGCGACGGCGTCGCCGGTGCGGCCCGCCGACAGGGCGGCCTCGACGCGGCTGTCGAAGCTCGCGGCCTGGCGCACGCCTCTGGCCACCTCGAAGACATGGGCGGCGCGAGGAAGCCGCGGGTACTCGTGGGGGTGCAGCCGCTCGCCGAGCCGCTTCCACCGCTCCCGGTGACGGGGCACATCACCGAGCTTGGCCGGAACGGCGACGGCGTCCAACGCCTCAAGCAGGGCGCGGCGCTCGGCGCGGCGGAACGAGCGGAACCTGGTCGGCGTAGCCAGCGTGACGTCGCCGCCGGAGACACCGCAGGCGAGCCGCAGCACGTCGGTCACCGTGTCCACCAGCAGCGGCCGTCCTGCCGCCAAACGAACCTCGTTGACGATGGCGCGGCTCTCCCGCACCGGGATGCGCTCGGGCTCGTCGGCGCAGAACACGGCCAGCGTACGGAGCGCCGCCAGATCCTCCTCCGCGAGCGGGACCTCCGAACCCGCCAGCGAGAAGTAGAGCTCGCGCGCCTCTTCCTCCAGGCTCGCGCCCAGGTCCAGCACGGTCACCCGGTCGCTGGCCAGCGGGAGCAACTCGGCGTGCGCGGCCAACAGGTCGGCGTAGCTGTGCTGGTAGCGGCCGTACCCCGGCAGCGCGAGCAGGTTCAGCGTCGCCGGCTGGACACGCGTGGCGGCGACCGGGTCGAGCAGGGCCTCATGCAGGAGGCCGACCCAGAACTCCATGGTGTCGGGCACGTTCTTGGGGAAGTCGATGAAATAGGCGTTGTGCTGGACGTGGTCGCCGACCAGCGCGCGGACGGCGGCCAGCACACGGACGCCGAGATCGATCACAGTCTCGCCGCGCAGCCTCGCCAGGCGTTCGAGCAGGGCCGCCGAGCATGTGAAACCGACGCTCAGCAGCGCCGCGTCGAGCTGGCGGGCGGCCACCTCTCCCCAGCCGGGATGGGTATCGCCGGGTGCCTCGCCGATCGGAACGCGCAGCCGCCGGGCGATGACAAGACTCTCCACATTGTCCACCAGCGCACCTTATAGGTGGTGCACGCCTCAGGACTGTGGGTTTTCCTGGCGTGCGGTCCCGCCCGGCTCCGTCGCATGGGACAGGGGGCGGACAGGAAGTTCGCCGCGCCCACGCCAGAGGGCGAACCTGGCGACGAACTCAGCCCCCGATTTGGCACCATTTTTCCGCTTTCGAGCTAGCAGATGAAGCGGTAATTTCTTCTCATTGTGAGTTTCCTTGTGATTCGATGAGCGGTGTTTTCGTAGCCAACTGGAGGGCGACGTCCCGGTGAATCCTGGTTTCCTGATCAAGGATCCTCGCAGTCGCATCGAGTTACGGTTGAGTGCTGCCGCCTCCTCGCAGGAGCGGCTCGCGTTCCTCAATGACGCGAGCACGCGCATCGGCAGCACTCTTGACCTGGCTCACACCTGCCGCGAGGTCCTGGACGTCGCCGTGCCGAGGTTCGCCGACACCGGCGGGATCATGGTCCAGGAACGGCTCATCACCGAAGGAGAGTTCCCCGTCCGCCCCAAGGACGGCTCCGCGCTGGTCCGGCGCGTGGCCACCGCCGTGGCGGTCGACAACCCCTGGGACTGGAACACCGCCTTCCCGGTCGGCGAGGTCGCGGTCTACCCGCCGCTGCTGCCGCAGGGGCAGGCCATGGCCACCGCCAAGACCGTGCTGGTGCCCAGGCTGGAACAGGTGGTCGGCGACGAGAACGCCGAGGCGTTCGGCCGCCCGATCATCGCCCGGTTGCTGCCCGGCTGCTCGTTCCTCGTCACGCCGCTGGTCGCCCGCGGCAACGTGCTCGGATTCTTCGTGCTGGTACGCCGGGAGTCCAGCGAGCCGTTCCAGGACGGCGACATCGCGCTCGCGGAGGAGCTCGCGGCGCGCACCGCGATCTGCATCGACAACGCCCGGCTCTACGGTCGTGAGCGGCGCACGGCGCTCACTCTGCAGAGCGCCCTGCTCCCGAGCCTCCTGCAGGAGTCTCCGGGCCTGGAGATCGGCTACCGCTACCTGCCCGCCGGCGACCTGGCTCATGTGGGCGGCGACTGGTTCGACGTGATCCGGCTTTCGGACGACCGTACGGCGCTCGTCGTCGGCGATGTCATGGGCCACGGCATCCGGGCCGCGGCGACGATGGGCCAGCTGCGGACCGCCACCCAGACCCTGGCCAGCCTCGACCTGGACCCGGGTGAGCTGCTGTTCCGGCTGAACCGGGTGGCCCAGCAGCTCGACGCCGACCAGCTCGCGACCTGCGTCTACGCGACGTACGACCGGGCGACCGGGGCCCTCGCGATCGCCAGTGCGGGGCACGTGCCGCCCGTGCTGGTCAGGCCGAACGGCCTGACCGAGATCGTCCCGGTCGTGCCGGGGCCGCCCCTCGGAGTCGGCGGCGAGCGGCTGGAGATCTGCGACGCAACCCTGCCCGCCGGCGGCATGCTCGCCCTCTACACCGACGGGCTGGTGGAGACCCGTGACCGGAGCATCGTCGACGGCATCGCGGACCTGTGCTCGCTGCTGACCGGTCCGCCACGACAGATCGAGCAGATTTGCGACCTGATCGTCAAGGCCCAGCGTCCGGCTGACAAACGGGACGACATCGCTTTACTCCTTGCCAAGGCGATACCGGTGGAGCAAACCGCCCCTCTTTGTTAGCGCATTCGGGGTGAAGCGCGGTTTGTCGCCCCGCGTAGCGGCTATTGCCGCTGGAAACAGGGGAGTACGGCATTCGTGCCGCGATATCAGGTCATTTCGCGATTATTCGGACATCTCCGGAAGTGCTTTTCGCGATGACGGCGTTGTCGCTCTTGGTGTCCTTGAGCTGCGACCGCACCCTGCCGTGCGTGCTCTCGGCCGTGACCCGGTAAGCGCCGTCCGGGACCGTCGTGGTGACCCGCCCTTCGCGGGATACCGCGTCCACCTTGGACGGCCGCGCGGCGAACGAGAGGTTGATCGACCCGCTGACAGTCCGGGCCCGGACGCTGGACGACCTGAGCCGGTCGCCCGCGATCACACTGTCCTCGGCCAGCAGCCGCAACCTGCCTGACGTGCCGTACGCCCTGATCGGCCCGGAGGCCGACACGTCAATGTCCTGAGGCAGCCCGTCGAGGACCACCCCCTCGCCAGCCTTGATCACGAGTCGTGTCCCGGGCGGCACCTTGACGTGGTAGCGGGCGCCGCAGTCGCCGAGGATCATGGTGCAGTCGGCGCTCAGCCGCAGCGTGCCGTCCCTCAGCGACCAGGACGTGTTGCCCTCCTGGGCCGCCTTGCCCTTGGCCCACCGGTCCACCCGGATCTCCGTACCGGTGCCCGGCAGGACGCGCAGCCCGCCCAGTGACGACGCGATGGTGAGCCGGTCACCGGAATGCTGGAAGGTCCGGCCGTCGTGCACCTCCTCGGCGTCCAACCCGCATCCGCCCGCCATCCCAGCGCGACCAGAACCGCGCTTGCCATGATTCGCCTCATGCCGTCGATCCTGGTCCGGCGCGGGCGAGCCGCCATCGGTCATCCGGCCGACCCGCCTCCGCCGTTCGGCCGCCAAGTTGACGCCGTCATCCACGGCTTAACTACATGGCCTTGCGTTTACGGCCGAGAAGCTGACAGGGCGGCCAGCAGCCCTCGTACGTGCGACAAGGGGTCAGAGCCCAAGGGGCGCACCACCACGGTCGACACGCCCGCCTTCCACAACCCGCGCACCTGGGCGGCGGCCTCGGCGGGCGAGCCCGAGGCCGTGACCACCTCGTCGGGCGGCAGCCCTAGGAACGCGGCCTGGTCCTCGACGGCGGCCCGCATGACCTCGCGGGCGTCGTCGCCCAGGCACAGGTGGACGAAGGCCACCAGCTCGTGCCCGTCAGGCGGGTCGATGTGCCCGAGGATCGACGGGAGCTGCCGGGGCCCCAGCCCCTCGGGGATGATCGTGCCCTGCGCCAGCCGGCCCGACAGCGCCAGCGAGCGCGGGCCGACCACCCCGGCCAGCAGCGGAGGCGGCTCGGCGGGCGGGTGGACGAGGGAGACGCCGTCGAGCCGCACGTGACGGCCGCGCATGGTCACCGTCTCGCCCCTGAGCAACGCCTGGACCGAGGTGATCGTCTCCTCCAGCAGGGACAGCGGGGACGACACGGCGGCCCCCGCCTGCCGCATCCACGCGGGCACCCCGTGCCCGATGCCCGCCGCGAGCCGCCCGGGATGCAGGCGGGCGAGATTGCCCAGCTCCATGGCGAGCAGCGCCGGGTTGCGCAGGGGAGCGGGCGTGATGCCGATGCCCACGCGCAGCCGCGAGGTCATCGCCAGCGCCGTCGCCGCCGAGGAGATGGCGCCCGTCCAGCCGAGGTCCTCCACGACCCAGAGGTCGGACACCCCGTCGGCGGCGTCGAGCTCGCGGGCGAACGGCACGAGCCGCTCCGGCGGCAGCCCGCGGTCGAACATCACGCCCAACCTCATGCCTGGCTTCATGTCTGCCTTCACGATCGCCTCCAGCAGTCTGCGTCGAGCTTCACGGCACCCGCCAACGACACGCGCTCGCCTCTCACGGCGTCCTCACGCGCTCACCTCTCACGGCGTCCTCCAGTAATAGCGGAACACGCGGCCGACCTGGGAGTAGCCGGCCCGCAGGAAGGCCGCCGCGGTCGGGGTGTTGGCGGTGTCGGTGGCGGCGACGATGCGTTGCAGGCCCGCCTCGGCGAGGGTGCGGGTGCCCTTGGCCAGCAGGTCGTCGACATAGCCGTGGCCGCGGTGTTCGGGCACGACGCCGATGTAGGCGATGGAGTGGTCGTCGGGCGCCACCAGGCCCACGGGCGAGTCGCCGAGGTAGCCGATGACGAACCAGCTGGGCTTGGCCTTGCGGTTGACCAGGTCGTCATACATCCACCGGGCCTCGTGCTCGGCCCCCTCGGTCGCCACCTCGACTCGCGTGTCGTAGTCGAGTGAGCCGTGCGAGATGCGTACCAGCAGGTCGAGCACCTCGGCCGGGTCCAGTCGCCGGGCGGCGACGTATCGCAGCCTGCCCGGATCCTCTGGCAGGTCACTGCCGGCCTGCCATTCGAGCATCAGCCGCTCGACCTCCATCACGAACCCGGCCGCCGTCAGGGCCTCGTGCTCGACGGCCCGGTCGACGGTGGGGATCAGCCCAGGAGGAAGGGCGATGTCATGGATGATCTTGTTGAGCCGCATCGCCGCGAGGCTGTCCCGCAGCAGCCGGGCGGCCGTCTCCGGATCGGGGCCGGGGTCGAACTGCCAGGTGATCACCGGTGGCGCGTCGCGGAAGGGCGCCCAGAACGCGAGCCGCGCCTGGCCTTCCGTGAAGCACCACTCGGGCCGGGTCCTGCCCTCTTCGTACGCGGCGACCAGCTGGGATCGGGCAGGCTCGGGGAACTGATCGAACAACGTGAAAGCCTCCACCTGAAGGGCTCTCCCGGGCTCTACACGGCCGGAGGGAGGTGCGCACCGACTGACGTGACCATCGTCTCGCACGCCGCCGTCTTCTCGCGCGGGGCCTAGGCAGCCTCGCCGAGCGCCGTGCGCGCGTCGTCCATCGACGCGCTCGTCTCAAAGTGCCGGTCGAGGTTGGTGATCGTCAGCAGGTGGCTGATCATGCCGGGGGCCAGCACCAGGATCATCCGGCCGTGCCGGCGCTGGACGTGGTTGAGGCCGGCGACCAGCACGCCGAGCCCCACGGAGTCGCAGAACGGAACCTCGGTCAGATCGAGGACGAGATGAAGGGGATGGGGGACGGCGAGGGCCTGATCGAGCTCCGCCCGCAGACGGGGCGCGCCCGCCGCGTCGAGGTCTCCGACCACGCGGAGCACAGTGCAGGGATCCTCTCGCCAGCAGCTGACCACCATGGGTGTGACGTGCCCGTAGGCGGGATCATTATGCCTACTTTTTACATATGTTCTGGGTTGCCGTCTTGGTTTCCGGTGTAGCGCCGGTGGACGGCTTTGCGGTCGGCGTGGACGTCACCGAGACTTTCTTGATCTTCGGCTGGTCGCTGCCGAGGATCACCTCGATCCCCTTCGTGTCGACCTCGCGCAACTCGGCCCCCGGGATGGCGGCGGCGACCGTGCGGGCGGAGTCCTCGCGATCGGGTCCGTAGCGGATGAGCGTCTTCTTGTGGTCCTTACGCGTGGTGTTGCCCGGCTCGCCGGGCACCGCGAACCCGGCCGCGACCAGCGCCGCCTTGCTGCGCGCGCCGAGCCCGGTGATGAGCGTGCCGTTCTTGACCACGAGCGAGATGCGCTCCGGCGGGATCGTGAGGGCGGTCGGCTTGGCGGAGGCCGAGGCGCTGGGCGAGGGAGTGGGCTCGGCCAGGTCCTCGTCGGCGGCGATCCGGGCGAACATGTCGCGCGCCGCGTCCTTGTCCCACAGCACCGCGGACTCGCCGGTCGGGGTCTTGAAGTCGACGTTGGACAGCGGCACGTCGGCGAACTTCACGTCGTTCAGGGAGACGTCCCTGAGCTGGGTGGCGAGCCCCATCAGCCCGTCGTCGGGGTCAACCTTGACGGTGCGCAGCGTGGAGTTGACGAACGAGGCCAGCCGGGCCGGGTTGGCCAGCGTGCCGGCGCTCAGCGCGCGGTCGAGCATCGCCGAGATGACCTGCTGCTGCCGGTCGATGCGGTCGAGGTCGGAGCGGGCCGTGGCGCGGGTGCGGGCGTAGCCGAGGGCCTGCGCCCCGCGCAGCTCGTGGGTGCCGGCGGCGAGGGTGAGCCCGGTCTTGGGGTCGTTGATCGGCACCGGGGTGCACACCGTCACCCCGCCGAGCGAGTCGACGACGTCGATGAAGCCGAGGACGTTGACCTCGATGTAGCGGTTGATCCGCAGCCCGGTGGCGTGCTGCACGGCCTGGACCGCGAGCTTCGGGCCGCCGAACTGGTAGGCCGAATTGATCTTGTGTTCGCCCTGGCCGGGGATGGTCGTCCAGGTGTCGCGGGGCAGGCTCACCACGGTGATGCGGGTGTGGTCCTCGGACAGGCGGATGACCATCATCGTGTCGGTGCGCTGGCCCGACTCGCGGCCGAGCTTGAGTTGGTTCTGCTGCTTGCGGGTGAGGTCGTCGCGCTTGTCGATGCCGACGAGCAGGATGTTCATCGCGCCGCGCGGCGCCGACTCGGCCACGCCGGCGTCGACCGAGCCGATCTGCCGGGGAGTCGCCCACACCACGCCGGTGCCGACCAGCACTCCGGTGGACAACAGGCCGGCGATGATCACATTTCGGCGACGGGCTCTGGCGCCTCTGCCACGCCTTCGCCGGCGACCGCCCGCGAGCCTGACGCCGCCGTAGGCGTCCCCGCCCACGTGCACCCCAGCGTCCTCCTCGCCCGGGTCGCGCATCCCGTCCCCCTCTGTGCTGCCGGAGGATCGGGCCTTCGATTGCCCTCCTCCCCTGGTCGTACAGTAGCGTGAGCCCCGCCATGAAGCAGTTCCCCGACTCGCCGCACGCGCCAGCGGAGACACGTAGCTGGCCACCCATCTCCGTCGTCATGCCGGTCCTCAACGAGGAGCGGCACCTACGCGAGGCCGTGTCCCAGGTCCTCGCCCAGAGCTATCCCGGCGAGATCGAGGTCGTCCTCGCCGTGGGGCCCTCACAAGACCGCACCCAGGAGGTCGCCGAGGCCATCGCCCGGGCCGACCGCCGGGTCGTCGTGGTGCCCAACCCTACGGGCCGCACCCCCAACGCGCTCAACGCCGCGATCGCCGCCTCCCGCAACGGCATCATCGCCAGGGTCGACGGGCACGCCATGCTGCCCTCCGACTACCTGCGCGTCGCGGTCGAGACGTTGGAGGAGACCGGCGCCGACAACGTGGGCGGCGTGATGGCCGCCGAGGGCGTCACCGCCTTCGAGAAGGCCGTGGCGTGCGCCATGACGTCCAAGATCGGCGTCGGCGCGGCGGCCTTCCACGTGGGCGGCACGGCCGGCCCGGCCGACACGGTCTACCTGGGGGTGTTCCGCCGCACGGCCCTCGACCGGGTCGGCGGCTACGACGAGCACTTCCAGCGGGCCCAGGACTGGGAGATGAACCACCGCATCCGCCAGACCGGCGGGCTGGTGTGGTTCCAGCCGCGGATGCGGGTCTCCTACCGGCCCCGGCCCACCGTGAAGGCACTGGCCAAGCAGTACTTCCACTACGGACGCTGGCGGCACGTGGTCTCACGCACCCACGAGGGCACGATCAACCTGCGCTACCTCGCGCCGCCGGCGGCGGTGGTGGCGATGGCGCTCGGCCTGGTCGTCGCGCCGTTCTTCCCGCTGTCGCTGATCGTCCCGGGCGGCTACGCGCTGGCCATCCTCGCGGGCTCGGCCCTGACCAGCAGCGGGTATCCCGCGGCGGTCAAGCTCAGGCTCCCCCTCGTGTACGCCACCATGCACATCTCCTGGGGCTGGGGCTTCCTGACCAGCCCGCGCAAGCTCGCCCGCCCACCGGGTTCGTGAGACCGGGCGGCGTCCGTCAGGCGCCGCCCGGCACCCGCCCGGTGAGCCCGGACACCAGGATGTCGAGCCAGGTCTGAGCCGGCGCCCCGGGGTCGACGCAGTTGACCCGCACACCCTCGCCGGCCCACTCGGCGGCCAGGGCCCGGGTCAGGTCGGCGACCGCGGCCCGGGCCGAGGAGCGGAGGCTGTGGGCGGCCCCGCCTTCGGTGTGGCCGTGGGTGCCGATCAGCAGCCCGCCCCGCGTCTCGCGCAGGTGGGGATGGGCGGCCCGGGCCACGTTGACCGGGCCCAGGTAGCCGGTCCGCAGGGTCTCGTCGGCGGCGTCGGCGAGCCCGCCCAGGTGCGTGACCTCCGGCGCGTAGACCACGTGGTCGACCCGCCCCACCGAGGCCAGCGCCTTGACGACCGCGTCGTGGTCCTCGACGCGCACCTCCCCGGCGAACACGCGCGTCCGAGCCCCCTCCTGCTCGGCCAGGAGCGCCAGGTCGCGCCCGGGGCCGAAGACGACCACGGTCGCGCCGTCCAGGCCGGCCCGCCGGCCCGCCGGCCCCGGCGCGGGCACGCCCGCGTCGGCCAGGTGGAAGAGCCGCTCGGCGAGGTGCAGGTCGTCGGGGTGGGTGACCTTCATGTTGCGCTCGCTGCCCGGCACGAGGTGGATCGGCACGTCCGGCAGGTAGCGCAGCACCACGCCGCAGTCGTCGGTGGCGGGCCGCCGCTCGAACTCGGGGTCGGCGAGGGCCCGCTCGTAGGCCTCGCGAATGACCGACAGCCGGAAGCACTGCGGGGTCTGGGCACGCCTCAACAGCGACCTGTCAAGGACGTCGCCGATGATCTCGCCGCCGGGCCCCGGAGCGGCCACCAGGATCGTGTCGGAGCTCGGGATGGCCACCTCCACGGCCGTGTGGGTCTGGAGGGCCCGGACACACGCCGTGATGATCCGGGGCTCCAGGAGAGGGCGTACAGCGTCGTGCAGGAGCACGTCGCACTCCCGGTGGCCGATCGCTCGCAACGCCCGCCAGGTGCTCTCCGTGCGGCTCTCGCCACCGTCGACGATCTGGCCGACCTTGCCGAAACCGCGGCGCTCCACGATCTCCCGCACCTGGTCGGCGTAGCCGGGCGTCATCAGCACCACGATCTCGTCGATCTCGGGCGAGCCGTCGAACACGGCCAGGGTGTGCTCCAGGATGGATCGTCCGGCGATCGGGATGAGCTGCTTGGGCGTGCCGCGCCCGACACGCCGGCCGACACCGCCCGCCAGAATCACGCCCACAGTGGACAACCGGGAATTCATACGGCGAGCGTAACGGCCCGGTTCCGTGTTATCGCGTCGCCCTGTCGCTACGCTGTGTCCACGCACTCCCTCGCGACCGGGAGGACCTGCGCTTTTGACTGATTCCATGACGCGTGCCAGCGCGACCACCTCGGTGGTGCTGCTCGCCACGACCCCGGCCGGCCGGCTTCCCTGCGGCGACGGCACCCTGCTCGACCGGATCAACGACCAGCTCGCCACGCTTCCCGTCCGTGACGTCCACGTGCTCTCGCCCGGCGACGGGCTCGGCGCCGACCTGCGCGGCATCGCCAAGATCGTGAGGAGCGCGGAGGGCGCTGTCGTCGTGCTGCCGGCCGACCTGGTGGCGCACACCGAGGCTCTCGCGTCGCTGGTGGAGGACCCGTCTCGGGCCACGATGGCGCTGATCTCCCATGACACCGTCGAGGGCCCGTTGCGGCCGCCCGTCCGCGACGACAACGGCGTGGTCGGCGCCTCGGGAAGCTCCTTCCACACGGTTCCCGAGGCCAACGCCACGTTCCGGGGCGTGCTCCAGGTGAGCGAGGCCGATCTCGCCACGCTGGCCGACCTGGCCGAGGAGCTGGCCGACCTGGCCGAGGCGGGCAAACTCGGGCCCGTCACCACGGTCGAGGCGATCGACCTGCTGCTGGTCGGCCTGGTGCGGTCCGGCGTGCGGGTGCGCGCCGTCCGGCTCGGGCCCCTGCACGCCGACCGCGTCACCGGCCAGTCCTCCGCCGAGGCGGCGATCGGACGACTGGCCGAGGTGGACGAGGCCGAGGTCCGGCTCGACGGCGCGATCAAGTCCCGCGACGGCTTCTTCGCCACCTACTTCGTCTCGTCCTGGTCGCGCCACCTGGTGCGGCCCGCCGCCCGGCTCAAGCTCACGCCCAACTCCGTCACCGGCATCTCGGTCGCGCTGGCCGTGCTGTCGGCGGTCTGGTTCTCGGCGGGCGACCGCACCGCGCAGATCTGCGGGGCGGTGCTGCTCTACCTGTCGTTCGTGCTCGACTGCCTCGACGGCCAGCTGGCCCGCTACACCCGCACGTTCTCGCCGCTCGGCGCGTGGGCCGACGGCATGGCCGACCGGCTGAAGGAGTACATCGTCTATGTCGGCCTGGCCTTCGGCTACGCCGCCGGTGTGCCGTCCGGCCCTGGCGGGCCCGACGGCATCTGGTACCTCGCAGCCGCCGCGATGATCCTCCAGGTCGTACGCCACTCCGTCGACTTCTCGTACGGCGGGGCGCTGGCCGACGCGAGACGGGTCGGCGCGCTGTGGGCCAAGCCGGCGCGCTCGCTGCTGGAGCCGGCCGACGCGGCCCGCCACAACGTGCCGAGGCAGGGCGTGCTGCGGCTGGCCCAGCGGATGGAACGCGAGTCGATCACCCGCTGGGCCAAACGAATGATCGTGTTGCCGATCGGGGAGCGGATGGCGCTGATCGCGATCACGGCGGCGGTGTTCAACGCCCGCGTGACGTTCGTAGCCCTGCTGGGGTGGGGCGGGGTGGCGGCGGCCTACCAGCTCGCCGGCCGGATTGCGAGGTCGGCCCGATGATCACGGTGCACATGACGCCGGTTCCCGACAGCAAGGTCGTCGCCTACCGCGACGACGGACCGCTCTCGCGCGGCATGGGCCTGCTCGTGGCGGGCCAGTTGCCGCCGCTTCCGCCGGTGATCGCCGGGACGTTCGTCACCGGCGTGCTGCTGTTGCTCGGCGTGGCCGGGTCCGACGGCATCGCGTTCTTCGCGCCGCTCGTGACGCTCCTGCTGGCCGGACCGGGCAGCTCCCACCCGCACGACGGCCGGTTCGACTGGCTGGTGCCACCGATCCTGCGGATGATCGAATACTCGTTCATCGCGGCCTGCGGCTTCGCCCACGACGTGCATCCCGCGTTGATCTTCCTGCTGCTCGGCGCGCTGGCCTTCCATCACTACGATCTGGTCTACCGGTTGCGCCAGCACGTCTATCCGCCGCCGTGGCTGTCGACGGCGGCGCTCGGCTGGGACGGCCGGATGCTGGTGATCTCACTGACCGCCGTCGTCGGCTTCATGACCGGCGGGTTCGTGCTGCTCGCGGTCTACCTGTGGGCGTTGTTCGGCTGGGAGAGCCTCACCTGCTGGCTCGCCGCGCCCCGCTCCAAGGTGGAAGCCACCCCACCGGTCGCGCCAGACTAGGGGCTGGCAACTGCTGCTGATTGAGTGTTTGTTAGTGACCATTACTGTTCAAGGGTGGTGTAGCGTCTTGCCTTGTGAACCTGACGGAATGGGCGCGAGCGCAGGGAATTGCTCCTCGCACCGCGTACCGCTGGTTCCGTGAGGGCACGTTGCCGGTTCCCGCGGAGCGAGTGGGGCCACGCACGATCCTGGTCAACATCGACGCGAACACCTCACCGCCGGTGACCGGCGGCGTGGGTCTGTACGCCCGCGTCTCCTCCCACGATCAGAAGGCGGACCTGGAACGCCAGGTCGCCCGGCTGTCGCAGTGGGCGGCGAAGGCGGGGCACACGGTCGTCCGTGTCGAGTCCGAGATCGCGTCCGGTATGAACGGCGGGCGCATGAAGGCCCGTCGTCTGCTGGCCGATGCGAAGGTGACGACCGTGGTGGTCGAGCATCGTGACCGGCTGGGCCGGATGAACACCGAACTCGTCGAAGCCGCGCTGGAGGCCGCTGGTCGTCGTCTTGTCGTCCTGGATGACGGTGAAGTCGAAGACGACCTCGTGCGGGACATGGTCGAGGTGCTGACCTCGTTCTGCGCCCGCCTGTACGGTCGCCGCTCGGCGAAGAACCGGGCGAGGAAGGCCCTGAAAGCGGCGGCTGCCGATGAGTGAGACGCCGAAGAAGAGGAAGAAGGAGCAACTGCGCGCCATCGATGCGCCGTTCGTCGCCCTCGGCCCGTCCGGTGTGGCGATACGCGACCGTCTCAAGAACCTCACGATCGAGGACGACAAGGTGTTGCGGCTGATCGGTGATCACCTGGGCACGCTGGCGTCGCTGGACCTCAAGATACGCTGCGCGGACGGAAGCGATCACACCCCGGAGAAATGGGCGGCCCGTAAGCAGCGGCTGACCTGCGAGTCTTCGTCCCGATGGGCCGGGTCGATCACGAAGGCCACGCACGATCAGTGGGCTCTGTCGCGCCGTTGCCAGCTCGCCCACATCGAAACCCTCGAAGCCGGTGTGCGCATGCTGATGCACCGGCTGTCGCAGCCGCTCGGGGACAAGGGCACCAAACGGGCCGCGGGCGGCTACCGCTCGAAGGGCGAGTGGTTCCACAAGTCCCGTCGCCTGCACATCCTTCGGCACCGCCTCGACAGGGCCCGCACCGATCGCGAAGATGGGCGCGTGCATGTGGTACGCGGCGGCAGGCGACTCCTGGGCGCCCGCCACAACCTCGGCAAAGCCCAGCTCACCGAGCATGAGTGGCGGCAGCGGTGGGAAGCCGAGCGCTGGTTCCTCGCCGCCGATGGAGAGTCAGGCAAACGCTTCGGCAACGAGACGATCCGCCTCACCCCGGACGGCGAAGTCTCCATCAAGCTCCCAGCCCCGCTGGCGCACCTGGCCAACAGCGAGCACGGCCGGTACATCCTCGCCTCCAAGGTCGCCTTCGCGCATCGAGGACACGAGTGGCGCGACAGGATCGACAGCAACCGGGCCGTGGCCTACCGCATCCACCTCGACGTGGAACGCGGACGCTGGTACCTGACCGCATCCTGGCAACGCCCGGTCGTCACGACCGTCCCGCTGGAGACCGCCCGCGCGAACGGCATGATCGGTGTCGATACCAACGCCGATCACTTTGCCGCCTACCGGCTCGACCGGCACGGCAACCCGGTCGGTGAACCGCACCGGTTCTCCTACGACCTGTCCGGGCCGGCCGATCACCGTGACGCGCAGATCCGGCACGCCATCACCCGACTCCTGCACTGGGCCAAGAGCTGCGGCGTGGCCGCCATCGCGATTGAAGACCTCGACTTCACCGCCGCCAAGACCCGCGAGAAGCACGGCCGTAAGAAGCGGTTCCGCCAGTTGATCTCCGGCATGCCCACCGGCAAGCTCAAGGCCCGGTTGATCTCGATGGCCGCCGAGGCGGGTCTGTCCATCGTCGCGGTCGATCCCGCCTACACCTCTCAGTGGGGAGCCCGGCACTGGCAAAAGCCGCTGGTCTCCCCGCGCCGCACAATGTCCCGTCACGATGCCGCCGGTATCGCGATCGGGCGACGCGCCCTCGGGCACCCGATCCGGCGACGGACGGCACCGCCCCCACCCGACCAGAGCGATCGTGTGGGGCATCGGACCGTCCAGGCCGAGCCAGGTATCCGAGGACGTGAGGAAACCCGCCCACCCGTCACGGAGCGTGCACATGATGCACGTACCCGAACGGGGACCACACGAGGAACGCGGGAGACCAGTGCGTCCAAAACCGTTCGGGATGCGCGCAATGCCGGGACGTGGGTCCAAGACCCACTCCTGATCATTGATTAGGAACGGTCAAAGCCAGCTAACCTTTGGCCCTACGTAGTCATGTTCGACTGAGGAGTGCACGTTGCTGGGAATGGTGCTGGCCGCTGGAGCCGGAAGACGTCTGCGGCCCTACACCGACACGCTGCCCAAGGCGCTCGTGCCGGTCGACGGTGAGAGGACGATCATGGACATCTCGCTGCGCAACCTCGCCGCGGTCGACCTGCGCGAGGTCGTGGTCGTGATCGGCTACGCGGCGCAGGCCGTACACGACCGCAAGGAGGAGCTGGAGCGGCGGCACGGCGTCAAGCTCACGCTCGTGCACAACGACAAGGCCGAGGAGTGGAACAACGCCTACTCCCTCTGGTGCGCCCGCGACTACTTCG
The DNA here is from genome assembly GCF_059358955.1 of Nonomuraea sp. CX421. Classification (NCBI taxonomy): domain Bacteria; kingdom Bacillati; phylum Actinomycetota; class Actinomycetes; order Streptosporangiales; family Streptosporangiaceae; genus Nonomuraea; species Nonomuraea sp. CX421. The sequence goes on along the minus strand of NZ_JCADBK010000004.1, from coordinate 500,757 downwards.
CGCAGGGCGCGCTGCTCGTCAACGGCGACACCGTGCACCCCGTCTCGGTCGAGAAGACGCTCCTGTCGGCCCCCGAGACCAGCGACATCCTGCTCGCGGTCGACGACGTCAAGAAGCTGGCCGACGAGGAGATGAAGGTGACCCTCGACGACGCCGGCGCGCTCAGGCGCATCACCAAGCTGATGGACCCGGCCGAGGCCCACGGCGAGTACATCGGGGCCACCCTGATCCGGCCGGGCGCCGCCGAGGGCCTGGCCGACGCGCTGCGGGCGACGTTCGAGCGCGACCCTCAGCTCTACTACGAGGACGGCTACCAGGAGATGGTCGACCGTGGCGCGCGCATCAACGTGGCGCCGATCGGCGAGGTCGACTGGGTCGAAGTGGACAACCACGACGACCTGGCGAAGGCTCGCACCATAGCCGTCCGCTACTGAGGAGGCGGGATGCCGCTTCTAGCGCGAATGTTGCCCGCGCCCCTGACCATGTCGGTCAGGCGCGGCGCGGTGGCGCAGCTCGGGGCCCTGCTGGCCGACAGCAGGGTCGCGACGTCCGGCAGGGTCGCGGTCGCCGTCGGCCCCGGCCAGGGTGACCACATCGAGGGCCTGATCGCGCCCACGCTGGGGGAGGCCGAGGTCTTCAGGGTGGCCGACGGGTCGGTCGACGCGGCCGTCTCGCTCGGCGCCGACCTGCGCAAGGGCGCCTACGAGGTGGTCGTGGGCGTCGGTGGCGGGCGCACCATCGACGCGACCAAGTACGCCGCGTCGCTGGCGGGCATCCCGATGGTCGCCGTGGCCACCAATTTGTCCCACGACGGCATCTGCTCGCCCACCGCTTCGCTGGTGTACGAAGGCGGCAAGGGCACGTTCGGCGTGCCGATGCCGCTGGCGATCCTGGTCGACCTCGACTTCGTGCACTCCGCGCCCCGGGTGCTGGTCAGGGCGGGCATCGGCGACGTGGTCAGTAACCTGTCGGCCATCGAGGACTGGCAGCTCGGCAACGTCGAGCACGGCGAGCCCCTCGACGGGCTGGCCTGCTCGATGGCGCGCACCGCCGCCGAGGCGCTGATCGGCCGCGCCGACTCCATCGAGTCCGACGCCTTCCTCATCGTCCTGGCCGAAGCCCTGATCCTGTCGGGCATGTCGATGGTGATCGCGGGCTCGTCCCGGCCCGCGAGTGGTGGAGATCATGAGATCCTGCATGCCGTGGATCAGCTCTTTCCCGGCACCTCCAACCACGGCGAGCTCGCCGGCATCGGTGCCGCCTTCTGCTTCTCCCTCCGGCAGGACACGGCCAGGCTGGCGCAGGTGACCGACTGCCTGCGCCGTCATGGGCTGCCGGTCGTCCCCGCCGACATCGGGCTGACCAGCGCGCAGTTCGCCGAGGCCGTGGCGCTGGCCCCGTCGACCCGTCCCGGCCGTTACACGATCCTGGAGCACCTAGACATGGGCGACACCGAGATTCGCGATCGGGTGGAGGACTATGTCCGGGCCGTCGGTCGCTGAGCTCCGGCGGGTCGCGCAGCCCGCCGGCACCATGGACCGTGAGAGCGGTGAGCACTGGGCGGGCTCCCTCTACATGCGCAAGGTGTCGCCCTACCTGACCTGGCTGCTCGCCAAGACGCCGATCTCGCCCAACCAGGCGACCTGGCTGATGATCGTGAGCGGCCTGGCCGCCGCGGTGGTGGTGGCGCTGCCGGGGCTCTGGGCGGCTGTGCTCGCGGCCCTGCTCATCCAGCTCTACCTGCTGCTCGACTGCTCCGACGGCGAGCTGGCCCGCTGGACCGGACGCACCTCGATCACCGGCGTCTACCTCGACCGGGTGGGCCACTACCTGTGCGAGGCGGCCCTGCTGGTGGGGCTCGGCTTCCGCGCCTCGGAGGTGCTGCCCGACTGGTACACCGTGCTGGGCCTGGCCACCGCGCTGGGCGCGATCCTGATCAAGGCCGAGACCGATCTCGTCGACGTGGCCCGGGCCCGCGCGGGCATGCCGGCCGCCACGGAGTCCGCCGCGGGCCAGATGAGGTCGGGCCTGCTGGCGCTCGGCCGCCGGATCGTGGGGGCGACCAAGTTCCACCGTCTCGTGCAGGCGGTCGAGCTGTCGATCCTCGTGGTGGTGGCCGCCGTGGTCGACGTCTTCACCGGCGACCTGCTGGCCACGAGGGTGTTGCTGGTGGCCTGTTTCGCGGCCGCGGCGCTGCAGACGGTGCTGCATCTGGTGAGCATTCTGGCATCGAGGCGGCTTGCGTGATCTCCTTCCGGAACCGTCAGCGCCTGTCGTCCGTCGTATTGATCGGACGTCCGCTGTTCGGTGGGGGTTCAACAGCGGTTCCGATACGCTTAGCTCCACCAAATCCAGGAAATGACAGACCAGCAGACTCGGTGATCATGAAAGAATGCTCCGCCCGTGCTCTCAACGCGTCAGGACGATGATTCGTTGAAGATCTCGTGCGTCATCCTCACCATGGGCAACCGGGTCGCGGAGCTGAACCGGGCGGTCGAATCCGCGCTCAACCAGGTCGACGGCGACGTCGAAGTGGTGATCGTAGGCAACGGCGCCGACGTGCCCGCGGTGTCGGCGACGCCACCCGAGGGCTCGGCCGCGACCGTGAAGACGATCCGGCTTGACAGCAACACCGGCATTCCGGCCGGCCGCAACCGCGGTGTCGAGGAGTGCTCGGGCGACGTCGTGCTGTTCCTCGACGACGACGGCTGGTATGCCAACCAGAAGGTCGTCGCGCACGTTCGAGACCGCTTCGCCACCGAGCCCGACCTCGCGGTGATCTCCTTCCGGGTGATGGATCCCGAGGGCGGCATCGGCCAGCGCCGCCACGTCCCCCGCCTGCGGGCGGGCGACCCGCAGCGCTCCTCGCCGGTCACCACCTTCCTCGGCGGCGCCTCGGCCATCCGGCGCTCGGCCTTCCTGCAGGTCGGCGGGCTCCCCGAACGCTTCTTCTACGCGCACGAGGAGACCGACCTGGCCTGGCGGCTGCTGGGCGAGGGCTACCGGATCGAGTACGACGCCGAGACGGTCATGTACCACCCGCAGGTCCCGCCGACACGCCACGCGGAGTTCTACCGGCTCAACGCCCGCAATCGCGTGTGGCTGGCCCGCCGCAACCTGCCGTGGCCGCTGGCGGTCCTCTACCTGCTCGACTGGATCGTGCTCACCCTGATTCGCGAGCGTGGCTCCGGTGTCGCCCTCAAAGCCTGGTTCACCGGCTTCTTCGAGGGGCTCCGCACACCCGCCGGAGAGCGCCGTCCGATGGCCTGGCGCACGGCCTGGCGCATGGTCAAGCTCGGCCGCCCGCCGATCGTCTGACGTCGACGGCCTGACCACTACGGCATGACCACTACGGTCTGACCGCCCCGGCTTGACCTGCGCGGTCCGACCTGCGCGGCCTGACCTGACCGCCATGGTCTGACCTGCGCGGCCTGGCCGTTACAGGCGCTCCGCGCCGCCGAACGTCATCGTGACGTGCGCGACCGTCGAGCTGAACAGCGCGCGTTTCGGCAGGCCCAGCTCGCTCAGCTCCTTGGCGACCGGGTGGTTGCCGAGCCTGATCAGCGCGCCGCCCGGGCGCGCTCGCACCCCGCGTGCCTGGACCGACCACGGCACGCGGCGCGTCACCCCCTCCTGGTGGGTGAAGGCGTCGAGCGGCATCATCGCTCCGGGCCCGATCAGCGGCACGCCGGGTTTGAGCAGCATGTCGAGCACCAGCCGACCGTCCTTGCGAACGATGCACCGTTTGTACGGCGAGTCGAGCCGCAACTCGATGTCGGCCAGCTCCTTCGGGAAGCCCCAGATGGTGCGCCCCGCCTCCAGCGTGAACCGCTGGTCGACGGGGAGCCAGTGAATGAACACCCCGGCCTGCCGCAGATCGCCCAGGCCGGGGGAGCCGGTCGAGCCGGGCGGCCGGATCAGGAACGCCACGCCGAACTCGTGGTAGGTGTCGAGGTCGCCGTCGAGGTAGTCGACGAACGTCAGCGCGCAGATCGCCTTGCCGGGGAGGAACTCGGCCACGTCCAGCCCCGAGTAGGCGATCACCGCCCTGGCGGCGTCGGCGCGCACGGGATACATCGCGCTGCAGACGCTGGCGTCTCTCACCCGGACAGGCATGCTGACCGTTCGGCCCTGGATCAGATGCGATGCCATGCGTCCAGTACATCAATCGGGAAGGGCTGTGACCATTCCTTCCTGGTACGCGTCTGTTCTGTTGTGACAATCGCTAGAGCGCGGAGGGCGACATCATCGAGGAGCTGTACCGCGAGCACTGGCCGCTCGTGTGCGGGTTCCTCCTACGCCGGACCCGCGATCCCCACCTGGCCGAGGACCTCGCGCAGGAGACCTTCGTCAAGGCGACCCGGGCGCTGCTCGGCTGGCGGGGCGAGAACGCCGCCGCCTGGCTGCTGGCCATCGCGCGCAACGTCCTCCTCGACCATGTCCGGCGCAGCCGCCACGAGCCGGCGCTGCCCGACCCGGACGAGCTCGGCGTGCCGCCGCTGCACGTCGAGGCCCTGGACGTGCACGACGTTCTGGACCGGCTGCCCGAGCGGCACCGCAGGCTGCTCACCCTGGTCTACCTCGACGGTTTCTCGATGGTGGAGGTGGCCGCGATGACCGGCAGAAGCCATTCGACGATCAAGACCGCGGTGTGGCGGGCCAGAGCCGCGTTCGCCGACAGCTACGGAGCCTCCCGATGACCGAAGACGATCTGCCGCCCATGCCGGACTTCGACCCCCGCAGGACCCGCCGGGCGGTCCGCAGGGGCCTGGTGCGGACCACGTCCATGGTGCTGGCTGCCCTGACCGTGGTCGCGCTGGTGGCGACGCTCGGCTCGGCCCTGGTGCAGAAACGCGGTGACCGGCAGCAACGGATGACCGACGTGCTCGGCACCGCGTTCAAGATCTACAACCCGGCCTACAACCTGAGCGTCGAACACTGCTGCGAGGCCACGCCGCTGTCGTTGTCGTTCACGGTGAGCGGCAGCCCGATCCGAGCGGCGGGAGGCTTCACCGGCTACGGCGGCTCCGGCCACACCATCACGCAGGACTTCTTCGGCCGGGTCGGCAGGCTGCCGCTCGGCAACTCGGCCAACACCACGCTGAGCACCGCGCTGGCCAACGTGCGGACCGGAAACCAGCCGGCGGACAGCAGCCGGAAGGTGCTGGCCAGGCTGCCCGAAGGGCTCAACGCGCTGGCGGTCGTCGAGTTCGACCGGCCTCTCACACCCGACGAGCTCGTACGCTTCGGCCGCGACCACGGCGCCTGCCCGGAGAAGGTCGTCTACGAGCAGCGGCCGAGGGCGATCCCCATCACCTGGGGCACGACCACCTGGGACAGAGCTCCGTTGCCGAACAGCGGCATGTGCTACGAGACGCCCCGGGACTACGTGAAGAACCTGCGGGCCTGGACCGGACTGCTGCGCGACCACGACGACGCCAACCTGCGCCACTTCGACCTGACCCTGGATCGGCTGCGCAAGGCGGCGGACGCCGGGCTGGCCTACGCGTACGTGGACAACCTGGTCACGGTCGGGAAGCTGCGCCGCCTCCTCGACGATCCGCGGGTCCGCACGGTCCGGGTGGCCGACGTGACCTACGACGTCGAACGGCCCTAGACGGTCAGCGGCTGGACCGGGGCGCCGAGCCCGGCCCAGGTCTCCATGAGGGCGACGAAGACCGGGGCGTGGTCGGGCCAGTGGTGGTGCAGGCGGGCCTCGGCGTGGCCGCGGGCGCCGAGCTCGGCCCGCCGTACGGGATCCTCTTTCAGGTCGAGCACGGCCCGTACGACAGCGCCCACGTCCAGGGGCACCACCACCCCGCAGCCGGCCCGTTCGACCAGCGGGGCGGCCGGCGGGGTGGTGACCACCGGCAGTCCCCGGCCCAGGTAGTCGAGCACCTTGGCGGGCATCCCGGACCCCGTGGAGGCGGTCAGTGACAGCCCGGCGAGCGCGCCCTCGGCCATGCGCAGCGCGTGCCGGCTGGGCACGTACCCGAACCAGTCGAGCAGCCCGGCCCGCTGGGCGTCGCGCAGCGACGGGCGCACGTCACGGTCGGCGGGCCCGATCAGGTCCATCCGGACGCCGTGCGGGACGAGCCGACGGGCCACCTCGATCAGCTCGGCCACGCCGTGTCCGGCGGACAGACGCCCGATGTGGACCACCCGGGTGTCGCCGGGAGGGGGCGGCGCCGCCGCCACCACGGTGGCCTCCGGCACCAGGGCGGGCGTGCAGAGCCGGTGCCGGCGCCCGGCCCGCGCGAGCCGCCTGGCGCCGGCGGTCTCGCGCACGTCCCAGACGACGGGCGGGCGGCGCGACGGCAGGACGCGCAGCAGGGCGTGGTCGTGCACGAGGAGCAGGTCCGCGTCTTTGCTCCCGCGCTTGAGCGCCGTGCGGGCGCGGCCGTATCCCGGGTCGCGGGGCACGTCGATCGCGGTGAGGCCCATCGCGGGCGTGACGTTGAAGTGGGTGAACGGGGCGACGTAGGTCACCTCGTGACCCGCGTCGAGCAGCGCCCTGATCTGCCGGTGCATGATCCGGGCGTCCTCGGGGTGGTGGACGATCGTGGCGACGCAAACCCGCATACGCCGATGCTGAGCGGCCAGCGGGTCAGGGGCGTGAACGCGGGCCGAACTACCGCTTAACTTCCCTGGAGGGCCGGCGGTACAGCCAGGTCAGGCGAGGTTCGAGGACCCACTTGAACACCGTGCGCGTCTCGGGCAGGCACAGCACGATCGCCAGCGCGAAACAGCTCGCGCTGATCGCCAGCACGCCGAGCGGGCCGTACAGCCACGGGAACTCCAGCCAGCCCATCTCCTTGGCGATGAGCACGGGCACGCCGTGCAGGAGATAGCAGTAGAGGGTGCGGGTGCCGAGGTCGGAGTACCAGGTCTCCTTGCGGGGGATCAGCGCCAGGACCGCGAAGCACATGGCCAGCGCGCAGACCAGCAGCCCGGTGCGCACGCCGAGGCCCATCCACCAGGACAGGTCCATGTCCTGGTAGCTGTTCTTGTAGTAGAAGGGCTTCAGGCTCGCCTTGGGCGCGATGAGGACGGCCACGGCGGCGGCGGCCAACAGGACCACCGCCGAGAGGATCTTGATCCAGCGGCGGTTGAGCATCTCGAAGTGCTCGGGCTGCATCACCAGCCCGATGACGAAGAACGGCATCAGACCGAAGAAGCGGTCCATGCTGAAGTCGCCGGAGATCTGTGAGAACCCGGCGAACAGATAGATCGCGATCGCCACCGGGATCGGATATTTCATCCGCTTCCACACCGGCGTGGACAGCCGCCAGAACAGCAGTGCCAGCAGGTACCAGTTGAGCCACGCCGGGTCGATGATCGTGAGAGACCACTTCTGGCCCAGCGCGAAGCGCAGCGCGGCGTAGCCGACCTCCACGATCACGTAGGGGACGAGGAACGTGTCGACCAGCTTGTTGGTCTTCGCGTTGGAGTTCCAGAAGTTGCGTGACAGGTAGCCGCTGATGAGCACGAACAGCGGCATGTGGAAGGTGTAGACGAAGATGTAGAGCGTCTTGGCGGAGTCGGCGCCGAGCGTGGGCACCAGCGAGTGACCGATCACGACCAGCGCGATCAGGATGAACTTGACGTTGTCGAGGTAGGGGTCGCGCTTGCGCTTGGGCGGCTCTGGCTCGGGCTCCGGCTCGGCGTCGGGCCGCTCCTGCTCCGTGTCGCCCGGCCGCACGCCGCGCGGATCGGTCTGGTCGCCCCAGAAGGTCTGCTCGGGCAACGGCCAGCTGGCTCCCGTGCTGGCGGGGCCGGAGCTCTCGCCAGGGGCCTCCGGGCGTGCGGGGGGCGTGACCGGGGGAGAGTGCTTGGTCTCAGACACTACGGAGTCGCTCAGCTTCGCTCGGGGCCGGGGGAACGCGACAACCGCCACGCCTGACGAGAACCCTTGACGACGCGGGCGAGAGGTGTCGCCGACCCGCATTACATTATCCCGGCCGGACGGGTCCTGTCTCTCGCCTCGGTCGCCAGACCCCTGTTACACAGGGAATCCGGAGGTCAGGTGCAGACATTCTTCTGATCTGCGGTGATCGTGCTGTTATTGACACTGTCGGGGAGCTTGGTCACCTTGACCGCCTTGAAGTCACCGCCGACGATCAGTTGGATCACCGGCGTGCCCTTGGCCTTGGCCCCCTCGGAGGGCAGGGGCACCGGGGAGACGTAGGCGTCGGTGGTGGACGGGGTGATCTTGCCTGCGGTGGGCGCGGGCTTGGGGGTGACCATCCCGGCGAGCACGTTGGCGTAGTCGGCGCCGGTCGCGGCCCGCTTCGCGTAGCGGATCTGGGTGGTCGGCTGGGGCCGGCCGTCGGGGGCCGTGTAGTTGCCCACCCCGGTGACCTTGAAGCCCTGTTTGCTCAGCATGTCGGCGACTTCCTTGGCCTTGCCCATCGTCGTCGTGCCGTTGAGCACCTGGACCTGCACCTGCTCGGGCTTGATGGCGACCTTGGGCTTGCCGGTGCTCGCCGACGGCTCGGGGGTGGCGACCTCGGTGTCGCTCTTGATCGCGTTGAACAGCTCGTTGGCGTCGGGCTGCTTCCACACCACGCGGTTGGCGTCCTCGGGGTCGGGCATCCAGGGGATCGTGGTGAACGTGACCCCGCCCGCGGTCATCTTCTGGGCGCTCTGCGCGATCTGGATGAGCTGCTCGGGGTCCTCGGCTAGGTCGGGGTCCATGGTCACCGACTGGGCGGCGGCCTTGACGAAGCCGGGGAGCTTGACCGGGTTGGTGAGCAGGTCGCTGCTGGTGGCCTTCTGCACCACCTTGGTGAGGAAGATCTGCTGGCGCTTGATGCGCTGGATGTCGCTGCCGTCGCCGTACTTGCGCAGTCGCACGTAGCCGAGTGCCTGCTCACCGTTGAGGAGGCTCTTGCCCGGGGGGAGCGTGAGCTTGGAGGCCTTGTCGTTGACGCCCGATTTGAGGCAGATCTCGATGCCGCCGAGCGAGTCGACGATGTTCTTGAAGCCGCTGAAGTCGACCTCGACGAAGTGGTTGATGCGGATGCCGGTGAGGGTCTCGAGGGTGGAGATGGTGCACGCGATGCCGCCCGAGTTGTAGGCGGAGTTGATCATGTCGCGGCGGGCCGGCATCTCCTGCTTGGTCGTCTCGTTCTTGCACCTGGGGATCTGCACCATCGAGTCGCGCGGGAAGCTGACCAGCCTCGCCTGATCGCGGTTGGGCGAGATGTGCATGAGGATCATGGTGTCGGTGCGCTTGCCGCCGGCGTCGGCCTGCCTGGCCGTCTCCTGGCCGTATCTGGCGTTGCCCGCACCCGCCCGGGTGTCGGAGCCGACCAGCAGCACGTTGAGCGCGCCGGTGGCCGGAGGCCGCGGGTTGATGATGTCGTCCTTGATGCCCTTCTGCTTGATCTCGCCGAAGGCGTCGCGGTAGAGCGTGTAGCCGGTCAGGGAGCCGACGACCATCAGGCTGGTGGTCGCGATGCTCACCCAGGCCAGGATCCGCATCTTGCCGTTGCCGTTGCCTCCCCCGCGGTGGCGGCGTGGCGGCGGGCCCTCGGGAGGAGGTGGCGGCGCCGCCCGACGGGCGCCGCGGTGGCCGGGATCGGTCTGGGCGGTCCTGCGGTCCTCCAAGGACGCGCTCCTGTAGTCGTTCATGCGCCCCCTCGCCCAGTCCGTCGCGCGCCGGCTCGGTCTCTCTTTGCGCCACGAGACTAGGTCACGTACGGCGTACCCGCAGCCAGGACTGAGAGATCAGTCGTGACCCGGGCGTGATGATTCAACGCCAGATCATACTCAGAGCTGGACATTTCGTGGAATATCATGGGCAAACTCTTTGCCGTTCTCTGGCTCGCGGCTCCCGGACAGCGCGGCCGCCAGGCAGGCCAGAGGCACGGCCGGCAGGACGTACCTGTAGTCGAACTCGGCCACCGCCGGGGGCACCACCAGCAGGACGACCGCCGTCGACCAGGGCAGCAGCCAGCCGCGCGGGGCCGGGGCGCGCCGCCGGCGAGCGATCGCGACCACGGGCGGGACCAGCAGGATCACCAGCAACGCGGCGCCGGGCAGGCGCGCCACGTCCTGGTAGGCGCGCATCCAGCCGGCGTAGGGCTCGGCCACCTCGGTGCCGATCGGGCCCGCCTCGTAACGCCGGCCCAGCTCGACGCCCAGCCGCGCGGCCCAGCGACCCGGCGGAGGAGGTGACGCCGACGGGAACTCGTAGTAGTCGTAGATCTCCTGGTCGGGGTAGATCGGGCGGCCCCAGACGAAGGTGCGGCCGAGCTCCGTCAGCACCGAGGCCGCGTAGTCGAGCGGCTGGCTGCGGATGGCCAGCGCCGCGAACCGGGCCGCCAGGTCGTCGGTCTCCTTGGTGAACGTGATGCCGGGCAGCACGACCAGCGGGGAGTCCTTGGCCCAGAGATACTCCTGCGAGGGCGGCCGCCGCTCGGCGGGCCGCGGATCGCACAGCACCCGCAGCTCCGGCGGCGGATCCATCTTCGCGCAGTCGGCGAAGGACATCGTCCGGGCGTAGAGGAACGCGCCGTTGGCCCCGACCAGGCCGACCCGCTGGTAGGTGGCGTGGAACCAGGCGCCGTAGACGAGCACCGGCACCAGCGCGGCGGCCAGCAGCACCCCGGCGAACCTGATCCGGCCCCCGACCCGCCCCCCGACCCGCCCGCGCAGCACGAACCAGCCCGCCAGCACCACGATCAGCGGTTGCCCGACCGTCCGCGTCAGCGTGGCGGCGGCGAGCAGCAGCCCGATGGCCACGGCCGAGCCTGTCACGGCCGGGCCTGTCACGGCCGAGCGTCTGCCCGCCAGGCTCAGCGTCACGGCCGCCACGACCAGGAACATGAACAGCGTGTCGGAGACGAGCAGGTGCTCGACCTCGATCTGGTAGGCGTCGAGCAGCACCGGCACGGTGGCGAGCGTGGCCGCCCACCTGGGCGACCGGCACGCGGCCCGGTAGATCAGCACGCCGGTGGCCAGCCCGAGCAGGTGCTGCACGGCGGTCACCATGGCGAAGGAGTGGAACGGCTCCAGCAGCTTGAGGAACGCCGAGTAGCCCGCCGGGCGCACCAGGTCGGGACGCGGCCGGAAGACGGTGACGATGTAGGTGTAGGAGTCGGGGAACCACAACGCCGGGCGGTAGCCCAGCATGGTGAGCACGCGCAGCGCCGTGCCGGCGGCCAGGATCACCAGGAACCAGCGGTGTCGCCGCAGCGCCGGGAGCGCCCGCAGCCACGGGCGGGGGCCGGCGGCCGGGCGGCGCCTGGGGCCGGGGGAGCCGGCACCGGCGGGGTCGAGCTCTCCCGTGACCACCCGCACGACCTCCTGTTTCACCGGCTCCTCGGGTACGGTACCCGCGTTTCGCACCGCCCCGCGTCACCCAGGCGCGCCTCCCGGTTGGATACCCTCGCGATCACCGATGGGATCCGACCGGCTCGACCAGGCGCGACGGCCATCGGCGGGCCGGGTGCTCGCCGTGGTCTCGGTGCTGCCCGCCCTCGTGGTGGCCGGCTGGCTGGCGTCGGGGCTGGCGCTGCTGCTCCTCGGCCACTACCGGCCGCTGCCCGCGCTGGCCCTCGGGCTGCCGGTCATCGCCGCGTTCTGCGTGGTCGCGCTGCGTCACCTCGGCGACGTGGTCGAGGCCACCGCGCGGCAGGTCGCCGCGGTCGTCGCCGTCGCCGCCGGATCGACGGCCTTCAACCTGGTCATGCACGCCGAGGCGCTGATCGTCCGGCGCGACCCGGCCACCTACGCCCAGTACGCCGTCTGGCTCGCCGGGCACGGCTCGCTGCCGATTCCGGCCCAGGCCGAGGCGTTCGGCGGGCCCGACCCGTGGCTGGTCTTCGAGAGCGTCGGCTTCTACGGAGTGGACGGCTCGGTGGTGCCGCAGTTCATGCCGGGGCCGCCGCTGCTGTACGCCGCCGGCGCCTGGCTCGGCGGGTTGCTGCTGACGCCGCCCGTGCTGGGCGGGTTCGCGGTGCTCCTGGTGGCCGGGGTGACGGCCCGGCTGGCGGGCGGGCGGTGGGCGGCGCCGGCCGCGCTCGTGTTCGCGGTGAGCCTGCCGATCCTCTACACCTCGCGCACCACGCTCAGCGAGATCCCGTCGCTGATCCTGCTGTTCGGCGGCATCGCGCTGCTGCACGACGCGATGGCCGGGCCCGTGCCGCGCCGGGCGGCGGGCGCGCTGGCCGGGCTGGTGTTCGGGCTCGCGGTCCTGGTCAGGATCGACGGGCTGCGCGACGTGCTGCCGGTCCTGGTGTTCGCGGGACTGCTCATCGGGATGCGCCGGCTCGGCCGGCCGCCGGGGGCGATCGGGGCGCCGCTGCTGGCGGGGGTGCTCGCCGGAGCGGGGGTGGGGCTGTTCGCGGCGTACGAGCTGGCCGCGCCGTACCTGACCTACCTGTCGCGCTCGGTCCGGCCGCTGCTGATGATCTGCGCCGCCGTGCTGGCGCTCACCCTCGTCGGCGCCGCCCTGGCGCCGTGGCTCGCGCGGATCCGGCTGCCGCGCCGGCTGCCGGAGATCGGCGCGGCGCTGGTCGTGCTCGTCATGGCCGTTCTCGCCGCCCGCCCGTGGTTCCAGACCGTACGCCGGACACCGACGACGCGCGAAGACCGGCTGAACAGCCTGTTCATCGAGCAGATCCAGCGGGACAACGGGCTGGCCGCCGACGCCACCCGGCTCTACTTCGAGCAGTCGCTGCAGTGGGTGTCCTGGTACGTCGGGGCGCCCGTGATCGTGCTGGCCACGCTGGCGGCGGCCGTGCTGACGCGCCGGCTGCTGCGGGACGGCCGGCCGTTCGCCTGGCTGCCGGCCCTGGCGATCATCGGCTTCACCACGGTCACCACGCTGCTGCGCCCCGAGATCACCCCCGACCATCCATGGGCCTCCCGCCGCCTCGTCCCCGTCGTCATCCCCGGCCTGATCCTGCTCGCGGTGTGGGGGCTGGGCCTGCTGCGCGACCGGGCGCCGGGCAGGCGCTGGGTGGCCGTGCTGGGCGTCGTGCTCCTCGTGGCGCCGCCGGCCGTGACCTCGATCGGCACCGCGTTCACCCCGGTCGAGCGGGGCGAGCGGGCGGCCGTGGCGGCGCTGTGCGAGCGCATCCCGGCCGACGCCTCGGTCCTGATCGTCGAGCGGGTCACCGCTGAGCGCTTCACCGAGGTGGTGCGCGGCACCTGTGGCTTCCCGTCCGCCCAGGTGCGCCGGGTGGTCGACGACACGGCGCCCGACGCCGAGGTGCACCGGCTGATCCGCCGGGTCCGGGCCGCCGGCCGGGTGCCGGTCGTGCTGGGCGCGGACGCGGAGCAGGTCTCGGCGTACGGGTCGCCCACGCAGGTGATGGGCCTGGTCACCCGCCAGGACGAACGCTCTCTCGTCAGCCCGCCGGACGGCACCTGGTCGTTGCGGATCAACGTCTGGATGGCCGTGGGCTGATCGGCGCGCGGCGGTGATGTGGGCTCGGGGCCCTGCCGGGCAGAGTAATCTCGACGCACGTGAACACGCCCGAGACCCCTCAGAGTGGAATCACCGTGGAAGAAGCGCCATACGTCACGATCGTCCTGCCCTGTTACAACGAGCAGGACCACGTCATCGACGAGGTCGAGCGCATCACCAAGGCGATGGACTCGAGCGGCTACACCTACGAGCTCGTCGCGGTCGACGACTGCTCGACCGACGCGACGCTGGCCCGGCTGCAGGAGGCGGCGGACAGGTTCCCCTACCTGCGGGTGCGCGCCTTCCACCGCAACGGCGGCTCCGGCACCGTGCGCCGGATCGGCACCCAGGAGGCCAGGGGCGAGATCGTCGTCTGGACCGACGCCGACATGACCTACCCCAACGAGCGCATCCCCGAGCTGGTGCAGATCCTGGAGAAGGACCAGACGATCGACCAGGTGGTCGGCGCGCGCACCAGCGAGGAGGGGTCGCACAAGCTGCTGCGGGTCCCGGCCAAGTGGGTGATCCGCAAGGTGGCCGAGAAGCTGGCCGGGCAGAAGATCCCCGACCTCAACTCCGGGCTGCGCGCCTTCCGCAAGTCGGTGGCCAGGCCCTACCTGCGGCTGCTGCCGCCCGGGTTCTCGTGCGTCACGACGATCACGCTGTCGTTCCTGTCCAACCAGCACGACATCTTCTACCTGCCGATCGACTACGCCAAGCGGGCCGGCACCTCGAAGTTCAGCTTCGTCTCCGACGCCTACCGCTACATCCTGCAGGTGCTCCGGATGATCATGTACTTCAACCCGCTCAAGGTGCTCATGCCGCCCGCGCTGTGGCTGGTGGCGATCGGCCTGGTCAAGGGTGTCTGGGACATGATCCAGCACCCGTTCTACTTCCCCGCCAACACCGTGATGATCTTCCTGTCCGGGATGCTGATCGGGTCGGTCGCCCTGCTGGCCGACCTGATCGTGCGGTCGCGGGGCGAATAGCGTGCGCATCGCCATCGTCGGCCCCACCTATCCGTACAAGGGGGGCGGGGCGCAGCACACCACCGAGCTCGCGCACCGGCTGGCCGCGCTGGGCCACGACGTGGTGATCGAGTCGTGGCGGGCGCAGTATCCGTCGTTCCTCTACCCCGGGCAGCAGACGATCTCCGCGCCCGAGGGCACGCCCTACCCCGCGACCCTGCGCGAGCTCGACTGGCGCCGGCCCGACGGGTGGTTCGCCGCCGGACGGCGGCTCCGGTCGGCCGACCTGGTGGTGCTCGCGGTGCTCAGCCCGGTGCAGGTGCCCGCCTACCTGGGCATCCTGGCCGGGCTGCGGCGCGGGGCGCGGACCGTCGCGCTCTGCCACAACGTGCTGCCGCACGAGCGCAAGCCGTACGACCGGCCGCTGATGAAGGCGCTGCTCAAACGGGTCGACGGCGTGCTGGCCCATTCCGAGCAGCAGGCCGCGCTGGCCCGCACGCTGACCTCCCGGCCGGTGAGCGTGGCGGGGCTGCCGCCGCACCTGCCGTCCACCCACGCCACCCCCGGCACCGGGGTCCACCACCGGTTGCTGTTCTTCGGCATCGTCCGCCCCTACAAGGGGCTCGACCTGCTGCTGCGGGCCCTGCCCGAGGGGGTCGGCCTGACCGTGGCCGGTGAGTTCTGGGGCGGGCTCGACGGTACGAAAGCGCTGGTCGACGAGCTGGGCCTGGCCGACCGGGTGGAGCTGCGGCCCGGCTACGTGGCCGCCGAGGACGTGCCCGAGCTGTTCGCGCGGGCCGACGCGCTGGTGCTGCCCTACCGGCAGGCGACCGCGAGCCAGAACGTGTGGCTGGGCCACGAGCACGGCGTGCCGGTGATCGCCACCCGGGTCGGCGCGCTCGCCGACCACGTCACCGACGGGGTCGACGGGCTGCTGGTCGAGCCGGGCGACGTCGGGGCGCTCCGCCGGGCGATCGAACGCTTCTACGCCTCCGGTGAGCCCGAGAGGTTGCGGTCGGGCGTCAAGGCGGTCGACCCCGAGCCCTTCTGGTCGGCGTACACGGGCGCGCTGCTCGGCGCCTGACGGCCCAGCAGCCACGCGACTCCCGCCGCCACGGCGTCGGCCAGCGTGAACGCCAGCCGCGACACCACGGCGACCGCCAGCGCCGCGGGCGTGCCGATGAGCGGGGTGAGCACCAGCACGAGGGCGCCCTCGCGCACCCCCACCCCGGCGGGCACCACGAAGAAGAGCAGCCCGGTGGCCCAGGCGAAGGCGTAGGCCCCGGTGGCGATCACGTAGAGGTCCCACCGGCCGGCGAGCAGCCAGATGTGCAGGCCGTACACGAACCAGCCGAGGGCGGTCCACGCGACGGCGACCAGCACCGTGCGGCCGGGCAGCACGCTCTCCAGCGGCTCCTTGCGGGCGAGCCGCAGCGCCAGGTTGAGGCCCCAGGTGAGCAACCGGGGATGCAGGCCGACGACGATCAATGGCAGGAGCAGCAGGAGATACCAGGCCTCGCGGACGGCCTGCTGGGAGGCGAGCGTCGCGGCCGCGATCGAGATGGCCACCCCGAGGTTGATCACCAGGGCCAGCGAGATGCAGGCGAACGTCCGCCGGGGCGGGCTGCCGTGGTCGCGCCCGAGCTCCATCATCGCCGCGTACGCCCAGACCGAGCCCGGGATGTACTTGCCCAGCTGGCCCACGAACATGATCCGACCCGTCACTCTCAGTGATAGCGGCGAGCCGAGCCCGGCCAGCACCTCACGCCAGGCCACGAGCATGCAGAACTGGCCCAGCAGCACCGCGCCGAACGCGCCGAGCACCGCCCACGGCGACAGCCCGCCGACCGCCGCCAGGGTGGCGTCCCAGTTGCGCGCCAGGCCGTAGCCGAGGAAGCCGAGGGCGACCAGCGCGAGCGATGCGCGCAGCAGGCGGCGAAACATCCGCCCAGGGTACGCGCGCACCCCTACCGGCGGGTAGGGCCCAGGTTCGGAAGTCATCCCGGGTCGTCGCGATGGAATTCCGGTGGACCGCATACTTACGCATGGTCGCTTTACGAATACGGAGAGTGAAAAGACTTCGACGGCCACCTTCCGGCGCCGCGACACGTGCCGGGCAACACGCCGGGCCGCGAAATTTTACCTTCCCCGCTTCCGCGGCCACGGAGGCCTGATCGATAATCCGTGGCCGGTTCTGTGCGGCGAAATGTAAATCAATGTCCGGGCGTAATCGGCCGACCGGTCGATTGTCTGTGAGAAGAGTTCTCGGTGCGCTGTGGTTCTATTTTTCGGGAGTGGGTCAGGGGGGCGCCGCAATGATCGGGAGGGCGCTCCTCGGGATCGACCCGAACTGCTCGGTAATTGAAATCTAGACGAAACTCGCGTGGTGTTTCGAGCCATCTGGGCGGCGATCGTGCGGATTGACGGTCGGGCTCCGTGCCGCCCTGTTGTGCTTCGGCGTACTTTTATGCGATTTATTGGGAATTGGAGTCTGGGGCAGGGGGATCAAACTGGTGCATAAGCCGTCAAGTGGGTGCCGAGATCCCTACCTTCCGTAGGCGGACACCTACTCCTAGCAGGGGGTTTGGCCTCGTCGGGCTGTTCTGGGCCCTTCGGGCCGGTTGGGAGATGTACGATTAAGTGATTCGACTTGCGACCGCCGCCCGGTGGTCGTGGTCGGACAGGGGCGTGGCGGAGTCGCCGCTCATTGTGCGACGCGACGCCGTCCCTTCCCGATTCCGAGGCGACTATCTGTTGAGTCCAGGTGGGCATCGGAATGAAGAGGTCTTCCGCGGCAACGGGAGGCCTCTTCGCATTTCCGGCCCTAAGTCGACCGGTCCGAAAGCGACTTCGCGCGAAAGAAAGTCCGCCGACATCCACGCGACTTTCATCATGGACCGGCGGATCCTCGGCGCTCCGGTCATGTGGCGCGAGGCGGGCCGAAGGTGTCACACTCCCTACAAGGAACTTCCGCGAATCGTTCTTGTTTGCCGACAGGCGTTCCACGGGATTCCGCAGGCCAGTGCCGACGGCCATGACCAGCCGTGTCAGGTGCCCACCTGGACTCAACGCATACACCACCACCCATCGTCGTTTCGGTATTCGCGGAAAGGACAACACGATGACCGCGTCGACCACGCCTGCCTCGGGCAGGGACCAGAAGTGCGACAGGCCCCGGAAGTTCGGCGGAGCCCGGAAGTTCGGCAGGATCCGTAAGTCCGGCGAGGGCGGGAGCCCGGCCGGCCGGTCGTCCGGGAGATCGCGTGCCTCCCGGGCGATCGTGTTCGCCAGCGTGCTGCTCACCCACGTGGCCTTCGTGGTCACGCTGCTCCCGCACGGCTACGACCTCTGGATCGTCCTCGGGGCGGCCACCACCACCTGCGTGGCCGCGGGCCAGGTGACGCGTACGGTCACCCTGGGTCAGGACGTGGCGGAGGCGCCCGGCTCGCTGCTGAGCCGGATGGTGGCCTGCTGGATCCGGGCCGTCGTGGCGAACGTGCCCACCGCCGAGTGAGGGCCGGCGTGCGCCGGGCGATGCCGCGGCCGGTTCGACGGCCGGGGGCGCCCGGCGCAGGTACTGTTGGGCGGCGTGGGTAAGGAACGCGTCGCGCAGCTCGAATACTCCGAGTTCCAGTCGGCCATGCTCGACGAGGACAAACGCCGGCGCAAGGCCGCGAAGATCATCGCGGTCCTGGAGCACTTCCACGGGCCGCTCACCGGGCTGACCGTCGGCGACGTGGGCTGCTCCGCCGGGTTCATCGCCGACGAGCTGGCCGGAGCCGGCGCTGCCCGCACCCTCGGCATCGACATCGACGTGCCGGGGCTGCGCCGGGCGGCCGACCGGTTCGGCGGGCGGGTGGCGTTCGTCTGCGGCGACGGCACCGCGCTGCCGTTCCCCGACGGCTCGATCGACGTGCTGGTGTTCAACCACATCTACGAGCACGTGGTCGACCCCGACGGCGTGGTGGCCGAGATGCACCGGGTGCTGTCCGACCGCGGGGTGCTCTACCTGGGCCTGGGCAACCGGCTGGGCGTCATGGAGCCCCACTACAAGCTGCCGTTCCTGTCCTACCTGCCGCCGGCGCTCGCCGACCGCTACGTGCGCGCCTCCGGTCGCGCCGACCACTACTACGAACGCTTCCGCACCCGCCGGGGCCTGCGCCGGATGCTGCGCGCCTTCCACGTCTGGGACTACACGTTCCCCGTGCTCGCCACGCCTGCCCGCTTCGCCGGCTCCGAGTTGTTCCCCGGCGCGCTCGGCCGGGTGGCGCGGGCCGTGCTCGGCCGCACTCCGCGGGCCGTGCTGCGGCTGCTGCTGCCGCTCGTGCCGACCTACCTGTGGGTGGCGACCAAGACGCCGCACGCTCCGGCGGGCGCCGCGCTGCCCAGGCCGCCCGAGCGGGTCCGCCCGCTGTGAGCGCGGCCGGACCTCCAGGGCCGCGCCCGGCCGTGAGCGGCGGACACGAAGCCCTGCCCGCGGGTCCGGCCAGGGCCCGGCGCCCGCTCCTGCGGCGGGTCCTGCGCCTCGGGTTCCTGCTGGTCGCCCTCGGCTTCGGCGGGTGGGCCGTGGCGAGGCAGTGGGACGCCGTGCTGGCCGGGTTCGCCAGGCTCAGCCTGCCGATGGTCGCCGCCTCGCTCGGCGCGGTCATCGCCGCGCTGCTCGGCGCCATGCTCACCTGGCGCACCCTGCTGGCCGATCTCGGCTCGCCGCTGCCGTTCCGCCCCGCGACCAAGGTGTTCTTCGTGGGCCAGCTCGGCAAGTACATCCCCGGAGCCGTGTGGCCGGTGATCGCCCAGATGGAGATGGGGCGTGACCTGGGCGTGCCCCGATCCCGCAGCGCGGCGGCGTTCTTCCTGATGATGCCGGTCCAACTGGCCAGCGGGCTGCTCGTCGCGCTGGCCACGCTCGGCTGGGACCGCTACGGCTGGTTGCTGCTGCTCATCCCGGTGCTGCTGGTGCTGCTCGAACCCAAGGTGATCAACGGCCTGATCGGCTTCGGGCTGCGCAGGCTCAAGCGCGAGCCGCTGGAGCGCCCGCTCACCCGGCGGGGGATGCTGACCGCGCTCGGCTGGGCGCTGGCGGGCTGGATCTGCTACGGGCTGCATCTCTACTTCGTCTTCCCGCAGGGTGGCCTGATCTTCGCCGTCGGGGCGTTCGCGCTGTCGTGGTGCCTGGGCATCATGACCTTCGTGGTGCCGGCCGGTGCGGGGGTGCGCGAGGTGGCGATGGTGGCCGTGCTGTCACCCGTGCTCGACGCCGGCTCGGCGATCGCCGTCGCCCTCTGCTCGCGCATTGTCATCATCATTGGGGACCTGATCTGCGCTGGTTTGGCGGGGATGGCGGCTCGTCGCCGCCATGGGTGATTTAAGCCACGATTTGGGGGAGGCTGGTCATAAGCTGAACCCCAGAGGGGGACGCCGGATCCCACGTTGATCTTGAGGGGAGAAGATCTACGTAATGCCTCGAGTGCTCGTCGACGCGGCGGCGGTCCCCGCGGACCGTGGCGCACTGATCAGATATGTGGACGGGCTGGTCTCCGGGCTCGACCGCGCGGGAGCCGACCTCGTGGTCGTCTGCCAGCGGGCCGACGCCGGAAAGTACGAACGGCTGGCGCCGTCGGCCCGTGTCATGCCGGGCCCGGTCGCGATCACCAACCGGGCCGCCCGGCTCGCCTGGGAGCAGACCGGTGTGCCGTTGCTCGCCCGCCAGGCCGGGGCCCAGGTCATCCACGCGCCCTACTACTCCATCCCGCTCCGCTCCGGCCTGCCCACGGTCGTGACGGTGCACGACGTCACCTGGTTCACCGACCCCGAGCAGCACGGCGCGGTCAAGGCGTCGTTCTTCCGCTCGGCCACCCGCACCGCCGTCCGCCACGCCAACCGGGTCATCGTGCCGTCCAAGGCGACCAGGGAAGAGCTGGTGCGGGTGCTCGCCGCCGACCCGACCCGCATCGACGTCGCCTACCACGGCGTCGACCAGACGCTGTTCCACCCGCCCACCGACCTGGAGAGGCGGCGCTCGGCCGAGCGGTGCGGGCTGCACGGCCGGCCGTACGTCGCCTTCCTCGGCGCGCTCGACCCCCGCAAGAACGTCCCCAACCTGATCCGCGGCTTCGCCGCCGCCGTCAAGAACCTCGACGAGCCGCCCGCGCTGGTGCTCGGCGGCGGCGTGCACGAGGACGACGTCGACGCGGCCTGCCGCGAGGTGGAGGCCACGGTCAAGGTGGTGCGCCCCGGCTACCTCGGGGTGCCCGACCTGGCGGGGTTCCTCGGCGGGGCGGTCGTGGTGGCGTTCCCGTCGCGCGGCGAGGGCTTCGGGCTGCCGGTGCTGGAGGCGATGGCCTGCGGGGCGCCGGTGCTCACCACCCACCGCGCGTCGCTGCCCGAGGTGGGCGGCGACGCCGTGGCCTACACCGAGCCCGACGCCGACAGCATCGCGACCGCGCTCGGGCAGCTGCTGGCCTCTCCCGACAGGCGCCTGCGGCTGCAGGAGGCGGGGCTGGCCAGAGCCCGTGAGTTCACCTGGGAAGCCTCGGTCGAAGCCCATCTCAGCTCCTATCAACGAGCCATCGAATAGTTCGGTAGCCTCACCGGGATGATGGAGAGTTCACTACCGGCCCTTGAGGCGATTCTGCTGGTCGGAGGGCAGGGCACACGCCTGCGTCCGCTGACGCTGGGCACGCCCAAGCCCCTGCTGCCGACCGCCGGGGTGCCGTTCCTGGCGCACCAACTGGCTCGTGCCCGCTCGTTCGGGGTGCGCCGGATCGTCTTCGCCACGTCGTACAAGGCGTCGATGTTCGAGCCGGTCTTCGGTGACGGCGCGGCGTTCGGGCTCTCCATCGAGTACATGACCGAAGAGACGCCGCTCGGCACGGGCGGCGCGATCCGCAACGCCGCCGAGGCGCTGACGTCGGCGCCGTCCGACCCCGTGCTGATCCTCAACGGCGACATCCTGTCCGGCCACGACATCGGCCTGCAGGTGCGCGAGCACCTCAGCCGCGACGCGGCCGTCACGCTGCACCTCACCGAGGTCGACGATCCCTCCCGGTTCGGCTGCGTCCCCACCGACGACGAGGGCCGGGTGACGGCCTTCCTGGAGAAGACTCCCCACCCGGTGACCAACCGGATCAACGCCGGCTGCTACGTCTTCACCCGTTCGGTCATCGACCGGATCCCGCGTGGAGAGGTCGTCTCGGTGGAGCGGGAGACGTTCCCTGGGCTGATCGAGTCGGGCGAGCTGGTCCTGGGCTACGCCGACCGCACCTACTGGCTCGACGTCGGCACCCCGGCCGCCTTCGTCCGCGGCTCCAGCGACCTGGTCCTCGGGCGGCTCGGCTCGCCGGCGCTGCCCGGCCCGCCGGGGGAGTTCCTCGCGCTCGACGGAGCGTCGATCTCCCCGGAGGCCAAGGTGCACGGCGGCTCGGCGGTGGGCTCCGGCGTCGTGGTCGAGGCCGGGGCCGTCGTCTCGGGCAGCGTGCTCTGCGACGGCAGCGTGGTCCGCTCGGGCGCCACCGTGGCCGACTCCGTGATCGGCGTCGGCGCGCGGGTGTGCTCGGGGGCCGTGGTGCGTGACGCGGTGATCGGTGACGGCGCCGTGGTGGGTCCGGGCAACGAGTTGCGGGCCGGGATCCGGCTGTGGCCGGGCGTCGAGCTGCCGGAGTGCGCGGTCCGCTACTCCAGCGACGTCTGACCTGCCCTCAAGACTCCAGTGACGTTCTGACCTGCCTTCAGGGCTCCGGCGGCCCCTGACCTGCCCGCGGGGCCCCGGCGGCGGCTGATCCGGCCTTCGGACTCCGGCGTCTGGTCCGGGTCCCGGGGCGGGGCACACTGGACACGTGATGGAGCGCAGGTGGACGCCCGAGGGGCCGCTGGACGTGGAGCTCGCGCTGAGCCCGCACCGGCGCGGTTCCGGTGACCCCGCCTGGCGCAGGACCCTCGACGGGGCCGTGTGGCGCACCTGCCGCACTCCCGACGGGCCCGGCACGCTCAGGGTGAGCGTGGCGGCCGGCACCGTGGCCGGGCAGGCGTGGGGGCCAGGAGCCGGGTGGCTCCTGGAGACGCTGCCGGCGCTGCTCGGCGCCGATGACGACGTCTCGGGATTCCGGGTCGAGCACGAGGTGCTGGCCGACGTGGCCAGGAAGCACGCCGGGCTGCGCATCGGCAGGACCGGCCGGGTCATGGAGGCCCTGGTGCCCGCCGTGCTCGAGCAGAAGGTCGTCGGCCGTGAGGCGTGGCGGGCCTGGCGCTGGCTGCTGCACCGCTACGGCGAGCCCGCCCCCGGCCCGGCGCCCGACGGCATGCGGGTGATCCCCGAGGCGGAGGTGTGGCGGCAGATCCCCTCCTGGCACTGGCACAGGGCGGGGGCCGAGGCCGTACGGGCCCGTACGATCGCCACCGCCGCCTGGCACGCCGCCAAGCTGGAGGCGGCCGGCACCACCGAGGAGCTCGACCGGTTGCTGCGGGCGTTGCCCGGGATCGGCGTGTGGACGTCGGCCGAGGTGCGGCAGCGGGCCGTCGGCGATCCCGATGCCGTCAGCGTGGGCGACTTCCACCTGGCCAAGATCGTCGGCTATGCGCTGACCGGTGAGACGACCGACGATCCCGGGATGCTGCGGCTGCTGGAGCCCTACCGGGGACACCGGCACCGCGCCGCGGTCCTCATCACGCTCACCGGCCTGCGGGCGCCCGCGCGGGGGCCGAGGATGCCCGCGCGCGACTACCGCTCCTTCTGACGACCGCCCCCTGAGTGCGCTCGGCGAATTCAGACACACGTAGTGTTCCGTACATGAGTCTCGTCAGTGATTCCGCCCTCCGTCGTGCGCTGGCCCGCGCGCGAGACGGGAAAACCCTCGACGTCACCGAGGCGACCGTGTTGCTGCACGCCCGAGGCGCGCACCTGGACCCGCTTCTCGACCACGCCTCCCGGGTGCGGGACGCCGGGCTCGCCGCGGTCGGGCGGGAAGGGGTGATCACCTACAGCCGCAAGGTGTTCATCCCGCTGACCAGGCTGTGCCGCGACCGCTGCGGCTACTGCACCTTCGCCACCGCGCCGCACAAGCTGGAGGCGCCCTTCCTGAGCCCCGACGAGGTGCTGGAGATAGCCCGGCAGGGCGCCGCGATGGGCTGCAAGGAAGCGCTGTTCACGTTGGGGGACCGGCCGGAGGACCGCTGGCACCAGGCGCGGGAGTGGCTCGACGCGCACGGCTATGACGACACGCTCTCCTATGTGCGGGCGATGGCGATCAGGGTGCTGGAGGAGACCGGGCTGCTGCCGCACCTCAACCCGGGCGTGCTCGGCTGGCGTGACCTGCAGCGGCTGAAGCCCGTGGCGCCGTCGATGGGGATGATGCTGGAGACGACCTCGCGGCGGTTGTTCGAGGAGAAGGGCCAGCCGCACTACGGCTCCCCGGACAAGGACCCCGAGGTGCGCCTGCGCGTGCTGGAGGACGCCGGGCGCTCCAACGTGCCCTTCACGACCGGGATCCTGATCGGCATCGGCGAGAC
The DNA here is from genome assembly GCF_059358955.1 of Nonomuraea sp. CX421. Taxonomy (NCBI): domain Bacteria; kingdom Bacillati; phylum Actinomycetota; class Actinomycetes; order Streptosporangiales; family Streptosporangiaceae; genus Nonomuraea; species Nonomuraea sp. CX421. The sequence goes on along the minus strand of NZ_JCADBK010000004.1, from coordinate 476,865 downwards.
CGTCGAGGACCGCGCCGAGTCGATCTTCGCGATCCGGCGGGTGGCGCGGGAGTACAACGGCGTCCAGGAGGTCATCGTGCAGAACTTCCGCGCCAAGCCCGACACGGCCATGCGCGGCCTGCCCGACGCCGACCTGCAGGAGCTGGCGGCCACGATCGCCGTGGCCCGGCTGGTGCTCGGGCCGCGGACGCGCCTGCAGGCGCCGCCCAACCTGGTGGACTCCGAGTACGAGCTGATGATCCGCGCCGGGATCGACGACTGGGGCGGCGTCTCGCCGCTGACGCCCGACCATGTCAACCCCGAGCGCCCCTGGCCGCAGATCGACGACCTGGCCGCCCGCACCGAGGCCGCCGGGTTCCGGCTGCGCGAGCGGCTCACCATCTATCCCGAGTACGTGCTGGCCGGCGAGCCCTGGCTGGACCCGAGGCTGTTCGGTCACGTCCGGGCCCTGGCCGACCCCGACACCGGGCTGGCCCGGGAGGACGCGGTGCTCGAAGGGCGGCCGTGGCAGGAGCCGGACGGCGGCTTCGCCCCCTCCGGGCGGGTGGACCTGCACGTCGAGGTCGACACCTCGGGACGCACCGCCGACCGCCGCGACGACTTCGACCACGTCTACGGCGACTGGGACGCCCTGCGCGACCGTCTGGACCCCGCCGCGAAGGGGAGCGTCACCGCGAGCACGCCCGCCGAGGTGCGTCAGGCGCTCAGGAAGGCCGGCAGCGACCCCGCCGGGCTCACCGACGCCGAGGCCGTGGCGCTGCTGTCGGCCGAGGGCGAGGCGCTGGAGGAGCTGGCCGGCCTCGCCGACGAGTACCGCAGGCAGGCCGCGGGCGACGACGTCACCTACGTGGTCAACCGGAACATCAACTTCACCAACGTCTGCTACACCGGCTGCCGGTTCTGCGCGTTCGCCCAGCGCCGCACCGACGCCGACGCCTACACGCTGAGCCTCGACCAGGTGGCCGACCGGGCCGAGGAGGCCTGGCTGGCCGGCGCGACCGAGGTGTGCATGCAGGGCGGCATCCACCCCGACCTGCCCGGCAGCGCCTACTTCGACATCGCCAGGGCGGTCAAGGCCAGGACACCGGACATGCACGTGCACGCCTTCTCCCCGATGGAGGTCATCAACGGCGCCAGCCGTACGAACCTGTCGATCGAGGAGTGGCTGCTGGCCGCGAAGGAGGCCGGGCTCGACTCTCTGCCGGGGACCGCCGCCGAGATCCTGGACGACGACGTGCGGTGGGTGCTCACCAAGGGCAAGCTGCCCACCAGGGAGTGGATCGACGTCATCACCACCGCCCACCGGGTGGGCCTGCCGACGACGTCCACGATGATGTATGGCCACGTCGACACCCACCTGCACTGGGTCAGGCACATCAAGTTGATCAGGCGGTTGCAGGAGGAGACCGGCGGGTTCTCGGAGTTCGTGCTGCTGCCGTTCGTGCACACGAGCGCGCCGATCTACCTGGCGGGCGTCGCCCGGCCGGGCCCCACCGCGCGGGAGAACCGCGCCGTGCACGCGCTGGCCCGCATCCTGCTGCACGGCGCGATCGGCAACGTCCAGTGCTCCTGGGTCAAGCTCGGCGACGACCTGTGCCGCCAGGTGCTCCAGGGCGGGGTGAACGACCTCGGCGGCACGCTCATGGAGGAGACGATCAGCCGGATGGCCGGGTCGGAGAACGGCTCGTACAAGACGATCAGCGAGCTGCGCGAGATGGCGGAGCTCAGCGGGCGGCCGGTCACGCAGCGCACCACCGGGTACGGCCGGCCGAGCGCCGAGCGACTGGCCGCCTCCGAGGCGAGTGACGGCGTCTGCCAGAGCGTCCGAAGGGTCCTGCCGATGGCGTAGGTATAACATGTTCTAGATTGCACTTGCGCCCGCTATGGGAGTCGCTGGAAGAATCGTCACTCCCCTGGAGAGAGGTTCACCCGTGCGGTTGGGTCGACACCGCGCCGCGTTAAGTCCAGAGCTGCGGCGAAGGAAGGCACTCCAGCGAGGCATGCTGGCCGGGTTCACCGTCGTGGCCGTCGTCGCGGGCACGCTCGTGGTCGTGTTCGGCGGTGGCGGCGCGCTGTGCTCCACACGAGAGCCTGTTCTGGTCAGCGTGGCCGCCGCGGTCGACGTGGCGCCGGTGGCGATGGAGGCCGCCGCGCGCTTCAACGAGACCAAGGCCACGACCGGCGGCAGGTGCGTGCTCGTACAGGTCACCGAACAGCCGCCGGCCACCGTGCTGCGCACGCTGATCGGCGATCGGGCGGGCGTGCTGCGCGAACGGCCGGACGGCTGGATCGCCGACTCCTCGGCCTGGATCCGGCTGGCCCGAAAGCAGGGCGCGAGCGCGCTGCCCGCGGGCGAGAGCGTGGTGGCCACCTCGCCGCTGGTGTTCGCCACCCGGGGCTCGCTGGCGCAGCGCTTCTCCGTCGGCAAGACCGAGATGAACTGGCGGATGGTCTTCCCCTCCACCGTGCGGGGACGGCTCAAGCCCAACGAGAGCGAGCCGGACGTCGTGCGCGTGCCCGACCCCTCGCTGGCCGGCGCGGGCATCGCCACGGTCGCCGCCGCCCGGGACGTCGTGGGCACCGGCCCGGAGGCGGACAAGGCGCTGACCGCGTTCGTACGCTGGGCCCAGGCCGGTTCGGCGCCCGACTACCGCACGATGCTGACCGCCGTCGACGACCGTGCGTTCTGGCAGCGCCCGGTGGTCATCGTGCCGGAGCAGTCGGTGTGGGCGCACAACCAGCGTCTGTCGCCCGACCCGGTCGTGGCGCTGCACCCGCGTGAGGGGACGATCAGCCTCGACTACCCGTACGTGGTGACCGCGACCGACCCGGTGGTGGCCGAGGCTTCGACGATCTTCGCCGACTGGCTGAGCGGCGCGGAGGCGCAGGAGATGGTGCGCCGGGCCGGGTTCCGGTCGGGCGACGGTCTGCAGGGCCCGATCTCGCCGGGGCCGCAGATCCCGGCCGAGACGCCCAAGACCCGCTCCTCGGTCTCCCCGGAGGACATCGACGAGGCGCTGCGCGCCTGGAGCCGGTTGGCCCCGCCGACCAACATCCTGGTGCTGGCCGACACCTCCAAGCACATGGCCGAGCCCATGAAGGGGACCACCCGGGTGGGCGTCGCGCTGGAGGCGGCCAAGATCGGGCTTCAGCTCTTCCCCGACTCCACGCACATGGGGTTATGGGAGTTCGCCCACAAGGTGGGCCAGATCAGGGACTACCGGCAGTGGGTGGGGCTCGGCCCCATCAACCAGCCCGAGACGGGCCAGCTCGTCCGTCGGGGCGTCCTCACTGAGCTGACCAAAACGATCAACGCGCACCCCCGGCTGGAGAGCTCGCTCTACGACTCGATCCTGAGCGGCTTCCGCGAGGTCTCCAGCGAATTCCGCGAGGAGATGAACAACACGCTCCTGGTGATCACCGCGGGCAAGGACGACGGGCGCGGCGTCAAGCTCCAGACGTTGCTCGACCGGCTGGAGGGCGAGTGGGATCCGGACCGGCCCGTCCAGATCGTCGTCATCGCGTTCGGCAGCGGCGTCGACCGGGACAGTCTGACCAGGATCACGACCGCCACCAACGGCTCCCTGCACGTGGCCCAGCAGCCGGACGAGATCATCGACGTCTTCCTCGCGGCGCTGGCGCGCCGCCTGTGTCACCCCACCTGCAAGCCGGCGGCGTGAGGACCGGCGCGCACCGGCGGGTCGAGCGGAGCTAGGCGGAGGTCCTGCGGCGGAACAGCAGTGCCGCGATCGGCACGCTGACCAGCACCATGCCCGCCAGCCAGGCTGCCGTCACCGCCCCGGAGGAGCCCATCGGCTGGTTCAGGAGCAATGACCGGAGCGTCGCCACGATCGGAGTGATCGGCTGGTTCTCGGCGAAGTCGCGCAACACGTCCGGCATGGTCTCGGCCGGTACGACCCCATCCGACAGGTACGGCAGGAAGAGCACGACGAAGCTGAACGCGCCGGCCGCCTGGGTCGACCTGACCAGCAGCCCCCAGAGCACCGCCAGCGACGACATCGCCAGGACGTACCCCGTCACCACGGCCAGCGCCAGGGCCCAGTCGGCCGGCGTGGCATCCGGGCGAAAGCCCAGCGCGACCGCCGCGAGCAGGGCGAATCCGGACGCCGCCACGTTGCGGATCACCGAGGCGACCACATGCCCGGCGGGGACCGTCCAGCCGCCGATCGGCAGCGTGCGCAACCGGTCGATCATGCCCGCTGTCAGGTCGTCGGCGATGTTCACGGCGGTCAGCGCGGCGCCGTACCCGCCGGACATGAGCAGCACGGCGGGCACCACGAAGTCGATGTAGGCCAGCCCGCTGGAGCCGGTGGTGATCGCCCCGCCGAAGACGTACACGAACAGCACCATGATGATCACGGGCAGAGCGGTGTTCACGATGAGGCCGTCGAGGATGCGCAGCTCGCGGCGTAGATTGCGGACGACGAGGCGGTGCAGGTCGCCCCCGGCGGTCAGGGCGGCGCTCATGCCGCGACCGCCGTGAGCTCGAAGAAGACGTCGTTGAGGGTCGGGGTGGACAACGCCACGTGCTCGACGACGACGCCCGCGCGATGCAGCAGGTCCAGCGTGTGGCGCAGGTGGTCGGGGCCCTGGACGGCCAGGGTGATCTCGCGTTCGCCCGCGCCGGGACGCGTTTCGGCCTCACCGAGCGCCGATCTGGCGCGAGGGACGTCCTCGGTACGGGACAGGCGCAGTATCAGGCGTTCGGCGCCGACCTGGCGCTTCAGCGCGGCGGGAGAGTCGTCGGCCACGACGCGGCCGCCGTTGATCACCGCGATGCGGTCGGCGAGTTGGTCGGCCTCCTCCAGGTACTGCGTGGTGAGCAGGATGGTGGTGCCGCCCGCCAGCAGTTCGCGGATCACCGACCACAGCTCGGCCCGGCTGCGGGGGTCGAGCCCGGTCGTGGGCTCGTCGAGGAAGAGGATCCGTGGCGCTGACACCATGCTCGCCGCGAGGTCGAGACGGCGCCGCATCCCGCCGGAGTAGGTCGCGACCCGCCGGTTCGCGGCCGTGGCCAGATCGAAGCGCTCCAGGAGCTCCTGCGCCCGTCGCCGCGCCTGCCGCCGGCCCAGGTGGTAGAGGCCGGCGAACAGCTCCAGGTTCTCCCTCCCGGTCAGCAGGCCGTCCACGGTGGCCTGCTGGGAGGTCAGGCCGATCAACCGGCGCACCGCGACGCCCTCGCGGGTGACGTCGTGTCCGCCCACCGTGGCGGTGCCGCCATCAGGGGCGAGCAGTGTGGTCAGGATGCGCACCGTGGTGGTCTTGCCGGAGCCGTTGGGGCCGAGCAGAGCCAGCAGCGAGCCGGTGGGCACGGTCAGGTCGATCCCGGCCAGCACCTGCGTGCTGCCGAAGGACTTCGTCAGTCCTCGGACGAGTACAGCATCTGTGAATGACGTACTGTGTATGACGTTCATAGTTTTAACTTAATGCACAATCCAAGGAGTGGGTCAAGGAGGGGATTCGATGGAGCAGGAGCGGCCGCTGCCGTCCGTGGTGGAGCGCATGTGGGGGCGTGAGCCGGTGCCACGCCGGGGGCCCCGGCCTCGGCTGGATCTGGCCACGATCACCACCGCCGCCATCGAGATCGCCGACGCCGAAGGCTTGGGCGGGGTCTCGATGGCCAGCGTGGCCTCGCGGGTCGGGGTGGCGGCGACCGCGCTCTACAGGTACATCGGCAGCAAGGACGACCTGCTCACCATCATGGCCGACGGTGTCGCCCCGCCGCCGCCCGAGCCGGAGGGCAGGTCCTGGCGGGACTACCTCGCCCTCTGGACCCGGATCCAGCGCGACCTCCTGCTGGAGCACGCGTGGCTGCTGTCCGTCGGCCGGCTGAGTCCGCCGCTGGGCCCACGGCGGCTGCTGTGGTTCGACCGGGCGCTGGCCGCTCTCGACGGCACGGGGCTCGATCACGGAGAGAAGATCAATGTGGCGAGCACCCTGACGGGCTACGCGCTCACCGATGCCGCACTCGTCCACGGCATCGGCGGCGGGGCCCCGCAGCCGGAAGAGCACGCGATCGGCGGAGCCGCCGAGTACGGCGAGGTGCTCGCCGGCTTGCTCGACCCCGCCGCCTACCCGGCCCTGTCGGCCGCGATGCGCTCGGGCGTCATGCGCGGCGCCGAGGGGTGGGTGGAGGACGAGGACTTCGTCTTCGGACTCAATCTGCTGCTCGACGGCATCGAGGCGCTCATCGGGCGACGGGCCTCAGAGGAGCGGAGCTGCTGTGGCGAGGGTGTCCCGGAGTGACGGACCTCTTCCACGGCGGCTCCGCTCCCTCGTTCACGGGCCCTGACGAACAGGCCCTGACCGAACGGCGCCGGTTCTAGAGGCGCTGCCAGAGCGCCGGGACGTTCGGCGGCTCCCAGCCGGTGAGGGCGGTGTGTGCCTGGATGCACCGGTAGGTCAGGCCGGCGTAGGTGACCTGGGAGCCGACGGCGTAGGCGGTGCCGGCCTTCCAGGTGCCTCCGGGCGTCGAGGTCGGGGTGGGTGTGGGGGTCGGCTGCGTGGGCGTGGGCGTCGGAGTGGGGGTCGGGTTTCCGCCACCGCCGCCGATCTGCAGGTCGACGCAGGCGTAGAAGGCGTTGACCGTGTCGGCGATGTTCCAGATGGCGAGGACCTTCTGCCTGCCGGAGAACCCGGACAGGTTCACGGCGTGGGAGACCGTCGCGCCGGGTTGCCGGCCGCCGTCGTTGAACACCGCCACCCGGGTGCCGCCGATGTAGTACTCCCACGTGCTGGTGGCGTGCCGGGCCGTGAGGGTCCAGTTGAAGGTGACCGAGGTGCCGACCGAGGTCGCGGGCCAGGGCTTGCTCTCGTCGCTGAGCTGGGCGAAGCGGGCGACGCCGCCGTGGCAGTTGCGCTGGCCCTTGGGGCCTTCCACGCTCTGCGGCTCGTAGATGATGTCACCGCAGCCGCTCACCTTGCCCTGGGCGCAGAGCGCCTGCCGGCTGGGGGGTGAGTTGATGTAACCGTGGGCCAGCGCGGGCTGCGCGACGATCATCGTGCCGGCCATGGCGATCACCGCCGCGGCGACTAACGTGAGGGTTCTTCGCATGCGAGTGCTCCTCTACATGGGGGGTTCGCCCTAATGTAAAGGAAAGTTTCCTAACGGTAAATGGGTTCTTGACCGCTCCGGGTTGATCGTGTCAGCGCGTCAGGATGAAGTCGCCCGGGTCGCGCGGGGCCCGATCACGGGGCGGGGCGGCGGCGCGGCCGACCGCGACGCACCCCATCGGATCCCACGACCCGGGCAAGTCGAGCACTTCGCGGACCACCGGGCGGCAGAACATCGTGGACGACACCCACGCCGAGCCGAGCCCCTCGACCGCGAGCTGGATGAGGAGGTTCTCGACGCCCGCGCCGGTGGCCACCACGAACATCTCCCGCTCCGCCGCGCCCCGCCGATCGTCGCGGTAGGTGTGGGAGCCGTCCATCACCAGGCAGGGGACGATCAGATAGGGGGCGCGGCGCAGCACGTCGCCGCGTCTGACCCGCTTGGCGATCGACTCCTCGGTGAAGCCGTCGCCGCGCAGATCGGTGATCCAGGCCTCGCGCATCGCGTCGAGCAGCCTGCTCCGGGTCTCGGCCGACTCGACCAGGACGAACCGCCACGGCGTCGTGTGATGGGGAGCCGGGGCCGCGATGCCCGCCGCCACCGCCCGCCGCACCGCCGCGGGATCGACGGGCTCGGCGGAGAACTCCCGGATCGTACGGCGGGCGAACACCACGTCGCGCGCCCCGTAGCGGAACATGTCCTCGTCGGCGGGGCGGAGCAGCGGCCGGACCCCCGGGCCGTCGCCGGCCGTGACGAGATGGGCGAGACCCCGCACGATCGCGGCCGGGACGCCGGCCAGCTTGCCCTTGACCAGCTCGGCGGCCGAGGCGATCTCGTCGGCCAGCGCGGTCACGGTGGCGCTGAGCGGGTTGCCGTAGGAGTCGACGGCCCCGCGGAGGTCGTCGACCGGAGTCACTCCCGCGGCGCCGATGGCCACGTCGGTCAGGCCCTGGCGCCACGGGCGGCCGAACGTGTCGGAGACGATCACGCCCACGCCCGCAGGCAGGCCCGCCCGGATGCGCCGGGCCGAGGCGTCGGGGTCCTCGGGGAGCAGCAGGACGGTGCCGGGGTCGGTGTTGGAGGCGTCGACCCCGGCCGCGGCCATCACGAAGCCGTGGCGGGTCTGGGAGATCACGGTGTCGCCGCGCCTGGCGACCACCCGCTCGGTCTCCTCCTCGATCGCCGCGGCGCGGTCGGGGGCCTGCCGGATCCGGCCCTCGGCCTTGCTGACGATCTTGGAGGTGATGACGACGATGTCGCCCTCACGCAGATCGGCGCCCTTCAACAGGGCGGCCACGTCGTCGCCCGGCCGTACCTCGCCGATGCCGAGCACGGGGATCACCTCGACGGTCCCGCCGACGAACGGCACGGCGCGAGCCGGGTCGGTCTCGGTCGATGTGCCGTCGGGTGGGTCGTGCGGGCCGGACTTGGACGGTGTGTTGTCGTGCGGGGTGGTGTGGGGCGATGTGGGGGTGGTGTCGCGCGGTGCGACGTCGTGCGGTGGGATGTCGTGCGGGGTAGTGTCACGCGGGGTGGTGTCGGGGGTCATCGGGCGAGCTCCTGGGCAAGGTCGAGAGCGGTGCGGGCGATGTCGGCGGCCGCGTCGACGTCGTGCATGATGATGGGCCCGGCGACCACGCGGACGCCGTCGAGGGCGACCCCCTCGTCCTCGGGCGCCACCAGCCATCCGTCGATCAGGTCGGCGCCGTAGAGGTCGAGCACCGCCTGGGCCGTGGTCTCGACGCCGATGGCCGTGAGGCAGGCGTCGGCCATGCCGCGCACCGGCGCGCCGCCGACGATGGGGGAGACGCCCACCACGGTCTTCGGCAGCAGCGCGTCGCGGATGCCCGGGACCTGCAGGATCGTGCCGATGCTCACCACCGGGTTGGACGGAGGCAGGATCACCACGTCGGCCTCTTCGATCGCCTCCAGCACACCAGGGGCGGGTCGTGCGGTGTCGACGCCCACCAGGGCGATCGACTCGGCGGGGACCGAGGCGCGCAGGCGTACCCACCACTCCTGGAAGTGGATCGCGCGGCGGCCCTGCTCGTCACTGATCACCACGTGGGTCTCGCAGCGGTCGTCGGACATCGGCAGCAGGCGGACGCCGGGCTGCCAGCGGACGCACAGCGCCCGCGTGATCTGCGACAGCGGATAGCCCGCCTCCAGCATCTGCGAGCGGACGATGTGCGTGGCGAAGTCGCGGTCGCCGAGCCCGAACCACTGCGGCTCGACCCCGTAGGCCGCCAGCTCCTCCTTGACGACGTGGGACTCCTTGGCGCGACCCCAGCCCTGCTCCTCGTCGATGCCGTGGCCGAGGGTGTACATGACCGTGTCGAGGTCGGGACAGACCCGCAGGCCGAACAGGGTGATGTCGTCGCCGGTGTTGCCGATCACGGTTATCTGGGCATCCGGGGCGGTCGCGCGCAGACCACGCAGGAAGCGGGCGCCGCCGATGCCGCCTGCGAGGGAGACGATGTGCATGCGGCCCAGTCTTCCACCGGCCTCCGACACGCCTGTCTGGGGAGTCAGCTTTACCGCCAAAAAACCCGTCATAGTGGTCGAAGTGCGGCTTTTGGGGTTGAAGAGGTTCCAGGTACCTCCGTCGTGACAGTCAGCGATGTGGCAAACTCCCTTCGGGCTAAAGGGTCGATGGGGGTAGTTGTGAGCAAACTTGACGTCGCCCGGCTGAGAGAGCCGGCCGCCTGGCTGATGCTCGCGGCCGGCGGACTGAACGTGCTGGTGGCGATCGGCAGAGTGCTGATCGGCCCATCGGGCATGGCCGGCGTCGGCCTGTCATTCGCCGACCGCGCCGCCATCGGTTTCGGCGCCTTCACCAGCCCGGTCACGACCGCGCTCCTCCTGGGATCGGTGCTGCTGGTCACCAAGGTCGGGCCGCCCTCGTCCAAGGCCAGGCCCATCACCTCCATCGCGGCCGGGGCGCTCGGCCTCGCCACGGTGTTCGGCGCCCTGTCGTTGCTTCTCGGCCTCTTCTCCGGCGACGGTGCCCGGTCGCTGGTGGAGTTCCTGCTCACCGGGGTGCCCCTGCTCGCGCTGACCGCCGTCGCCCTGGTCTACCTGCTGCCGCAGGTCCTGCCCGAACGGCCCGCCTACCCGCAGAGCCAGGGCCAGCCGCCGCACGCCGCCCCCGCGTACGGCCAGCAGCCCGGCTACGGCCAGCAGCCGCCCGGCCAGGGCCCGCCGTCCTACGGCCAGCCCGGTTACGGCCAGCCCGGATATGACCAGCCGGGCTACGACCAGCCGGGCTACGACCAGCCGGGCTACGACCAGCCCCCCGGTCAGGGCCCCGCCCCCTACGGCCAGCAGCCTGGTTACAGCCCGCAGCCGCCGAGTTTCGGCGGCCACCCCGACGGCCCCGCGCGTGACCAGCAGTCCCAAGTCCAGGCCGGACACGGGCAGCAGGAGTCCTACCAGCAGCCCGCGCCCCAGCCCAGGGCCGCGCTGCCCGCCGCCCCGGCCGACCAGCACCACCCTCAGCAGGACCCATCGTTCGGGCCCGACCCCCAGGGCTACGGCCAGCCGGATGCGCCTCAGGGCTCCATCGACACCTCGCCGGGTCAGCATCATCTGCCGTCGGGTCAGCCCGGTTACGGGCAGACCGATCCTGCGGTGGGCCGGCCGGACGCGTTCGGCCAGCCGGATCAGCGCGGTTACGGCCAGCCCGACCCCTCACAGGGCTATGGCCAGGCCGACCCCTCGCTGGGCTACGGCCAGGCCGACCCTTCGCAGGGGTACGGTCAGCAAGGTTCCTCCTATGGCCAGCTCGAGCCGCAGGGCCATGGTCAGCCGGATCAGGGATCCAGTGACACGTCGCCGGGTCAGCATCATCTGCCGCCGGGTCAGCCCGGTTACGGGCAGACCGATCCCGCGGCGGGCCGGCCGGACGCGTTCGGCCAGCCGGACCAGCGCGGTTACGGCCAGCCCGACCCCTCGCAGGGCTACGGTCAGGCCGACCCTGCGCAGGGTCACGGTTACGGCCAGGCCGATCCCTCGCAGGGGTACGGTCAGCAAGGTCCCTCCTATGGCCAGCCCGACCCCCAGGGCTACGGTCAGCCGGATGCGGCTCAGGGCTCCATCGACACGTCGCCGGGCCAGCACCATCTGCCGTCCGACCAGCGCGGTTACGGGCAGGCCGATCTTCCGGCGGGCCGGCCGGACGCGTTCGGCCAGCCGGACCAGCGCGGTTACGGCCAGACCGACCCTTCGGGCGGCCAGTCGAACTCCTCGCCCGGCCGGGCGGACCAGCAGGGCTATGGCCAGTCCGCGGCCCCGCTCGGCCAGCACGGCTCGTCGGCGGGCCAGCCCGACCAGCGCGGCTACGGGCAGCCCGACCCATCCCCGGGACACAGCCCGCAGGGAACGTCCTACGGTCAGGCCCCATCCTCGGAGCACAGCCCGCAGGGGACGCCCTACGGGCAGCCCGACCAGGGCTACGGGCCGACCAACCAGACCCAGGTGTACACCCCGTCGGAGACGCTCCCCAACAGCGGCTATCAGCCGGCCCCCTACGTCCCCGCGGACAGCCAGCCCAACGCCTACAGCCCGGCGGCGCACTCCTACGCGCCGTCCCAGGACAGCGGCGGGTTCGGGGCGCCGGCCGGGCAGCAGCCCAACGCCTTCAACGCCCCCGCCGACCCGGTCTACCCGGCCGCCGAGACGGCGCCGAGCGTGCCGTACCCGCCGGCCGCCGGGCAGGGCGGCCAGCCCTTCACCGGCTACTCGGGACACGAGTACGCGACACCCGCGTACCAGGAGCCCGACCCGCCGGTGGACCCGCGCTCCCAGCAGCTCCTGGACGCCTACCAGCAGGCCGAGACCTACCAGCACTCCCTGTCGGGCGCGCAGGGAGACCTGCGCGTACCCGACTACTCGGGTCAGCCGCCCAGGCCGCACGACGATCCGTTCGGCCACCCGCAGCAGCCTCAGCAGGGCCAGTACGAGCCGCAGGCCTACCGGCCGCAGCACCAGTCGGGCGGCTGGGAGCCGGCGCCGGACTCCACGGTCAGGCTGGACCAGCAGCTCGGCGGCGACGCGCTGGGCGAGCGGCCCAGGCACGGTGACGACCCGATCGACCCCACAGCCATATACACCCCCAACGAGCCCCGCAGGTAACGGACCCGCAAAGCACGGCTAGAGAGAAGGTGGGCCACGGGCGGGCGTCTATACCGCCCTGGTACGGTTCCGACCGCTGACAGCGAATGACCACGCCAGGCCGATGCGCCGGATTCGGGGCGGAGGCCGGGTGCGAACATCACATGCCGAGCACACCGGGGCGAGGGCTGGCCTTTCCCCGGATACCGGCATGCCGCTTGACGCCGCGCACGACACGCGCGTGTAATTACAACCATGTTGTTACGCCTTCCTGTGGGTGGGTAATAAGGAAGGCGTCCATGGGGGGCTCCATTGCGGGCGGGCGGCAGGGAGGTGTGCAGTGACCGATCTGGTCATCGCACAAGATCAGCTTGACGCTGAAGAACTCGGATGGCAGGAGCGCGCACTGTGCGCGCAGACTGATCCGGAAGCGTTCTTCCCGGAGAAGGGCGGCTCCACCCGAGAGGCCAAGAAGGTCTGCCGATCGTGCGAGGTTCGTGCCGAGTGTCTTGAATACGCACTCGAGCACGACGAGCGGTTCGGCATCTGGGGTGGGTTGTCCGAGCGGGAGCGCAGAAGGATCAAGCGCCAGGCCGTTTAGGGATATCTGCGAAGGGGTCACGCGGGCTGCCGCGTGACCCCTTTCCGCAGGTACGGCGGCTTGCCTGATCATCAGCCAGCAAGCCGCGGGTGTCGCCCCTAGCGCCGGTCGTCGTAGCCGGGGTCGACCGTCTCGGGTGACAGGCCCAGCAGCGCGGCCACCTGCTCGACCACCGTGTCGTGGACCAGCGCCCCCAACGTGTCGCGGTCGCGGGCGCGGGCTTCGAGCGGCCGGCGGTAGATCACGACCGAGGCGGGCTCGGCGCCCGTGGCGGCGAGGGCGCGGCCGAACGGGATGGGCTCGGCGCCGATGCGCGGGCCGTCGCCCAGCTCGCTCAGCGGCGGCACCTCCTCCACCGCGAACTCCACCACCGACAACTGCCGGCCCCACTGCGGCCGGAGCCGGTCGACGGCGTCGAGCACCAGGTCGTCGAACCGCTCGCTGCGCGACCGGGCGAGCGGGACGTGAGAGGGCGCCAGCGGGCCCCGCAGGCCACGGCCGTGCCGGTCACGACGCCTCGGCCCGCGCTTCTCAGTCACCTGCCAAGTCTAAGCGGAGACCGCATCGGTGCATGTGGGTGGAAAGGCTGCGACAGGTGTCCGAATTGTGGCGACACGCTCGTTAAGAGCGCTCAGATAGTGGCGCCTCGCACTCTTACCAGATACGGTCCCTCCGTGAGCCCCGTCCGCCGCTGTTCCCGCACCGCTTGCAGCCAGCCTGCCGTCTTCACGCTCACGTACGTATACGCCGACTCGACCGCAGTCCTGGGCCCTCTGGCGACGTACGCCGAGCCACACTGCTACGACCTGTGCGCCGAACACGCCGAGCGGCTGACCGCTCCCCGCGGCTGGGAGGTGGTCCGTCTCCCCACCGACGGCGGCTCCCCGAGTTCCGACGATCTGGAGGCGCTGGCCAACGCCGTCAGAGAGGCCGCCAGGCCGACCCCCACCGGTGGCGCGGAGCCGGTCGGACAGGGGGTCGAGGTCGGTCGCCGGGGCCACCTGCGGGTTCTCCGGTCCGCCCAGCAACATCGTGACCGGTAGGCTCGTCCTGACGTAGTCGACCTAGGGGCGGAGCTGGAGAGTGGGCGACCTCGCCAAGATCTTCAAGGCCTACGACGTTCGCGGTGTGGTGCCCGACGAATTCGACGAGGCGGCCGCCGAGGCCGTAGGAGCGGCCTTCGTGGAGGTGACCGGGGCCGGCGCGGCCGTGGTCGCGCACGACATGCGGGAGTCCTCGGGGCCGCTGGCCGCCGCGTTCATCCGGGGCGCCCGCTCGCGTGGAGCCGACATCGTGCACGCCGGGCTCGGCTCGACCGACCTGCTCTACTACGCCAGCGGCAGCCTCGGCCTGCCGGGTGTGATGTTCACCGCCAGCCACAATCCCGCCCGCTACAACGGCATGAAGATGTGCCGCGCGGGCGCGGTGCCGATCGGCGGCGACTCGGGCCTCACCGAGATCCGCGACCGGGCCGCCGAGCTGGTCGGCGTCACCGCGCCGCCCGTCGGTGACCTGGTCGAGAGAGACCTGCTCCAGGGCTACGCCGACCACCTGCGCAGCCTGGTCGACCTGTCCGCCGTCCGGCCGCTCAAGGTGGTCGTCGACGCGGGCAACGGCATGGCCGGTCACACCGTGCCCGCCGTCTTCGACGGGCTGCCGATCGAGCTCGTCCCGCTCTACTTCGAGCTCGACGGCTCCTTCCCCAACCACGAGGCCAACCCGATCGAGCCCGCCAACCTGGTCGACCTGCAGCGGGCCGTCGTCGAGACCGGCGCCGACCTGGGCCTCGCCTTCGACGGCGACGCCGACCGCTGCTGGGTGATCGACGAACGCGGCGCGTCGGTCTCGCCGTCCACCGTCACCGCGCTGGTGGCGGCCCGTGAGCTGGCCAAGCACCCGGGTTCGACGATCATCCACAACCTGATCACCTCGCTCGGGGTCCCCGAGATCGTCCGCGAGCACGGCGGCGAGCCGGTGCGCACCCGGGTCGGCCACTCGTTCATCAAGGCCGAGATGGCCCGCACGGGCGCGGTCTTCGGCGGGGAGCACTCCGCCCACTACTACTTCCGCGACTTCTGGTTCGCCGACTCGGGCATGCTGGCCGCGATGCACGTGCTGGCCGCGCTCGGCGAGCAGGACGGTCCGCTGTCGCAGGTGGTGGCGGCCTACTCCCGCTACCACGCCTCGGGTGAGATCAACAGCACCGTCGACGACCAGGACAAGGCGCTGCGCCAGGTGCGTGAGGCCTTCGAGTCCCGGGGCCGGTTCGACGAGCTCGACGGCCTGACCGTGACCGGGTCCGGCTGGTGGTTCAACCTGCGCGCGTCCAACACCGAGCCGCTGCTCCGGCTGAATGCCGAGGCGGCCGACCAGACCACGATGACGGCGATCAGGGACGAAGTCCTCGCCATCGTCAGAAAGGTGTCAGTGTGAAGATCGACGACTGGCTGCTGGAGATCCTGGCCTGTCCGGCGTGCAAGTCGCCGCTGCGCGCGGAGGCCGAGGAGCTGGCCTGCACGGGCTGCGGCCTGATCTATCCGGTCAGGGATGACATTCCCGTCCTGCTCGTCGACGAGGCCAGGAAGCCGTGATCTGGGAGCCCGAGCGGCTCGACGACCAACAGCACCTGACCGACGGCGATCCCGGTGGCATGCTGCTCGCGGTGGCCGCCTCGGCGGCCCAGGTGCGCACCGGCTACCGGACCGCGATCGAAGCGGGCATCGACCGATTGGCGGCGCAGGGCCGGCCGCGCGCGATCGTGGTCGCCGGCATGGGCGGATCGGCGATCGCCGGCGACCTCATGGCGGCGGTCTGCGGCCGGGGCGCCCCGACGCCGTTCGTGACCCTGCGCTCCTACCAACTGCCCGGCTGGGTCGGCGCGACCGACCTGGTCGTCGCGGTCTCCTCCTCGGGGCGCACCGAGGAGACGCTGTCCGTGGCGGCCGAGGCCGTCCGGCGGGGCTGCTCGCTGCTCGCCGTGGGCGGCGCGGGGTCGCCCCTGGAGGCGGTGGCCACGCAGTCCTCGGCCCTTTTCGTCCCCGTCCCCACGAGCGGTCAGCCGAGGGCCAATCTCTGGCTGCTGACCGTGCCGCTGATCGTGGCCGCCGCCTCGCTCGGCCTGGTCCAGGCCGACGCCGCGTTGTTCGAGGACGTGGCCACGGCGCTGGAGAACATCGCCCACCAGTGCCGCCCGTCCAGCGAGTCGTTCGTCAATCCCGGCAAGACGCTGGCCATGGAGCTGGCCGAGAGCCTGCCGATGATCTGGGGCACCTCGCCGCTCGCCGCCGCCGCCGGCTACCGGCTGGCCTGCCAGCTCGGCGAGAACGCCAAGTATCCGGCCGTCTTCGGCGAGCTGCCCGAGGCCGGCCACAACCAGCTGGTCGCCTTCGACGGGCCGCTCGCCCAGCGCGACCTCTTCGCCGACACCCCGTCCCGCACGCTGCGGCTTGTGATGCTGCGCGACGCCGACGAGCACCCGCAGGTGACCCGGCAGCGCGAGGTGTCCCTACGGCTCGCGCGTGACCGTGACGTGCCGGTCACCGAGCTCGCGGGTGAGGGCGCCCACCCCCTGCAGCGGGTGGCGACGCTGATCGGGCTCGGCGACTACGCGAGCACCTACCTCGCGCTCGGCTATGGAATCGACCCGACACCAGTGGCGGCGATCACAGAACTGAAGGCCAGGATTTCGCAATAGGATCCCTTTTCATGCCATTAATGCTTATGAGTGGAGTGCGTCGGTGAGTGCGAGCGGCGGTACCAAAGCGATCGTTGCTGCCCTGATCGCGAACATGTCCATCGCGGTGGCCAAGTTCGTGGCGGCGTTCTTCACCGGGTCGTCGTCGATGCTGGCCGAGGGCATTCACTCGGTCGCCGACTCGGGCAACCAGTTGCTGCTGCTGATCGGCGGCAAGCGGGCCCAGCGGGCGCGCACCAGGGAGCACCCGTTCGGCTACGGTCGTGAGCGCTACTTCTACGCCTTCGTGGTGGCCGTCGTGCTGTTCACGATCGGCGCGGCCTTCTCGCTCTACGAGGGCGTGCACAAGATCGCAGACCCGCACCAGGTGGAGGCGCCGATCTGGGCGTTCTCGGTGCTGATCTTCGCGATCATCGCCGAGGCGTTCTCGTTCCGCACCGCGATCAAGGAGTCCAACGCGGTGCGCGGCACGCAGTCGTGGACCTCCTTCATCCGCCGGTCCAAGTCGCCGGAGCTGCCGGTCATCCTGCTGGAGGATCTGGGCGCCCTGCTAGGTCTGGTCTTCGCGCTGTTCGGCGTGACGATGGCCGTCGTCACCGGCGACGGCGTCTGGGACGGCGTCGGCACCCTGATGATCGGCGTGCTGCTCGCGGTGATCGCGGTCGTGCTGGCCATCGAGACCAAGTCGCTGCTGGTCGGTGAGGGCGCCACCCCGCAGATGGAGGCCGACATCCGCGCCGCGCTCGAAGCCGCCGACGAGGTCGACCGGGTGATCCACATGCGCACGCTGCACCTGGGGCCGGAGGAGCTGCTGGTGGCCGCCAAGATCGCGGTGTCGCACGACGACACCGCGGCCGAGGTCGCCCGGGGCATCGACGAGGCCGAGCGCCGCATCCGCGAGGCCGTGCCGATCGCCCGGGTCATCTACCTGGAGCCCGACCTCGACCGGTCACGGGCCACGGTCTGACCGACGCCGCACCGAGTGACTCCCCGCCGTGGCCGGGGAGTCACTCGCGCCCGGTCAGGCAGGACGTGCCGGCGTCGGTCTGGTCGAACAGGCACCGGCCGTCCTTGTCGAGCGTGACGACCTTACGTACGGTCCCGAACTGCTTCAGCGTGGTGTCGAGCATGTGCAGCACCCGCGCGTCGGAGCCGATCCCGTTGCCCAGGACGGTCCGGCAGAAGCGCAGCGTGGCCCGGCTCTTCTTGATCTTGATGGTGAAGTCGGCCCCGCCGCAGTTGGAGCGGCCGCGCAGCTGACCGGTCAGCTCCGAGTGGAGCCCCCTGCGCCGCTCGGCCTTGGTCGGCCCGGCGATCAGCTGCTCGACGGCGAACCTGGCGACGCCCCGATCGGGCGCCTTCCTGGTCACCGCGACCACCTTGCCGGGAATGTCGTGTCCCTTGGAGAAGTAGACCTTGACGTCGGTCGCCTGGAGCGGCGAGACGGCGAGCACGGTGGCGATCAGCAGCTCCTTCATGCCCTCTTTGACGTCTGGCCGGGAGTCGAGGTTCGGAGCAGGCGCAGGGCTTTCTCCTTCTCGAAGTCGAGGGCCCGGCGGGGGACCTGGATGCGGCCGATCCGTACGCCGAGGTCGCGCACCGCGGCGGCCACGGCGGGATCGCTCAGCACGCGCACCGCGAAGGCCAGCTCGGCGGGGGAGACGTCGAACCGCTTCTCCAGCTCCACGCCCTGCGCGACCGCCGACAGCTCCTCGGGGCCGAACCTTCGGTGCGCTCCCTGCTCGCGTACGGGGGGCAGCAGGCCCAGGGCCTCGCGGTATCGGAGCATTCGAGGGGACATGCCCAGCCGCCGGGCGGCTTCGGTGATGCGCATCCTTACATTATTGCGTTAGATTCCGGCCTTGCGAGGTGCGAGGGCGTTCGGGTGACGCCTAAACTCGTGCGCGACACACATCGTCACGCGAGGGGTAACAGATGGACTTCAAGGTCGCCGACCTGTCACTTGCCGACTTCGGCCGCAAGGAGATCCGGCTCGCCGAGCACGAGATGCCCGGCCTCATGGCGATTCGCAAGGAGTACGCGGCCGCACAGCCCCTTCGCGGCGCGAAGATCATGGGCTCCCTGCACATGACGATCCAGACCGCCGTCCTCATCGAGACGCTGGTCGCCCTCGGCGCCGAGGTGCGCTGGGTCAGCTGCAACATCTTCTCCACCCAGGACCACGCCGCCGCCGCGGTCGTGGTCGGCCCCGACGGCACCGTCGACGACCCGCGCGGTGTGCCGGTCTTCGCCTGGAAGGGCGAGACCCTCGAGGAATACTGGTGGTGCACCGAGCAGGCGCTCACCTGGCCCGGCGGCGACGCCCCCAACATGATCCTCGACGACGGCGGCGACGCCACGCTGCTCGTTCACAAGGGCGCCGAGTACGAGAAGGCCGGTGCCGTCCCCGCCGCCACCGCCGACGACCCGGAGGAGTGGCACGTCATCATCGACCTGCTCAACCGCACGGTCGGCGACGACAAGCGGTGGACCACGATCGCCGAGGCCATCAAGGGCGTCACCGAGGAGACCACCACCGGCGTGCACCGCCTCTACGAGATGCACAAGAACGGGCAGCTGCTGTTCCCGGCGATCAACGTCAACGACTCGGTCACCAAGTCCAAGTTCGACAACAAGTACGGCTGCCGCCACTCCGTCATCGACGGCCTCAACCGTGCGACCGACGTGCTGATCGGCGGCAAGGTGGCCGTGGTCTGCGGCTACGGCGACGTCGGCAAGGGCTGCGCCGACGCGCTCCGCGGCCAGGGCGCCCGCGTCATCGTGACCGAGATCGACCCGATCTGCGCGCTCCAGGCGGCGATGGACGGCTTCCAGGTCACCACGCTGGAGGAGGTCGTCGGCATCGCCGACATCTTCGTCACCTCGACCGGCAACTTCAACATCATCACCGCCGACCACATGGCGCGGATGAAGCACCAGGCGATCGTCTCCAACATCGGCCACTTCGACAACGAGATCGACATGGCCGGCCTGGCCAAGCTGCCCGGCATCGAGAAGCGCAACATCAAGCCGCAGGTCGACGAGTGGGTCTTCGCCGACGGCCACTCGATCCTCGTGCTCGCCGAGGGCCGCCTGATGAACCTCGGCTGCGCCACCGGCCACCCGAGCTTCGTGATGTCCAACTCGTTCACCAACCAGGTGATCGCGCAGATCGAGCTGTTCACCAAGACCGACGAGTACCCGATCGGCGTCTACACGCTGCCCAAGCACCTCGACGAGAAGGTCGCCCGGCTGCACCTCGACGCGCTCGGCGTCAAGCTCACCGAGCTCACCAAGGAGCAGGCCGAGTACATCGGCGTGCACATCGAGGGCCCGTACAAGTCCGACCACTACCGGTACTGAGTCCGTCGGGCCTTTCACCGCACGACCACTTGCACGACCACTTGCACGACCACTTTTTACGGCCACGCACGGCCGGCGCCGCCCGCCGTGCGTGGCCGGGTCCCGCGGATCGTCGGGTTCCAGTGAGCGGGGCTGAGCACCATAACGGATCTCCGGTGGGCCGTGGCCTTCGGCGATCGTGGGGGGAAGGGCGTTGGAGCGTTCGGAGAGCGGCGAGCGGCAGATCAGCTGGGCAGCCAGGTCGATGCCGGTGTTGACGGCCATCGGCGAGCGGTTCGCCGCCGACCGGCCGCTCGACGGGCTGCGGATCTCCGCGTGCCTGCACGTGACGGCGGAGACCGCGGTGCTGATGGGCGCGCTCAGGGCCGGGGGCGCCGAGATCGCGCTGGCCGCGTCCAATCCGTTGTCCACCCGGGATGACGTGGCCGAGGCGCTGCGTGGTTACGGCGTCGCGGTGCACGCGAGGGCGGGCGTCGATCGGGCCACCTACTACCGGCACATCCACCAGGCGCTCGACCTCGGGCCCGATCTGGTGCTCGACGACGGGTGCGACCTGGTCAACATCCTGCACACCGAGCGGACCGACCTGCTGGAGGGCGTGTCCGGCGGGTGCGAGGAGACCACGACCGGCATCATCCGGCTGCGGCAGATGGCCGCCGAGGGGGCGCTGCGCTTTCCCGTCGTCGCGGTCAACGACACGCGGACCAAGCGGATGTTCGACAACCGCTACGGCACGGGGCAGTCGACGCTCGACGGGATCATGCGGGCCACCAACACGATGCTGGCGGGCCGGACCGTGGTGGTGGCCGGGTTCGGGTTCTGCGGCCGGGGTGTGGCCGAGCGGGCCAAGGGGCTCGGGGCTCGGGTGGTGGTGACCGAGATCGACGCGGTCAAGGCGCTCGACGCCACCCTGCAGGGCTACGAGGTGCGGCCGATGGCGGAGGCGGCGGCGCTGGGTGACCTGTTCATCACGGTGACGGGCAATCGTGACGTGGTCCGGGGCGAGCATCTGGCCGCGATGAGGGACGGCGCGATGCTGGCCAACGCCGGGCACTTCGACGTGGAGATCGACGTGCGGGCGCTGGACGAGCTGGCCGTGGAGGTGCACCGCGGCGTGCGGCCCAACACCGACGAGTACGTCCTGGCCGACGGCCGGAGGCTGCTCCTGCTGGCCGAGGGTCGCCTGGTGAACCTGACGGCCGCCGAGGGGCATCCGGCGGCGGTCATGGACATGTCGTTCTCGGCCCAGGCGCTCGCCGTCGCCTGGCTGGCCGGGGAGCGGGCCCGGCTGGCGCCGGGTGTCTACGACGTGCCGGAGGAGATCGACCACGAGGTGGCCCGGCTCAAGCTGGCCGCGGCGGGCATCGGCATCGACACGCTCACCGGCGACCAGGAGGACTACCTGCACTCCTGGCGCGTCGGCTCCTGAGCGAGCCGGAGCGGCCCGCGTCCACCCGCGCCCGGCTCAGGCCGCGGCCTGCATCTCCCGCATGCGGCGGATCTCGGCCGTCTGGGTGACGCTGACGTCGCTGGCCAGCTCCTCGATCTGGATGTGCGAGCCGTGGGTCAGCACCTCCGTCGACATCTTGATGGCTCCCTCATGGTGGGCGATCATGAGCTGCAGGAACAGCGCGTCGAACGCCTTGCCCTTCGCCGCCTTGAGGGCCTCCATCTGCTCGGGGGTGACCATGCCGGGCATCCCGTCGTGGGCCGCGTGATGGCCGGGCACCTTCTGGCCGAGGTCCTGCAGCCAGTTGGTCATCCACTGGATCTCCGGCCCCTGGGCGTCCTTGATGCGCGAGGCCAGGCCCTTGAGCTTGGTGGACTCGGCCCGGTTGGGAGCCAGGATCGCCATGTCGAGGGCCTGCCGGTGGTGGACGACCATGTCCTGGACGTAGGTGATGTCGGCGGCGTTCGCGGTGGCCGAGGGAACGGCGGTGGCCGCCTCGGAGGGGGAGAGGGTCCGCGCCTCCTCGCCGGGCTTTCCGGGGGCGATCACCGGAACGGTCGAGTCGGCGCGCGGGGCGGGCGGGGGCGTGCTGGAGCAGCTCGTGAGGGCAATGACCGTGCCCGTGATGACGATGAGCGCGGCGCGCACCCGGCCTCCCTGTGAACTCGGTCGAGAGTGGGCACTCTAGGCGAAAACGCCCACGGGCGAAAGACTGCAAAGTTGTACAAGATTTAACAGCTTGCACTCTGGTACCGCGTACCTCCGAACCGTGACCATGTGCTTGATTTATGCCGGTTATAGGAGGTTCTTAGTGTTAACTCTCCGCAGGACCCTCGTCCTGGTGGGGGCCGCCGTCGCTCTCGTGGGCGGCGCGTTGCCGGCTCAGGCAGCGATGGACATCCCGGCGCCCGGCGAGATCGTCATGAGCTCCAACATCCAGCACGTGACGAACGTCCCCAAGCCTGAAGCGCTGAACGACATCCACACCGACATGGCCTTCCAGGGCGACTACGCCTATGTCGGCAACTATGCGGGCTTCTCCATCTACGACATCAAGAACCCCAAGAAGACGTCGCTGGTGAGCTCGGTGGTCTGCCCCGGCGGCCAGATGGACATCTCCGTCTACGGCAACCTGCTGTTCGGGTCCGTCGACTCCTCCCGCAACGACGACTCGTGCAACAGCACCGGGCAGTCGGCCGCGAACAAGAGCTCGTGGGAGGGCATGCGCATCTTCGATATCTCCGACAAGCGCAACCCCACCTACATCAAGTCCGTCGAGACGAACTGTGGGTCGCACACCCATACGCTCGTGCCGGACAAGCAGGGCGAGAACGTCTACGTCTACGTCTCGTCCTACTCGCCCAGCGCGAGCTTCCCCGACTGCCAGCCGCCGCACGACCTGATCTCGATCATCAAGGTCCCGCTGCAGAACCCGACGGCGGCCGAGGTCATCTCGACGCCGGTCCTGTTCCCCGACGGTGGTTTCCCCGGCATCCCGGGCTCCTACCCGAACGGCAAGTCCGCCACCAGCGGCTGCCACGACATCACCGCCTTCCCGGAGAAGGGCATCGCGGCCGGCGCCTGCATGGGTGAGGGCATCCTGCTCGACATCTCCGACCCCGAGCAGCCGAAGGTCACGGCCACCGTGCGCGACGAGGTCAACTTCGCCTTCTGGCACTCGGCCACCTTCAACAACAAGGGCACGAAGGTCATCTTCACCGACGAACTCGGTGGCGGCAGCCGGGCGACCTGCAACGCGGCGATCGGCCCTGACAAGGGCGCCAACGCCTACTACGACATCGCCGGCGGTCAGCTCGCGTTCAAGAGCTACTTCAAGATCGCGCGGCACCAGGCCGACACCGAGAACTGCGTGGCCCACAACGGCTCGCTGATCCCGGTCAAGAACAAGGACATCATGGTCCAGGCGTGGTACCAGGGCGGCATCTCGGTGGTGGACTTCACCGACTCGGCCAACCCGCAGGAGATCGCCTACTTCGAGCGTGGCCCGGACAACACCGCGCCCGCGCTCAGCGGTGGCTTCTGGTCCGCGTACTACTACAACGGCTACATCTACGGCTCGGACTTCAACCTGGGCCTCGATGTGTTGAAGATCAACGACCCGCGTACCAACCAGGCCAACAGCGTCAAGATGGACTCGTTGAACGCGCAGACCCAGGGTTCCTACGCCGAGCACGGCAAGGGCAGCCCGGGCGGCCCCGGCGGCAACGGTCACTGATGAGCTCGGTGCGGCGGGGGTTCAGGTCTCCGCCGCATCGGCATGACGTCGGATCTTACGTTTCTGACACCTCCCCAGCAAGATGTCAGTTCTGGATATTTCTTGACAACATGACATCTGGCTAGATAGGCGGCATTCGGTTGACACTTGATCACTTATGTCTTCTTTATCTGGGACATGCGTGATCAAGGAGGCCCATCAGTGTTCAAACCGAGCCGTGCTCTCGTCGTGCTCGGGGCGGCCATCGCGTTAGCCCTGCCCGCGACTCCCGCCCTCGCCGCCGACATCCCGCCGGCCGACACCGTGGTCACCAGCCCGAACGTGACCCACGTGCTGAACGTCCCCAAGCCGGCCCCGATCGCCGCCGGCATCAACACCGACCTGGCCTTCCAGGGTGACTACGCCTACGTCGGCAACTACAACGGCTTCTCGATCTACGACATCAGGAACCCGAAGAAGGCCAAGCCGGTCAGCTCGGTCGTCTGCCCCGGCGGCCAGATGGACGTGTCCGTCTACGGGGACCTGCTCTTCGCCGCCGTCGACAGCTCGCGCAGTGACGACTCCTGCAACAGCACCGGACTGCCGGCGGACCGCAAGGAGGCCTGGGAAGGCGTCCGGATCTTCGACGTCAGCGACAAGGCGGCGCCCAGGTACATCAAGTCCGTCGAGACCAACTGCGGCTCGCACACCCTGACGCTGGTGCCGGGCAGGGGACAGGACCGTAAGAAGAACGTCTACGTCTACGTCTCCTCCTACGCCCCGAACGAGGCATTCCCCGACTGTCAGCCGCCGCACGACCTGATCTCGATCATCAAGGTGCCGCTGAGGAACCCGACGGCCGCCGCGCTCGCCGCCGCCCCGGTCGTCTTCCCCGACGGCGGTTTCCCCGGCGTCCCGGCTCCCTACCCGGACGGCAAGTCCGCCACCAGCGGCTGCCACGACATCACCGTCTACGCGGAGAAGGACATCGCGGCCGGCGCGTGCATGGGTGACGGTGTCCTGTTCGACATCCGTGACCGGCTGAACCCGAGGATCACGGCCAGGGTGACCGACGCGAACTTCGCGTTCTGGCACTCGGCGACGTTCAGCAACGACGCCCGCAAGGTCGTCTTCACCGACGAGCTCGGCGGCGGCGGCGCGGCCACCTGTAACGAGGCGATCGGGCCGAACCGCGGCGCGAACGCGATCTACGACGTCGTCCGCGGTCAGCTGGTCTTCAAGAGCTACTTCAAGATCGCGCGGCACCAGGCCGACAGCGAGAACTGCGTGGCGCACAACGGCTCGCTGATCCCGGTCAAGGGCAAGGACATCATGGTCCAGGCCTGGTACATGGGCGGCGTCTCGATCTGGGACTTCACCGACTCGGCACGGCCCAGGGAGATCGGCTACTTCGAGCGCGGTCCCCGGGCCGACAACAGCGGCGGCGGCGTGTGGTCGGCCTACTACTACAACGGCCACATCTACGCGGCCGACTTCCACGAGGGGCTCGACGTCATCAAGATCAACGATCCGCTGACCAACGGCGCGAACCGGGTCCGCAGTGACCTGCTGAACGTGCAGACCCAGGAGTCCTACCACGAGGGAGGCCGCGGCCACCGCGACTGATCGATCCTGACCTTTCGTACGGCGGAGCCTGCCCGGCTTCGCCGTACGAGAGGCCCGTTTTTACAGTGACTTTTCCTGTCATAGTGGGTGCCCCTGATTCTTCCAACCGCTTGCAGGAGGTCCTCGGTGGCGTTCAGATTCGGCCGTGCTCTGGCGGTGATCGGAGCGGTGCTGGCCCTCGCGGCGTCGCCGGTCCACGCCTCGGACGGTGTCAAGACGAGCCCCAACGTCAAACGCGTGGCCAGCGTGCCCCAGCAGGCGCCGTTCGACGGGCCCGAGGCGTACGGCAGTGACCTGGCGTTCCAGGGAAACTATGCCTACCAGGGCAACTTCCACGGCTTCACCGTCTACGACATCAGGAACCCGGCCAAGCCGAAGGTCGTGAGCCGCGTCACCTGCCCGGGGGCGCAGAACGACATCTCGGTCATGGGTGACCTGCTCTTCCTGTCGGTGGACGAGCCGATGCGCGACGACTCCTGCAGGACCGGCCACGGCTCCGAGACGTCCAAGACGGCGTGGGAGGGCATCCGGATCTTCGACATCTCCCACAAGTCCCGCCCGAAGTACATCAAGTCGATCAAGACCGCCTGCGGCTCGCACACGCACACCCTCGTGCCGGACAAGAAGGGTAAGTCGGTCTACCTGTACGTGTCCTCGTACGATCCGGGCGCAAGGTACCCCGGCTGCAAGCCGCCGCACGACCGGATCTCGATCATCAAGGTGCCGCTGAAGAAGCCCACGGCGGCGAAGGTCGTCTCCAGGCCGGTGCTCTTCCCCGACGGCGGCAACGAGACCCAGTCCAACCTGCTGGTGCCGACCAGCGGCTGCCACGACATCACGGTGTTCCCCAAGAAGGACCTGGCCGCGGGCGCCTGCATGGGCGACGGCATCCTGATGGACATCTCCGACCGCGAACGCCCCAAGGTCACCACCAGGGTCACCGACGAGAACTTCGCGTTCTGGCACTCGGCCACGTTCAACAACACCGGTGACAAGGTCGTCTTCACCGACGAGCTGGGCGGCGGCGTCGCCGCGACCTGCACCAAGGGATTCAACCCCGAGCGCGGCGCGGACGCCGTCTACGACATCGAGGGCGGCGAGCTGGTCCACAGGTCCTACTTCAAGATCTCCCGGGTGCAGACCAGCGCGGAGAACTGCGTGGCCCACAACGGCTCGCTGATCCCGGTCAAGGGCAAGGACATCATGGTCCAGGCGTGGTACCAGGGCGGCGTGTCGGTCTGGGACTTCACCGACTCGGCCAAGCCGGTGGAGATCGGCTACTTCGACCCGGCCCCGCTCAAGCCGATCGATCTCGGCGGCTCGTGGTCGGCGTACTACTACAACGGTCACATCTACAGCAGCGACATCAAGAAGGGCCTGGACGTGTTGCGCATCTCGGACAAGCGTCTCGGCTCCGCGGCCAAGGTACGGATGAAGGCGCTCAACGCCCAGACGCAGTACGCCTACTAAGGGGCCGTCACTGGGGTGGCGCGAACCCGCCCGGAGTCGTCCGAGGCGGCTCCGGGGCGGGCCGCCCGTCGTAACGGGAGTCCGGCACCCCCTGCCCGGCCCGAGGGTGGGGGGCGGCCGGGGGCCGGCCCGCAGAGGATGCCGCCTCCGGTCCGCCCGCCGAAGAAGCAGGTTGCGGCCAGCCGGTCGAAGGGCCGGGGGGTGGCCAGCCCGCCGAAGGGCCAGGTTGTGGCCGGCCCGCCCAGGGGCCGGACGGGGGAGCCGCCGGGCCGTCGCCCGCCCGCCGCGCGAGACGTACCTGGTCGCGCCTGCGACGCTCGGCCAGGACGGCGCTCAGGTAGGCGTGCGGCGGCACCCCGGACGGCGCGGCGGGCGAGACGAACGCGGCGACCTGCGTCGCGATGCGCACGCCCATCTCGTGCCGGATCTGCGGCGACAGCTGGTGCCAGCGGATGATGTACTGCCGGGCGGCCGTCGCCAGCCCCTCGGGCAGCTGCGACAGCTCCAGCGTCGCGGCCCAGGCGGCCAGCTGCGGCGGCATCCAGATGAGCTGACCCGCGTCACGCGGCCCCCGGTCGGAGATCACGATCGTGCCCGCGAAGATGTCACCCAGCCGCTTGCCCCGCTGCGAGACAAGTGACGAGATCAGCGCGGGCGCCCCGGACAGCATCCAGAACTCCATCACCCCGGCCAGCCCCCGGAACAGAGCCTGCCTGAACCGCTCCGGACTGCCGTCGTCGCTGACCACCCGCAGCCCCAGCGCGAGCTTGCCCAGGCTGCGCCCGCCGCTGAGCGACTCGAAGATCACCGGGTAGCCGACCGTCACGAGCACGACCGCCATGATCGCCACCGCCGCGAACATCGCCGGGTCGCTGATCACGGAGAACGCCTCCAGCACGGTGAAGGCGCCGATCAGCACAGTCCACTGGACCGCCAGGTCGATGGCGAGCGCGACGGCCCGGGACGGCATCTGCGCCACCCGCACCTCGACGACGACCGCGTCTCCGGTCACAACCTCTGACATACGTGGAGCCTAACGGCAATGACCCGCTGATCGAGCGGCCACAATGGTCGGGTGGACATCGATGCGTTCGTCGCCGCACACCGCCCCGTATGGGACAGGCTGGATCACCTCATCAAACGCCGCTCGTCGCTGACCGGGGCCGAGGTCGACGAGCTGGTCGACCTCTACCAGCGGGTGTCCACCCATCTGTCCATCGTCCGCTCGGGCTCGACCGACGCGATGCTGGTCGGCAGGCTGTCCGCGCTGGTCGCCCGGGCCAGGTCGGCGGTGACCGGGGCGCGCACTCCGGCCTGGCGGGAGCTGGTCAGGTTCTTCACGGTGTCGTTTCCCGTGGTGGCCTACCGGGCCAGGTGGTGGTGGCTGGCCACCGGGGCGGCGTTCGTGGCGGCGGGCTGGGTGATGGGGGCCTGGGTGGCGGGCGACCCCGCCGTGCAGGCGTCCATCGCCTCGCCCGAGGAGATCACCCAGCTCGTAGAGCACGACTTCGCCGACTACTACTCGGAGAATCCCGCCGCCTCCTTCGCCAGCCGCGTCTGGGTGAACAATGCCTGGGTGTCGGCGCAGGCCATCGTCTACGCGATCTTCATGGGGCTGCCGATCCCCTACCTGCTCTGGTCCAACGCGGCGAACGTCGCCGTGTCCGGCGGGCTGATGGCCTCGCGCGACAAGCTCGACATCTTCTTCGGGCTGATCATGCCGCACGGGTTGCTGGAGCTCACTGCGGTTTTCCTCGCGGCGGCCGTCGGCATGCGGCTGGGCTGGACCGTCATCGACCCGGGGCCGCGCAGGCGGGTCGACGCGCTGGCCGAGCAGGGCCGGGCGGTGATGAGCGTGGCGCTGGGGCTGGTCGTGGTGTTGTTCGTGTCGGGATTGATCGAGGCGTTTGTCACGCCGTCGGGCCTGCCCACCTGGGCGCGCATCGGCATCGGGGTGCTCGCCGAGGCGGTGTTCCTGGTGTACGTGGTGGTGTTCGGGCGCCGGGCGATGCGTCAGAACGAGACCGGCGATCTGGAACGCGCCCCTGACCTGGCCCCCACCGCCTGACGTCCGCGCCCCTACCTGTGGCCCCACCGTCTGACGTCCGCGCCCCCGACCTGTGCCCCACCGCGTGACGCCGGCGGTCACGGTCAGAGGCGGCCGGCGGCCTTCAGCGCCAGGTAGGCGTCGGCCAGCGCGGGAGCGATGTCGTCCGGCGGCGCGTCGACCACCTCGACGCCGTGGCGGCGCAACCGCGCGGTGACCCGCCTGCGATCCAGCCGGGCACGCTCGGCGGCGGCCGCGTCGTAGACCTGCTCCGCCGAGGCCCGCTGGGCGGCCATGGCGGCCACGCGCGGGTCGGAGACGGCCGCGACCAGCAGCAGATGCCGCGAGGAGAGCTGGGGCAGCACCGGCATCAGGCCCTCGTCCAGCGACGCCGAGTTGAGGTCGGTGAGCAGCACGACCAGGCAGCGCCGCTTGGCCCGTGACAGGATCGCGGCGACCATCGCCTGCGAATCGGCCTCGACCAGCTCCGCCTCGATCGGCGCCATCGCGTTGACCAGCGAGGCCAGCAGCTCGGTGCGCGAGGCGCCGCTCACCCAGGCCCGCACGGTCCGGTCATGGGCCAGGAAGTCGACCTGGTCGCCGGCCCGGGCGGCGAGCGCGGCGAGCAGCAGCGCGGCGTCCATCGACCAGTCGAGTCGCGGCCAGCCCGGCACCGGGCGCGGGTCGGGCCTGACCAGCAGGCCGCCGCCGTTGGCCTGGGCCCCGGCCAGCGGGACCGGCGCGTCGCCCACCCGGCCCGCCGAGGTGCGGCCGGTGTCGAGCACGATGAGCACCCGCCGGTCCCGCTCGGGCCGCCAGGTGCGGACGACCACGTCGTGGCGTCTGGCCGTGGCCCGCCAGTCGATCGACCGCACGTCGTCGCCCACCACGTACTCGCGCAGCGAGTCGAACTCGGTGCCCTGGCCGCGTACGAGAGCGGGGTGCCGGCCGTCGAGCTCGCGCAGCCGGGCCAGCCGGGAGGGCAGGTGCTTGCGCGACAGGAACGGCGGCAGCACCCGCACCGACCAGGGCGCCCGGTGGCTGCCCTGGCGGGCGGCCAGGCCGAGCGGCCCGAGCGAGCGCACGGTGACGGCCACGGAGGCGCGGTCGCCGCGCCGGGTGGGATCGAGCGTCAGCACCAGCCTGCGCCGCTCGCCCGCGGGCACGTCGAGCGGCAGCACACGCGGCGAGGCCCCGGCCGAGGGTGGCCAGGCGTCCCTGAGCGCGCCGCGCACCCGCCTGCCGCCGGGGTTCTCCACGACCAGCTCGACCTCGGCCCGCTGGCCGAGCCGGATCAGCCGGTCGCCCGAGCGGTGGAAGCGCAACGGCCGGACCGCGCCCGCGAACGCTAGGTCCACGAGGATCGCGGCGGCCAGCAGCAGGCAGACCCCGGCCAGCGCGGCGCCCGGTTGGGGCGCGAGCAGCACCACCACGATGCCGAGCGCGGCGACCAGCGCGGCGCGTCCCGTCAGAGCCATCAGCGCGGAACCGGGACCGAGGCCAGGATGCCGTCGAGCAGGCCGTCAGCGGTGGCGCCCTCAAGCTCCGCCTCGGGCCGCAGCTGCACCCGGTGCCGCAGCGCGGGCCGTGCCAGCGCCTTGACGTCGTCGGGTGTGACGTAGGAGCGGCCCGACAGCCACGCCCACGCCCGGGAGGCGGCCAGCAGCGCGGTCGCGCCACGGGGCGAGACACCCAGCTGCAACGACGGAGAGCTCCGGGTGGCCCGTGCCACGTCCACGATGTAGCCGAGCACCTCGGCCGCCACGTGCACCTGCGCCACCGCCGCGCGTCCCGCGGCCAGGTCCATCGCGGTGGCGACGGGCTTGATCTCGGACAGGTCACGCGGGTCGAAGCCACGCGCGTGCCGGTCGAGGACGGCGATCTCCTGCTCGCGCGGCGGCAGCGGCACGGTCAGCTTGAGCAGGAACCGGTCGAGCTGGGCCTCGGGCAGCTGGTAGGTGCCTTCGTACTCGACGGGGTTCTGCGTCGCGCACACCACGAACGGGTCGGGCAGCATGCGGGCGTCGCCCTCGACGCTGACCTGCCGCTCCTCCATCGCCTCCAGCAGCGCGGCCTGTGTCTTCGGCGGGGTGCGGTTGATCTCGTCGGCGAGCAGCAGATTGGTGAACACCGGCCCCTCGCGGAACTCGAACCGGGCCGTCTTGGCGTCGTAGATCAGCGAGCCCGTGACGTCGCCGGGCATCAGGTCGGGCGTGAACTGCACCCGCTTGAAGTCGAGCGCGAGCGCCGCCGACAGGGTGCGGACCATCAAGGTCTTGGCCACGCCGGGCACGCCTTCGAGCAGCACGTGCCCCCTGCACAACAGCGCGATGACCAGCCCGGTCACCACCGCGTCCTGGCCGACTACGGCCTTGGACACCTCGGTGCGGAGCGCCGCGAGCGCGGCCCTGGCCGACTCGCTCTGGCCCGTCAGGTGGGTGGTCTCGTCAATGTTCACTGACCGTCCTTTCGATCGCGTCCAAGTATCCGGCCAGGGCGACGAGCCCGGCGTCGTCGACCGGAGCGGGGCCGTACAGTGCGGCGCCGACCTGCTGCGGGTCCTGCCCGGTCCGTACGGCGAGCGCGGCCACGACCTCGTGCCGCTCGGCGCCGGAGCCCAGGCCGAGCCGGGGCGTGACGCGGTCGATCGTGCCGGCCCGCAGCGAGTCGGCCGCCCTGGCCCTGGCCCGCCTGGCCCGGTAGAGCCGGCCGCGCCCCTCGACCGTCTCGGCGGCCCGGACCACGACCGGCAGCCGTTCCATCACGACGGGGCCCAGCCGCCTGCCCCGCCACAGGGCGACGAGCAGTACGGTGATGGCCGCCATGCCCACCGCCCACGGGATGCCCGGCGGCATCAGGTCGTAGACGCTCTTGCCCTCGGGCCCCGCCAGGTCTCCCACGGCCGGCTGGTCGGGCTCGACCAGCCAGGTGACGGCCTTGGCGGTGCCGAGCAGGTTGAGGGCGAGCGCGGCGTTGCCGTCCTCGGACAGCCGCAGGTTGCTCATGAACTCGCCGCTGCCGACGACCGTGATGGTGCCGCCCGCGTGGAGGTAGCTGACCAGGCTCCATCCCTTGCCGGCGGGGTAGCAGCCGGTCGAGCCGGGTGGGCCGGTGAGCACCGGGCCGCCGATGAACACGCTGCCGGCGGCGGTCGCGGCGGGCAGCGGGCATTCGGGCTCGCGCGAGCGTTCGCGGGAGCCGCCGGGCAGGTCGCGCACCCCGGGAGCCAGCTCGGTCAGCTCGGGATTGCCGACGATCACCCGGTCGCCCGGGACGCGGGCCAGCGCGGGATCGTCCGCGAACCAGGTGGCGGTGACCAGCAGCAGCCGGCCGGGCTCGGTGGCCTTGGCGACGGCCGCCTCGACGGAGTCGACCCGGTCGACGGTGACGCCGCGGCCGCGCAGCAGCTGGGCCAGCGCCTTGGAACCGGCCAGGGAGGTGTCGGCGGGATCGAGCGGGCGCGACTCACCCTGTTCGGGGCTGAACAGGGTGATGAGGACGCCGACCGCCAGGATGACCAGGCCGAGCGCCACCGCCGCCCGGCCGGTCCGCCAGACGGAGCGCACGGTGGGGGAAGTGGAGTGGGACCCCTGGGTCTCGCCGGGGCGCAGGTCGACGCTCACGCCGTGCCTCCCAGCGGCACCGGCCTGGCCAGGCGGAGCCGTTCGTCGAGCCCGGTCATGGTGTCGTAGGCGGCCCTGGTGCCGGGCTCGCCGCCGTAGGTGACGTCGTCGAACGATCGCGCGGCGGCGGCGAGCTCGCCGGCGAACCCGGGCAGCGCCTGGCCCGCCTCGGCGGCCAGCTCGTCGGCGGTGCGTCCGGGCATCCCGTCGACCAGCGCGCGTTCCTCGAGGTCGCGGGCGATGGCGCGCAGGCGCTCCTGGATAGCCTCGGTGTAGCGCCCCTCGGCGGCGTGGGCCTCGGCCGCCAGGCGGTGCTCGGCGGCGGTGAGCCGACGCTCGTCGAAGAGGGCCGCCTGCCCCGCCGAGTTGCGGCGGGAGGTCCTGCGGAGCTGCCACGCGACCAGCACGATCACGCCGACGATGATCAGTGTGATGATCACGGCGGCGATGACGCCGCCGGTGGTGCCGCCACCGCCGGCTGCGTCGAGCAGGTCGCCCAGAAGCTGGCTGGCCCAGCGGTAGATCCGGTCGAGCAGCGGCTCGTCGGCGTATTCAGCCCTGAGAAGCTCCGCCGCGGCCTGGCCCGCGGCCTCCTCCCTGCCGATCGGGCTCACGATCCGAAGGAGCCCGTGGGACTCGCGGACTCCGGCGAACTAGCGGAGCCCGCGGAGTTGGACGGGTGCCAGAGCTCGTCGGCCGAGGCGTGCACCCAGCCCTGGCGCTGGTGCTCGATCGCGGCGGTCTGCAACACCAGGTCGAAGGCCTCGCTACGCATTCGCCGGTCGGCGTAGAGCAGGCCCGCCACCCCGGCCTCGAACGGGTAGGTGATCATGGCGCCCAGCGTGGCGCCGACGGTGATCAGGACCCCGGCCGCGATCGTGGCTCCCAAGCTCTCGCCGAGCAGGCCGAACAGCGAGCCGATGAGGCTGAACGGGATCTCCAGGATGCCCGCCACGAAGATGACGATCACCAAGGTGAGCAGCAGGATGCCGAAGACCCGCCAGAAGTCGCCGGTCACCAGGTGCCAGGAGCGGCGCATCGCGTCGATCGGCCCCCTGCCCTCGAGCACCACGGCCGGCGCCGCGAACGCGAACCACGCCTTGAAGACCAGCGCGTAGCCCAGGTAGAGGATGAACCCCACCAGCGTGACGGCCACCACCGCGGCCTGGCCGCCGGACGACTCGGCCGCACCGGACACGATCATGGCCGCGATGATCCCGCCCAGGACGAGGACGGGCACGAGCATGATGACGGCCATCAGCCCGACCACGCCGAAGAGCGCGGGAGCCCGTCCCCGGGTGAGCCGCCACGCCTCGCCCGCGGTCACGGTGCCGCCGAAGACGGCCCGGCCGAGGATCCGGGTCAGCACCCCGGTCAGCAGGGTCACCACGACGAAGCTGATCGCCATCGACACGAACAGCCCGCTGTACTGGGCGACCAGGCTGCCGTACATGCCGGAGGGGTCGGCCGGGGTCGACGGGTCGAGGCTCGCCCTCAGCGAGTCGAACGAGAACATCTGCCCCACGGCCACCGGGACGGCGCCTAGCAGGGCCGCGACGGCCGACAGCCCGAGCACCGCCTTGGGGTTGGACCGGATCAGCTTGATGGTGCCGTCGAGGATGTCACCGAGGCCGAGGGGACGCAGCGGGATGATGCCCGGGCGCAGCGCGGGCGGGTGCGGCATGGGCCCGTAGCCGGGCGGCCCGTAGCCCGGTGGTGGCTGCTGGGGGTAGGGCTGCTGAGGGTAGGGGGGATGGGCGTGAGGTGCGGGCCCCTGCTGGGCGGCGCCCTGGGGCGGGTCCTGCTGGAGGCCGGGCGCGGTCCACGGCGAGGCCTGCGGAGCGCCGTAGGGCGGGGGCTGCTCGGCCGCCCAGCCGGGTGGCGTCTCGGGCGTGGAACCGTGACCGTCTGACATATCCCAATCCTGGCATGCGAGACGGGCCCTTGGTGTCAGGCAGGGCATTCGCCGACTCACCTTGCCCACATTCCACGGCGAATCGGGTCAAGGGACTCATCTGGGGGATGGCAGAAAGTTGGTCCGTTACCGCAGACTGTGGTTGCGGTCCTGGCTGGGAGCTTAAAATTCGCCTTTTGTAGGTCTCATGTCCCACACATGAGTCCACCAAGGGTAACCTTCAGCGATCGTGCGGGTATGTCCCACAATGCGTAGAACGAATGAGGGGCCATGAAAGGTCGCGTGCTGGTCGTCGACGACGATGCCGCTCTCGCCGAGATGCTTGGCATCGTGTTGCGCGGAGAAGGCTTCGAACCATCCTTTGTCTCCGACGGCGACAAGGCCCTCGACGCGTTCCGGGATACACGCCCGGACCTGGTCCTGCTCGACCTGATGCTGCCGGGGGCCGACGGCATCGACGTCGCACGCAGGATCAGGGCGGAGTCGGGGGTTCCGATCGTCATGCTCACCGCCAAGAGCGACACGATCGACATCGTGCTCGGCCTCGAGTCGGGGGCCGACGACTACATCGTCAAGCCGTTCAAGCCGAAGGAGCTGGTGGCGCGGGTGCGGGCGCGGCTGCGCCGCACCGACGAGCCCACCCCCGAGATCCTGCAGATCGGCGACATCACCATCGACGTGGCCGGCCACTCGGTCAAGCGCGGCGAGGAGACCATCAACCTGACGCCGCTCGAGTTCGACCTGCTCGTCGCGCTGGCCCGCAAGCCGCGCCAGGTGTTCACCCGTGAGGTGCTGCTGGAGCAGGTCTGGGGCTACCGGCACGCGGCCGACACCAGGCTGGTCAACGTACACGTGCAGCGGCTCAGGGCCAAGATCGAGAGGGACCCGGAGCACCCCGAGATCGTGGTGACGGTCCGCGGCGTCGGCTACAAGGCCGGACCGGCCTAGCCTTCGCCCCCTCCCCGCCATGCCGCCGCCGAAGACGAAGCGTTTTCGCCGCCGGACCCTCCGCCAGATCCTCGGCGGCGTCCGCCGGCGGGCGCGTCGTGCGGCGGGCACGGTGCGGCGCGTCTGGCGGCGCTCGCTCCAGCTCCAGGTCGTCACCAGCACGCTGGTCATCTCCGTGACCGTGGTGGTCGTGCTGGGCGTCTTCCTGTCCGACCAGATCAACAAGTCGGTCATCACCGGCCGCCAGGACGCGGCCGCCGGCGAGGCCTTCGCCGACCGCGTGCAGATCGCCGACGCGCTCAACCAGGAGCTCGACGACCAGGCCAAACCCGCCTCCGGCAAGAACGCCCCCGCCGACCCGCTCGACGCCGTCATGGAGACCATCACGGGCTCCGGCGACGACGGCTCGAAGAAACGCTACGAGGTGCTGATCCTCAACCCGGCCAGCCCCGGCAGGTCGCGTGCCTCGGGCAACGTGATGCCGGCGAACGTGCCCGAGCCGCTCCAGCAGTGGCTGCACCGCCAGGTCGAGAAGGTCCCCAACGACAAGCCCTACCTGCACAAGGCGTACATCAAGTTCACCGGCGAGAGCCAGTCCAGGCTCACCCTGGTCATCGGTGGCCTGGTCAGCGTCGACGGCGGCGCGACCTACGAGGTCTACCACTTCTTCCCGTTCAGCGAGGAAGAGCAGATGCTGTCCAACGTCCGGCTGGCCATCGTGGTGGTCGGCTTCGGGCTCGTGCTGCTGCTCGCCGCGATCGCCTCGCTGGTCACCCGCCAGGTCGTGAGCCCGGTGCGGCTGGCGCGGCAGGCCGCCGAGCGGCTGGCCTCGGGCAAGCTCGACGAGCGGCTCAGGGTGCGCGGCGAGGACGACCTGGCCCGCCTGGCGGCCTCGTTCAACGAGATGGCCGGCAACCTGGCGCTCAAGATCCACCAGCTGGAGGAGCTGTCGCAGGTCCAGCGGCAGTTCGTCTCCGACGTCTCCCACGAGCTGCGCACCCCGCTGACCACCGTGCGCATGGCCGCCGACCTGCTGTACGACGCCCGCGAGGACTTCGAGCCGATGGCCGCCCGCTCGGCCGAGCTCATGCAGGCCCAGCTCGAACGGTTCGAGTCGATGCTGGCCGACCTGCTGGAGATCAGCCGCTACGACGCCGGCGCCGCCACGCTCGACCTCGACTCGGTCGACGTGCGTGACGTGGTGCTGCGCGCGATCGGCGACTCCGAGGCGCTGGCCGAGCGCCACAACACCCGCTTCGAGCTCAGGCTGCCCAACGAGCCGTGCATGGCCGAGGTCGACAACCGCCGCGTCGAGCGCATCCTGCGCAACCTGCTGTTCAACGCCATCGAGCACGGCGAGGGCAAGGACGTCGTGGTGACCGTGGGCGCCGACCGTGACGCCGTGGCCGTCGCCGTACGCGACCACGGGATCGGGCTGAAGCCGGGCGAGGAGACCCTGGTGTTCGACCGGTTCTGGCGCGCCGACCCGTCGCGGGCCAGGACCATCGGCGGCACCGGGCTCGGCCTGGCGATCTCCCGCGAGGACGCCACGCTGCACGGCGGCTGGTTGCAGGCGTGGGGCCAGCCGGGGGAGGGCACGCAGTTCAGGCTGACGCTGCCCCGGGAGGCCGGCGCCGATCTCAAGGGCTCGCCGCTGTCGCTGGTGCCGCCGGAGATCGAGATGCGCCGCACCTGGCGCGGGCAGATGACGCCGGTGCTGCTGCCGGCGACGGGGGACGGAGCCGGCCATGACGAGGACTAGCCGGCTCGGCGCCGCCCTGGTGCTCGCGGCCGCCGTGGCGTGCGCGGGGTCGGGCTGCGCGGTGATCCCCGTCGGAGGGCCGTTCCCCGTGGAGGAGGCCGGCGGAGGCGACCTGAGCAAGCCGTTCCAGCGCATGATCGCGGTCTCGCCCCGCGACGACTGGAGCCCCCAGCAGGTGGTGCAGGGGCTGCAGGCCGCGATGGCCGCCTACGCCGACGACCCCGAGGTGCTGCCCGGCTACCTGACGGGCGAGGCAGCGAAGACCTGGCGGCCGGACGGCCCGGTCACCGTGATCGGCAACACTCCCAAGTACGAGTACGTGGGCAAGGGCGACGGCAAGGAGGTCCGCATCAGGCTGATCGGCACCCCGGTCGCCCGGATCGAGGACGACGACACCTACGTGCCCATCTCGGGCGCGCAGCCCCAGCGGATCGACTTCCTGCTCCTGCAGAACGAAAAGGGCGCCTACCGCGTCACGTCGATGGAAGGCGGCTCCGGCCTGCTGCTCACGCAGGACGACGTGAGCCGCGCGTACCGGCCGACGAGCCTCTACTACCTGGCCGGACCGCCCGGCGTGGCCGACCCGGCGACCGACCGGCGGCTGGTGGCCGACCGGGTGCGGCTGCGCGTCAAGCCCACGGAGAACTTCGCCGAGACCATCGTCAGACGCCTGCTCCAGGGCCCGAGCAGGGCTCTGTCGGGCGCGGTCGGCAGCGTCTTCCCGCAGGGCCTGAGCGTGAGGTCGGTCCGCTCGGCCGACGACCGTGTGGTGGTCAACCTGAGCGGCCCGATCGACGCCGGCGGCGTCTTCGCCGACGGGCTCAAGGCCCAGCTGAAGTGGAGCCTCAACGCCAACAACGTGGCCAACGGCCGGATCATCGAGGTGCAGCTCGACGGCGAGCCGTTCTTCTCGTCCGAGGCGCTGA
This sequence comes from Nonomuraea sp. CX421, assembly GCF_059358955.1. Lineage (NCBI taxonomy): Bacteria > Bacillati > Actinomycetota > Actinomycetes > Streptosporangiales > Streptosporangiaceae > Nonomuraea > Nonomuraea sp. CX421. Next base: position 439,038 of record NZ_JCADBK010000004.1, on the reverse strand, counting down.
CGATCCCCGCCATCCTGCGCGAGGAGTGGCTGGACAACGACGTCCGCCCCGCCTACTACACGAGCAAGGGGGCGGTCCACTCGCTGAACGACGACGGCGCGGGCAACGCCGTCCAGGGCCCCGCCGGTCAGCCGGGCGAGACCTACACGAACCTGGCGATGTCCGGCGGCGGCGATCTGATCGCGGGCAAGCACCAGGGCGGTGGCGGCATCTGGGTCACCCGCGTCGCCCCGGACGGCCGGTGGGAGCAGTGGATCCCCGGCAACGAGCTCACGGCCCCGTCCTGGCATCGCGACGGCACCCTGTGGACCTACGACAAGGCCGCCGGAGCCGTGCTGCGCTGCGATGTGACGGCCGGTCGCGGCCCCGAGCGCGTCGCCGCGCCCGGCCTGGACAACCTCGACGTCACCCGGCTCCGGATCGCCAGGGACGGCGTCCGGGTCGCGGTGACCATCGGCGAGAACCAGGTCATGATCGGCGCGATCACCAGTGGGGCCGGCGCCACGATGCTGGGCAACTTCCAGACGCTGACCACGGTCAAGGACGAGGAGATCAGGGACATCGCCTGGCGAGACGGCGAGCGGCTGCTGGTGCTCGTGCAGAGCAACGCCGTACAGAGCGTCAGGGAGATCAACATCGGCGACGGCGAGACCACGCAGCTTCCCACGGGCAACAAGGGGCTCAAGAGCCTCACCGCGCTGAGCGACCGCGTCCTCGCCGCCACGCAGGACGGCGGCGAGGTCCTCGAGTTCAAGCGCGAGTCGCAGGCCTGGACGTCCAAGGTGGAGTCCGACGCCGACAGCCCCCTCTTCCCCCTGGGCTGACGCGCCGGAAACCGTCGGTGACGGTGGGCATGCTGGCGGTGTGCTGACTGCCCTGCTGGATCTGCTCCTGCCGCAGCCGTGCGTGGGCTGTGGCGTGAGGGGCGCCCCGCTCTGCGACCGCTGCCAGGAGGGTCTCTTCGCCGACCCGGCGCGCCGCTCGCCCAGCCCGCGCCCGCCGGGGCTGCCCGAGTGCTGGTCGGCGGCCGACTACGCGGGTCCCGTCCGGCGGGCCATCGTCTCCTACAAGGAACGGGCTCAGGTGGCGCTCGCCGCGCCCCTGGCCGACGCGCTGGCCTTCACCGTGGCCTTCGGGATGACTTCCGGGATGCCCGCCGGGATGCTCGCCGGGGTGGCAGCCGGGATGCCCGCTGGGGTGGCGGCCCGGGTGTCCGCCGCGATGGCAACTGGGGTGCTCGCCGGGATGCCCGGCCGCCCAGGGGCGGGCGGGTTCACGCTGGTGCCGGTGCCGAGCGCGCGCCGCACCCGCCGGGCGAGGGGGCATGACCCCGTCGGGCGGCTGGCCGCGCTGACCGCCGCCCGGCTTGGGCGGCTCGGTCATCGGGCAGAGGTGCGCCACGTGCTGGCCCCGGCCCGGCGCGTGGCCGACCAGACCGGTCTGGGCGCCGCGGGCCGGGCCGCCAACCTGGCCGGCTCGCTGCGCCTGGCCGGGCCCGTCGACGGTCCCGTGGTGCTGGTGGACGACCTGGTGACCACCGGTTCCACCCTGGCCGAGGCCGCCAGGGCACTTCGCGCGGGCGGCGCGCCGGTGCTCTTCGCCGCGACGGTGGCGGCGACACGCCGAAGATCTCAAGAAGGATACGGTGACCCTCTGTGAAGAAAGATCCAATGAGAGGTGGTCGCCAGAACGTGATATATCGCTCACCTCTGGACGCTGACCGACCAGCTCAGCGTCCATCGATCCCATGCCCATACGGGGTGCTCCGTATCAACCGGTGCACCCTTCACCCCCGTAACAAAGTACGAAAATCACGGAAAGTGATCATTTGGGGGTTTGTCCGGCTGACATCAGCCGCCGAGGAGAGATAGCGTTCAGACATGGCACCCGTTCGGGTCCGTGGTTGCGCAGGGTCGGGGCTCCCGGCTCTGCTAGCCGATGCCAGCCGCAGGCGAAACGGTCCACGTAAGGCGACTCTTTGTCGATCGAGCACGGTGCGGCTTAGGGGTAAGTCCTGCCTCCCCGAGGGTCCAGATGTCCCTCGTCAGGAGAGAAGGGCAGTAGTGGCGACAGAGCTGCGAACCCCTCAGCAGGCGGATGTGGGGTCGAAGACCAGGTCGGCCGGGCGGGTGCCACCCGAGATCCCGGTGACGCGACGTCGGAAGAGGGTACCGGTGAGAGAAAGGCAAGTAAAAGGCCCCGTCCGGCAGGCGCATCGTCGGGCGCTCGTTCTCAGTCGTTAGACGAAGGGGGGCTGTTGTATGGACATCATCGTCAAGGGCCGGCACACAGGAGTGAGCGATCGGTTCCGAGACCACGTGACGACCAAGCTGGCCAGGATCGAGCGCCTGGACAGCAAGCTCATCCGAGTCGATGTGGAGGTGTCCAAGGAGCGCAACCCGCGACTCGCCCAGCAGCGCGAGCGCGTGGAGCTGACCATCCACTCCCGGGGGCCGGCGATCCGTGCCGAAGCCTCCGCCGATGACCGATTCGGCGCTCTCGATCTGGCCCTCGACAAGCTGGAAGGCCGCATGCGCAGGCTCGCCGACCGGCGCAAGGTGCACCATGGCAACCACGCCCCGCCCTCGGTGGCGGAGATCACCGCGACGCTGCCCGACGTCGCCGATCTGACGCCCAGCGAGACCAAGCCGGTCGAGCCCGAGGAAGACGAGCTGCCGGACGACAGGCAGTACGACGACATCGTCCCCATCGAGATGGACGGGGACGGCCCCCTCATCGTGAGGGAGAAGTTTCACAAAGCCGATCCCATGACCATCGACCAGGCCCTCCTCGAGATGGAGCTGGTCGGCCACGACTTTTACCTGTTCCGCGACAAGGAGAGCGGCCAGCCGTGTGTCGTGTACAACCGGCGTGGCTACAACTACGGCGTGTTGCGGCTCGTAGAGCCCTGATACGGTCTTAAAAGATCTTCTCGACCACCCGAGAACCGTGGCACCCGTGCCATCATGGCGGTTCGACGGCTCTGGCCCCCCGACGAGGAGGAGACGTGAGCGAGCTCAGTCAGGTGATGGGCGAGCGAACCGAGGTCGCGAGGCGGATCAAGGAGGCCTCGTGACAGAGTCCAGCGAGACCGGCGCGCCGAGTGGCGAGCCCATCCGTGTGCTGATCGTCGACGATCACGAACTGATCAGGCGGAGCCTGGCACTGGCGCTGGCGGCCGAGCCGGATATCGAGGTGGTCGGTGAGGCGAGCGACGGGCAGGAGGCGGTCGAGGCGGCCGATCGCCTCATGCCCGACGTGGCGCTGATGGACGTGCGGATGCCCCGGCAGGACGGCATCGAGGCGACGAAGGGCATCAAAGCCTCGGTGCCGAGCACCCGGATCATCATGCTGACCGTCAGCGACGAGGAGGAGGACCTGTTCGAGGCCATCAAGGCCGGCGCGACGGGCTACCTCCTCAAGGACGTTCAGATCAACGACGTGCCCGCCGCGGTGCGTGGGGTGCACGAAGGGCAGTCGCTCATCAACCCGGCCATGGCCGCGAAGCTCATCAGTGAGTTCGCGAACATGAGCCGCAAGGAGAGCGAGCGGCCGCCCCAGCTGCCGGTGCCCAGGCTGACCGACCGCGAGATGGAGGTGCTCCGTCTGGTCGCCAAGGGCATGAACAACCGCGAGATCGCCAAGCAGTTGTTCATCAGCGAGAACACCGTGAAGAACCACGTCCGCAACATCCTGGACAAGCTCCAGCTGCACTCGCGCATGGAGGCCGTGGTCTACGCGGTGCGCGAGCGCATGCTGGAGATCACCTGACGCCGGCCGCCAGGTGGGCGGCGAGCTCCGGGTCGGCGCGCTCGACTCGTACGGCGTCGCACCCCACCCAGTCGGCGGCCGACCAGAGGGCGTCGCCGATCGCGCCGGCCCACTTGGCGGCGCTGAGCCCGGGTTCGAGGCTGACCTGCCGGGCGACCAGGGTGGTGCCCTCGCGCGCCGGGTCGACCCGGCCGATCAGCCGGCCGCCGGCCAGCACCGGCATGGTGAAGTAGCCGTGGACGCGCTTGTGCTTGGGCACGTAGAGCTCCAGCTGGTAGGCGAAGCCGAAGACCCGCTCGGTGCGTCCGCGGTGCCAGATGAGCGAGTCGAACGGTGACACGAGCGTCGTGCGGTGCCGGCCGCGGGGCTGGGACTCCAGGGCGGCGGGATCGGCCCACGCGCCCGCCTGGCCCTTCTTGGCGGGCCAGCCGGCGACGTTCACGGGCACCAGCCCGGCGGCGCCGCTGAGCAGGCTCTCGTCGAGCATCGCGGCGTGGCGGCCCTTGAGCCGCAGGAAGTCGATCAGGTCGCCCCGGGTCGCGACGCCCAGCGAACGGCCCGCGACACGCGCGAGCCGCAGCACGCATTCCTCGTCGGAGAGCTCCTCGGCCAGGAGGTCGGCGGGCACCACCCGTTCGGCCAGGTCGTAGACGCGGCGCCAGCCGACGCGGCGGGTGCAGACCAGCTCGCCGATGTCGAGCAGCCACTCCAGACCGATCTTGGAGTCGGACCAGTCCCACCACTCGCCGGTCGAGCCGTCGGCCTTGACGGGGCGCGCGCCGCCCACGTCGGCGGTCGTCACCGGGCCGGAGTCGCGGACCTGCCGCAGCAAGAGGTCCACGTGGTCGGGGACCTCGTGCCAGCGGTAGCGGCGCTCGCGGAAGGCGCGGCGGCGGAACGCGTAGAGCGGCCAGTGCTCGATGGGCAGGATGCAGGCGGCATGGCACCAGTATTCGAAGCTCTGAGCGGGGTTGTGCCAGTAGGCGCGCTCGACCTTGGGGCGGCTGACCGCGCCCAGCCGGGCGTAGGCGACCAGCTCGTGGGAGCGGGCGACGGTCGAGATCGTGTCGAGCTGGACCGCGCCGAGTCTGCGGAGCATGCCGTGCACCCCGCCTCGCCGGACGTCAGCTCCGAGCAACCCCTGCGCCCACAGGATGATCCGGCGTGCCTCGTCGGCCGTCAGATCGGACATTGCGCTGATTTCGTACGGCAAAGCATGCCGCGCATGCTAGCGGCGGGCACCGACAGAACGCGATGCCCGCCGCCGGCCCGGAATCAGCGGTGGTCTTCGACCGACATCCCCACGCGGGGCGCGTCGACCACGACATCGGTGAAGATGTCGAAGACGAGTGCCAGGATCCCGCCGACGACCAGCAGGCCGACGCCGACCCAGATCAGGGTCCAGCTCGCCATGGTCATCCCGAACCCAGCGACGATGAAGGCGATCAGCATGACCGTGACGGCGAGCCACGAAGACGCGCGTCCGCCGTGACTGCCCAGATTCTCGGTCTGTTCCGTCTTCGTGCCTTCAACCATGACAAAATCCTTCCCTTGCCGGATATCCCGCCATTTGGTGCGAGCCGGCTGTCAACCGGCATACCCTCTGCCTAGGGCCCCATTCTCCCAGACTCGTTCGGCGCCCACGATGTCGCGGTGGCTGTGTCCGCTGGCGGAACCGCCTACCATGGCAACGGGGAAGTTTGTCTCGGCCTCTCCTCCTGGCGGCGCCGCCGGGGTAGACCTGCGAGGAGCTTTACATAAAGTGGTAGCCATTCTCGACAAGATCCTGCGTGCCGGCGAAGGCAAGATCCTGCGCAAGCTCAAGAGGATCGCAGACCAGGTCAACTCCATTGAGGACGACTTCACGAGCCTGTCCGACGCGGAGTTGCGCGCCCTGACGGACGAATACAAGCAGCGCCACGCCGACGGTGAGTCGCTCGACGACCTGCTTCCCGAGGCGTTCGCCACCGTGCGCGAGGCGGCCCGCCGCGTGCTCGGCCAGCGGCCCTTCGACGTGCAGATCATGGGTGGGGCCAATCTCCACATGGGCAACATCTCCGAGATGAAGACCGGTGAGGGCAAGACGCTCACCTGCACCCTTCCCGCCTATCTCAACGCCCTGTCCGGCAAGGGCGTCCACGTGGTCACGGTCAACGACTACCTGGTCAAGGTCGGCGCCGAGAACATGGGGCGCGTCTACCGGTTCCTCGGTCTCGAGGTCGGCATGATCCTGTCGGGGCAGCCGTCCGAGGAGCGCCGCCGGCAGTACGAAGCCGACATCACCTACGGCACCAACAACGAGTTCGGCTTCGACTACCTCCGCGACAACATGGCCTGGTCGCTCGACGAGTGCGTGCAGCGCGGCCACAACTTCGCGATCGTCGACGAGGTCGACTCCATCCTCATCGACGAGGCCCGCACGCCGCTGATCATCTCCGGTCCCGGCGAGCAGTCCGGCAAATGGTATGCCGAGTTCGCCAAGATCGTGCCCCGCCTGCGCAAGGGCGTCGAGGCCAAGAACCCCGGCGAGGAGAGCACCGGCGACTACGTCGTCGACGAGAAGAAGCGCACGGTCGGCATCCTCGAATCGGGCGTCGCCAAGGTCGAGGACTGGCTCGGCATCGACAACCTCTACAAGCCCGAGCACACCCACCTGGTCGGCTTCCTGAACAACGCGCTCAAGGCCAAGGAGCTGTTCAAGAAGGACAAGGACTACATCGTCTCCGACGGCGAGGTCCTGATCGTCGACGAGTTCACCGGCCGAGTGCTGCACGGGCGCCGCTACAACGAGGGCATGCACCAGGCGATCGAGGCCAAGGAGAGCGTGAAGATCAAGGACGAGAACCAAACTCTCGCCACGATCACCCTCCAGAACTACTTCCGCCTCTACACCAAGCTGTCCGGCATGACCGGCACGGCCACCACCGAGGCCAACGAGTTCCACCAGACCTACAAGCTCGGCGTGGTGCCCGTCCCGACCAACCGGCCGATGATCCGCAAGGACCAGGCCGACGTCGTCTACAAGACCGAGGACGCCAAGTTCAACGCGGTCGTCGAGGACATCAAGGAGCGCTACGAGAACGGCCAGCCCGTCCTCGTCGGCACCACCTCGGTGGAGAAGTCCGAGCGGCTGTCCAAGGCGCTCAAGCGCCGCGGCGTGCCGCACGAGGTGCTCAACGCCAAGAACCACGCGCGTGAGGCTGCGATCGTGGCCGAGGCGGGCCGCAAGGGCGCCGTCACCGTCGCCACCAACATGGCCGGCCGTGGCACCGACATCATGCTCGGCGGCAACCCCGAGTTCCGCGCCGACCTCGAGCTGCGCCAGCGCGGGCTCGACCCGCTCGAGACGCCCGACGAGTACGAGAAGGCCTACCCCGAGGCGCTCGAGAAGGCCAAGGCGGCGGTCAAGACCGAGCACGACGAGGTCACCGAGCTCGGCGGCCTCTACGTCCTCGGCACCGAGCGCCACGAGTCGCGCCGCATCGACAACCAGCTGCGCGGTCGTTCCGGCCGCCAGGGCGACCCGGGCGAGTCGCGCTTCTACCTCTCGCTCGGTGACGACCTGATGCGTCTGTTCAACTCGGCCAGGGTCGAGATGATCATGACCAGGCTCAACATCCCCGACGAGCAGCCGATCGAGTCCGGCATCGTCTCCAAGGCCATCGCCTCCGCCCAGCACCAGGTCGAGACCCAGAACTTCGAGATCCGCAAGGACGTTCTGAAGTACGACGAGGTGATGAACCGCCAGCGCAAGGTCATCTACGCCGAGCGCCACCGCGTCCTGGAGGGCGCCGACCTGCACGAGCAGGTGCAGGGCTTCGTCGGCGACGTGATCGACGGCTATGTCGCGGGCGCCACGGGCGAGGGCTTCGCCGAGGAGTGGGACCTCGAGAAGCTGTGGAAGGCGTTCAGCGAGCTCTACCCGGTCACGCTCACGATCGACAACCTGATCGAGCAGGCCGGCGGTCGCGAGGAGCTCAGCGCCGACTTCATCTCCGAGAAGGTCAAGAAGGACGCGCTGGAGGCCTACGCCAGGCGTGAGGAGCAGCTCGGCCCGGAGGCGATGCGCGAGTTCGAGCGCCGGGTGATCCTGTCGGTTCTCGACCGCAAGTGGCGCGAGCACCTCTACGAGATGGACTACCTGCGCGAGGGCATCGGCATGCGGGCCTACGCGCAGAAGGACCCGCAGATCGAGTACCAACGCGAGGGCTACGAGATGTTCTCCGCGATGCTCGAGGGCATCAAGGAGGACTCGGTCGGCTTCCTGTTCAACATGGAGGTCGAGGTCCAGGAGAACCCGATCGTCGAGGAAGAGGACGCGATGGTGGCGGAGACCCGCTCGATCATCGCGCGCGGGCTGCGCGGGCCTGAGCGTCCCGCGGAGCTCGAATACTCCGCCCCCGGCGAGCAGGGTGACGTCGAGCACACCAGGGTCCGCACCAGTCAGGCCGAGCGGGCCGCCTACGGCAACGTCGAGCGCAACGCCCCGTGCCCCTGCGGCTCGGGCAAGAAGTACAAGCGCTGCCACGGCGACCCCAAGCACGCCCAGTCCTGATCCGGAGACGGCCCCGCCCACCTCGAGGCACCGTCGGCGAAGTAGATCAGTAAGTAGCGGCCCCATGATCACAAGCGTGATCATGGGGCCGCTGTTGTCGTTCTTGCTCGTCGATGGAGTCGGCACACCTGGCTTCAGCCCGTGCGGTAACCCTGGGCGAACTCCCACCCGGGGTACGCGCCGGAGAGCCGGGCACCGTGCCGGTCCCAGTCGCCGGCGGGCAGCTTCTCCGGCCCCTGGATCGTGATTCGCCCGGACCGGATGGTGAATCCCCAGGAAAATCCCGTGACTGCGCACACTGTCCGTGTCGCCAGGTCGGGTGAGTAGCACAGGAAGCTGTGCGCCACCCAGACCAGGTCGTCGCGCGTGTCACGGGAGGGGCCGTCGAACAGCGTCGGCTGTACGCCGAAGAAAGCGTAGGGCACGTTGAGATCGCCGTAGAAGCCCAGCGGGTCGGGATCGAACCCGTCCTCACCCGACTCGCCGTCCGTGCTGCTGACGAGTTGCACCCACCCCATCAGCCCCTCATAGCCCCGTCCGGGGTGCTCGATGACGGCGGTGCAGGTAGCCAGATCGCGGGCGCCGCTGGGAAAGCGACAGCCCAGGGCCTCTGGATCGTCGTTGGGCGCGACCTCGATCGCGACCGTGCCGTCCTTACCGCGCATATGGAAGGAAAGGCGCATGGTCGCGATCTTAGCCAACCGCCAGGTGACGACCCCAGAGGACAGCAGTGATCAACGGGCCAGATCACGTTCACCTCCTTCGCCAACGGTGTCCCTCGACGGGCGGGGCCGTTCCCTGCTCGCGGCCGGTGCGCGGTGCCTCCCGGGGCCGGCGGGCTCAGGCGGTTTCGACGTCGGTGACCAGCCACTGGACCCCGCGCCGTTCGAGCCGGACGGCGAGGACATGGCTGCGGTCGCCGCAGTGCACCAGCAGGCACATCTCCACGGCTCCGTCCCTCGGCTCCTTCACGTGCGGCACCCCGGCGAACGGCGGTCTGCGGGACTCGATCATCCGGCCCGCCCGGACGAGCTCACGGTAGGCCTGGTCGGTGAGCCGTTCGGCGACGGTCTCGGGCGGGCGCCTGCCGGTGAGCACCTCGGCCAGCGCCTGACCGAGCAGCCGCAGCCGCCGCTCGTCGGGGATCGAGCCCGGCGGGCCCCACACGAGGGGGCGTGGCTCCAGGGCGAGTGCTCCGCGCACCTGCGGGACCTGCTCGGGTCGTGGGTCGGACGGCTCGGGGACGGGAGTGACGCGGGACAGCGCTGACATGGGCCCTCCAAGGGCATCCGGGGGGATGGGAAAGCGATACAAGGAGTTTTCGGCCCGGCCGCCAGATACGCCGGTCGCCAACTTTCCCGCGTTCGCCACCGTCCCGGCCGCATTGGTGGAGAAGATCACCTTGACCTGGATCGGGCATCCGCCGCCGTCTTCCGTGTTTCGGTCCGCCACGCCGAGGGGCCGGTCTGTCCCCAACCCGTTTCGGCCCGTGTCACCCACCTGCGTCGCACGGCCTGGGTGCTCGGGAGGCTCACGACCGGACGGTCAGGGGTCAGGTCTCAGGGGTGCGGGCCTCGCCCGAGTCGACGTCGGGCTCCGGCTCACGGCCCGGCGTAAGGATGTCCAGCCTGCGGATCAGGAAGCTGAACACCACGTAGTAGACGACCCCGTAGACCACGCCGAGCAGGAGGATGCCCGGAAGGTTCTGGGTGTTGGACTTGCTGGCGTTGAGCAGCATGTCGAGCAGACCGGCGGAGAAGCCGAAGCCGAGCTGGCCGCCGATCAGCGTGGTGAGCGCCATCGCGAGGCCGGTCAGTACGGCGTGCACGACCAGCAGCAGAGGCGCCACGAAGATGAAGGCGAACTCGATCGGCTCGGTGATGCCGGTGACGAGCGAGGCCAGGGCGGCCGAGAGCATGATGCCGCCCACCGCCGGACGCCGGTGCTGGGGAGCGGCCCGCCACATCGCGAGCGCGGCGGCCGGCAGCGCGAACATCATGATCGGGAAGAAACCGGCCATGAACTGCCCGGAGTGCTCGGCGCCGCCGAAGTAGCAGTTCCAGTCGCCGCCGAGGACCCGTCCGCCGACCTCGCACTGCGGTACGACGTGCCAGACGATCGAGTTGACGAAATGGTGCAGCCCGAGCGGGATCAGCAGCCGGTTGACCAGGCCGTAGATGCCGGTGCCCAGGGGACCGAGAGTGGTCAGCGCCTCGCCCGCGTGGCCGATCCATTCGCCGAGGATCGGCCACACCCAGCCGATGAGCACGCCGAGCAGGAGCGCCACGATCGCGGTGACGATGGGCACGAACCGCCGACCACCGAAGAACGCCAGCCACGACGGCAGCTTGATCCGGTGGAACCGCTGCCAGAGCAGGGCGGTGACCAGGCCCATCAGGATGCCGCCGAGCACCTTGGTGGGGTTCTGCATGCCGTAGTTGACGATCTCCACGATGCCCTGGTCCTGGACCTGCCTGAGCAGGACGGTCTCCCTGATCCCGGAGCCGAAGAACATCACCTTGGTCACCCGGTCGAAGACCAGGTAGCCGACCACCGCGGCGAGCGCGGTCGTACCGTCGGACTTGCGCGCGAACCCGATCGCCACGCCCACGGCGAACAGCAGGGGCAGGTTCTCGAACAGCGCGGCTCCCGCGGCGGCCAGCACCTCGGCCACCTGGTTCATCCACGCGAACCCGGCCACGTCGGCCAGGCCGCCCGGCTCGGCGCCGTTGGAGCCGAGCATGTCGGGCTGGCCGAAGCGGAGCAGCAGCGCGGCAGCCGGCAGCGCGGCGATGGGCAGCATGAGGGAGCGGCCCAGGCGCTGGAGCACGTTCATCACGCGTGCGAACGGCGAAGGCCTGGCGGTGGTCTCGTTCACCGGGCGTTCCTCCGGGGGAATGGGAGTCGGGCCCTCAGCCCCGTCGAGCGGGCATTTCCAGGATGGTACGCAGCTGGTAGCGGTCGGCGCGGTAGGTGGAGACGCCGAGCTCGGCACAGACGCCGCCGGAGAACGACCGGCGCTGGAGCAGGAGCACGGCGCCGCCGCGCGGCAGCTTCAGCAGGTCGGCGTCGCTGGGGTCGGCGATGCCGCCGTCGATGGTGAGCTCGCCCGCGTCCATGACCAGTCCGTAGCGAGTCTCCAGCAGGGAGTAGAGCGATCTGCCGGACAGGTCGTGCTCGGCGAGGTCGGGGGCCAGCTTGACCGGGATGTGCGCCCGCTCGATCGACAGCGGCTCGCCGTCGGCGGTGCGTAGACGCTCGATGAAGTGCACTTCCTCGCCGGGCTGGATGCCCAGCTCCTTGGCCAGGTGGGCGCTGGCGCGCACGATCCTGCGGTCGAGGTCGCGCGAGCCCGGCGCCATGCCACGGGCCCGCATGTCGTCGGTGAACGAGGTCAGCTGGAGAGACAGCTCGATCTTGGGCCGGGCGACGAAGGTGCCCTTGCCGGGGACCCGGTGCAGTCTGCCTTCGGACACCAGGTGGTCGACGGCCTGGCGCACGGTCATGCGGGACAGGCCGAACCGCTGGCAGAGCTCGCGCTCGGACGGGATCGCCGCGCCGATGCTGAGCTCGTCGCTGTCGATGAGATCCAGCAGGATCTCGCGGAGCTGGAAGTACTTGGGCACCGGGCTGTCCGGATCGATGTGCGCCACGGATCCTCCCCTCGATCGGACGTGGGCAATGGGCTATGGTTCGTACTGGTCTAGTCCGGACTAGACCACCACATCTCGGAAAACAGGGTCAAGTCCGAACGGTAACGATTGAAGGATGAGCGCCACATGACGACCAAGATGCGCAGCGAGATCGCCGAGCAGCCCGCGGCGCTGCGCGCCACCCTCGACTCCCTGCTTCCCCGGGTCGGTGAGGTGAGGGAGCTGGGCGAGCGGACCCGTCAACTGTTGTTCATCGCGCGTGGCACCTCCGACAACGCCGCAGTCTACGGACGCTATCTGGTGGAGTCGCACGCCGGGCGGCTGGCCGGGCTCGCCGCCCCGTCCATCGCGACGACCTACCGGCGCCGGCTTGACCTCGACGGCGTGCTGGCCGTGGCGATCTCCCAGTCGGGCCGGACCGAGGAGATCGTGGAGACGCTGCACTGGGCCAGGGACTGCGGCGCGAAGACCGTCGGCATCACCAACGGCGGTCCGGACAGCCCGCTCGCCCAGGCCGCCGACGTGGCTCTGTGCACGGTCGCCGGCGAGGAGCAGGCGGTGCCGGCGACCAAGACCTACACGACGCAGCTCGCCGCGCTCGCCGTGCTCGCGCTCGGGCTGGGCGCCGACGTTGACGCGGCGGACCTCCAGCGGGTTCCCGAGGCGGTCGAGAAGCTCATCGGCGACCCCGGTGACCTGGACGCGGTGGTCGAGGGGCTGGCCGACAAGCACGGCGCCGTCGTCTCCGCGCGCGGGCTGGCCTTCTCCACCGCCCTGGAGACCGCGCTCAAGCTCAAGGAGGCCTGCTACCTGCACGCCATGGGCCTGTCCTACGCCGACCTGCTGCACGGGCCGATCGCGGTCGTCGACGCCGAGACCCCGGCGGTGCTGGTCGCCTCGGAGAACAGCCCGACCCTGCCCGGCACGGTGGCCCTGGCCGAACGGGTCGTGGCGGCCGGCGCGGCGGCGTACACGATCGGTGGGGGAGCCGAGCTGGCGCGGGCGGGCACGGCCGCGCTGAAGGGCCCCGACCTGCCCGAGTGGGTCGCGCCGATGGGCCTGATCGTGCCGGGGCAACTGCTCACCGAGGCGCTGGCCAGGAGGCTCGGCATCGACCCCGACGCGCCGCGCGGGCTGAACAAGGTGACGCAGACCGACTGATCGGGGAGTGTCGTTTAGCCTGATCGAAGCGTGAGGACGAGGAGGATCGGATGGCGGCGGACGTCAACGCGATCATCGCCGGGCTCGGAGGCGTCGGCAACATCATCGACATCGAACCGTGCATCACCCGGCTGCGCACCGAGGTGCACGACGCCTCCAAGGTCGACCAGGCGGCCCTCAGGGCGGCAGGGGCCCACGGGGTGATGGCCGCGGGCAACGTGGTGCAGGTCGTCGTGGGACCCGAGGCCGACACGATCGCCAGCGACATCGAGGACATCATCGGCTAGAGGGCGAGACCATGACGACTGTTCTCGCTCCGGTGGAGGGGGCGGCTGTGGGGCTGGCGGCCGTGCCGGATCCGGTCTTCTCCGCGGGCATGGTGGGGCCTGGCACGGCGATCGACCCGCTGAGGGAGCCGGGCAAGGCCGTGGCCCCCATCGCCGGAAAAATCATGAAACTGCATCCACATGCCTACGTCATCGTGGGGGACGACGGCAGGGGGGTGCTGGTGCACCTCGGCATCGACACGGTCCAGCTCAAGGGGGAGGGCTTCACCTTGCTGGCCGCCGAGGGCGATCGGGTGCGCGCGGGCCAGCCCGTGGTGGCCTGGGATCCGTCGGTCGTCGAGGCTGGGGGCCGCTCGCCCGTCTGCCCGGTCGTCGCGCTCGACGCGGTGGCCGGGTCGGTGTGGGGTGTGGCAGCAGGAACCGTACATGTAGGGGATGAGTTGTTCCGATGGCATTAAAAGTGGCTTTAGACATGGTTCCGGGTGGTCCGGACCGGCACATGAGGAGGACCGCATGCCTGAACGCAGGGTGACCGTGGTGGCGGAGGTGGGGCTGCACGCCCGTCCGGCGGCCACGTTCGTGCGAGCGGCGACGAAGGCGCCGATGGACGTCACCGTCGCCAAGGTGCCGGGAGGCGACCCGATCAACGCCAAGAGCATCCTGCAGATCCTGGCGCTGGACGTCAGGCAGGACGAGACGATCGTGATCAAGGCTGAGGGCAAGGGAGCTGACGAAGTGCTGGACGAACTAGCGAAGATCGCCGGATCGCCATGAATCTGACGGGGGTGGGGGTCAGCCCGGGCACCGGGCAGGGCCCCGCGTTCATCGTGACCGTCTCCGTGCCCGAACCCCCCGAGGGCGCAACCTACACAGGAGAGGCGGATCAGGAGAAGCAGCGCGCGACCGACGCGCTCCAGCAGGTCGCCGGGGTGCTGGAGCTCCGCGGCGACCGGGCGGGCGGCCAGGCCGGAGAGATCCTCAGGGCGCAGGCCATGATGGCCGAGGATCCCGGGCTGGCCGTGGCCGTCCGGGGCTTCATCGACGAGGGCATCGCCGCGCCCAGGGCCGTCTACCAGGCGTTCGCCAGGTTCCGCGAAACGCTGGCGGGAGCCGGCGGCTACCTCGGCGAGCGGGCCGCGGATCTCGACGACGTCAGGGACCGGGTGATCGGCGAGCTCACCGGCCACCCCATGCCGGGCATTCCGTCGGAGCCCGCCCCGCCCGACGAGCCGGGCGGGGCGCCCCAGCCGTACGTGCTGGTCGCCCATGACCTGGCGCCCGCCGACACGGTGCTGCTGACGAAGGACCTCGTCGCCGCGTTCGTCACGGAGAAGGGCGGGCCGACCAGCCACACCGCGATCGTGGCCCGGTCGATGGGCGTGCCCGCCGTCGTCGGCTGCCGAGGGGCGACCGGCATCCGGCCCGGCGTGCGCGTTCGGGTCGACGGGACGTCCGGTCAGGTACGGGTCGAGCCGCCCGACTCCTCCTACGGCCGGTCGGCCGGCTCGGAGGCGGGCCGGTCGGCCGGATCCGGCGTGGGGCGGTCGGAAGGGGGCACGTGGGCCGGGCAGGTGGTCGCCCGCGACACCGGCGGTCCCGGCCGGACCAGCGACGGCCACGCGGTGCCGCTGCTGGCCAACGTCGGCGGCCAGAGCGACCTGGACGCGGCGGTGGCCCACGGCGCCGAGGGCATCGGGCTCTACCGCACCGAGTTCCTCTTCCTCGGCAGGAGCGAGGCGCCCTCGGCCGACGAGCAGCGGCAGGTCTACCGGGCCGCGCTGGGGGCGTTCCCCGGCCGGACGGTCGTGGTGCGGGTCCTCGACGCCGGGGCCGACAAGCCGCTCTCCTTCCTGCCCTCCTCAGGCGGGGAGCCGAACCCCGCGCTGGGGGAACGCGGCCTGCGGCTGCTGCGCAGGTTTCCGGACGTGCTGGACACGCAGGTGGAGGCGCTCGCCGGCGCCGCCGACGGCAGCTCGGCGCACCTCATGATCATGGCTCCGATGGTGGCCACCGCCGAGGAAGCCTCCTGGTTCGCGGGCGTCTGCCACGTCAGAGGGCTGGCGTCGGCCGGTGCGATGATCGAGATCCCGGCGGCCGCGCTGCGCGCCGAGAGCCTGGTCACCGTGGTCGACTTCGTGTCGATCGGCACCAACGACCTCGCCCAGTACACCTTCGCCGCCGACCGCCAGCTCGGCACGCTGGGCACCCTGCAGGACCCGTGGCAGCCGGCGCTGCTTGATCTCGTGCACCGCACCGCGACCGCGGCCTCCGACAACGGCAAGCCGTGCGGGGTCTGCGGGGAGGCGGCCGCCGATCCGCTGCTGGCCTGCGTGCTCGTCGGGCTGGGCGCGACCTCGTTGTCGATGTCGCCCCGCGCGTTGCCAGCCGTACGGGTCGCGCTGGCGGGGCAGACGCTCGGCCAGTGCCAGCTCGCCGCGCAGGCCGCGCGGGGGATGGAGACGCCCGCGCACGCCCGTGCCGCGGCCCGGTCCGAGCTGCCGGAGCTCGCCCGCCTGGGCCTGTAGACGGTCCGCGGACGGTCCGCCGGCACCCGCGGGCGGCCGTGCGCGCGGAGCCGCCTGTAGGCGGTCCGCGGACGGTCCGCGGACGGTCCGCGGACGGTCCGCGGACGGTCCGCGGACGGTCCGCGGACGCGTGCGGGCGGTCGTGCGGGTCCGGTCGCGCAGGAGGTTTCGGCGTCGGACGGGTCTCACGCACGACGCCGCGTGGATACGGTTGGACGCATGCTTGGACGGATCGGTGCGGCGGGCCTGTTGGTGATCGCTCTCTCGGCCTGCGCCGGAGGCGACGGCTCGGCCGGGGCGGCGGCGACCGCCCCGTCGGCCCCGTCGGCGAAACCGCCGGCGCCGACGAGCGCCGCCCCTTCCTCGCCGCCCGCCGCCCGCACTCCCGCGCAGGGCGACGAGGTGCGCCGCACACTGTCGCGGATGAGCGTCGAGGAGAAGGTCGGCCAGCTGTTCATGCCGGTCCTGTACGGCACGTCGGCCGACAGCGTCTCGGGCGAGAACCAGGCCAGGTACGGCGCCCAGACCCCGGCCAAGGTGATCGCCCGCTACCACCTCGGCGGCGTCATCCTCTTTCCCGCCAACGTCAAGAGCACGGCCCAGGTGGTCGGGCTGACCAACGGGATGCAGCGGGCGTCGCCCAGGGTGCCGCTGCTCATCGGCACCGACCAGGAGAACGGCCTGGTGTCGCGGATGTCGGCGCTGATGACGCGCTTCCCCGGCGCCTCGCAGATCGGCTCCACCCAGAAGACCTCCATGTCGCGGGCCGTCGCCAAGGCCACCGGCGCGGAGTTGCGCGCGGTGGGCGTCAACCTCGACTTCGCCCCGGTCGCCGACGTCAACATCAACCCGCGCAACCCGGTCATCGGCCAGCGGGCCTTCGGCGACGACCCGGCCAGGGTGGCCGGCATGGTCTCGGCCGCGGTCAAGGGGTTCGGCGACGCCGGCATCGCCGCCACCGCCAAGCACTTCCCGGGCCACGGCGACACCAACGTCGACAGCCACACCGGGCTGCCCGTGATCAAGCACACTCGGGCCGAGTGGGAGCGCGTCGACGCGCCGCCGTTCAAGGCCGCGATCGCCGCCGGGGTCGACGCCGTGATGAGCGCCCACATCGTCTTCCCCAAGCTCGACCCGTCGGGCGATCCCGCGACCCTGTCCAAGCCCATCCTGACCGGGCTGCTCCGCGAGAAGCTCGGCTTCAGGGGCGTGATCTCGACCGACGCGCTCAACATGGAGGGCGTGCGCAAGAAGTACGCCGATGGCGAGGTGGCCGTGCGAGCCGTCCTGGCCGGGGCCGATTTGCTGCTCATGCCGTACGACTTCCCGAAGGCGTACCACGCGGTGCTGGCCGCGGCGAAGTCCGGCAAGATCAGCCGGCAGCGGCTCAACCAGTCGGTCACCCGGCTGCTCACGCTCAAGCAGGCCCGCGGCATCCTGCACGAGGCGCCGGTCGCGTCGGCGGAGCGGGCGGCCAAGGTGCTGCGCTCGGCCGAGCACCGCGCGCTGGCCGCCCGGGTCACCCGCGCGGCGCGTTAGTGCTCGCCGTGTAAGCCGCTGGCCACGTACATCGCGGCCAGCATGGCGAACAGGTACGCCTGCAGGAACTGGATGAACATCTCGAACGCGGTCAGCACGATGGTCATCACCACGCCGAGCAGCCCGATCCCGGCGCCGAGCGGCGTGAGCCGTTCGAACACGAACCAGAAGCCGACCGCGCTGAAGAACGCCAGCAGGATGTGCCCGGCGAACATGTTCGCGAAGAGCCGGATGAAGTGCGTGAACAGCGAGGTGACGAAGACCTCGGCGAGGATCAGCGGCGCGTAGATCGAGTACGCCCACCACGGCAGGCCGGGCAGGTGCACGATGCCCTTGAGGTAGCCGCGCACTCCGTGGTGCCTGATGCCCAGGTAGAGCTTGATCAGGTACACGCTGACGGCCACCACCAGCGGGAAGGCGATGTGTGCGGCGACGGGGAACTGGATGAGGGGGATGACGCCCATCAGGTTCCAGACCAGCACGGTCAGGAAGATCGTGAACAGCGGGCCCATCCACCGGTCGGCGTCCTTGCCGAGGCTGGGCCGGGCGACCTGGTCGCGGACGAACACGTAGGCGTATTCGCCGAGGTTCTGCCAGCCGCGCGGGACGATCGCGGGTCTGGCGAAGGCGGCCCAGCACAGCGCGATGACGACGACGGAGCTGAGCAGCGCGATCAGGACGGGTTTGGTGAGCCATTCGGGTCCGCCGGCGAAGATCGGCGGGAGGTCGAAGAGTTCCAGGCCGGGGGCCGTGAACCTGTCGGGGGAGGTGATCAGGATCGTCGTTCGCACGGCGGTCCCTTCTCGGTTCGATGGGAACGGAGCACCACCCTAGCCAGGGGAATTGGTGGTCCTTTATCCCGGTTTTATGTGGTCACCCAGGGCTGTGGGACGCTCTAATCTGGAGCGGATGTCCGATCGAGGAGGCAGCGTGGTCGCAGGTGTTCTGATCGACTGGGGCGGGGTGCTGACGACCAGCATGTCCGACTCCATCAGGCACTGGATCGTGGCCGACCGCATCGACGACGCCCACTATCGCGAGGTGATGGGCGAGCTCGTCCGTCATGCCTACAGCGGTGACGGCGAGACCGTCGTGCACGCGCTCGAACGCGGTGAGATCGACGGCTCCACGTTCGAGCGTGACCTGGCCGCCCGGCTGCGCACCGTCGACGGCGCCCCGCCCGTGGCCGACGGGCTGCTGGAGCGGATGTTCGCCGGGTTCGAGCGGGCCGAGGCGATGTACGACATGCTGCGCGACGTCAGGGAGGCCGGCGTCCGCACGTGCCTGCTGTCCAACTCGTGGTCCAACACCTATCCCCGCGAGGGCTGGGACGAGATCTTCGACGCGGTGGTGATCTCGGGCGAGGTGGGCATGCGCAAGCCAGAGCCGCGCATCTTCCAGCACGCGCTCGGCCTGGTGGGGCTGCCCGGTGAGGCGTGCGTGTTCATCGACGACATCGAGGCCAACATCGTGGCCGCGCGGGCGCTCGGCATCGAGGGGATCCACCACACCGATCCGGACACGACCATCACGCGACTCGAGACACTCCTTCAACTCTCGCTGAGACGGGCATGATGGTCTCTCCGCACGCTGCGAAAGGTTTCTGATGCGCGTCTACCTGCCCTGCACACTCCCCGAGCTGGCCCGAGCGGTCGAGTCGGGGGAGCTGGGCCCGGCTCCGCTGACCGGCTACGCGGTGACGCCCGCGCTGACCGAGTGGTACGCCTCGGGTGACGCCGAGGAGCTCGAATACGTGGCCCTCACCGAGGCCGCCCGCGCCTCGCTGCGCATGCTGGCCGCCGACGGGGGCGCCACGGCGCCCCGCCGGGTGGTGGTCGTGGCCGAGGTGCCCGACGCCGCCCTGTCGGCGGGCACCGATCTGGAGGACCGGGGCAGGGTACGCGTCGGAGACGGGGTGCCGCTGGCCAAGGTCGCCGCGGTGCACGTCGACGACCTCCAGGCGACCGGCGACGTCGAGGCCGCGATCGCCGCGCTGCCCGCCGCCGACCAGGGTGATGACGACGCCCGCTTCACGGTCGACGGCGCCGAGGCGCACGAGCTCATGTGGTACGCCACCCAGGAGATCCCCGACCTCCTCGGCTCCTGACTGGATCGGCGCCTGCCGCCGGCCGCGGCAAGCCGGATCGGTGAGGGAGTCGAGCCGAAGGTCGCGGCTCCGTCGTCCCGCGAAATGTCGGGCCCGACGGCTAGGCTGTCCGGGACATGACAAAGCACATCATCTGGGATTGGAACGGCACCCTCTTCCACGACATCGACGCCGTGGTGGGAGCCACCAACGAGGTTTTCAGGTCCTACGAGCTGCCCCCGCTCGACGCCGACGGGTTCCGCGCGGTCTACACGCGGCCCATCTGGCTCGCCTACGAGCGGCTGCTGGGCCGCCCGCTGAACGAAGGCGAGTGGGAGCTGCTCGACACCGGCTTCCACGACCACTACTTCCGGCTGGCCGTCGCCTGCGGGCTGGCCGCCGACGCCGAGCTCACGCTCACCAGCTGGACGGGCACCCAGTCGCTCTGCTCCATGGCTCCGCACGCCCACCTGGTCCCGACGGTCGACTCCTTCGGCATCACCCGCCACTTCACCCGGGTCGACGGGCTGGTCGGGCTGACCGGCGGCGAGAAGGCCGCCCACATGACCGCCCACATCCAGGCGCTGGAGGTCGAGCCGGACGAGGTCCTGGTGATCGGCGACAGCGTGGACGACGGGCTGGCGGCCCGGCACGTGGGCGCCCGGGCGGTCCTCTATACAGGCGGCATGACCACGCGGGCCGAGCTGGAGGGCACCGGCCTGCCGGTCGTCGACACCCTGGCCCAGGCGCTCGACCATGCCTGATCCGCCTGGTCGGCAGCCCTAGCCCCGCGGCAGGCCCTACTCTTGCAGCACCCCTCAGGAGGCTGCCATCAACCGTCTAGTGCTCTGGAACATCGATCTGACCCTGGTCGACGTCGCCATCGTCACCCGAGACGCCTACGCCGAGGCGTTCCGGGCCGTGACCGGGCGCCCGCTGGTCAAGCTGGTGCCCCCGCTGGGCCGGCCGGATTCCGAGATCATCTTCGAGACTCTCGCCGTCAACGGCATCGTGGCCGAGGACGGCCACCTGCCCGCGTTCATCTCCGCCCTGGCCTCGGCGTTCGCCGACCGGCGCAAGCGGCTGCCCAAGGAGGGCCGCGCCCTGCCGGGGGCCAGAGACGCGCTCAAGGCCGTGGCCCGGCTCGACGGCGTGGTGCAGACGGTGCTCACCGGCACCATCAAGGGCAACGCCGTGCTCAAGCTCCAGGCGTTCGGGCTCGACAAGTACATCGACTTCGAGCTCGGCGGCTACGGCGAGGAGGTCTATCCCAAGGCGACGCTGCTGCAGGTCGCCCAGGGGCGGGCCAAGGCGCGGCTCGGCACCCCGTTCACCGCGGCCAACACGGTCGTCATCGGCGACTCGGCGCGTGACGTACAGGCCGCCAAGATCGGCGGCGCCGCGATGATCGGGGTGGCCTCGGGCCGGTCGATGGAGGCCGAGCTGCGCGCCGCCGGGGCCGACGTGGTGCTGCCCGACCTGTCCAACGCCTCGGAGGTGGTGGCCGCCGTCGCGGGCCTCACCTCGCCGGTGGTGGCGCGCGGGCCGGTCAGCCCGGCGTCCTGAGGCAGCGGGCCGATCGCGCGGCGGCAGGCCGGGCAGCCCGGCGTCCTGAGGCAGCGGGCCGGTCGTGCGGCGGCGGGCCGGTCAGTCGAGGGCGTTGAGGAAGCGGGCCGCGATCGGAGCCGCCACGGCCGAGCCCGCGCCGCCGCCCTCCACGATGACCGCGAACGCCAGGTCGCCCCGGTAGCCGATGAACCACGAGTGCGCGGGCGGCTCCTTGCCCGAGCCGTACTCCGCCGTGCCGGTCTTGCCGGCCGTGCCGGAGGGGAAGCGTACGGCGTGGGCGGTGCCGTCGGTGACGACGGCGGGCATGAGCCGGCGCAGCGCGCGCACCACGGCGTCCTCCAGTGGGCGTGGGCGCAGCGTGTGGTCGGGCACCAGCTCCTCGGCGACGAGGCGGGGCGGGCGCCAGGCGCCGTCGGCGATGGCGGCGGCGACCGAGGCCATGTTCAGCGGGCTGGCCAGCACCCTGCCCTGCCCGATCGAGGCGGAGGCCAGGTCGGTGGCGTCCTTCGGGGCCGGGAACTCCGCGCGCACGGCCGGCACGCCCGGCGTGATCGCGGCGCCGAAGCCGAAGCTGCCGGCCACCTCGGCGAGCCGGCCCTTGCCCAGGTCGTCCACCGCCATCGCGCCGAACGTCGTGTTGCACGAGTGCGCGAACGCGTCGCGGAAGGCCAGCGTGCCGTAGTCCTTGAAACCGGCGTTGTGGAAGGGGAAGCCGCCGATGTTCTGCTCGGCGGGGCAGCTGACCTTCCGGTCCGGCTCCAGGCCGCCGGCGACCAGCGCGGAGGCCGTGACGACCTTGAACGTCGAGCCGGGCGGATACTTGCCGAGCAGCGCCCGGTTGAACCCGCCGGGCCTGTTGACCACCGACAGGATCTCGCCGGTCGACGGGCGCAGCGCGACCAGCGAGGCGGGCTTGCCGGCGTCCTCCAGGGCGGCGGCGCCGGCGCGGTGCACCTTGAGGTCGATCGTGGTGGGCAGCGGCAGGCTCTCGCTCGCCTCGACCACGGTCTTGACCTGCTCGTCGCCCTGATAGAGGTCGATCCTGGCGCTGTCCGTCGTGCCGAACCTGTCGGGGTAGGTCTGCTTGAGCCCTTCGACGAGTTGCTGCACGGAGCCGGGAGCGTCGGGGGTGTCGATGCGGCTGCCGTCGGCGGCCAGCACGGGGAGCGGCTGTCTTTTCACAGTGACCACCCGCAGTGACCGGCCCCGCTTGAGCAGCGGGTTGATGGCGGCCGGGGTCCAGGCGACCTTCCAGCCGCCGTCGCGCTCGACGAGCTTGAGCCGTCCGTCGTACTCCCAGTCCTTGGGGCCGATCAGCGTGGCGTGGAAGCTCACCTCGCCGCCCCTGTCCTCGGCGCTCGCCGGGAAGATCCCGCCGGGCCTGGGCCGGTGGAAGGTGGCCTGGGTGAGCTTGAGGTCCTTGCGGAAGAGCCGGTGCAGTCGTTCGAAGTCGGCGGGCGGATCGGCCACCAGCTCGCGCATCGCCAGGTAGTCCTCAGCGGACCAGGCCGTGAGGTAGCGGTCGGCGGTCTCCTCGGGCGAGCCGGTCGTGCGCAGCGCCCAGAACGTCCCCCCGGCGGCGAGCACGGGCACGAGGATGGCGGCGGTGATCCAGCGCCCCTTGCGCCGTCGTCTCGGAGGAGGGGCCTCCTCCTTGAGATGTGCGTACATTGTCCCCCTTTGTGGTGCCATGGAGGAGAGGAGAGCAGAGGTGCCTTATCGGTGTCCAATACTGATATGAGGACTTCATCGATCTAAATCTGGCTATAGTTGCTGGCTGTGGACCTTGTCCGGCACCTTCGCTACTTCATCGTGGTGGCGGAGGAACTCCACTTCGGCAACGCCGCGATCCGGCTCGGCATCGCCCAGCCGCCGCTCAGCCAGCGGATCAAGCGCTTGGAGCAGGAGCTCGGCGTGCGGCTCTTCGACCGTTCCGCCCGTCAGGTCCGGCTGACCGGGGCGGGCCGGCTGCTGCTCACCGAGGCCCGCGAGATCGTGATCCGAGTCGACCGGCTGCACGAGCTCGCCCGCCACGGCGAGGACTCCGTGCTCAAGGTCGGGGTCCCGCCCGACCTGGCCGCCGCCGTCATCGCCGCTCTGGTCGCCGGCTTCCGCGAGACCCGGCCCCAGGTACGGCTCGCGCCCGCCGAGATCTGGACGGCCGACCAGGTGGCCGCGCTCACGGACGGCACGATCGACGTCGGAATCGTCCGGCACCCCGTCACGGCGCCCGGCCTGCACTTCGGCCCGATGCTGGCGCAGCCCCAGGGCGTGCTGCTGGCCGCCGACCACCCTCTCGGGAGCGTACGCGAGCTGCACCTGGCCGACCTGGCCGGGCAGGAGTTGCTGCTGCCGCCCCGGGAAGGGGAGCCTGGGCTGCACGCCGAGGTGCTGGTCGAGTGCCGCCGCCACGGCTACGTGCCCGCCCAGGTGCACGAGGGCGCCGGGCTGGGGCTGGTGCTCGCGGGCGCCGCGGTCGCCTTCGGGCCCCGGGAGGAGGTGCCGGGACTGGCCTGGCGACCGCTGCTAGGCTCGCCGATCGCCCTTCGGTTCTCCACGGCCTGGCGGGCGGCGACGGACGCGGTCACCGGCTTCTCGGCGGTGGCCGTACGTACTCTGAAGGAGCGCGCCGGGATGGCGGACGAGGGCGCGACGCCCGCGCGGCGGGTCAGCCGGCGGCCGGGGTCGCTGGCATGAGCGACTTCGACGGGCTGTTCCGCGCGGCGGGTGTGACGGGCTGGCTGCACGCCGCCGACCTCGACACCGGCCGGGAGGTGGGGCACGGGTCCGACGAGCCGGTGCCGACCGCGTCGGTCTTCAAGGTGCCGCTGCTGGTCGAGCTCTGCCGGCAGGCGGACGCCGGGCTGCTCGACCCCGCCTCGCGGGTGACCGTGGGGGCCGCCGAGCGCGCCTTCGGGCCCACCGGTGTCTCTGTCATGCTCGACGACGTCACGATGTCACTGCGCGACCTGGCCTATCTGATGATCGCGGTGAGCGACAACACCGCGGCCGACGTGCTGGCCGGCGTGGTCGGGCTCGACGCGGTCAACGCGATGCTGGCCGGGTTCGGGCTGCACGGCACGCACGTCGCGCACACGGCCAGGGGCCTCTACCAGAGCATGACCGACGACATCGGGCACGGCTGGCCCTACCTCGATGTGGAGGAGATCGCCCGGCTGCGGGTGCTCGACCCGCGGCACACCAACCGCAGCACGCCGCGCGAGACGGCCGCGCTGTTCGGGCTGATCTGGCGCGACGAGGCCGCCTCCGCCGAGTCGTGCGCCTGGATGCGCACCGTCCTCAACCTGCAGGTCTGGCCGCACCGGCTGGCCTCCGGCTTCCCGTACGACGACGTCGAGGTCAGCGGCAAGACCGGCACGCTACCGACGCTGCGCAACGAGGCGGGCGTGGTCGAGTACCCCGACGGGGGCCGCTACGCGGTCGCGGTCTTCACCCGCTCGTTCAGCCCCGCGGTCAACCAGCCGCGCGCCGACGCGGTGATCGGCACGGCCGCGCGGATGGCGGTGGACCACCTGCGCCGTTGACGCGCTCCCGGGCCGAATTTGAGGGCGGGACCGCGGGCGAACCAGGTAGCGCGTTGGGGGGGACGACAGGTATGACTTTCGTCAGGACCAGCGACAGGATGGGACACATGGTTGTTGAAGGTGCACTTCTCTGGGAACCGGCCGATGACGTCGTCGCGGGCGCCAGGCTGACCCGCTACCTGGAGTCGCTGGGACGGTCAGGGGCCGGCTATGACGAGGTGTGGCAGTGGTCCGTCGACAGTCCGGCGGAGTTCTGGACGTCCATCTGGGACTACTTCAGGGTGATCGGCGAACGTGGTGCCGGGCCCGTCATCACCGGGACGATGCCTGACGCCACCTGGTTCGCCGGAAGCAGCCTCAACTACGCCGAGAACGCGCTGCGCCATGAGGACGGCACCGCGCTGGTGTTCGTCTCCGAGGACGGCGGCCGGCAGGAGATGTCCCGCGCCGAGCTGCGCGAGGAGGTCGCCCGCGTCAGAGCCGGCCTGGTGCGCCTCGGCGTCGGGCGCGGCGACCGGGTCGCCGGCTATCTGCCGAACATCCCGCAGGCGCTGATCGCCTTCCTGGCCACCGCCTCCCTGGGCGCGATCTGGTCGGCCGGATCGCCCGACTTCGGCGTGCCGAGCATCGTCGACCGGTTCCGGCAGATCGAGCCCAAGGTGCTGATCGCGGTCGATGGCTACCACTACAACGGCAAGGGCTACGACCGCTCGGCGGCGGTGAAGGAGATCGCCGCCGAGCTGCCCTCGCTCCGCGCCACCGTGTGGATCCCCTACCTGGCCGCGGCCGGGGACGGCCGGCCCCCGCAGCGGGCCGAGCCCGCTCCCGCCCACACCGACGCCCTGCCGCACGGCGAGGTGATCGGCTGGGAGGGGCTGCGGGCCGAGTCCGGGCCGCTGGAGTTCGAGCGGGTGCCGTTCGACCACCCGCTGTGGATCCTCTACTCCAGCGGGACGACCGGGCTGCCCAAGCCGATCGTGCACGGGCACGGCGGCATCGTGCTGGAGCACCTCAAGTCGCTCTCCTTCCACCAGGACCTGGGTGAGGGGGACGTGTTCTTCTGGTACACCACCACGGGCTGGATGATGTGGAACTACCTCATCGGCGCCCTGCTGGTGGGCGCCACCCCCGTGCTCTACGACGGCTCGGCCGCCTACCCGTCGGCCGCCGTGCTGTGGCGCATCGCCGCCTCCGAGCGGGTGACCTACTTCGGGGTCGGCGCGCCGTACGTCATGGCCTCGCTGAAGGCCGGCATCCACCCCGAGGGCCTCGACCGGCTCCGGGGCCTCGGCTCCACCGGGTCGCCGCTGCCGCCGGAGGGGTTCTCCTGGGTGGCCGAGGAGCTGCCCGGGGTCCCGCTCGGGTCGTTCTCCGGCGGCACCGACGTGTGCACCGGGTTCGTCGGCGCGACCGTGCTGCATCCGATCCGGGCGGGGATCATCCCGTGCCGTTCGCTGGGGGCCCGGGTGGAGTCGTACGACATCGAGGGCAGGCCGGTCGTGGGGGAGGTCGGCGAGCTGGTGATCACCTCGCCGATGCCCTCGATGCCGGTGATGTTCTGGAACGACCCGTCCGGCGAGCGCTACCGCGAGAGCTACTTCGACGTCTACCCCGGCGTGTGGCGGCACGGTGACTGGATCAAGATCAACGAAGACGGCAGCTGCGTGATCTACGGCCGCTCCGACTCGACACTGAACCGGGGCGGCGTCCGGATGGGCACCAGCGAGTTCTACCGCGTGGTCGAGCGGTTCGAGGAGATCACCGACAGCCTGGTGATCGACACCGGGCAGCTCGGCCAGGAGGGACGGCTGCTGCTCTACGTGACGCTCGCCGAGGGCGCCGAGCTCACCGAGACGCTGACCGGTGCCCTGTGCGCGGCGTTGCGCGAGGAGCTGTCACCCCGGCACGTGCCCAACGAGATCCGCGCGGTGCCCGGCATCCCGCGCACCCTGTCGGGCAAGAAGCTCGAGGTGCCGGTCCGCAAGATCCTCCTCGGCACCCCCGTCGAGCAGGCGGCCAACCCCGACGCCATGGCCAACCCCGAGGTGCTGCGCCACTTCACCCCCTGAGGGTCACACCTTGAGCTTCACACTCTGAGCGGCCGGAGCGCCTCGCTCCAGGAGACGACCTGGTCCAGCATCGCGGTGACCGCGTCCTCATGGCGGGCCGCCGGCTTGAACACCGTCATCTCCTCGAAGTCGGTGAAGAGGGACAACGCGACCTGGGCCGACACGTCGGCGACCTTGACCCGGCCGAGCATCTGCCTGAGGTGCTCGGCCGCCCGCACCCCGCCGTCGACGCCGTAGCCGACGAACCCGGCGGCCTTGTCGGCCCACTCGGAGAAGAGGAAGTCGATCGCGTTCTTCAGCACGCCCGAGGTCGAGGAGTTGTACTCCGGTGTGACGAACACGAAGCCGTCGAAGGACGCGATCCGCTCCGCCCACGCCCTGGTGTGCTCGTGCTCGTACACGCCCGCCGCGGCCGGCAGGCTCTCGTCCAGGTGGGGCAGGTCGTAGTCCTTCAGGTCGACCAGCTCGTAGTCGGCGTCACCTCGCTTGACGGCCAGGTCGTGCACCCAGCCGGCGACGGCCTCGCCGTTGCGGACGGGGCGGGTGCTGCCGATGATGATGGCGATCCGGGTCATGGCGTGCCTTTCGGAATGATGATGATCTTGCCGCGGGTCTGGCCGGACTCCGCCCGGAGGTGGATGTCGTGCAGGCCGGTCAGCGGGTGCGACTCGGCGATCTCGACGGTGAGCCGCCCGGCGTCGATCAGGGCCACGAGCTCGGCGAGCTGCCCGGGATCGTTGCGGGTGACGAAATGGATGGCCCGCGGAGAGTCGATCGGGGTGGCGACGGTGACGATCACGCCGTCCGGCCGCGCCAGGGCGGCCAGCTCGTGCGCCGCCTCCGGGGTGATCCCGGCGAGGTTCAGGACCACGTCCATCCCGCCGGGCAAGGGGTCCCGGGTGTAGTCGACCACCTCGTCGGCGCCCAGCGCGCGCACCGCGTCGTGGCTGCGGGGGCTCGCGGTGGCGATCACCGTGGCGCCCGCCCGTTTCGCCAGCTGGACGGCGAACAGGCCGATCCCGCCGCCCGCGCCGTTGACCAGCACCCGCTGGCCGGCGGTGACGCGGGCGTGCACGAAGACGGCCTGCCAGGCGGTGAGCCCGGCGACGGGGACGGCGGCGGCGGCTTCCAGCGGGATCGTCTCGGGCGCCCTGGCCAGCACGCTCGCCGAAGCCACCGTGTACTCCGCCGCCGCGCCGTCCACCAGGCCGATCACCCGGTCACCGGGGGCGAACTCCGTGACGCCCGCGCCGGTCTCGACGACCGTGCCCGAGACGTCGCAGCCCAGCGTGTGCGGCAGCGTCACGGGCAGCACCCCGTCGAGCAGTCCGAGCCGCAGGCCCACCTCCGACGGGTTGAACGAGGTGGCCGCCACCTCGATGAGCACCTCGCCGGGCCCCGGCCGCGGTCTCGGCACCTCGTCGTAGCGGATCACCGACGCCTCGCCGTACTCGTGGATCCGCGCCGCACGCATCACCTGGCGACCGGCCCTGCCGGTCGCCCCTGTCACCTGAGCCACGCTCATGTGGAACCTCCTTCGCTGGTCAACCGTAGGAGGCGTGCGAGAGATAACCAATGCGCTGATGTCTGCTCTTTATACGTGAACGTCTCGCGGGATAGACTCGCGGCGTGGACTTGCTCAGTGACGTGATGGCCATCGTGCGCACCGGATGCCCCCGCTCCGCGCGGGTCGAGTGGCATGCCCCCTGGGGGCAGCGATTCCCCTCGGCGCCCGGTTCGGCGGGCTTCCAGGTCATCCTCCAGGGGTCCTGCTGGCTCATCCCGCCCGCCGGTGATCCGATCCCGGTCAACGTCGGCGACGTGCTGTTCTTCCCCCACGGCGACGGCTACGCGATGGCCGACAGCCCGGCGACCCCGCTCCCCGAGTCCGTCTGCGATCCCGGGGCCGAGGCGAGCCTGTTCTCCTCGGCGTCCTTCCCCGGCCCCGGCGCGGCCACGGTCATGCTCTGTGGCGGCTACCAACTCGATCCGAGCCGGAGCCACCCGATCCTCCGCGACTTGCCGGAGATGATCCACCTGCCGGCCCACCTCGGCCACCGCCCTGAGCTCCGCGCCGCGGTCGAGCTGCTGGGCAGCGAGATCGCCAACCCCCGCCTGGGCGCCGACACCGTGGTGTCGTCACTGCTCGACACGCTGCTGCTCTACATCCTGCGGGCCTGGTATGACACAGGCCCCCGACAGTGCCAGGTCGGCGGCTGGGCCGCGGCCCTGGCCGATCCCGCGATCAGCACCGTCCTCGACGCCGTCCACGGCGACCCCGCGCGCCCGTGGACACTGCCGTCCCTGGCCGACCTGGCGGGCCTGTCCCGGGCGGCCTTCTCGCGGCGCTTCACGACCCTGGTCGGGCAGTCGCCGATGGCCTACCTGACCTGGTGGCGGCTGGCGATCGCCGGTCGCATCCTGCAGGAGTCGGACGCCTCGCAGGCGGAGGTGGCGGCGCGCGTCGGCTACGGCTCGGAGTTCGCCTTCGCCAACGCCTTCAAGCGCCACTACGGCATCGCCCCCGGCAGATACCGCCGCCAAGCCTGCCTGCCGCCTCCGGCCTCAGAGACCGGCGGTGAGACCGCCGATGCGATGGGCGGCCAGGCCGGCGGGGAGATCGTGGCGGTGCGTTGAGCCGGCGCCGTCAGGCGAGGCCGCCGTTGGCGTAGAGGGTCTGGCCGTTGACCCAGCGCGCCGGGCCGGCCAGGAAGGAGACGACCTCGGCGGTGTCCTCGGGCCGGCCGAGGCGCTCCAGCGGGGTCAGGTGGGCCATCCGGTCGATGGTCTCTTCGTCCTTGCCGCGCAGGAAGAGAGGCGTGGCCGTGGGGCCGGGCGCCACGGCGTTGACCGTGATGTCACGGCCGCGCAGCTCCTTGGCGAGCACCAGGCTGATCCCGTCGACCGCCGCCTTGCTCGCCGCGTAGGCGGAGTAGGTGGGCAGGGCGAGCTTCGTCACGGAGGTGGAGAAGTTGATGATCGCTCCGCCGCTGCGCACCCGGCGGGCGGCCTGCTGTGCGACGACGAAGGTGCCGCGGACGTTGGTGCGGTGCATGCGGTCGAAGTCGGCGAGATCCATCTCGGCCAGCGGGGCGAGGAGCATGATGCCGGCCGCGTTGACGACCACGTCGACCCCGCCGAACTCCCGCTCGGCCGCCTCGAAGGCCTGCTCGACCGACTGCTCGTCGGCCACGTCGGCCTGCACGGCGATCGCCGAGCCGCCTGACGCGGTGATCGCGTCGACCACCTCGCCGGCGGTCGCCTTGTTGCCCGCGTAGACGATGACCACGGACTGGCCGTCGGCCGCCAGGCGCTCGGCGACCGCCCGGCCGATGCCGCCCGATCCGCCGGTCACGATCGCCACGCGCCGGTCCCGCTCGCTGTCCTGAGTGCTCATGGTGTCCGCTCCCCGGTCGATGTCGTTCAGGTCGCTAACACTTACACACTAGCAACGCTAACGTCAACGACGCTAACAAGTTTCTGTTATCGTCGATAGCATGAGTGAGCGGACGGCCAGGGAGCGGATCGTGGCGGCGGCCGCCGACCTGCTGACCGAGGGCGGCAGGGAGGCCGTGTCCACCCGTTCGGTGTGCGCCGCCGCCGGGGTCCAGGCGCCGACCATCTACCGGCTGTTCGGCGACAAGCAAGGGCTGCTCGACGCGGTCGCGAGCCACGGCTTCGCCACCTACCTGACGGCCAAGACCGCCCGGCGGCCGAGCGACGACCCCCTGCGCGACCTGCGCCACGGCTGGGATCTGCACGTCGAGTTCGGCGTCGCCAACCCCGCCTACTACACGCTGATGTACGGCCAGGCCCGCCCCGGCGCCGAGCCGCCCGCGGCGCGCGAGGCCGCCGCCATCCTGCGCGGGCTCGTCCACCGCGTCGCCGAGGCGGGCCTGCTGCGGGTGCCTGTGGAGCGGGCCGCCCAGATGATCCACTCGGCCGGCTGCGGGGTCACGCTCACCCTGATCGCCACCGAGCCCCGGCACCGCGATCCCGAGTTGTCGCCGCTCACCCGCGAAGCCGTGCTGGCCGCCGTGACGACTTCCGCGTCGGGCGAGCCGGAGCCGGCCGAGGCCACCGGCTCGCCGGCGCGCGGCGCGATCAGCCTGCTGGCCGCGTTGGCGGCGCCGCCGGGCCCGCCTGGGCCATCCGGGTCGCCCGGCTCGCCTGAGCCGCCGGGCGTCGGTCTGCCGTTGTCGGCCGCCGAGCGCGGTCTGCTCACCGAGTGGCTGCAACGCATCGCCGACCCGGAAAAGGAGAGGCGTCCCGCTGAGCGGCGGTGAAACGATGCGGTATGCGTAACTGGCCGTTGTTCGAGCTGTCCGTGACCACGCCGAGGCTGGAGCTGCGCTACCCCTCGCTCGCGGACCTCGACGAGCTGGGAGAGCGGGCGGCCGAGGGCGTGCACGACGAGGAGACCATGCCCTTCCTGTTCCCGTGGACCGACGCCGGGCCGGCGGAGCGGGCCAGGAGCACCGTCCAGTACCACTTCCGGCAGTGGGCCGAGTTCGCGCCGGCCGCCTGGTCCATCGACCTGGTGGCCGTCCACGAGGGCCGGATCGTGGGCACCCAGGGGTTCTCGGCGACCGACTTCCCCGTCCTGCGTGAGGTCGGGTCGGGGTCCTGGGTGGGCCGGCGCTTCCAGGGGCGCGGCATCGGCACCGAGATGCGCGCGGCCATGCTGCACCTGGCCTTCGCGGGGCTGGGCGCCGAGTACGCCACGACGGAGGCGTTCGTGGACAACCCCGCCTCGCTCGCGGTGACCGCGAAGCTCGGCTACCGCGACGACGGCGTCACACGCCACGTCCGCCGGGGCGAACCGGCGGTCATGCGGCGGTTCCGCCTCGCCCGTACGGACTGGAAGCCGCTGGACGGCGTTCGGATCCACGGCCTGGAGCCCTGCCTGCCGCTGTTCGGTCTGGAGGAACAGCGGCAGGCCGAGTGAAACGGCCCGGCCCGCCCAGCGGCGGTGGTCAGCCCGTCTTCGCCATCACGGCCTCGCCCAGGCGAAGGGCCAGCGCGGGGCACATGTCGACCGCCCGCCGTGCCTCCTTGACCATCCAGCCGGGCACGGTGTTGAAGGACGGGAAGCCGTAGTCGTCCAGGGTGACGAACTCCGGCAGCAGGTGCGCGCACAGGCCGTGGCCCTGGCAGCGGGTCCAGTCGACCTCCAGGCGATACTCCGGCTCCTCCTCCCGCTCGGGCAGCGGCAGCACGCCGCGCACCGGCCTGCCGCACGACCCGTAGTCGCGGTGCAGCGCGATGTCGGCCTCGAACGCCTCCAACGCCGACAGCACGAACCTGGCCGTGCCGTCCGGATGGAAGCAGGCGCCGCGACGCTCGACGGCCCGGACGGAACGCCGGATGGCGTCCTGCGAGCCGCTGCCGTCGGTGAGCGCGAGCATCTGCCGGGCGATGTCCGGCAGGCCGAGCCGGCACGGCCCGCACTGACCGGACGACTGCGCGGCCAGGTAGGCGGTGACCCGGGCCGCCTCACCCAGCGGGCAGGTGTTCGCCCCGAGCGGCACCACGATCCCGGCGCCCAGCTCGCCGCCGGCCTTCTTCATGCCCTCGCGCGAGATCACCGCCGAGACGGCCGTCTCCGGGCTCAGGAACGCGCCGTGATAGCCGCCGATCAGCACGCCGTCGCCGGGCTCCGCGTCGCACAGGTCGAGCACGTCGGCCAGCATGGTGCCGGTCGGCGCCTCCACGATCGCGTTGGTCGCGGCACCGCCGCTCACGCTGAGCAGCACGGTGCCGGGCTCCCTGCTCGTGCCGACCTCGGCGTACTTCTGCGGTCCCAGCTCGGCGAGCAGGGCGAGCTGCGCGTACGTCTCGGTGTTGGACAGCAGCGTCGGCAGCCCGTTCACGCCGCTCGTGCTGGCGCGGCGCTTGCGGCCGGGAGGCACCGCCTCCTCGCCGTTCACGGCGCGGACGAGCGCGCCGCCCTCGCCGGAGATGAACCTCTCCTGCAGGCCGACCACCCGGATCCGGAGGTGGCTCTCCTTGGCGCCCGCGACGTTGGCGGCCCGCCGTTCGGCCACAGCGGCGGAGATCGACGCCTCGGCCAACTCGCCCGCGACGGTCGCGACGACCACCTCGCGGGCGTTCAGCGCCTCGGCCGCGAGGATCGCGCCGTCGAGCACCTGGTGCGGGGTGCGGACGAGCAGCATGGCGTCCTTCGAGCTGGCCGGCTCGCCCTCGGCGCCGTTGACCAGCACCACGCTCTCCTTGGCGCCGGCCGCGTCGGCCACCGCCCGCAGCTTGCGGCCGAACGGGAACGCCGCCCCGCCTCTGCCGCGCATGTCCACCTCGTTGACCAGGGCGATGAGGGTGCCGACGTCCTGCGCGACGGGCTGGCCGTGCAGGGTGCGGTGGGCGGGCAGGTCCAGCCGCCGGGTGTGGTCGAGCCCGGCGGTCAGCCGGGCGGGACCCAGGCGTAAGACGCTCGGTGCCTTGTGCGGGATCATGTCTGTTCCTGGATGTCGAGGTGGAGGGTCAACCCGCCTCCCGGAACTTGCGCCGGGCGGCGTCGAGGCTCACTGGAGCATTGATCTCTTCCGGGCGTTCGATCGGCGAGTCGTCGACCTCGAGCAGATCGACGGGCTCCGGCATGGCGGGCGGCCTGCGCAGCGTGGCGAGCACGCGGACGAGCAGGGCCGAGCCGACCGCCACCAGGCACGCCACGTACGACCAGGTCACCCAGCCCGCGGCCGGCCTGCCTGCGGTCAGGCCGTGCAGGATCGCCACCGGCCAGGCGAGGTAGGACCCGGCGTGCAGGATCCGCCAGACCCAGGGTCTGCCCGTGACGGCGAACCGCCCGCGGACGACGCCCGTGATGATGATCAGAACCATCATGTCGGCGGCCAGCGTGCCGAACCCGATCCAGATCCCCGCCACCGGGAGCACGGCCGCGGCCGGCGGCACGTGCCCGAGACTGATCATGAGCGTCACGTGCGTGGCGAGGTACGCCAGGCCGATCGCGGCGGTGGCCCGGTGCGCGAGTTGCGCCCGGACCCGGTTGGCGGGGGAGAGAAAGACCTTCTCGGTGGTGAGCAGGCCGAGCGCGACTGTCGCGGTCAGCAGCACGAGCGCGAACACGCCCGCGTAGAACTCGAGGAAACCCACTCCGCGGCCGAGCAGCGACATACCGCTGTTGGTCAAGGTCAGCGCGAACGCCGACAACAGCAGGGCCGCGATCGAGGCGCTCACCCCGAGCCGGACGTTGCGCCTGTCCAGCTTCGTCGGGGCGTGCAGGGGGTGTCGTCTGTGGAGCATCGGTTTCGTTTCCCTCCAAGGTCGGGTGAGGGTGCGACTCGGGAGGGTCGGGGCTGGTCTCGCTCCGCGCCCGACCGGCTTCGCCCGTCCGGTCCCGCCTGCCGGACCGCCGCCTCCGGCGAGCCGTCGGGCCGGGCCCCTCGGGACGGGGGCCCGGCCGTCTCGGCCGAGCCCAGGGGGGCGGGCTCGGGCGCCGGTGCGGCGGGAGGGTGGTGTGGGCAGGCGGGACCGGTGCGGTTCGGGGGAAGGGGCCTGGCCAAATATCAGCAGCGGCGGCCCCTGTTGATGCAGTTGACCACGAAGGACATCAGCCTGTCGGGCATGACGTTGGCGAAGTCGGCGTGGTCGGTGACCGGGTTGTGAAGTTGTTCGGGGAATGCGTCCAGGGCGTATGACGGACCCTGGGGCACCGTGTAGGTGAGTGTCATCCGGAGTTGCGGAACCGCTCTGGTGCCCTGCGGGCAGGCGCCACCCTCGCCTGGGAAGACGATGTGCGTGCGGTGGTTGGCGCTGTCGGTGTTCTGACCGTCCCAGCAACTGGGGAAGTCCAGAATACGGGCGACCTGGCTGCCGCGCGGGCAGAGCGGGTATTTGGTAGTAATCCGGTTGTTGAAGCCGGTGCACGTCCACGCGGCGCGGGCGTTGGCCCCGCCGTTCGTGGCGGCCTTGGCGTCACCGGTGATGATCCGCAGGAACCTCGGCATCGCGCTCACCCGGCTGGTCGCGTTGCCCCTGAACTGGAGCGTCACGGAGCGGGGCCGGAGCACCTGGCCGACGTTGCCGTCCGGGTCCTCGGTGTTGACGTCCACCTTGCGGTCGCGCAGCACCGGCCAGAAGTAGGTCGACCTGTCGCCGAGCCGGCAGGTGGTGCCGGCGGCGGCCAGGCTCTCGTCGGTCGAGAACGCGTCCGTCGACAGGTTGCCCACGTAGTCGTGCAGGTGGTGCGCCCCGTTGCTCACGCCGGGGGCGACGATGAAGTTGTCCGGGTTGTTGTGCCCGTTGCGGTTGGTGCCGCAGGACGAGACGAACGTGCCCCGGGAGCCGTTCCGGCCGCGGCGGCTGTCGAGCTGGTTGGACGGCGGGACCTGGCGGATGTCGATGAAGTCGGTCACGAACGGGCCGAGGTCGGCGCACTCGTTGTGCTCCTCGTCCTCGCCGGGGTCGGTCGGGGACGGTGACGAGGTGGCGGTCCGCGTCGGCTGTCCG
Organism: Nonomuraea sp. CX421; assembly: GCF_059358955.1. Lineage (NCBI taxonomy): Bacteria > Bacillati > Actinomycetota > Actinomycetes > Streptosporangiales > Streptosporangiaceae > Nonomuraea > Nonomuraea sp. CX421. Next base: position 403,791 of record NZ_JCADBK010000004.1, on the reverse strand, counting down.
GTGGGCTGTCCGGTGGGCTGCCGGCTGGCTGTCGGGCTCGGCGTCGGCGTGTTCCGCCGGCGGGAGAACGGCTGCGCGGACTCGGCCGGCGCCTGCTCCTGCGCCTCCTCCTCGGGCTGCGGGGCGGGTTCGAGGGCGCCGCCGCCCGAATCCTGCTGCCCGGTGTTCTCCTGACCCGTGTTCTCCTGACCCGTGTTCTCCTGACCCGTGTTCTCCTGACCCGTGTTCTCCTGACCCGTGTTCTGCTGCTGGTCGTCCTGCTGTCGCTGGTCGCCACCGTCCTGGCCGTCGGGTGCCTGGCTGGACTGGTCGTCCTGGCCGTCCGGAGCCTGCGTCTCCTGCCCGCGCCGCTGCTGTTGCCGCTGCTGGGACTGCGTGGGCGAGGCGGTGGCCTCGGCCGGGTCGCAGTGATCCGCAAGTGCCGGACCGACGCCGATGACGGCCGCGGACACCAGCCCGCCGGCCACGACGGCCAGGGCGGACACGGCCGCGGCCATGCGTCTGGAACTGCTCATGGTTGTCTCCTAGGATCGACCGCCGCGGGGGCGGGTGGAGTGGCCGATGGAGTCGGGGGCTCGGGGAGCTGGTCGTAGTCGACCAGCCCGGTCGACTCGAGCAGCGTCATGTGTTTCATGACGACGTTCACCGCGTGCTGGCTGAACTTCCTGATCTCGCTGTTGCGGGTGCCCGCTCGTACGCCCGCGACGACGGAGAAGACCTTGCCGTGGGCGGCACGCAGCAGGTTGGCGAAGTCCCGGTCGAAGGCGGGGCCGCTCTCGGCGGCCAGTTGGGCCATCCAGCTCTGCTGTTCAGGGCTGGGCTCGTCCGGCAGGGCCACGCCGAGCCGGGCGGCGTACTGGCGGGTGACCGCGTCCAGTTTGGTGTGGTCCTCCACCAGATGCTCCCCGACCTCCTTGACCCGCTGGGACTCCGCGCGCTCCGCGGTCCATCGGCCGACGGGGATCTCCCACAGGCCCGCCTGGCGTACCTTGACCAGGAGGTCGTGGTCCGCCGGCCCGAGCGGGCCGGAGGGCAGCACCGTCCACTGCGCGGACACGGGTGTGGTCATGGGGGGCATGACCAGCAGGATCGCGACCGCGGCCGCCACGGCGAAGGCGCCGAACATGAGGACTTCGCCCCGCAAAAGCCTGTGCATGATCGGAGGTACGCGGTTTTCTCCGGGCCGGTTCACTCATCAACCGGAATAGTCAGAAATGACTGGAGTTATCGGAGTGGCTACCGGACTGATAACGAAGGTGTAAAGATGTGCCCCGTGCTAGGTCACCTCGACGGCAGATTCGAGAGTGCGGATGCTGAGGCTGAGCATCGCATCACGGCGCTCTACCAGGAGTTCGGCGGCCCTCTGCTGCGCCACGTACGCAAGTCGACCGGAAACGATCTGCAATGGGCGGAAGACGTCGTACAGGAGACGATCGTCAGAGCCTGGCGTAACTCGGCAAGACTGCAATGGGAACCGGGCCTCATCTGGGCGTGGCTGCTGACCGTGGCCCGCCGCATTGTGATCGACGGACGTCGACGCAAGAGTGTTCGTCCTCATGAGGTCGAGCCACCGGAAGTCGACATGCTCGCGGTCCCAGACGGGTCAGACCGTGCGTTATCGGCGATGGTTGTCGCCGACGCACTACGCAATCTGTCAGAAGAACACCGCGAAGTCATTGAACAGACCTACCTCCGGGACCGTACGATAAGTGAAGCGGCGGAGATTCTGGGGATCCCGCCGGGCACGGTGAAGTCCAGGCTCTACTACGGGATCAGGGCTCTGCGCGTGCTTCTGCAAGACAAGGGGGTAGCCGGGTAATGCACGAAGGGGTGGCGGCCTACGTTCTCGGCGTCCTCGACGAGGGCGAGCACGAGGCGTTCGAGCGTCACCTCGACACGTGCACCTCCTGCCAGGCCGAGCTCAAGGAGCTGGTCGACGTTCCCGGTCGGCTCGACGAGCTCAGGCACATTTCCTCCGCCTCCGAAGACGATCCTCCGATGTCCATGTCGCGTTGACGTATCTGCCCTTTTCGGGTGGTATCGGTACTGCAACGCGTTCGCCCGGTCAACGACGACCGGGCGAGGTGGGGGAGGTGTTCGGTGGGGTCCAAGCCTGATGCGGCCATCCCTTCCGACCCCTCCGACCGGCGGTTCGGTGAGGAAGGCGGCCGCCTGTCCTACGGCGAATACCTCAGTCTGCCCGGCCTGCTCTCCCAGCAGCTGCCGCAGTCCGAGGCGCCGGACGAGCTGCTCTTCATCACCATCCACCAGGTCTACGAGCTCTGGTTCAAGCTCCTGCTCCACGAGCTGGAGTCCGCCCGCGACGCCATGTTCGCGGGGGAGCTCTGGCGGGCCAGGCACCTGTTCCGCCGGGTGCACACGGTGGAGAGGGTGCTGATCGAGCAGGTCGACGTCCTGGAGACGATGACCCCGCAGGACTTCCTGGAGTTCCGCGCGAAGCTGGCCCCGGCCAGCGGGTTCCAGTCGGTGCAGTTCCGGGAGCTGGAGTTCCTGTCCGGCCTCAAGGATCACCGCTATCTCGGACGGCTGCGGGACGCCACGGACGACGAACTCGCCAGGCTGCGCCGTCGCCTGGATGAACCCACATTGTGGGATGCTTATCTCACCGCCCTCTCCCAGCGTGGCCTGCCGGTCTCAGACGACGAGATCATGGGCTCGCTGCTGTCCGTGGCGAGGGACCGCGGGTCGTACGACGACCTGTGGCAACTGGCCGAAGACCTGCTGACGCACGACGAGACCGCCGCCCAGTGGCGGACGCGACACGTGCGGATGGTCGAACGGCAGATCGGCACCAAATCCGGCACCGGCGGCTCGACGGGCGCCCCCTACCTGCACGGTAGGACCGGCCTGCACTACTTCCCGCAGCTGTGGGAACTAAGAGCCTGCCTATGAACATGTATGGCAAACCCTCACAAAGGAGTGAGAGCGAAATGCCGCTCGACGAGGCCAAGGACGAGCTGCTCCAGAGAGTCGCGCAGCAGTGCGCGGCCGGCAGCGACCATGTGAGCCCCGAGGAAGCGCTGTCCTTCTTGCGGATCTACTACCGTCACGTCGCCCCCGACGACCTGTTCGATCGCGACCCGGTCGACGTGTACGGTCCAGCGATGTCGCAGCGGCAGCTCGCCGAGGTGCGTCCGCAGGGCCGAGCGGTGATCCGGGCCTTCACCCCCACCCTGGAGGACAACGGCTGGGACCCGGGGCGGTCGGTGGTGGAGGTCGTCACCGACGACATGCCGTTCCTCGTCGACTCGGTGACGATGGAGCTCGACCGGCAGGGCATCGGCACCTACCTGGTGGTGCACCCCCAGATGCGGGTCAACCGCGACATGACGGGCCGGGCGCTCGGGCGCGGCCAGGAGGACGTCACCGGTCAGCTGCTGGTCGAGTCGTGGATGCACATCGAGATCGACAAGCAGTCCGACCCCGGCGTGCTCACGTCGCTGGAGGCCGACCTGCAGCGGGTCCTGGCCGACGTGCGCCACGCGGTCGAGGACTTCGCCAAGATGCGTACCCAGGCCGTGCAGACCGCCGAGGACCTGTCGGTCAACCCGCCGCCGCTGGAGCCGGCCGAGGTCGAGGACAGCCTCCACCTGCTGCGCTGGCTCGCCGACGGGCACTTCACCTTCCTCGGCTACCGCGAGTACCGGCTGGAGGCCACCGAGCAGGGCGACGCGCTGCGCGCGGTGCCCGGGGCCGCGCTCGGCATCCTGCGCGACGACAAGATCGGCTCGTCCAGCTTCTCCGTGCTGCCGCCCGAGGTGCGCGCCAAGGCCCGCGAGAAGCGCCTGCTGATCATCACCAAGGCCAACTCCCGGGCCACCGTCCACCGCGCCGCCTACCTCGACTACATCGGGGTCAAGCTGTTCTCGCCCGACGGCGAGGTGGTCGGCGAGCGCCGCTTCCTCGGCCTGTTCACGCACGTGGCCTACAACGAGTCGATCACCCGGATCCCGGTGCTCCGGCGCAAGCTGGGCGACGTGCTGGAGCTGGCCGGGCTGGCGGCCGAGAGCCACGACGGCAAGGATCTGATGGAGATCCTGGAGACGTTCCCGCGCGACGAGCTGTTCCAGACCTCGGTCGAGCAACTGCTGCCGATCGCGCTCGGCGTGCTGCGGCTGCGCGAGCGCAAGCAGGTCAAGCTGTTCCTGCGCCGCGACGACTACGGCCGCTTCATCTCCTGCCTGATCTACCTGCCGCGCGACCGCTACACCACGCAGGTCCGGCTGCGCATGCAGGAGGTGCTGCTCAAGGCGCTGGGCGGCGCCACGCTCGACTACAGCGCGATGGTCGGCGAGTCGGCCCTGGCCCGGCTGCACGTAGTCGTGCGCGGCGAGCGGGGCAAGCAGCTGCCCCAGCCCAAGGTCGACGTCGAGGAGCTGGAGGCGCGGCTGGCCGCGATCACCCGCTCGTGGGGCGACGACCTGGCCACGGCGCTGACCGAGATGGCCTCCGAGGAGGAGGCCCCGGTGCTCATCAAGCGCTACCAGTCGGCCTTCCCTGAGGGGTACAAGGCCGACTTCCCGCCCAAGGTGGCCGTGGCCGACCTGCGCCGCCTGGAGCGCCTGTCCGGCGCACCCGACGACGAGATCGAGCTCAACCTGTACGAGCCGTACGACGCCGCAGAGGGGGAGCGGCGGCTGAAGGTCTACAAGGTGGGCTCACCCATCTCGCTGTCGAAGGCGCTGCCGCTGATCCAGCGGCTCGGCGTGGAGGTCGTGGACGAGCGGCCCTACGAGATCGACACGGACAACGACCCCGCCACCCGGAACGCCTGGATCTACGACTTCGGGCTGCGGTTCACGCCGTCGGCCGAGGTCGACCGGAACGACCTCAAGCGGCTCTTCCAGGACGGGCTCACGGCGCTGTGGAAGGGCGAGGTCGAGGCCGACAACTTCAACGCGCTCATCCTGCGCGCCGGGCTCACCTGGGAGCAGGTCGAGATCCTGCGGGTCTACGCCAAGTATCTCCGCCAGGCCGGCACCACCTTCTCGCAGCGCTACATGGAACGCGTACTGCTCGGCAACGTGCGGCTGGCCCGGCTGCTGGTGCGGCTCTTCGAGGCGCGGCTGGACCCCCGGCGCTCCGACGACGTGCGCGCCGACCTGGTCGAGGCGCTGCACGAGGAGATCCTGGGCGCGCTCGACGCGGTCGCCTCGCTGGACGAGGACCGGATCCTGCGGGCCTACCTGGAGATGATCCAGGCGACGCTGCGCACCAACTACTTCCAGAGCGCCGACGAGACCGCTCCTTCTCGCCGTAAGCCGTACATCTCCCTGAAGTTCGACCCGCAGGCGATCAGCGTGCTGCCGCTGCCGCGGCCGAAGTACGAGATCTTCGTGTACTCGCCGCGGGTCGAGGGCGTGCACCTGCGCTTCGGCAACGTGGCCCGGGGCGGGCTGCGGTGGTCGGACCGGATGGAGGACTTCCGGACGGAGATTCTGGGCCTGGTCAAAGCGCAGATGGTGAAAAATACCGTCATCGTGCCCACTGGGTCTAAAGGTGGATTTGTCGTCAAGCGTCCGCCGAAGTCCGGTTCGCGGGAGGACCTGCTGGCCGAGGGCGTCGCCTGCTACCGGATGTTCATCTCCGGCCTGCTCGACGTCACGGACAACCTGGTCGACGGCAAGGTCTCGCCGCCGCCCGACGTCGTACGGCACGACGGCGACGACCCCTACCTGGTGGTCGCCGCCGACAAGGGCACCGCGACGTTCTCCGACATCGCCAACGCCGTGGCCAAGGAGTACGGCTTCTGGCTCGGCGACGCCTTCGCCTCCGGCGGTTCGATCGGCTACGACCACAAGGCCATGGGCATCACCGCCCGGGGCGCCTGGGAGTCGGTCAAGTACCACTTCCGCACGATGGGCGTCGACGTGCAGAACACCGACTTCACCGTGGTCGGCGTCGGTGACATGTCGGGAGACGTGTTCGGCAACGGCATGCTGCTGTCCCAGCACATCCGGCTGGTGGCCGCCTTCGACCACCGGCACATCTTCGTCGACCCCACGCCCGACGCGGCCCGCTCCTACGCCGAGCGGCAGCGGCTGTTCGAGCTGCCCCGCAGCTCCTGGCTCGACTACTCCGACAAGCTCATCTCGGCGGGCGGCGGCGTCTTCCCGCGTACGGCCAAGTCCATCTCCATCACGCCGCAGATGCGCGAGGTGCTCGACCTGCCGGCGGGCGTCGCCTCGATGGCGCCGGGCGACCTGATCAGCGCCATCCTGCGGGCGCCCGTCGACCTGCTGTGGAACGGCGGCATCGGCACCTACGTCAAGGCCGGCGTCGAGTCCAACACCGACGTGGGCGACAAGGGCAACGACGGGCTCCGGGTCGACGCCGGAGAGCTGCGCTGCAAGGTCGTCGGCGAGGGCGGCAACCTGGGCCTCACCCAGCTGGCCCGGATCGAGTTCGCCCGCGACGGCGGCCTGATCAACACCGACTTCATCGACAACTCGGCCGGCGTCGACACCTCCGACCACGAGGTGAACATCAAGATCCTGCTCGACCAGGTCCTGCGCGACGGCGAGCTGACCGACAAGCAGCGCAACCAGCTCTTCACCTCGATGACCGGCGAGGTCGCCGACCTCGTGCTGCGCGACAACTACGCGCAGAACGTGGTGCTGGCCGCGGCCAGCACCCAGGCCGTGGAGATGCTCCACATCCACTCCCGCTACCTGCGCAAGCTGGAACGCGACGAGCTGCTCAACCGCGAGCTGGAGTTCCTGCCGTCCGACAAGACGCTGGCCGAACGGCGCCAGGCCAGGCTCGGCCTGACCCAGCCCGAGTTCGCCGTGCTGCTGGCCTACACGAAGCTGGGGCTCGACGCCGACCTGCTCGGCTCCGACCTGCCCGACGACCCCTACCTGGCCTCCTGGCTGGTGTCATACTTCCCGTCGGCGCTGCGCGACCGGTTCCGGACGTACATGGACGCCCACCCGCTGCGCCGCGAGATCATCACCACCGGCGTGGTGAACGAGCTGGTCAACTCGATGGGCACCACGTTCATGTTCCGCTTCGCGGAGGAGACCGGCGCCTCGGCGCCCGACATCGTCCGCGCCTACCTGGTCGCCCGCGAGGTGTTCGACTTGCCCGGCTTCTACCGCCAGGTCGAGGCCCTGGACAACCAGATCGACACCGACACGCAGATCGCCATGCTGCTGGAGGGCCGCAAGCTGGCCGAGCGCGGCACCCGCTGGCTGCTCATCAACCGGCGTCCGCCGCTCGACCTCGCGGGCTCGGTCGGCTTCTTCGTCAAGGGCGTGGACGGTCTGCTCGCGCACATGCCGAAGCTGCTGGCCGGCCCCGACCTGACGGCCTTCGAGGATCGCCGCGACTCGTTCGTCGCCAGGGGAGTGCCGATCGAACTGGCCGAGCGGGTGGCGGCCATGGTGCCCGCCTACTCCACCTTCGACCTGGTGGAGATCTCGTCGCTGACGAGCCGGCCGGTCAACGAGGTGGCGGAGGTCTACTTCGACCTCGCCGAACGCCTGCAGCTGGCCCGGCTCAGGGAGCGCGTCATCGCGCTGCCCCGCGACAACCGGTGGAACTCGATGGCCCGATCGGCCCTGCGCGACGACCTCTACGCGGCCCACGCCTCGCTCACCCGGGACGTGCTGACCCACAGCACCCCCGGCCTGTCGCCGGAGGACCGCCTGGCCCACTGGACCGAGGGCAACGCGGCGGCGGTCAGGCGCTCGCGGCAGACGCTGTCGGAGATCTGGGAGAGCGACACCTTCGACCTGGCCACCCTGTCGGTCGCGCTGCGCGCGATCCGCACCCTGGTCGCGGCCAGTACGCTGCCTCCCCACACGGAGGCCTGACACCTCGTCCGGTACGGCGAGGCGTCGCGGCGGTGACCCCCACAGGTCACCGCCGCGCGTCGATCCGGGACAGCAGATCCTGGGTGGCCCGGCTGATCAGCGGGGCGACCCCCAGGTCGTCGAGCATGTCGGCGGCGGCCCGCATCTCGGCGGTGCGGCGCACGGCATGGCGATGAGTGCCCTCCACCAGCCGGCGCACGGTGCCGGCGTCAGCCCGGGTCAGCTCGTCGGCGATGTTGTCGCGGAGCCAGTCCTCGCAGCCGGCGGCGCGCGCCGCGGCCAGTGCCTCGATCACCGCGGCGGCCAGGCCCTTGAAGAACACGCTGCGCAGCAGCTTGCGCTCGGCCGCCAGCCCGGCGGGACCGTCGAGCACGTCGACCAAGGCACCGAGCGGGGTGAGCAGTCCGGCGTAGCGCCGCGCGCCGGCGCCGGAGACGAGCATCGGGGTGCGCAGCCCGCGTCCCGGCACGGGAGTCATCAGGGAGACGTCGGCGAAGCCGATGCCCCGCTCGGTGGCGATGCCGTCCAGCTCCCGCTTGACCTGCGGGGACGCGGTGTTGAGATCGGCCCACAGGGTGCCGGGGGCGCAGCCGTCGAGGCCCGCGCGCAGGGCGCCGGCCGACGCTGCGGAGCTGTTGACGCTCAGGACCAGGTCGCTACCGCGCGCGGCCTCCGCCTCGCCGGCTGCCTCGGTCACGCCCGGGGGCGCCGGCACGGCCGGGTCGTAGCCGCGTACCGAGGCGCCGGCGGCCACGAGGTCGATCGCGATGGCGCTGCCCGCCTCGCCCAGGCCGAGCACCGCGACGCGAGGGCGGCCGTTCACTTCGAGACTCAAGATCCGTTTCCTCTGGTCTTCGGCTACGGGAATGTAGCACCAGATTGGTGACAATATCGCTGACGTCTGGCCGCCAGAGGAGGCGGTCCGACGCAGTCGGGATGCCCAGGACGAGGGCGAGGAGCCGAGGGCGACGGGCCGCGGGCGGCGAACGGGTAGATGATCCCGGGCTTGACGCCGGCAGCCAAGATCGTTAACACTTCATTGCCCTTTATGTCGACAATCAGAGGTGGGCATGGCCGGCCAGCCGACGCCTTCCCGGCGGGCTCGCGAACTTGTGGCGGGCGCGTACGACATCCACATCCACGTCGCGCCCGACGTGATGCGCCGGCGCATCGACGACCTGTCCCTGGCTCCCCGGTTCGCCGAGACCGGTCTGGCCGGGTTCGTGCTCAAGTCCCACTACGTACCGACGGCCGAGCGGGCCGCGGTGGTGCGCGCCGCCGTGCCCGGCTTCGACGCGGTCGGCGCGATCACCCTGAACGGATCGGTCGGCGGCATGAACCCGGTCGCGGTGGAGTTGGCCGCCCGGAGCGGCGCTCGCGTCGTCTGGCTGCCGACCGTCGACAGCGCCAACCAGCGGGAGTGCGCCGCCCACGACCCCGAAGGAGCCCGGCCCCCGATGTGGGCGCGGCTCCAGGAGGAACTGCGGGCCGATGGGCTGGCGGCCGACCCGGTCGACGTCGTGGGCCCGGACGGCGGCGTGCTCGACCACACCCGGCAGGTGCTCCGGGTGATCGCCAAGCACGACCTGACCCTGGCCACCGGCCACGTCAGCTCGGCGGAGAGCGAGGCCGTGGTCGACGCCGCCGTCGAGGAGGGGGTGCGCCGGATGGTGATCACGCACCCTGAGTTCACCTCGCAGCGGATGGAGCCGGAGCGGCAGCGCCGGCTGGCCGCCAAGGGCGCGCTGCTCGAACGCTGCTTCACCACCCCGCACACCGGCAAGATCAGTTGGGAGACCTGGCTGCGCACCATCCGCGCCGTCGGTCCCCGGCACTCCGTCCTGTCCAGCGACCTCGGCCAGCCGTTCAACCCGCCGGTGGAGGACGGCCTGGCGCTGCTCGCCGACCGCCTGCTCGCCGCGGGGTTCACCGACGAGGAGATCCACGTCATGGCGGTGCGCAACTCGCGATGGCTGGCCGGCGCCGACGACCGCGCGTGAACCGCGGGCCGGTCACTCCCCGGAGGCGCGGGTCAGGGTGCCGTCGTGGGCGATGACCCGCGCGGCGGCCGGGGCCGACGAGGGGGGCACGGACGTGGCGTACTGGTGGGTCTCGGTGAGCCTGAGCGTGCGCCGCACCACGTGGGCGTCGACCGCCCACCGGGCGTTTTCGGGCACCGGGATGTAGTCGTCCTCGGCCGTCTTGGTGGTCGTGGTCGTGTTGCGCGACAGGGAATACTGGATCAGCGCCCCGCCGCCCTCGGTGCGCAGGGCGTAGACGGGATAGTCGTTGCCGCTGAAGATCGAGTCGTAGCTGAACCCGTCGGCCTTGGCCCGGTCGCGCTCCACGGTGATCTCCTCGGCGAGGTCCGTGGTGTAGGGGCCCGAGGCGATCAGACCCGCCGCGCCGGTGGCCCCGGTCTCCGCCACGGTGGCGTGCAGCGGCCCCATGTACTGAGGGCTGATCGTGACGCTCCTGTCGCCAGGGGCCACCACGGCCGCGTAGCCCTCGGCGTCGAGCGCGATCACCGGAGCCTTCTGCCCCGGCAGCAGCCGCGTCGCCGAGCTGAGCCGCCAGTCGCCGGACTTGGCGAAGGTCAGCAGCGTGGGCCGGTCGTCGCGGGTGACCAGCACGGTGAACCAGGGGGCGGCCTCACCCGCGCCGAACCGCGGCACGTAGAAGGTCGGAGACCCCCACCGGTAGCGGGGCGGCTTGTTGCCGGTGGACTTGAAGGCGGCCTCGGTCAGCTTGGCCTCGGCGTCGCGGTTGATCTCCAGGGCCAGCCGCAGGTCGCCGCCGGCCCGCAGCAGGTCGTCGGTGGCGACGAAGGTGGCGAAGGCCTCGGCGGCCTGGGCCCGCGTGACGGCGGGGGGCTGCGGCGCGGGCGTGGCGGGCCCGCTCGCGGCCGTCGTCGCCGCCGCCTCGGAAGGAGCGGGCGGCGAGGAGGCGGAGCAGGCGGTCGCCCCGGCCAGCAGGACGGCGGCGAGCGCCAGCGCCTTCCGCCGACCTTGTGTACGCACCTCGCCATGTTATTCGGGCGGGCGAGGGTCGCGTACCCTTGGGAGACGTGGCAGTCATCGATCCGGCAGAAGAGATCAACGAGCTCGCGGGCACCCTCCGGAGCATCCAGGACGTCCTCGACCTCGACGCGATGCGCAAGCAGATCGAAGAGCTGGAGCAGCAGGTTGCCGCCCCCGATCTGTGGGACGACCCCGACCAGGCCCAGAAGGTCACCAGCAAGCTGTCCCACCTCCAGGGGGAGCTCAACAGGGTCGACGGCCTGGTCCGCCGGCTCGACGACCTCGGCGTCCTCTACCAGCTCGCGGCCGAGGAGGGCGACGACGACACCAAGGCCGAGGCCGACAAGGAGCTCTCCTCGCTCCGTTCCGACATCGGCGCGCTCGAGGTCCGCACTTTGCTGTCCGGCGAGTACGACTCCCGCGAGGCGCTGCTGACGATCAACTCCCAGGCCGGCGGGGTCGACGCCGCCGACTGGGCCGAGATGCTGCTGCGGATGTATCTCCGCTGGGCCGAGCGCAAGGGCTACTCCACCGAGGTCTACGACACCTCCTACGCCGAGGAGGCCGGCATCAAGTCGGCCACCTTCACGATCAAGGCCCCCTACGCCTACGGCACGCTCCGCGGCGAGCACGGCACCCACCGGCTGGTCCGCATCAGCCCGTTCGACAACCAGGGCCGCCGCCAGACCTCGTTCGCGGGCGTCGACGTGGTGCCGGTCGTCGAGCAGACCGACCACATCGACATCAACGAGGACGAGATCCGCGTTGACGTCTACCGTTCGTCCGGCCCCGGCGGCCAGGGCGTCAACACGACCGACTCGGCGGTGCGCATCACCCACCTGCCGACCAACATCGTGGTCTCCTGCCAGAACGAGCGCTCGCAGTTGCAGAACCGCGCCTCGGCGATGGCCGTGCTGCAGGCCAAGCTGCTGGAGCGCAAGCGCCAGGAGGAGGCCGAGAAGATGTCGGAGCTGCGCGGCGCCAGCACGACGTCATGGGGCACGCAGATCCGCAACTACGTGCTGCACCCCTACCAGATCGTGAAGGACCTGCGCACGGGCACGGAGGCGGGCAACCCGACGGCCGTCCTCGACGGCGACATCGACGACTTCATCGAGTCGGAGATCCGCTGGATGCGTCGCCAGGAGTCAGAGACCGCCTGAAGGTCAGAGACCGCTCAGGTGCTTGAGCGCCAGGGTCAGGAAGAGCAGGACGACCAGCAGCAGGATGATCAGCGCGGGTGACAGCCCGCCGAATCCGTGGTGGTGCATCCGCTCGCGATTGGCTCGGCAGAGGGCGCAGCGGCCCTCGATGACCGGGTGGGCACACTGCGCGCATACGAGGTGTTCGCAACTCATGTCAGCCCCAAGTCTAGCCGCACAATCGTTTTGTTTCCGTTATGGACGTTCCATGCCAGTCTTCCCCCTAGACTGTCCTCTGGCCAATCGGAACGTCGATCTTTGGTAAAGAGAGACGTCCCCGATGGGCGAGCGGCGGGAAGTGGGCATGTGCCACCCTCGCTTCCGTCTCGACCTCTAGACTGGCATGCCGTGATGCTCTCGTGATCCATTTCGATAATGTCACCAAGGTCTACACGAACCAGAACCGGCCCGCGCTCGACCACGTCTCCGTCGACGTGGACAAGGGCGAGTTCGTGTTCCTCGTCGGCTCTTCGGGGTCAGGGAAGTCCACTTTCCTGCGCCTGATCCTCAAGGAGGAGCGGCCCAACTCCGGTGCGATCCACGTCGCCGGCAAGGACCTGGCCCGCCTCTCCAACTTCAAGGTGCCTCACCTGCGCCGCCGCATCGGCTGCGTGTTCCAGGACTTCAGGCTGCTCCCGAACAAGAACGTCTACGAGAACGTGGCGTTCGCGCTCGAGGTCATCGGAAAGCCGCGGCGGTTCATCCGCAAGGTGGTGCCCGAGGTCATCGAGCTGGTCGGCCTGGAAGGCAAGGCCCACCGGATGCCCGACGAGCTGTCCGGCGGCGAGCAGCAGCGCGTCGCCATGGCCCGCGCGTTCGTCAACCGGCCGATGATCCTGTTGGCCGACGAGCCGACGGGCAACATCGACCCCGCGACGAGCATCGGCATCATGAAGGTGCTCGACCGGATCAACAGGACTGGCACCACGGTCGTCATGGCCACGCACGACGCGGCCATCGTCGACTCCATGCGCAAGCGCGTCGTGGAGCTGGAGGACGGCAAGATCGTCCGTGACCAGTCGCGTGGCGTTTACGGCCAGGCGTACTGACAGGAGTAGCAGGCAGAAATGCGGGCGAATTTCATCTTCTCCGAGGTCTGGATCGGCCTCCGGCGCAACCTGACCATGACGATCGCGGTGATCATCACCGTGGCGGTCGGCATGGCGATGCTCGGCGTCGGCCTGATGATCAACACTCAGGTCTCGATGATGAAGGACTTCTGGTACGACAAGGTCGAGGTCTCGGTCTTCTTGTGCAACAAGGGTTCCGCCATCCCTGCCTGCAAGGGCAAGGCGATCACCGCCGAGCAGACCAAGGCCCTCCAGGCCCAGATCCAGCAGACCCCCGGGGTCAAGGAGGTCTTCTACGAGGACCAGGCCCAGGCGTACAAGAACTTCCAGCAGTCCTACGCCTCCAACAAGGCGCTCGTCGACGCCACCAAGGTCGAGGACATGCCGACGTCGTTCCGGGTCAAGCTGTCCGACCCCGACAACTACCAGCCGGTGGTCGCGGCGGTGGAGGGCAAGCCCGGCGTCTCGCAGGTGACCAACCAGAAGGACCTGATCGGCAACTTCTTCAGCATGCTCGACACGCTCCGCTGGGCCGCCCTGGTGGTGGCGGGTGTCCTGGTTTTGGCCGCGGCGCTGCTGATCGGCAACACCGTCCGGCTGTCGGCCTACAACCGGCGCCGCGAGACCGGCATCATGCGGCTGGTGGGGGCGTCCAACCTCTACATCCAGTTGCCCTTCGTGATGGAGGGCATGATCGCCGGCCTGATCGGTGGCGTGGTGGCCGCGGTCTTCCTGATCATGGCGAAGGTGCTCATCTTCGAGGAGGTGGCCCGCTACCTCGCGATCGGCAGCCAGCTGGGCTGGGACTCCGTTGCCACGGTCATCATGGGCACTTTGGGGATCGGCGTCGTGATCTGTGTGCTCGCGTCCTTTATCACGCTTCGCCGTTACCTCAGGGTCTAGCGGAACGCCGGTAAGGTCGAGTCATGCCACGTGAGACCGGGCGGAAAGTCATCGCCCAGAACAAGCGTGCCCGGCACGACTACCACGTCGAGGACACCTTCGAGGCGGGTCTGGTGCTGCAGGGCACTGAGGTCAAGTCCCTGCGTGAGGGCCGGGCCTCGCTCGCCGACGGCTACGCCACCATCGAGGGTGGCGAAGCGTGGCTGCTCAACGTCCACATCCCCGAATACACCCAGGGGACGTGGACCAACCACGCCGCCCGGCGCAAGCGCAAGCTTCTCCTGCACAAGAAGGAGATCGACAAGCTGGCCGCCAAGACCAAGGAGGGCGGGCTGACGATCATCCCGCTCCTGCTCTACTTCAAGGACGGCAGGGCCAAGGTCGAGATCGGCATCGCCCGAGGCAAGAAAGACTGGGACAAACGGCAGACACTGGCCGAGCAGCAGGCCAAGCGGGAGATGGCCCGGGCGCTGCGGCACCGTAGCCGATGAGCCGAGCTCGCCGTACTCTCAGCGCGACCGTCACGCTGGCGCTCGCGTGCACCACTCTGACCGGGTGCTTCGACGAGTCGTCGCCGCACGACGCGGTGCGCGACTTCCTCGTTGGGTGGCAGTCCGAGGACTACGACCTGGCCGCCGGCCGCACCGACGGCGAGCGGGCGGCGGTGCGCAAGGCACTGGCCAACGCCAAGCTGGAGCTCGACGCGGCGTCGTTCCGCTTCAAGATCAAGAGCGTGAGCATCGACGGCGACGAGTCACGGGCCGACTTCAGCGCCGAGGTCGACCTCGGCGAGAACAACCCGCTCTGGGTCTTCGACTCGGTGCTCCCGCTGCACCTGGTCGATGGCAGGTGGAAGGTGCGCTGGTCGCCCTCGGTGCTGCATCCGCAGCTGAAGGAGGGCCAGCGGTTCGCCGTCGACACCAAGCCCACCCGGCGCCAGCCGGTGGTCGACCGAAACGGCGCCTCGCTGCAGCGCCCCCAGTTCCTCTACGTGGCAGGTGTCATCCCGTCGCAGCTCGGCGACAAGGACGAAGAGGTGGTCAGGCGACTCTCGGCGATCACCGGGTTCGCCCAGGACCGTCTGCTGAGCCGGATCCGGTCGTCGCCGCCCAGTAAGTTCGTGGAGCTGGCCACGTTCGGGCGCACGCGCTACCTCGCGATGAAACCGAAGCTCGACACCATCAGCGAGATCACCACCCAGCGCCAGGAGCAGCTTTTCGCTCCCGACGCGCCGATGGAGATCGTCGGCAAGGTGAGCGCCCTCACCCCGGAGACCGAGCAGAAGCTCGGCGGCCCGCAGCGCGCCGGCGACTCCGTCGGGCAGAGCGGGCTCCAGCAGGCCTACCAGGACTACCTGACCGGGTCCACGCGGACCAGGGTGATCACCCTTGATCTGCGGACCGGCAAGGAGTCGGCCCTGCTGCAGGAGTGGCCCGGACGCGAGAACCTCTCGGTCAAGACCACGATCGACCGCGCGATCCAGGCCGCCGCCGAGTCAGCGGTCGACCAGGCCGAGGTCAGCGCCCTGGTGGCGGTCGACCGGTCCAACGGCGAGATCCGCGCCGTGGCGGCCAAGGGCCTGGACGAGGAGGACGACGGGCTGGCGGGCAAGTACCCGGCCGGCACCACCTTCTCCATCGTCGCCTCCGACGCGTTGATCAAGGCCGGGGTCAAGCCCACGCAGCGGCTGGCCTGCCCGGCCGAGCGCACCGTGGGCGGCGCCAGGTTCGCCGAGGCGGGCCAGGTGGGCGGCCCGTCTCCCACCTTCCAGGAGAACTTCGCCAAGGGCTGCGTCACCGCGCTGGCCTCGCTCGCGCGCCGGGTCGACGCGGCGGCGCTGGCCAAGAGCGCCAAGGCGTTCGGCATCGGGCAGTCCTGGCAGTTGCCGCTCCAGTCGTTCAGCGGCTCGCTGCCCAAGCTCGACAGCGACGCCGACAAGGCCAAGGCGATCTCCGGCCAGACCGTCCAGGTGAGCCCGCTGTCGATGGCGCTGGTCGCGGCCGCCGTCGCGTCCGGCACCTGGCGCCCGCCCGTGCTGGTGACCGAACCGAGCTCGCCCGACCCGACCGCGGAGATCGTCCCCGAGCCGCCGCCCCAGCCGGTCGCGCTC
Source organism: Nonomuraea sp. CX421 (assembly GCF_059358955.1). Lineage (NCBI taxonomy): Bacteria > Bacillati > Actinomycetota > Actinomycetes > Streptosporangiales > Streptosporangiaceae > Nonomuraea > Nonomuraea sp. CX421. The sequence goes on along the minus strand of NZ_JCADBK010000004.1, from coordinate 387,648 downwards.
GACCCCAAGGTGCGCACCGCGCTGACCGCGATGATGCGCGCCGGGGCCGTCGGCACCCCCGCGCAGACCGGCAGCGGCCGGGTCTACGGGGTGGCCGCCCCGGCCGGCGACGAGGGCAGCAGGCAGGCGTGGTTCGTCGGGTGGCAGGGCGACGTCGCGATCGCCGTCCTGGCCCGCAACCACGATCCCGCTGCCGTGGCCGGCGACTTCTTCGCGACGCTGCACGACCCTTCGTGAAATCGTCGTCACGGTGAGCAACCGATCCGGGTGGCGCGGGCGTCTTACACAGTGACCGGGCCCGCTCGGGGGGTTGCGGACCCGGTCGCCGCGATGAGCCAGGACTTCATCTCGGGGGAAGTCCTGCCGTCCGGACCGGCTCGACCCTGCCGGTCGGCCCCCGGGAGCGTGTGCCTCGCGCCGCGCTCCCGGGGGTTCTGCCATGCCGGGAATCAAGTTGGCATCTCAGGCGTTAACCGGGGTATCGTCATGTTGCTCGGTTCTTCGGAACCGTGTTGACAACTGCACAGGGGGTGACTGGCTTCGACTTTGACTTTGCAAGTCAGGTGAAGCGGGCCGAGGACTGCGGACATAACCTCGTTAATCCTGTGACCGCAAACAACAAGTGCCAATTCTAAGCGCACTGTGGTCGGCCAGGGTTCCCTGGCCCTCGCTGCCTAAGTAGCGAAACCACTGTCAGCCCGGGAGTGCCTTCGGCCCGGTGTCTGGCATCGTTAGAAGGCTCAACCGAGCTACCCGGCCACGGGGGAGCTCGGGAAACCCAACAGTGGCTGAGCCCGTCGGTGACACGCCTGCGTGATCGCCGGGGCTGAGAAAAGCACAGCAGGCTGCGCCCGGAGAAGCCCTGCCTTGGAGTTGAAGGACGCGGGTTCGATTCCCGCCACCTCCACACGAGAAAACCGCCCTCTGCCTGCGGAGACATCGCAGGCAGAGGGCGGTTTTCGCTGTTTCAGGGTGCATCGTCGTCCCGTGTTCTGGAGGAGGCGTCAGCCCCTGACGGTGCCGCCGCCGCTCGGATGGCTCGTCACGTACGGCTCAGGGACGCCTGAACCCGGAGATCTCGCGGTCCCCTATGGTGGTCGGCCGGCTGGCGTCGGCCGCCCGATGCCAGGCGAGCGCTCCCGCGGCCGCCACCGGGATGAATTGCACGCAGGACAGGATCACCGAGGACAGCCGGGTGCCGAGGAACTCTGTGACGGGGCGCAGGGCGGGGTTGAACCGGGCCGCGATTCCGGCGCCTGCGATGGCGGCCAGGCTGACGCCGGAGAATGTCAGCGCGATGAGGTGGATACGGTTCAGGTCGCGAACCGTGTCGGACAGTGCGGCGGACAGGCGGTGTGTTCTCTCGGTGAGATGGTTGCCCGCGGCGATGAACTCGACCAGCCTCAGCTCGGCGGAGTTTTTGGCAAGCCCGTCCCAGGACGCGGCGATGGCCTCCCGTACGGCAAGGGTGTCGTGTCCGAAGATCTTTGCACAGTCGTAGGCGACGCTGTCCCAGCCCGCGATCGCGCGGTCGAGGTCCTCGTCTGAAGGGACGACCATGGAGATCCAGGCGAGTGCGGCGGCTGCCACCGTAGTGGAGAACGCCTTCGCGTACGTCAGGTTCCTCAGCGTGGCCTGGCTCCGCTCGGCGATCTTCGACGCCTCCAGCTGATAAGCCGAAGCGCCCCGCCACTGGTAGCGCTCCAGGCGCAGGTCATCGCTCTTAAGGGCCGGTCCCTGCTTCTTCTCCCACGCCACCCAGCTCCGGCCGATCAAGCTCGGCGCCACGAAGCTCAGGCCGATGGTGAACGACCACGGAGAGGACGGCATCCGATCGTCCACGTAGGGAGTGGGAACCGTGGCGGTAACCTGCTGGGATGTGTCCACGGCGGCGAGCACATTGTCTACGCTCCCGCTCTCAGCCGTGCTGTAGCCACGCTCGGTCGCCTCTAGGAGCCAGGTCAGGCGCTTGGCCTCCCTCCTGCCATGGGAAAGCTCTTGCTTGAGATCTTCCCAGGTGTTCATGAACTCGTGCCGGGCCGGCCACTCGCACGCCGCACTCAGGGCGGAGATGCCGAGCGAGACCTGTTGTGCCGCGTAATAGTCCACGCGGCCCAAATCTTCCGCCGCCGATCTCAGATATATCATCGCGGGCACAAAGTCGGCGCTCTCGAAGGCGAATCCGTCACGAGCCATTGTGATCATCCCATCGCGTGGCGATCGTCTCGTAAGTGTGATCACACGCTATCGGTCGGGGGAGTCTCGCTCAGACGGCGCAGTGACCGTCGTCGCAGCCGCCCGCCGCTTCCCGTGCCTACGCCGAGGTCGTCAGACCTTGGGGCAGACGGTGCCCTTCTTCGGCGGGACGCGGGTGATCAGGTAGCGGTCGACCGCGGTGTTCACGCAGCTCGACGGGCCTCCGTAGGCGGTGTGGCCGTCGCCGTCGAAGGTGAGCAGCACGCCCTTCGACAGCTGCGAGGCCAGCGACCTGGCCCAGGCGTACGGCGTGGCCGGGTCGCGTACGGTGCCGACCACCAGGATCGGGCCCGAGCCCCTGGCGTGCAGCGCCTTGGGCGTCGTCCTGCTCCTGACCGGCCAGTAGTCGCACGGGTTGGCGCTGGGCAGGCTCTGCTTGCCGGTCCTGGCGCGCTTGGAGGGGTGGTCGAGGCAGTTGATCGCGAGGCGGGCCTCGAAGTCGTTGGTGTAGGTGGCGTCCGGCCGCCGGTTGTTGCCCTGGTCGGAGAGCCACAGGAAGATCTCGCCGTCACCCTTGAACGCCTGGGCGAACGCCTTGCGCAGCAGGGGCCAGGACTCCTCGCTGTAGAGCGAGGTGAGGATGCCGTTGGTGACGATGGCCTCGTTGACCTGCCGGCCGTCCGCGTTGTTGCGCAGCGGCGCTCGATCCGTACGGCGGAGCAGGGCGTCGACCCGCTTGACGGACGGGCCGATCCGGTGCGTCCTGAACGGGCAGTCCTTCACCTTGAAGCAGTCCTTGAGGAACGACGTGAACGCCACGCCGAAGCCGCCGCCCTGCCCGGAGACCATCTCGGCCGACGACTTCGTCGGGTCGATCGCCCCGTCCAGCACCATGGCGCGCACCTTGGCAGGGAACAGGTCGGCGTAGGTCGCGCCGAGATAGGTGCCGTACGAGTAGCCAAGGTAGGTCAGGCGCGACTCGTCGAGGGCGGCCCTGAGCACGTCCATGTCACGGGCGGCGTCGGGGGTGCCCACGTGGGGCAGCAGCTTGCCCGAGTTGGCCTGGCAGCTCCGCGCGAACACGCGCTGCGCCAGGTCGAGCCGCTTCCGCTCGGCGCGCGTGTCGGGGGTGCCGTCCAGTGCGAAGTAGGCGTCGAACTGGGCGCTGGTGAAGCAGCGGACCGGCGCGGAGGCGCCCACGCCACGGGGATCGAAGCCGACGATGTCGAAGCGTGAGCGGATGCGGGCCGGGAAGACCGTTTTGGCGCTGGTCCTGGCGAACTGCACACCCGAGCTGCCGGGGCCGCCGGGGTTGACCAGCAGCGAGCCGAGCCGCTTGCCGCCGCGGGCGCGCAGCCGGGTGACCGCGATCTGGATCCCGGCGCCCGCCGGCTTGGCGTAGTCGAGCGGCACCTTGAGCTTCGCGCACTGGAAGCCGCCACCGCAGGCGGACCAGGCGAGCCGCTGGCCGTAGTAGGCGCTCAGGCCGGCGGGTCCGGTGGCCGTCCGGGCGTTGGCAGTCCAAGCGTTGGCTGTCTGGGCGGTGGCTGTCTGGGCGTTGGGTGTCTGGGTGGTGGCCGTCCGGGTGGTGGCCGTGTGGGCGTTGGCGGGCCCGGTGGCGAGGAGCCCCGCTGAAAGCAGTCCGATGATCAGGGGCGTGATGAGCCCCGCAAGGCGTCGCATGATCCTGTCCTCGTCTGGCGGCCGAGTGGATGCGGATGGTCTGGTCTTCTGATGGTTCGCCGGGCCGGTTGCGAGCGTCTTTAGAGCCGCTGGCGAGCCGCATGCAGGACACCACCCCCGTTTTCCGGCGCGCGGATGCGATCATCGCCTCATGACTCACCCATCGCTTGGCCCTGATGAGCTGCTCACGACCACCCGGAGCGTGCGGAAACGTCTTGATCTCAACCGTCCTGTTCCGATGGAGCTGGTACGGGAGTGTCTGGAGATCGCCCTGCAGGCACCGAGCGGCAGCAACCGCCAGGGCTGGCAGTGGATCGTGGTCACCGATCCCGGGATCCGCGCGAAGATCGGCGACTACTACCGCCGCTCGTTCGAGGTCTACTACCGCTCCGGCGGCTCGGCCGCGGCCCTGTTCGAGGACGACCCAGACCGTGCCGAGGTGCAGCGACGCGTCTCCGAGAGCGCGGCGTACCTGGGAGATCACATGGGCGAGGTGCCGGTGCTGTTGATCCCGTGCATCCAGGTGGGGTCGCGCGGGCTGCCCGAGGGCAACCAGGCGGGGCTCTGGGGCTCGTTGCTGCCGGCGGTGTGGAGTTACATGCTCGCCGCGCGGGCGCGCGGGCTGGGCACCGCGTGGACCACCCTGCACCTGGCCTACGAGCGCGAGGTGGCGGAGCTGCTGGGCATCCCCGACGACGTCCGGCAGGGGGCGCTCATCCCCACCGCCTACTACACGGGCGACAGCTTCCGGCCCGCTTCGCGCGTTCCGCTCGACGAGGTCCTCCATCTCGACGGGTGGTGACGTCCGGCCGGTACGAAGCCACTCGCTCATCCGGAAATATCGTGATCTGGCTAATGTGTCTGCGATGAGTGGAGAGCGGGTCATCGGCGGGTACGTGCTGCGGCGCGTCCTGGGGCGGGGCGGCATGGGTGAGGTGCACCTCGCCGCCACCCCGACCGGTGGCCTGGCCGCGGTCAAGCTGATCCATCCCGAGCTGGCCCGCGACCCCGCCTTCCGGCGCCGCTTCGAACGCGAGGTGGCCGCCGCCAGGCGCGTGGCCAGGTTCTGCACCGCTCCCGTTCTGGACGCCGGGATCGACGGTGACGTCGCCTACCTCGTCACCGAATACGTCAAGGGTCCCGACCTGGCGCGGGCCGTACGAGATCAGGGGCCGTTGTCCGGGTCCAACCTGGAAGCCCTGGCGGTGGGCATCGCGACCGCTCTCACCGCCATCCACGGCGCCGGGGTGATCCACCGGGACCTCAAGCCGTCGAACGTCCTGCTCTCACCCCTCGGGCCGCGTGTGATCGACTTCGGCATAGCGCAGCTCGTGGACGAGAGCCAGATCAGCCAGTCCATCCTGGGCACCCCCGCTTTTATGGCTCCCGAGCAGGTACGCGGTGAGCCGCTCAGCCCGGCCACCGACGTCTACGCCTGGGGCGGCGTGATCGCCTTCGCCGGCACGGGCCGGCTGCCGTTCGGCGGCGGCGCGCCGGGTGAGGTGCTGTATCGCATCGTCAACGAGGGGCCCGAACTGGACGGGCTCGACCACGGGCTGCGCGAGCTGGTCGAGCGGGCCCTGGCCAAACGGCCCGAGCTGCGGCCCACGGCCCAGCGGCTACTGGAGGCGCTGGTCGGCGGCGGCCACGCGCTCACCCCCGCCACGGCCACCCAGGTGGTCGAGCACACCTGGACCGGCCCCGCCACCCCGCCCGCGTCGGGCGCTCCGGTGTGGTCCGGCGCGGGTCGGCCTGATGGTCCGGTCGGGTTGGATGGTCCGGCTCGGTCTGGTGGTCTGGTCGGGTTGGATGGTCCGGGTCGGCCGGAGGTCCCGGCGTGGCCCCAGGTTTCCGTGCGGCCCGAAGGCGCGGGGCGGTCGGAGGCCCTGGTGCGGCCTGACGGTGCGGGTCGGCCGGAGGCCCTGATGCGGCCCGAGGGGTGGTCGGACAGGTGGTCGGATGGGGCAGGGGGTCGCCAGGGCGCGATGGACAGCACCCTGGCACACGGGCCTTCAGGGTCCGGTGGCGAGACGGGCGGAGGCGTCTCCGCCGTCCAGGGTGGTGGGACCGGGACCCGGCGGGCAGGCCGGCGGTGGTGGTACTGGGGGGTCGGCGTCGTGGTGGCGCTCGGTGTGGCCGGTGCCGTGGCGTTGTCGCAGGCCGGGCCGGAGAGCTGGCCGTACGAGGCCGACTTCGGTGACGGGTGGGCGGTCGGGACCTCGGAGGCGGGTGACGCGCGGCCGGTCGGGTCCGGCTACGTGCTGACCGTCAGGCCGGGATGGCGGCTGTGGAAGACGGCGCCGCGACTCGAGCCGGACGGGGTCGTGGTGGTGAGCGCGAAGGCGCGGCTGGAGCAGGGGGCCGGAGCGTACGGGGTGTGGTGCCGTGGGGCGGGCGCCGACGGGAGGTATGAGTTCGCGGTGAGCGGCGCCGGCCAGATCACGATCGCCAAGCGCCTCGGGGGGCAGGACCCCGTGATCCTGTACGGCCCCGAGAAGGCGCCGAAGGCGGACGCCGCCCGCGTCGTCGCCGAGTGCGGCCAGAGCGGTGGCAAGGCGAGGCTGCGGATGTGGCTGAACGAGGCGCTCGTCGCCGAGGCCACGGACCCCGGAACCCCGCTCGGCCGGGGCGAGTCCGGGGTCCACGCGGCGCCCGACGGCGCGGACGAGCTGCGCGTACGGTTCGAGTCGTTCGCCCTCCGGCCCGCGAAGGGGTAGTCGTGGAGCGCGTACGGTTCGGCGTGCTCGGGCCGCTCCAGGTCGAGGGCGGGCGGGTGCCCGGCCCGGCCAAGCACCGGGCGCTGCTCGCCGCCCTGCTGCTGTCGGCCGGGCGGGTGGTGCCGATCGAGCGGCTGATGGCCCTGGTCTGGGACGACCGGCCGCCGGCGTCGGCGGAGCCGGTGCTCAGGGTGTACGTCAGCGCGCTGCGCAAGGTGGTCGGCGGCATCACGACCGTGCCCGGCGGCTACCTGATCGACGTGCGGCCCGACGACGTCGACTGCCATCGGTTCGAGCGGCTCGTGGGTCAGGCGAGGACGGCCCGGGAGGCGGGGCGGGTCGCCGAGGCCGCCGCGGGGTTCAAGGCGGCGCTCGGCCTGTGGCGGGGGGCCGCGCTGGCCGATGTCGACTCGTCCGCGCTGCGGCGGTTGCACGGCGTGCCTCTGGAGGAGCTGCGGCTGACCGCGCTGGAGGAGCGCGTCGTGCTGGACCTGTCGCTGGGCAGGGGCGGGGAGGTGGTCGGCGAGCTGCGCGGGCTGGTGGCGGCCTACCCGTTGCGCGAGCGCGCGTGGGCTCGGCTCCTCGACGCGTTGTGCCAAGCCGGCCGGCGATCGGAGGCGCTGGAGGCGTACCAGGAGGCGCGGAAGACGCTCGTGGACGAGCTGGGGCTGGAGCCGGGGGCCGAGCTGCGGGAGGCGCACCGGCGGGCGCTGTCCAGCGAGCCGGCGCCGCCCCCGTCGCGGCGGATGCCTATAAATGAGACGCCGCCTGATATTTCGGACTTCACGGGCCGGGCCCACGTCCTCTCCTGGATCACCACCGCCGCCCAGGGGCGGACGCTCGCCTCCGGATCGGGCGCGGTGACATCAGGCGCGGTGACATCAGGCGCGGTGACCTCGGATGCGGTGGGTTCGGGCGCTTGCGCGTCGGGGGCGGTTGGATCGGGGGCGGGCGGATCCGGTGGGTCCGGGGTGGACGCTCGCCGGGCGCCGGTGGTGCTGGTGATCCATGGGCCGCCCGGCTGCGGCAAGTCGGCCGTCGCGGTGCACGCCGCCACCCGGCTCGACCTGCCCGACGGCCGCCTCTACGCCTCCCTGGACGCCCGGCCGCCGGGGGCGGTGCTGGAGGATCTGCTGCGGTCGCTGGGCTGCCCCGACGGGGCGGTCCCCGCCGCGCTCGACGAGCGGGTCCGGATGTACCGCAGCCTGACGGCCACCCGCGCCCTGCTCTTGGTCCTCGACGACGCTGCGGACGAGGCGCAGGTGCGCCCCCTGCTCCCGACCGGGCCGGGCAGCCTGACGCTGGTGACCAGCCGCTCACCGCTCGCCGGGCTGGAGGCCGCCAGAGCGTACGAGCTGGGTGTGCTCGATCCGGACGAGGCCGTGGCGATGCTCGCCGGGGTGGCGGGCCGGGACAGGGTGGCGGCCGAGCCCGAGGCGGCTCGGCGCATCGTACGGCTCTGCGACGGCCTGCCGCTGGCCCTGCGCATCGCGGGCTCCCGCCTGGCCAGGAAGCCGGGCTGGACGCTCGACCACCTGGCGGGGCGCCTGGGTGACGAGCGCCGCCGGCTGGACGAGCTGAGCGCGGGCGACCTGGCGGTGCGCAGCAGCCTGGCGCTGGGCTACCGGGGCCTGGCCGGCCCGCAGCGGCGGCTGCTGCGGAGTCTGGGCGCCCTGTCCGCGCCCGACTTCGCGCCGTGGGTGCTGGGCGCCGACCTCGAACCGCTGGCCGAGGCAGGTTTGCTGCAGTCGCGCGGCCTGGACGAGGCGGGCCAGGAGAGGTATGGCTGGCACGATCTGACCAGGCTCTACGCCGCCGAACGCCTGGCCGAGGAGCGGTCCGTCCCCGTCGCCGCCGAACCCGGAGGGGAACCGGCCGGCCGGTCCGGCGCCGAGGGGGAGGACGGGTCCGGGCGGGGCCGGGGTCCGGTGAGCGGGCGGGAGGCACGGGCGCGGGTGCTGGCGGAGATCGCCGGGGAGGTGCTCGACCGGACGAGGCGGGCCAGGACGGCCCTGTTGCCCGCCGAGCCGGGCTCCGGTCAGACGGTGGCGCGTACGGCTGAGGAGATCATGGAGACCGGCAGGCTCCGCGCCGAGGCTCGCTGGCTGGGCGCGGAGCGCAGGTTCCTGGTGGCGACCGTCGGCGACTTCCACGACGTGGGCCTGCACGAGGCGGCCTGGCGGCTGGCCTTCTACCTGACCCCGCTGTTCGAGCTGGGCGCGCACCACGACGACTGGCACGCCACCACCGCCACCGGGCTCGACGCGGCCCGCGCGGTGGGTCACCGGCAGGGTGAGGCGCTGCTGCTGCGCGGGCTGGCCGATCTGCATCGGGCCGAGGGCAGGCCGCAGTCGGCGGCGGCGGCGCTCAGGGCGGCCCAGCCGCTGGTGGAAGGGCTGGAACTGGCCAGGATCACCCTCCGGCTGGGCCTGGTCGAGCAGCGGCCGGAGGCGGCCGAGCGGGCGCTGGCGGGGTGCCTGCGGGTGTTCGAGGAGGCCGGTGACCGGCGTGGCAGGGCCGACGCACTGCGCGCGCTGGGCGCCGTCCGCCGGGACCTCGCGGTGCTGGAGAGCGCCCTGGCGGCGTACCGGGAGCTGGGGGACCCGCGCGGTGAGGCGGAATCGCTGCGTGACCTGGCCGGGCTGCATCTCGACGCCCGCCGCCACGCCGAGGCGCGCGAGTGCGCCGAGCGGCGCTTGCGCGTCAACCGGCGGCTGGGCGACCGGCTGCCGGAGGCGGCGTCGCTGCTGCTGCTGGCCCGGATCGCCACGTCGGAGGGCGTCCCGGGCGCGGCGGAGGCGTACGCGCGTGAGGCGGTGGCGACCTTCGAGCGCCACGGCGACCGCCGCGGGGCCGGCCGTGCCCTGCTCGTGCTGGCGCGGGCGCGTCTCGAGCTGGATGAGACGGATGGGGCGGTTGAGGCGATTACGCGCGCTATGGGAGAGTTTGACGTTCTTAGTGACACGCAGGGCAGGGCGGAGGCCGAAAGCCTGGCGCGGGAAGCGCGCGGGCGAGGCGGCCGGCCGTGGCGCGACTATGCGGATCCTGAAGGTCGTCGCCCTAACGTCGGTCATGAGTGAGACCCCTACGCGACAAAGGTGATCGAAAATGCGGAAAACGATCGCGCTGGCCGTCGCGGCCATCGCGTTGACCGGGTGCGGGATGCTACTGGGGCAGCCGGGCGGCGGCGGCGAGGAGAAGCAGGCCCAGCAGACGGCGGCCAAGGAGGACACCCCGTCCACGGCCGCGGACGGCGAGCCCGCGGAGAGCGCGCCCGCCCCGGCCGAGCAGCAGAGCGCGCCGCCACAGGGCGGCCAGGTGATCGCGACCCTGGAGGCCAAGGCGTCGTCGGGTGGCCAGTCCGGCACGGCGCGCGTCGACATCACGGCGCTCAAGCGACAGGGCCGGACCGTCAGCCTCAACTGGACCATCACCTCCGTCAAGGGCTCCGTCAACGTGCACAACGGTCTGGGCACCGGGGTCTTCGACTACTCGGTGGCGGCCGTCTCCCTGATCGACCCGGTCAACGCCAAGCGCTATCGCGTCGCCCGCAACGGCAGCGGCAGCGAGGCCAAGTGCGTCTGCTCCGGCACCCAGGGGCAGTTCCTGAAGGACGGCGAGGCGTCCACCCTCTACGCGGTCTTCGCGGCGCCGCCGGCCGACATCACGAAGATCAACATTGAGATGCCCATGCTGGGTGTGCTGACCGATGTTCCGATCTCTTAGCGCCGCCGCCATCGCCCTGACCACCTCGCTGAGCATGGCACCCACCTCGCCGCCCACCTCGCCGCCCACCGCCCCGCCCACCGCCCCGTCCGACGCGACGGGCGTCGTCGAGGACCTGGTCTTCCCCATCGAGGACGTCATCGGCGCGGTCGAGTCGCTGGACGGCTCGGAGAGCGAGACCAAGCAGGGCGCCCAGGTCACGGTCGCGCTCACCAGCGACGTGCTGTTCGCGCTGGACAAGTGGGTGCTGACCGCCAAGGCCAGGCAGCGCCTCAAGGAGGTGGCCGCCAAGGTCAACACCGAGGGCGCGGGCGGTGTCGTGAAGATCGAGGGGCACACCGACGACCAGGGCGCCGACGCGTACAACGCCACGCTGTCGCAGCGCCGGGCACAGGCGGTCGAACGGGTCATGCGCGGCCTGCTGACCGGCGCGGACGTGACCCTCCAGGCCAAGGGGTACGGCGAGAGCCGCCCCAAGCTGCCGAACGTCGTCGAGGGCAAGCCGGTGCCGGCCAACCGCGAGCGGAACCGCAGGGTGGAGATCGTCTACAACATCGAGCAGTGAGCGGCTCACTCGCCGGGCAGCTCGCCCAGGGTGGCGGTGACCGTCTCGGTGTCGCCGCTGGGGAGCAGCACCTCGACCTTGACCTGCTGGCCGGGCTTGCGGGTGGTCAGGTATTCGGACAGCTGGGCCATGGTGCGCGTCTCCTGGCCGTCGATGGAGAGGATCACGTCTCCCGGCTTGATCCCGGCCTTCTTGGCGCCGCTGCCGGCCTCGACCGAGATCACGCCGACGCCGGCGGGGTTGCCGGTTCGGCCGACGATCGTGCTGCCCCTGATGCCGAGGGCGGCCCGGTGCGTGTTGGTGACCTTGCCGTCGCGGACGATCTGTTCGGCGATGTCCGTGGCCGTGTTGCTCGGGATGGCGAAACCGATGCCGTTGGCCGCGCCGCCGCTCAGGTTGGGGTCGACGGCCGACAGCGTCGGGATGCCGATGACCTGACCGGCCAGGTCGACCAGGGCACCGCCGCTGTTGCCCGGGTTGATCGCGGCCGAGGTCTGGATCGCGTTCGCGATCGTCGCGCCCGGCGAGCCGGGCTCCTCCGGCTCGCTCACCGTGCGGCCGAGGGCCGAGACGATGCCGTTGGTCACGCTGCCCGACAGGCCCAGTGGGTTGCCCATGGCGAGCACTACCTGGCCGACCCGGAGCTTGGCGGAGTCGCCGAACCTGGCCGGGGTCAGCCCCTTCGTGTCGTCGACCTTGATGACCGCCAGGTCGCCGGGGGCGAAGCTCTTGACCAGCTTGGCGTCGCGTTCGGTGCCGCCGGTGGCCAGTGTCACCGTCATCCGCGTCGCCTCGCCGACCACGTGCGCGTTGGTGATGATGTGGCCCTTCGTGTCGTACACGATGCCGGAGCCGAGCCCCACCTTCGTGGTGATCTGCACGATCGACGGCAGCACGTCGTGGATGACCTGCTCGTAGGCGGCTTCCAGCTCATGTTGCGAGACGGTGGCGCTCGGGGTGGCGGCCGGTGTGGTGGCGCCGGGTGAGGGGGAGACGATGCTGGCCGGGACGCCGGCCGCGCAGCCGGTGAGCAGCACAGCGGCGGCGATGCCCGCGACGATCTTCCTCATGCGAGGATATCTGCCCAGCTCAGCGTGAAAGATACGCCTCGCGTACGTCCCTCCGGCTCAGCTTGCCGGTGGGGGTTCGGGGCAGGGTGTCGCGAAACTCGATGACCCGTGGGTGCTTGAGTTTGGCCAGGCGGGGCGCGCAGTGGCGGAGCAGTTCGGCGGTGAGCGCGTCGGTTCCGGGTGCTCCGGGGGCGGGCTGGACGAGCGCGACCACCGACTGCCCCCATTCGGGATCCGGCACGCCGATCACCGCGACGTCCGTGACCGCGGGATGTTCCATCAGCGCGGCCTCGATCTCGGCGGGATAGATGTTGACCCCGCCCGAGATGATCAGGTCGGTCCGGCGGTCGAGCAGGAACAGGTAGCCCTCCTCGTCGAGGTAGCCGATGTCGCCGGGCGTGTAGGCGTGCCCCCGCATGGAGGCCGCGGTCTTGGCCGGGTCGCCGTGGTACTCGAAGCGGTTGACGCCGCCGATGTAGACGAGGCCGGGCTCTCCCGGGGGCACCTCCTGACCGTCGTCGCCGACGATCGTGAAGGCCATCCCGTCCAGCGCCCGCCCGACCGTGCCCGGTCTGGCCAGCCATTCCTCGGAGGAGACCATGGTGGCGATGGCCGCCTCGGTGGAGCCGTAGTACTCCCACAGGACGGGCCCGAGCCAGTCGATCATCGCCTGCTTGGTCGCGGGCGGGCAGGGGGCGGCGCCGTGGTAGAGGTGGGTGAGCGACGACAGGTCGTACGACTCCCGATCGGGCACCGCGAGCAGCCGGTGGAACATGGTCGGCACCATGAAGGCGTTCGTCACCCGGTGCCGCTCGATCAGCCGCAGGGTCTCGGCCGCGTCGAACCTCTCGGGGGCCACGATCGCGTGCCCGAGCTGCAGCGCCATCATGGCCTGGCCGTACGGGGCGGAGTGGTAGAGCTGCGAGCACACCAGGTGCACGCCGCCGGGCGGCAGCCCGAAGTGCCGCCAGCTCTTGCGCGTCAGGATGGGGTGGAGCTCCTCGGGCGTGAGGTCGAGCAGCCGCCGGCGCACCCCCTTGGGGCGGCCGGTGGTGCCGGAGGTGTAGAGCATCATCGAGCCGGCCCGCCGGTGCTCGGGCGGGCCGTCGGGCTGCCCGTCCGCGAGCTCGGCGACCGTGAGCGCGCCGGGGGCGACGACCGTCCCGGCGCCGCAGTCGGCCACGATGTAGTCGATCTCCTCGGCGGTGAAATGCCAGTTGACCGGTACGAGATAGGCGCCCACCTGGTAGCTGGCCAGCATCATGGTCAGGGCGTCGGGGCCGTTCTTCAGCACGGTCACGACCGGGTCGCCGGGCCGCACGCCCCGCGCGACGAGGCCGTGTGAGGTCCGGTTGACCAGGGAGAGCAGCTCGCCGTAGGTCATGGCGTCGTCGCCGAGCAGGGCGGGGCGTCCGGGGTCGCCGGCCGCAATCTCGTAGAAACCGCGCATGACCGCGACCATACAGAATTACATTCTGCCGTGGGAATAGCGGAAAAATCCTTCTCGCTGGTGACGTAGCCTCATGGCCATGGCGGACGTTGGAGACCAAGGAAACGAGCATGACTCTCCTACCACCCCGTTCCGGAAGATCGTTCTTCCCGCCGAGGAGACGGTCCAGATCCGACGGCCGCCGGCTCCCCGACCGGTCCCCCCGCCGCCCCCTCCGCCCAAGCGGGGGCTGGCGGCACGCATCGGGGACATCCCGATCCGGGTCGTCTATCTGATCGGCGCCATCCTCGCGACGGTGGCGGCGGTGTTGCTGATCTTCACGCTGTTCTCGGGCGACGTGCCGGGCAAGGACGAGCAGTCCGCGCGGGTGGTCCCCGTCGCGCCGGTCCCCGGCAGCGTCACCCCCTCCGCCTCCGCCTCGGCCACGCCGTCGCCGACGGTCAGTGAGGTCGCGCTGCCCCCGGTGCCCAGGGCGAAGGTCTTCGCCGACCTGCCCGGCACGGCCTCGGTGGTCACCGGCATCATCAACGACACCAAGAACGGCATCAGCTATCCGCGGCTCGGCGACCCCTGGACGGCCAGGTCGTTCCCGCCGTTCACCGTCGCGCAGCGGGTCGGCAAGGTGGCGGTGCCGCACACGGTGATCGCCTCGGCCATGTTCCCGGCCGAGGCCCCGGAGACCAAGCCGTCGACCGACGCCGACTACCGGGAGATCGCGGCCCGCGCCGCCCGGTGGACGCTGCGCTCGCAGTATCCGGCCGGCGCCACGCTGGCCTGGACGGGGTCGCAGAAGGTCCCCGTCGGTAAGGGCTGGACCCTCGCCTACCGGGTCACCTACACCTTGTCCGGCAAGCGTCAGTCGGCGCAGGCGCTGGTGTCGGTGGTCGAGGTCGGCAAGACGAAGCCGGCGATGCTGCTCGCCTCGATCCCGCAGAGCGGCAGATCCCACTGGCGGGATCTGAACACTCTCGCGACCCGCGTTCGCCCGCTCTAGGCTAGAAGCGTCCTCTAGAATATGGTTCTGGCAAGAACAGGACCTGCTTGGAGGATGCGCGATGGCGATCGGATTGAGCGAGGAGCACGAGGCGCTCCGCGAATCGGTGCGCGGCTGGGCCGACCGGAACATTCCCGCCGAGCTGCTGCGCTCCGCGACCGACGAGCGCCCGCCCTTCTGGACGGGGCTCGCCGAGCAGGGGCTGCTCGGCCTGCACCTGCCTGAGGAGGCCGGCGGCTCCGGCTACGGGCTGCTGGAGGCGGCGGTCGCCATCGAGGCGCTGGCCGAGCGGATGGCGCCGGGGCCGTACGTGCCGACGGTCCTCGCGAGCGCGGTGATCCACGCCTCCAAGCGTCACGACCTGCTGTCCGGTCTCGCCGACGGCACGGTGACCGGCGCGGTCGCGCTGACGGGCGCGCTCAGTGGCACCCGCGCCGCCGACGGCTCACTCGTGGTCTCCGGCACGGCGGAGCCCGTGCTGGGCGCCTCCCAGGCCGGCGTGCTCGTGCTCCCGGTCTCAACCGCCGACGGCGAGGAGTGGATCGCGCTCGACGCCTCCGCCGCGACCGTCACCTCCGTGAAGTCGCTGGACCTGACCAGGTCGGTGGCGAAGGTCGAGCTGTCGGACGTGACCGTGCCGGCCGACCGCGTGCTCGACGGGGTCGAGGGCCCCGACGTGCTCAACCTGGCCGCCATCCTGCTCGGGGCCGAGGCCGCGGGGCTCGCCTCGTGGTGCGTCACCGCCGCCGCCGACTACGCCAAGGTACGCGTCCAGTTCGGCCGGCCGATCGGCCAGTTCCAGGGGATCAAGCACAAGCTGTCGCGGATGCTCGTCGCGCTGGAGCAGGCCCGTGCCACGGTGTGGGACGCCACCCGGGCCGAGGGACGTGAGCTGGAGTACGCCGCCGCGATCGCCGGGGTGATGGCCCCCGACGCGGCCGTCCAGTGCGCCAAGGACGCGATCCAGACGTTCGGCGGCATCGGCTACACCTACGAGCACGAGGCGCACCTCTACTACCGCCGCGCGCTCACCATCCGCGCGCTGCTCGGCTCCTCGGCCGAGTGGGCGGCCTCGGTCGCCGCGCTCGCCCTGCAGGGCGTCACCCGCGAGATGGAGATCGAGCTGCCCGAGGACGCCGAGGCCCGGCGCGAGTCGATCCGCGCGGAGATCGCGCAGATCGCCACCCTGGAGGGCAAGGAGCAGAAGCGGGCCCTGGCCGCGCAGGGCTTCGTCATGCCCCACCTGCCCGCGCCGTGGGGCCGTGGCGCCAAGCCGCTGGAGCAGGTGCTGATCGCGCAGGAGCTCAAGGCGGCCAAGGTGAAGCTGCCGGCGATGATCATCGGTGCCTGGGTGGTGCCGTCGCTGGTCAGCTACGGCACGCCGGAGCAGCAGGAGCGCTTCCTGCCCAAGACGCTCAGCGGCGAGATGATGTGGTGCCAGCTGTTCTCCGAGCCCGGCGCCGGGTCCGACCTGGCGTCCCTGCAGATGAAGGCGGAGCGGGTCGAGGGCGGCTGGAAGCTCAACGGCCAGAAGATCTGGACCTCCGTCGCGCACTTCGCCGAGTGGGGCATCTGCATCGCCCGCAACTCCTCCGAGGGCTCCAAGCACGAGGGCATCACCTACTTCCTCGTGGACATGAAGGGGCCCGGCGTGACGGTCCGGCCGCTGACCGAGATGACCGGCGAGAACCTGTTCAACGAGGTCTTCCTCGACGACGTGTTCGTGCCCGACGAGCTGGTCGTGGGCCAGGTCGGCGACGGCTGGAAGGTGGCCCGCAACACGCTGTCCAACGAGCGCGTCTCGCTCTCGTCCGGCTCCGGCGGCACCGGGTCCTCGGTGCCCGACCTGCTCGGGCTGATCGGCCGGCTCGGCCGCGAGCTCACCCCGGTCGAGGCGCGGCAGGTGGCCGAGGTGGTCTGCGAGGGCCACTCGATCAACGCGCTGTCGCTGCGGGTGACGCTCAAGCAGCTCGCCGGGGCGGAGCCGGGCGCCGACGCCTCGGTGCGCAAGCTGCTGTCGACCTCGCACGCCCAGCACGTCTCCGAGACCGCGGTCGACCTGCTCGGCGCCTCGGCCGTGGTGGCGGCGGACATGAAGCTCGGCGACGCGGGCTACTGGAACCGGGCCGTCCTGGCGACCCGGGCGATGACCATCTACGGCGGCACCACCGAGGTGCAGCTGAACATCATCGGCGAGCGCATGCTCGGCCTGCCCCGGGATCCCGAACCGGGCAAGTGAGCGGCGGGGGGCCGGGCATCGTCCGGCCCCCAGGGGTTAGTTCGTACACTGTCGCACGGCAGAAGCAAGGTGCAGCGGGCGAACGGCTTGACGCAGGGCCAGTTGGCCGAGGCGGTCAGCTATTCCCAGAGCTGGGTTTCCAAGATGCTGCGGAATCGTCAGCCGCTCACCGTGGAGCAGGTCCGGGAACGCCCTCACGGTGGGTGTCACCTACGGCTCCGAACGGAGCATTCAACGCGTCAGACGGTTCCGCCGCCCCCGTCTGGCAGGCGCCCCAGAAAAATGGGTCACCTAGCTTGACGTTGGTGCCGCCAACGCTGCAGTAATCCACGAGGTGTCAGCAGCATGGCGATAGGTCTCCTGTCGGCATTGGGGGCCTCAGCTCAAGCAGCGGAAACCCGTGGCGTCAGGCGAACCTCGACATCGGCGTCCAAGGCGCGTGCCAAGCGCTCCAGAACCGGCAACGTGGGCACGGTTCCGCCCGCCTCGAACCGTGCCACGGCCGACTGTGTCATGCCTGCCGCACGAGCCAGGTCGTTCTGGCTCCAGCCTCGCCCCTCGCGCATCCCCCGGACCGTCTTACCCAGTTCGTAGGCGAGACGTGTGGCCTCATAGGCCTCAGCCGCGCCCGGCTCGGTCATCCGACGATCTCTGAGCTCTCGCCAGCTTCCCTGCTCGCTCATGCTGTTTCCTCTTCCTCGTTGACGGTGTGCGCCGATTCGACACAGCGACGCATGGCCCGCCGAGCCCGCTCAACCTCACGGTCATCACGCATCCGCGTCTTGTGAAACACGGTCAAGAGCACGATCCGGCGATGAGGTGCGATCCAGTAGGTGATGCGCACGGCGAACTCGTCAAGGTGAAACCGGAGCTCGCGTAGCTTGCCGTCAAGCTGCTTCGTGTAGGGCTCCCCCAGCAGAGGCCCCTCCATCGCAAGCAGATCGACATAGAAAGCCACCCTCGCAAACGATGCCGCGGGCAGATCCTCAAGCCACTTCCGGACTTCCGGTTCCAGTTCTACGGTACCCCAGCTCATAGCGTTGATGCTATGAGACATGCGTCTGTCACGCTCTGCTTTCGCCTGAACACATCCTGACGCAAGCATTGCTTTCCACGAGAATGACGGCAAAGCCGCACAGTCGACGATGCGACTCCCAGAACAGGACGAGCAGCCATGCAAACGGAATTCGAGGACTACTCCTCGGTCGGGACCAGGTCCGTCTGGCAGGTGCCCCACTGTGACGGGTCCCCCAGCTTGACGTCAGTGCCCACGGGTGTGCGAGGTCCCGGTGGTCAGGGGGTGACGGGCTGCAGCGGGCTGGGCGTGCCCGACTTGGCGGGACGCGGGACGCCCACCTTGATCTGCCCGATGCACGCCGGGCGGCCGTCCGCCGTGCGGATCGTCAGCTCGGCCCCGCCGCCCTTGACCGCGGCGAACGTCCAGCCGAAGTCCTTGCCCGCCGGGACGACGGCCTGCCCGCCGCCCAGCCGTACGGCGAGGCTGGTGGGCGTCGGGTTTAGGTAGCCGACCTGCGCCGTCCACTCACCCTCGGGCAGCGTCGCCGGGAGGCGGAAGACCACCTCCCGGCCCGCGACCGGCACGCAGCCGGCGCTCTGCGGGATCGTCACGCCCACGATGTCCACCGGACGCAGGCGGCCCTGCGGGTCGAAGACGAGCGGGTTGCGCACCGGGCCGGTCAGCTGCCGGGTCCAGGTCACCGGGTACGGCGCGATCGGGCCGAGCACCTTGGAGACCCGCGCGTAGTCGTAGAAGAAGATCGGGTAGACGACCTTGGCGGGGACGTGCGTGTCGAGGACGACGGGGTTCGCCCCGGCCCGCTTGAGCGCCAGCCGGCCCGTCTCCACATAGCTCTTGACGTGCTCACCGAGCGGCAGGCGGGCGTAGGCGGTGACCGACCAGACCGAGCCTGCCGCGAACGCGACGCCCAGCGGGATCCACGCGCGCCTCAACCGGGGCGCGGCCGGCCGCCGCCAGGGCCGTTCCTCGCCGCGCAGCGGGATGAAGGCCAGCCCGATGACGATCGCCAGCACGGTGGCCGTGGGGGAGACGTAGCGCAGCTCGGAGCCGCCCAGGTCGGGACCGAGCTCCTCGATGCGTCCGATCATGACGGGCACCACGTCGGCGAGCACGAAGTAGGCGAGCAGCGCGGCCCAGGCCAGCCAGGCCCGCCGCCGGTAGAGCACGGAGACGGTGACCACGGCCGCCACGACGGCCAGGCTCACCCAGGCCATCACGGGCGGCGTCGCGGCGATGGCGTAGTCGTCGCCGATCGGCCGCCACTGCCACGGGCCGCCGAGGGCCGCGGGCACCAGGGAGTCGGTCAGCAGGTTCCAGGCGAAGCCGGCGGCGATCGCCGGGTCCGGCAGCCCCGGCCGTACCGTGTCGTTGGTGAGCTGCACGGACGTGAACAGCTGGCGGAAGAAGATCACGGCGTAGACCGCGATCACGGCGAGGTAGAGCAGCCAGACCGGCTTGCGCGCGGCCCGCGGAAACCAGCCCAGGGTCAGCACGAAGGCCAGCACCGGGATGAAGGGGGCCTTGACGAAGAACAGCATGGCGAGGATGACCCAGGCCGCGGCGGCGAGCGCGTGCCGGAAGCGGCCGGTCCGGTTGTAGAGGACGTGCGAGCTCAGCGCCATCGGCAGCGCGATCTGGAACGGCAGCGTCTCGATCACCACCGCCCACCACGACAGTGACGAGATCGTCAGCGGCGTGAGCAGGTAGAAGCCGAGCGGCACGAGGATCGCCGGCCGGGCGCCGAACAGCACCCAGAGCAGCCGCAACAGCGCCAGGCCGGCCGCGCCCAGCAGGCTGATCGTGATGGTGTGGGCGAGCATGTCGTTGTAGACGCCGAGCCGGCCCATCATCCACTGGATGGCGAACGGCCCGGGCACCAGGTGCCCGTAGTCCACCCGCATCAGGTAGTCCCAGGTGAGCCCGTGTTCCAGGCCGCGGGCGATGAAGGTGAAGTCGTCCTGGCGGAAGTAGGTCCGCTGCACCAGGCCGAACTTCCACACCAGCTGGACGGCGATCATCGTGATGGCCGTGGCCAGCACGGCGTCCGAGCGCGCCCATGGCCGGGCCGCCACCGTCACCTCGCTCGTCGCCACCCCGCCCTCCCCATCCGGAAGAGTAGCCACGGGATGATTTATACGGAATGCCCGTTGTGTGGTTGTGATGTCATAGGGGGATGCCGTACACGACCCGCGCCGGGCCGATGGCCGCCCTGCTCGGTCTCGCACTCGGCTGCCTCACCCTCGGCCCGGCTCTGGGCTGGGGGTTCGTCCTGGCGCAGGACATGGTCTTCGTCCCGGACCCGGCCTTCTCGCGGTTCACCTTCGGCCTGGCCGGGGGCGCGCCGCGGGTGGTGCCCAGCGACGCGGTGGTCACCGCCCTCTCCTGGGTGATCCCGGGGGAGCTGGTGCAGAAGGCGATCCTGCTCGGAATCTTCGTGCTGGGCTGCTCGGGGGCCGCGCTGCTGGTGCCGTCGGAGTCCCTGGCGCCCCGGCTGGTCGCGGGGGCGTTCTACGTGTGGAACCCGTACGTGGCCGAGCGTCTGCTGATGGGGCAGTGGGCGCTGCTGCTGGGCTACGCGGGACTGCCCTGGGTGGTGGGCGCGCTGGTCTCGGGCCGGCGGCAGGCCGTGGCGATCCTGCCGGCGGCGGTGGGCGGGTTCGCGGCGATGACGATCACCGCGCTGACGGCCCTCCCGCTGGCGCTGACCGGCACGCGGAGGTGGGCGGGGACGCTCCGGACGGGGGCGATCGTGGTGGCGTTCAGCCTGCCCTGGCTGCTGGTCGCGGTGCTTCGCCCCGACGGGGTGACGGGCGACGGGGTCGGCGTGGAGGCGTTCGCCGCGAGGGCCGACGGGCCGTTCGGGGCCGTGGGGAGCCTGCTCTCGCTCGGGGGGATCTGGAACTCCCACGCCGTTCCGGCGGGCTACGACACGCTGCCGGGTGCGGTGGCCAGGCTGGCGCTGGCCGTGGCGGGGATCGCCGGGTTCGCCATCCTGGGGCGGGTGGCGTACCGGAGGGGGCTCGCGGTGGCGGCGGCGGTGGGGTTCGCGATCGCCTGCCTGGGGGTGACCGAGCCGGGACGGGCGCTGCTCACCTGGCTGATCGGGGTGTGGGGCGGGTTCGCGGTGTTCCGGGACGCCCAGCAGTTCGTCGCTCCGCTGGCGCTGCTGGTGGCCGTCGGCCTCGGGCTGCTGACCGCCTCGGCCGCCTCGGTCGCTTCGGTGGCCCGCCGTGCCCCGGTGTGGGCGGGCGTCATGGTGCTGGTGCCCCTCGCCGTGCTGCCCACCCTGGCGTGGGGCGCGGCCGGGGCGCTGCGGGCCGTGAGCTATCCCGCCGACTGGACGGCCGCGCGCGAGCTCATCCGGCGGGACGGCGAGCCGGGCGACATCCTGGTGCTGCCGTTCGAGTCCTACCGGCGCTTTCCGTGGAACGGCCACCGGGCGGTGCTGGACCCGGCCCAGCGGTTCTTCGCCGTCCCCGGTCGCGACGTCGTCTCCAACGACACCGTACGGGTCGGTTCGATGGTCGTCGGAAGTGAGGACGGACGGGCCCGCCAGGTAGAACGCGTACTAGTAGAACCTTCACCGAACCTGCTCCGGGCCGGATTTCGGTACGTGGTCGTCGATGCGGGAACCCCGGACGAGCGCCGGGTATTCGAGGGGTGGCTCCGTGACGCGACGCTGGTGGTGGACGGTGTTGACCTGCGGCTGTACCGACTGGACCGCGCGCTTGGGCAGGGTACGTCCGAATAGGGTATTTGATCAGTGGGTTTATTAAGATTTCGTTTAGCTACTTCCGAGTAGCAAGAATAGGTTCTAGGTTTGTGACGGTCACCACTGCCGTGTCCGAGGAGGAACCCCCCAAGTGATCAAGATCCTCTTAGCAGCGATCATCGGTGTCGCCGTGGCTACGCTCGTGGCGACGGTCACCACCGTCTCCTTTACCGGCGCCACGGCCACACCGGTCAATCAGCCGCTCTACAACTACGGCGACCGGTAACCCGAGTCGTCATGCCGCCCTCCCTCCGAGGGGACGAGAGGACGAGCCGACCACCACTGCTCGAGATCGTCGTTCCGGCGTACAACGAGGAAGGACGACTCCCCGGGGGGCTCCTGCAGCTGTGCGCGAAGCTTGCCCGCATGCCGTTCCCGACCGCCGTCATCGTCGTTGACAACAACAGCACGGACGCCACCGCCGAGATCGTCAGAGCCTGGCCTGAGGGCACGGTCCCGGTCCGGCTGATCCAGTGTCCGGTTCCCGGCAAGGGCGCCGCCGTACGTGCCGGGTTGCTTGAGACTCACGCGCCTTTCGTGGGGTTCTGTGACGCCGACATGGCCACCGACCTGGACGCCATCGACGTCGCCTTCGGCCTGCTCCTGTCCGGGGAGCGTGTGGTCGTGGGTTCGCGCGCGCACACCTGCTCCGACGTGGAGAACCGGCACAGCCGGGTGCGCGAGCTGGGCGCCGTCGGCTTCCGCTCGCTGGCCAAGGTGCTCGTGCGCGGGGTGAACGACACCCAGTGCGGCTTCAAGTTCTTCGACGGCGCACTCGTCCGTCAGGTGGCGCCCCGGTTGCGCACTCCCGGGTTCGCCTTCGACGTCGAGCTGCTCGCGCGGTGCGCGGAACTCGGCGCCAAGGTGCTGGAGATCCCGGTGCAGTGGCGGGACATGCCGGGCTCGCGCTTCTCGCCGACCCGGCACAGCGCGGGCATCCTGCTCGAACTCGGCCGGATCTGGCTGACCCTGCGCACCGAACCGCGTGCCGGCCCCCGGCCCGCCTGGGACCAGCCGCTGGACTCCGTCGGATATCCGTGAGCCGGAGTTTCGTGAACATCGCCGTCGTCAACTGGCGCGATCCGTGGCATCCCGCCGCCGGAGGCGCCGAGACCTACGCCTGGGAGATGGCCCGGCGCTTCGCCGCGTCGGGCCACCGGGTCTGCTTCGTCACGGCCCGGGGCCCCGGCCAGCCCGCCAAGGACAAGCGGGACGGGGTACGGATCGCCCGGATGGGCGGCCCGTTCACCGTCTATCCCCTGGTGCTCGGCTGGCTGCTGCTCCGTCGCTCGCTGTTCGACGTGGTGCTCGACTGCCAGAACGGCATCCCGTTCTTCACCCCCTGGGTGCTGCCCCGCCGCGTGCGGATCTTCTGCGTGGTGCACCACGTGCACGACCGGCAGTTCGAGGTGCACCTGCCGCGCTGGCTGGCGACGGTCGGGCGGTTCCTGGAGGGGCCGGTCTCGCGGTGGACCTATCGCGGGCAGGTGAGCGTGGCCGTGTCGCCGTCGACGGTCAACGCCATGCGGGAGCGGCTCGGGTGGCGGGGGCCGATTCATATCGTCCCCAACGGCGTAAGCATCAATGGATCACGAAATATCGGGAGAAGTGGGGTGCCTCGACTCGTGTGCGTGGGCCGGCTCGTCGCGCACAAACGCGTCGACCTGTTGCTCGACGCCGTCGGAGAGCTGAGGAAGCGCTGGCCGGGCCTGACCGTGGACGTCATCGGCCGGGGTCCCGAGGAGGACCGCCTGCGCGCCCGGCTGCCGGAGGGCGTCACCATGCACGGCTACCTGTCCGAGGACGACAAGGAACGTCTCATCGCCTCCGCCTGGCTGCAGGTGAGCACCTCCCAGGGTGAGGGCTGGGGGCTGTGCGTGCTGGAGGCCGCCGCGCTCGGCGTCCCGACGGTCGCCTTCGACGTCGACGGACTCAGGGACGCGGTACGGCACGGCCGGACCGGCTGGCTGCTCCCCGAGGGCACCGACCTGGCCAAGGGCATCGCGGCGGCCCTGGAGGAACTGGAGGAGGCCGCCCCCGCCGACCCGTACGGAGACAGAAGCCGGCAGTGGGCGGCGAGGTTCTGCTGGGACCGCAGCGCCGAACGCATGGCTCGGCTGATGCGGGGCCACGCCGTGGAGCCCGTCTGGGAGGAGTCGTGAGCGAGCGAGCCCTGAGCGGTGGAGGCGCGCACGAGGGAGGCGCGCACGAGGGAGGCGCGCACGGGGGCGTCCGCGAAGGAGGCCCGCGCGGGGGAGGTGCCCGCGAGGAAGGCGTGAGCGCCAAGGCCCGGCACCGGCTCTGGCTGGTGATCTGCTGCCTGGGGTTCGCGGTGCTGTCGTTCACCACGGTCCCCGGCCAGATCATCTCCGACACCAAGATCGACCTGGCGCTCAACCCGGTCGGCTGGCTGGAGCGCGCCGCCCACCTGTGGGACCTGCAGCACTTCGGCCAGCTGCAGAACCAGGCCGCCGGCTACCTGTTCCCGATGGGCCCGTTCTTCGCCCTCGGCGACCTGGTCGGCATCGCGCCCTGGGTGACGCAGCGGCTCTGGCTGACGTTGCTGCTGTGCGTGGCGTTCCTCGGCGTGGAGCGGCTGGCCAGGCAGCTCGGCATCGGCACGCCCGGCACCCGCGTCGTCGGCGCGCTGGCGTACGCGCTGGCGCCCCGCGCGCTGTCCATCCTCGGCGAGATCTCGATCGAGTGGCTGCCCGCCGCGATGCTGCCGTGGATCCTGATCCCGCTGCTCACCGCGTCGGAGACCGGCCAGCGGGCCAGAGGCGCGATCCGGTCGGGCCTGGCCGTGGCGCTCTGCGGCGGCGTGAACGCCGTCGCGGTGCTGGCGGTGCTGGTCGCCCCGGTGATCTACATCCTCACCCGGCCCAGCCCGGTGCCGCGCTGGCGGATGCTCGGCTGGTGGACGGGCGCCGTCTCGGTGGCCACGCTGTTCTGGTGGCTGCCGCTGCTGCTCGTTGGCCGTTACGCGTTCTCCTTCCTGCCCTACACCGAGACGGCCTCCACCACCACGCAGGTCACCTCGCTGACGAACGTGCTGCGCGGCGCGTCCGACTGGGTGCGCTTCCTGACCGTCGGCGGGGTGAACGACCAGCCGGCCGGCTACGCGATCGCCACCTCGGCCGCGATGGTCGTGATCACCGGGCTGCTCGCCGCACTCGGCCTGGCCGGTCTGGCCCGGCGCGACCTGCCCGCCAAGGGTTTCCTGATCACGGTGTTCGTGGTGGGCGTGGCCGCGCTGGTCGCCGGGCACATGAGCGCGCTGGAGCCGGTCGTCGCCGAGCCGGTGCGCTGGCTGCTCGACGGGCCGCTCGCGCCGCTGCGCAACCTGCGCAAGTTCGACCCGCTCGTCCGCCTCGCGCTCGCTTTCGGGCTGGTCCACCTGCTGGCCGGGGCCCGGCTGCGGGTGCGGGCGGTGGCGCTGGTGGCCTTCGCCGGGCTCGTGCTGCCCGTCTTCAACCAGGGCCTGGCGGCCCCCGGCTCCTTCAAGGAGGTGCCCCTCTACTGGAAGGAGGCCGCCGCCTGGATCAACGAGAACGCCGGCGACGACGGCGTGCTGGTCGTGCCCGGCGCCAAGTTCGGCGAGTATCTGTGGGGCCGGCCGCTCGACGATCCCACGCAGCCGCTGCTCCAGGCCCGCTGGACGGCCAGGCAGGTCACCGCCGCCGGGTCCGTGGGCCTGACCAGGCTGCTCGACGCCATCGACCAGCGGCTCACCGCCGGCCACGGCTCAGCGGGCCTGACCGAGGTGCTGCGCCGGATGGGCGTGCGCTACCTGGTCGTCAGGAACGACCTGATCAGGGCCAACCTGCAGGGCGCCTGGCCGACCAGGATCTACGAGACGCTCCGCGAGTCGCCCGGCATCACCAAGATCCGCTCGTTCGGCGGCGAGGTGGGCGACAGCGTCACCGACGACGTGATCGAGTCCGTGGACTGGCCGTTCCCCGCGCTGGAGCTGTACGAGGTGTCGGGCAGCTCGGAGCTGGTCGACGTGCGGCCCGGAGCCGAGGCGCTACGGGTGCGCGGCGGCCCCGACTCGCTGCTCACGATGGGCGACCTCGGCCTGCTGGGCGACGGTCCGGTGCTGGTGAACGGCGACGCCGGCCGGCAGGAGGTGCCGGTCGTCGCGAGCGACGCGCTGAGGCTGCGCGAGCGGCAGTTCGGCGAGATCAGGTCCAACTGGACTCCCACCCTGACCGCCGACCGGCGCGACGACTTCACCGGCGTCAGAGCGCTGGACCTGCTGGAGAACGGCTGGCTGGAGGAGACCGCCACCGCCGAGTACGGCGGCATCTCGGCCATCACCGCCTCCTCCTCGGTCGCCGACGCCGGCGCGATCCCCGGCCTCAGCGCCACCGGCCGCAGCCCGTGGGCGGCCATGGACGGCGACTTCGAGACCACCTGGGAGAGCGGCGGCTGGAAGCGGCCCGAGGGCGAGTGGCTCCGCATCGACCTGCCCCAGGAGCGCGAGATCCCGTCCTTCCAGGCGACGTTCACCAACAACGTGCTGCTCGGCCAGTCGATCAAACGGGTGGCCGTGGTGACCGAGGGCGGCCGGCTGGTGCAGCAGGTCGCGCAGACCAACACCCCCCAGACCCTGCGCACGCCGCCCGGCCCGACGAGCTGGCTGAAGATCGAGGTCGTGGAGACGTACAACCAGCGCTGGAGCTTCGTGCAGCGGGTCGGCATCACCGAGATCGCGATCCCCGGGATCATCCCGAGCCGCACCATCCGGCTGCCCGGACAGGGCGGCGACGTCTACGTGATGGACACCGGCCTGGACGCGCGCCCCGAGTGCATGCGCGACCCGGCCCGCTGGATCTGCAACCCGCTGCTGGCCCGACCGGGCGAGGAGGGCGCCGGCTTCGACCGGACCTTCACCGTCGAGGAGGAGCGTACGGCCGCGGTCCAGGGCACCGCCGTGCTCCGCGACGCCGAGCTGGTCGACCGCTACACCCGGCTCAGCGCCGACGTGACCAGGGTCGAGGGCTCGTCCCAGGTGAACAAGGAGCCCGTGGTGGCCCCCCGGTCGGCGTTCGACGCCGACGCGTCCACCACCTGGGTGCCCTCGCCCTCCGACGCCGAGCCCACGCTCACGATCCGCTGGAAGGGCAAGCGGGCCGTCTCCCGGCTCCAGGTGGCCCGCCCCGGAGGCGACAAGCAGCCGCTCGACCTCGTGGTGATGGGCGACAAGGGCCAGGTGCGCAGCGGCCGGGCGGACGCCGGCGGCACCCTGGCCTTCCAGCCGATGTCCACGTCCTCCCTCAAACTGCGCTTCTATCCCGTCTCCAGGCGGCTCCAGGTCACCGAGCTGATCGTGCCCGGCGTCAGCCCGGCGAGCAGGCCGGAGGGCATCCCGTTCCGGCTCTCCTGCGGCCAGGGACCGCAGCTGCAGGTCAACGGCCAGACCATCCGCACCAAGGTCAGCGGCACCTACTCCGACCTGCTGGAGCAGCGTCCCGTGCGGTTCGCCGGCTGTTCGCGGGCGGAGCTCGGCGGCGGCGACAACCGGGTGCGGGTGGCCGGCTGGGACCCGTTCGAGATCACCAACCTGGTCGTCGGCTCGGTGCCCGAGCGGCCCGTTCCGGTGGAGGGCGTCGCGCTGCCCGGCACCTGGACCCCGGCGCTGCGCGAGGTGCGCGTGGCCGCCCGCCAGGACTCCTTCCTCGTCGTCAACGAGAACTTCAACGCGGGCTGGCACGCCACCGTCGAAGGGCAGATCCTCCGGCCCGTGCGGGTCGACGGCTGGAAGCAGGCCTGGGAGCTGCCCGCGGGCACCTCGGGGACCGTGCGGATGGAGTACGGGCCGGACAAGCCCTACCGCCTGGCGCTCGGGCTCGGGCTGGCCGGGATCGCGCTGCTCGTCCTGCTCGCCCTGGTGATGCGCGGCCCGCGGCCCGAGCACGTGCTGGAGACCGCTCCGGCGGCCGCCGCCCGCCTGTCCCGGTGGCGGGTGCCGTACGTGATCGTGCTGGGGCTGGGGTTCGGCGCCTGGGTGGCGGGCTGGCAGGGCATGCTCGTGGTGCTCGCCGGCGTCGTGGTCGTCCTGTGGCCGCGACTGCCGAGGCGGGCCGTGCCGTGGGTGGCCGCCGGCCTGTTCGGCGGGGCGACGGTGTCGCTGGCCGCGGCCATGGCGCTGCGCGACTACGGCGTGGACGTGGAGCTGCTGACCGACCACGTGCCGCAGCTCTTCGCCTGCGCGGCCATGGGCGTGCTGTTCGGGCAGCTCGTCAGCGCACCGGCGCCGCCTCCTTCGCCGCGGGAGCGTCCGGCGGCGGAGCAGGTGCTGACCCGCGCCGGCTCAGCCTGAGCGCGTTCTCCTCGATGAGGTGGTAGCTCGCGACGCTCACCAGCATCGTGCCGACGAACGTCAGGATCGCCACCTGCACGAAGTCGCCGGTGAACGGCTGGGTGCCGGTCACCTTGTAGTAGAGGGTGATCACCGGCGCGTGCCAGAGGAAGAAGCTGTAGGAGATCCGGCCCAGGTAGGCGGTGACCGGGTTGCCCAGCACCCGGTGCCGGAGCGAGTCGTGCCGGGGGGCCAGCGCGAACGGCGCGACCAGCAGGATCGCCACCGACGCCTCCAGGCCCATCCGCCAGAGCGACTGGCCCACGTCCGGCAGCGTCAGCGTGCGCGGCCCGGCCAGCTCCGTGCTCAGCACCACGTAGAGCAGCAGCGCCAGCACGAGCAGCTGCGGCGCCAGCGCGTCGATCGCTTTGATCT
Source organism: Nonomuraea sp. CX421 (assembly GCF_059358955.1). Classification (NCBI taxonomy): domain Bacteria; kingdom Bacillati; phylum Actinomycetota; class Actinomycetes; order Streptosporangiales; family Streptosporangiaceae; genus Nonomuraea; species Nonomuraea sp. CX421. The sequence goes on along the minus strand of NZ_JCADBK010000004.1, from coordinate 359,458 downwards.
CCTTGCGCCACACCGACAGCACGGCCATCGCCATCCCGGCAGCGAAGTAGATCAGGTGGTGTGGCAGCCAGAGCGCCATCTCCGGCTCGTCGGCGGCGTGGGAGACGATCACACTGGCCACCGAGATCACCGGCAGCACGGCGATGCCGGCGAGCAGCCGCACCGGCCGGTTGCCGCGGCGCGCCCACTGGTGCAGCAGCCAGGCGAGCAGGGGCAGCACCAGGTAGAACGCCATCTCGATGGGCATCGTCCACATCTGGTAGAGCCCGTCGGGGGCGCGGTCCTGCTCGGTGTAGTTCTGCAGCAGGAGCAGCCACTTGGCCCAGCCGGTCCAGTCCATCGAGCTCCACGCCAGCAGCGCCAGGAACGTGACCACCCAGTAGGCCGGCATCACACGGAACACCCGGCGCCAGAGGTAGAGGCCGGGACGCGGCGCCGGGGAGTCCTCCAGCAGGGCCCGCACCCACGGCCGGTAGAGCAGCAGGCCGGAGAGCAGGAAGAAGATCGGCACCGCGACGCCCAGCCGGGTCGTCATCCAGGCGAACATGCCCTCGCGGTACATGACGCCGGTGTTGCCGGCCACGTGCAGCACCCAGACGCCGAGCGCGGCCAGGGCGCGGATGCCGTCGAGCGCGCCATCCCTCTTCACGGACGCTTTCTCAGTACCAGGACCAGGTTCCACGTTGCGAACTCCCTGACGATCGGGACGTGCAGCATCGGGCGGTACCACCAGGGCAGGTAGCGGGGGAAGGCGTCGACCAGGTCCACCCGCCGCTCGCTCCGGGCCCAGCGCAGGCCCTGGGCGACGGAGACGGGGTAGAGGCTCTGGCCGTAGCGGTTCTTCGGCGCCTTGCCGTGGGTGTTCTCGTATTTCTGGGCGGCTCGGTGGCCGCCCAGGTAGTGCCAGGGCGAGGTCTCGTGACCGCCCCAAGGGGAGAGCCAGTTGGTGTACGCCAGGAACACCAGGCCGCCGGGTCTGGTCACCCTGACCATCTCGGCGGCCATCCGCCACGGCTCGGGGACGTGCTCCAGCACGTTGGAGGAGAAGCAGACGTCGACCGAGGAGGTGCGCAGCGGCAGGTCGAGGGCGCTGCCGAGCAGTCCGCCGCCGGGCGTGCCCTGGCCGGTCAGCTCGCCCGCGTCGACGTCCACGCACACGCAGCGGGCGCCGTGGCGGCGGAACTCCGAGGCGAAGAAGCCGGGGCCGCCGCCCACGTCGAGGACGAGCCGGTCGCGGAGGTCCACGTACCGGCGTAGCTGGGCGGCCGTGTCCGCCGCCAGCGTCGTGTAGTAGCCCTGCTGGTCGTCCTGCTCGGAGCGGAACGCCCGGAATAACCGGATGGACCGCGCCAAGTCAGGGCGCCTAGGCATATCTCCTGCTTTCATATGCGGAGTCACTCTAGAACTTGTTTCTATCGATTTGATTGCGGCTCTGTTCCGGACGGTGACGCATGTCACGCACTGTCATACTTTGTTGCCGGATGTTCGAGCAAGATAACAACAGGTTCTAGGATCGCGGAGGCCGTTGATGGGTCGCATCTCCACGCTCGTCCTCATCGGGGTCGGTGCGTTCTTCATCGCACTCGCCCCGCTCGTGAAATTCTGGGCGGCAGAGAAGATCATTTCTGCCCCCGCGAACCAGTTCGGTATCACCCACCTGGAGGCCAAGGGCGCGCAGTACTTCTCCAAGCAGGACCTCAAGGTGCTGACGGCCGACCTTGACATCATCGTGACCACCCGTGGGGACGTGAAGGAGGCCAACTCCAACCGCGTCGTCTGGGACGAGGCCACCGTGGTCAACGACATCACGAACGGACGTCCGCAGATCGACCTCAGCGACCGTCGCAGCGCCTTCGACAAGTACTCCGGCGTGGGCGTGAACTGCTGTGGGGTCAACGTCGCCAAGGCCCCGGTGACGCTGGAGGGCCAGATCTACAAGTTCCCGTTCGACGCGGAGAAGAAGACCTACAAGGTGTTCAACTCCAGCGCGATGAAGGCGTTCGACGCGCGCTTCGTCCGTGAGGACAACGTCGGCGGCCTGCCCGTCTACGTCTACGAGCAGGACGTGCCGCCGACCAAGACCTCGACCCTCACCGCTCCCGCCTCGGTGCTCGGCATGACCGACACCACCGGCGACGTGCAGGTGGACCGCTGGTACGACGGCAAGGTCACCTACTGGATCGAGCCCGCCACCGGCGCTCCGGTCAAGCAGGAGCAGCAGCGGCACGAGGTGCTCAAGACCCAGGACGGCATCGAGCGCTCGGTGGCCTTCGTCGCCGTGGCCAAGATGACGGACGAGACGGTCGGCAAGCTGGTGCAGAGCGCGGAGGAGGGCAAGAGCCAGATCAACCTGCTGCGCAACATCATCCCGCTCGTGCTGCTGGTCATCGGGGTGGTGCTGGTCGTGGCCGGGGTGATGCTCGGCCGCCGCTCCCGCGAGTCCTGACCGTCCTTCCGGGGCCCCGCGTCGCGCGGGGCCCTTTTCGCTGCCCGGACCCCCTTCTGGCGGCCGGTCGGCTTGTCACGCTACGTAATTAGAACGGGTTCTCGACCAAGGTTACTGGCCAGTACCGATGAAAGGTTCTAGAGTAGAACGCGTTGCAGTTCGTTATTAGCCGGTCGTATTGTCGGTATATGCGGACACGTGTCACGGAGATGTTCGGGATCGAACTACCGATCTTCGCGTTCAGCCACTGCCGAGACGTCGTCGCGGAGGTCAGCCGCGCCGGCGGAATGGGCGTCCTCGGCGCCCTCTACTTCACCCCCGAAGAGCTCGAAATGGAGCTCAAGTGGATCGACGACCACGTCGACGGCAAGCCCTACGGCGTCGACGTCGTCATGCCCGCCTCCTACGAGGGCGCGGACTTCGCGGCCGACGAGCTGGTCGGCCGACTCCAGACGATGATCCCCCCGGGCCACCGGAAGTTCGTCGACGACCTGCTGGCCGCCCACGGCGTGCCGGCCCTGTCGGCCGACGCCGAAGCGGGCAAGGTGCTGCTCGGCTGGACCGACGCCACCGCGCGCCCGCAGGTCGAGGTGGCGCTCAGGCATCCGATCGCGCTGCTGGCCAACGCTCTCGGGCCGCCTCCGGCCGACGTGGTCGACCTGGCCCACGCCCACGGCGTCAAGGTCGCCGCCCTGGCCTCCACCCCGCGTCACGCGCTCAAGCAGGTCGAGGTCGGCGTCGACGTGGTGGTCGCGCAGGGCACCGAGGCCGGTGGACACACCGGCGAGATCTCCACCATGGTCCTCATTCCACAGGTCGTGGACGCGGTCGACGTGCCGGTGCTGGCGGCCGGCGGGATCGGCAACGGACGCCAGATGGCCGCCGGCATGGCCCTGGGCGCCGAGGGCGTCTGGACCGGCTCGCTCTGGCTCACGGTCGAGGAGGCCGACACGCCCCAGATGGCCAAGGAGCGCATCCTGGAGGCCACCTCGCGCGACACGGTCCGCTCCCGCAGTTGGACCGGCAAGCCGGCCCGGCTGCTCAAGAACGAGTGGACCGACGCCTGGGAGTCCCAGGAGTCGCCGGGGACGCTGCCGATGCCGCTGCAGTTCATGCTGGTCTCCGACGCCCTGCGGCGTATCGGCCGCTCCGACGCCGCCGAGCTGGCCACCTTCCCGGCGGGCCAGATCATCGGCATCACCAACCAGGTGCGCTCGACCCGTGACGTCATGTACTCGCTCGTCGAGGAGTACACCGAGGCCCTGGAACGCCTCGGCCAGATCACCGACGACTGACTCACACCGGAGCGACGGTCACCGGGATCAGCGGCCGTGGTAGGTGGCGGGGCGCTTCTCCTTGAAGGCGCGGGCGCCCTCGCGGGCGTCCTCGGAGCCGATCACCGGCCAGCCGAGCTCGTCCGACACCTTCAGCGCCTCGGGCTCGGACAGGCCGAGCGTGTCGCGGTAGGCGCGCAGGATGGCCTGGACGGCGAGCGGGCCCGAGGCGGCGACGTCGGCCGCGATCTCCCGGGCCACCGTCAGGGCCTGGCCGTCCGGCACCACGCGGTTGACCAGGCCCATCGTCAGGGCCTCGGCCGCGGTGATCGGGCGGCCGGTGAGCAGCAGGTCCATGGCGTGGCAGTAGGGGATCTGGCGGGCCAGCCGCACGGCGCTGCCGCCCATCGGGAACAGCGCGCGCTTGGCCTCGAAGAGCCCCAGGGTCGCCGACTCGGCGACCACCCGCAGGTCGGTGCCGACCAGCAGCTCCGTGCCGCCCGCGACCGCGTAGCCCTCCACCGCGCAGACGATCGGCTTGGTGGGCAGGTCCTCGCGGAGCAGGCCCTTCCAGTGGTAGTTGGCGATCTCGGCGGCGCGGGCCCGTACCTCGGGGTCCGTGGACGGCTGGCCCATGGCCTTCAGGTCGGCGCCGGCGCAGAAGGTGCCCTCGGCGCCGGTCAGGATGGCCACCCGGACCTCGGGCTCGGCCGTCACGTACGCCCACGCCGAGGCCAGGCCGATCAGCATGTCGGAGGAGAGGGCGTTGCGGGCCTCCGGCCGGTCCATGGTGACGATCACGAGTTGGCCGTCGCGCTCGACGCGGCAGTGGGACGTGCTGATCGGCAGGAGTTCCACGAGAGCCTCCGAGATGATTGAATCAAACGCTTGTTCAACGCCGCCGATGATAGCGCGCCGGGTGCCGGGAACCGGTCTTATCAAGCGCTTGCTCCCCTCTTCACCGGCGGGTTACGCTGCCCAAGCAAACGAGAACAGGTTCTCGTTTGACCTGCCTGGGCCGGTCATGCGCTTGTGGGTTCGGCCATCTCCGGCATCGAACACTGACGAGGAGTTCCATGGGCACGCTCGGTTTCTGGAGGCTGGCGCAGGCGGATCCCGACTGGATCGCCGCCGTGGACCCCGACGGCACGGAGCATCGCGCCGGCGACCTCCTCGCCCGGTCCAACCAGCTCGTGCACGGCCTCCGGGAGCTCGGTCTGCGGCCCGGCGACGGCTTCTCCGCCCTGGTGCCCAACGGGGCCGACGGCCTGGTCTTCTACCTGGCGGCGTTGCAGGCCGGTTGGTACTACACGCCGATCAACTGGCACCTGACCGGCCCGGAGATCGCCTACATCGTGGCCGACTCCGAGGCCAAGGCCTTCCTCGTGCATCCCCGGCACGGCGTGGAAGGGGCGCGCGGAGCCGAGGCGCTGGCGCCCGAGCGCCGCTTCGCGCTGCCGGGCGGCGACGTCCCCGGGTTCCGCCCGATCGGCGACCTCATCGACGGCAGGCCCGAGACCACGCCACCCGACCGTACGGCCGGGGCCACCATGCACTACACGTCAGGTACGACCGGCAAGCCCAAGGGCGTCAGGCGGCAGCTCTCCGGGCTCGATCCCGACGACTCCGCCGAACTGATGACGTTCCTGCTGGGCCTGTTCGGCATCACGCCGGGGCAGCCCAACGCCCACCTGGTCACCTCGCCCAACTACCACACCGCCGTCACCCAGTTCGGCGGCACGGCCCTGCACATGGGGCACACCATCGTGTTCACCGACAAGTGGGACGCGGAGGAGATGCTCCGGCTCTGCGAGCGCTACCGGATCACCAACTCGCACATGGTCCCCACCCACTTCAAGCGCCTGCTCGCGCTGCCGGAGGAGACCCGGCACGCGTACGACCTGTCCTCGCTGAAGTGGATGATCCACGCCGCCGCGCCCTGCCCGGTGCCGGTGAAGTGGGCCATGTTCGAGTGGTGGGGCGACTGTGTCTACGAGTACTACGCGGCCACCGAGGGCGGCGGCACCCTGGCCACCCCCGAGGGCTGGAAGTCCCACCCCGGCACGGTCGGCTCGGCCTGGCCGATCAGCGAGCTGCTCATCGTGGACGACGCGGGCGAGCCGGTGCCGACCGGGACCGCGGGGACGATCTACATGAAGATGCTCGGCGCGACCTTCGAGTACAAGGGCGATCCGGCCAAGACGCAGGCGAGCCGGCTCAAGGACTACTTCACGGTCGGCGACATCGGCTACCTGGACGAGGACGGCTTCCTCTTCCTCTGCGACCGCAAGGCCGACATGATCATCTCCGGAGGGGCGAACATCTACCCGGCCGAGATCGAGAACGAGCTCATGGTCCACCCCAAGGTCGCGGACGTCGCCGTCTTCGGCATCCCTGACGAGGAGTGGGGCGAGCAGATCAAGGCCGTGGTGGAGCCCGCCGAGGGGGTCGAGCCGGGGCCCGACCTGGTGGACGAGCTGCTGGCCTCCCTGGAGGGACGGCTGGCCCGGATGAAGTGGCCGAAGACCATCGACTTCATCGAGGAGATGCCCCGCGAGCCCAACGGCAAGCTGCTCAAACGCAAACTCCGTGCCCCCTACTGGGAGGGACACGACCGTGCCATCTGAGAGCGGGGCGCTGGTCGCCCGGCACGTGCTGGAGTTCCCCGGCGGTTACACCCGGACCACCGGGCCGGTGATCGGCCGGTTCCTGACCGAGCTGCGCGCCGGCCGGATCGTCGGGGTGCGGACCGCCGAGGGCACGGTGCTGGTGCCGCCCCTGGAGTACGATCCGGCCACCGGCGACGCCGTCACCTCGGAGTACGTCGAGGTGGGCCCGGCGGGGACCGTCACGGGCAGTGCCTGGGTGCACGAGCCCCGCCCCGGACACCCGCTCGACCGGCCGTTCGCCTGGGCGACCATCAAGCTCGACGGGGCCGACACCTCGCTGGTGCACGCCGTGGACGCGGGCAACCCGAAGGCGCTGGCGCCCGGGACCAGGGTGTGGCCGGTCTGGCGTCAGGCCCGCGATGGCCAGATAACCGACATTTCACACTTCGCTCCTGAGGTGACGAAGATCGTGTCCCAGGTGCGCGCCGAATACCGGCTCCAGGCCGGCGGGGCGCTCGGCGTCTTCCTCGAAGGCGTCGGCCGGGGCGTCTTCATCGGCGGCTCCTGCGCCACCTGCGGCCAGGTCTACGTGCCCTTCCGCGGCTCCTGCCCGGAGTGCGGCACCGTGATCACCGAGCAGGTCGAACTGCCCGACACCGGGACGATCACCACCTTCGCCATCAACAACCTGCCCGATCCCCGGGCCCCCGAGGTGCCGTTCGTCTCGGCGTACATCCTGCTGGACGGCTCGGACAGCCCGCTGATCGCCCTGGTTGGCGGGGTCCCCGCGCACGAGGTGCGGCAGGGCATGCGGGTCCGGGCCGAGTGGATCCCGCGCGAGGAGTGGACGCCGTCCATGGCGAACGTCCGGTGGTTCGCGCCCACCGGCGAGCCGGACGTGGAGCTGTGATGAGAGACGTGGAGCAGTGATGAGAGACGTCGCCATCGTCGCCTTCGCCCAGACCAGGCACACCGACCACGACACCGGCCTCTCCGAGGCCGAGATGATCCTGCCCGTGATCCACGAGGTCAAGGAGCGCACGGGGCTCCAGCGGTTCGGATTCACCTGCTCCGGCAGCTGCGACTACCTCGCCGGCGCGCCGTTCTCGTTCGTCTCCGCGCTCGACGCGGTCGGCGCCTGGCCGCCGATCTCCGAGAGCCACGTGGAGATGGACGGCGCCTGGGCGCTCTACGAGGCCTGGGTGCGGCTCCAGCACGGCGACATCGACAGCGCCCTGGTGTACGGCTTCGGCAAGTCGTCACTCGGCGACCTGCGCACGATCACGACACTCCAGCTCGACCCCTACTACCTGGCGCCGCTCGGCCTCGACCAGCTCTCCGTCGCCGCACTCCAGGCCGCCGCCGCGGGCGTGGACCGCGCCGAGCTCGACGAGATCGTCCGGCGCAGCCGCGCCGACGGCCGCGGCAACCCGTACGCGCTCGACCTGCCGGAGGAGGTGCCGGACGGGTTCGCGGTCGAGCCGCTGAAGACCGCCGACATCGCCCCCATCACCGACGGCGCGGCCGCCGTGGTGCTCGCCACGGGCGACCTGGCCACAAGGCTGTGCCCGAACCCCGCCTACATCAGGGGCATCGCCCATCGCATAGAGCCCCATTACCTGGGTATGCGGGATCTTGCCCGGTCGACCTCCGCGGCCGAAGCCGCACGCGCCGCGGGGGTCGGCAAGGGTGCGGTCGAGGTGGCCGAGCTGCACACCCAGTTCGCCCACGAGGAGCCGATCCTGCGCCGGGCGCTCGAACTCCCCGGCGACACCGTGATCAACCCCTCCGGCGGCCCACTCGCCGCCAACCCCGTCATGGCCACCGGGCTGATCCGCATCGGCGAGGCCGCCAGGCGCATCCACGACGGCACCGCCTCCCGGACCGTGGGCCACGCCGCGAGCGGCCCCTGCCTGCAGCACAACCTCGTCGCGGTCCTGGAGGCGTGAGCCCATGACCCGGCGAGGCCGCGTAGCGAACGAGGAGTGGTGAGCGACCAGTGAACAGATGCGCGGTCATCGGCGTCGGCCAGACGCACTACACGACCAAACGCAGGGACGTGTCGATCGCCGGCCTGGTCCGCGAGGCCGCGCTCAGGGCGCTCGACGACGCCGGGCTCACCTTCAAGGACATCGACGCGGTCGTCATCGGCAAGGCGCCCGACTTGTTCGAGGGCGTCATGATGCCCGAGTCCTACCTGGCCGACGCGCTGGGCGCGGCGGGCAAGCCGATGATGCGCGTGCACACCGCGGGCAGCGTCGGCGGCTCGACCGCCCTGGTCGGCGCCGGCCTCATCCAGGGCGGCGTGCACGACCGGGTGCTGGTCGTGGCGTTCGAGAAGCAGTCGGAGTCCAACGCCACCTGGGCGCTGACCACCCACCCGCCGTTCAGCTCGTCGCTGGTGGTGGGCGCCGGCGGCTACTTCGCGCCGCACATCCGCGAGTACATGCGCCGGACCGGCGCCCCCGACCACATCGGCACACTGGTCGCGGTCAAGGACCGGCTGAACGCGCTGAAGAACCCGTACGCGCACCTCAGGATCCCCGGCATCGACCGGGCGATGGTCGAGTCGACGCCGATGCTGTGGGAGCCGATCCGCTACCTGGAGACCTGCCCGTCCAGCGACGGCGCCTGCGCGATCGTCCTGTCGTCGGAGGACAAGGTCACCGGCACGCCCGCCTGGGTGCACGGTGCGGCCATGCGCTCCGAACCGATGTCCCGGGCCCGGCGCGACACGGTCAGCCCGCAGGCCGGCAAGGACTGCGCCGCCGACGTCTACCGTCAGGCCGGCATCACCGACCCCCGGCGACAGATCGACGTGGCCGAGGTGTACGTACCGTTCTCCTGGTATGAGCCGATGTGGCTGGAGAACCTGGGATTCACCGCGGAAGGAGAGGGCTGGAAGGTCACCGAGTCGGGGGCCACCGCGCTCGACGGTGACATCCCGTGGAACGCCTCCGGCGGGGTGCTGTCCAGCAACCCGATCGGCGCGTCCGGACTGATCAGATTCGCCGAGGCCGCGCTGCAGGTGCGCGGGATGGCGGGAGAGCACCAGGTGGACGGCGCCCGGCTCGCGCTCGGCCACGCGTACGGCGGGGGAGCCCAGTTCTTCGCGATGTGGATCGTCGGACGGGAGAAGCCCTGACCAGGGGGGACACCCGCACACCCTCGAACCGAGGAAGAAGAGGTCCGGATGGAGTTCAACCACGCTGACCTGTTCGAAGCGCTCGCGGACGCGATCGGGGACCGCGTCGCCGTCGTGTGCGGCGACGAGCGGCGCACCTACGCCGAGCTGGACGCCGAGGCCAACCGGCTCGCCCACTACCTGCTCGACCGGGGCATCCGGCCGGGCCATCACGTCGGCATCCACCTCTACAACGGCATCGAGTACATCGCCGCGCTGCTCGCCGCGCTGAAGATCCGGGCCGTGCCGATCAACGTCAACTACCGCTACGTCGAAGCCGAACTGCTCTACCTCTACCGCGACTCCGGCATCCGGGCGCTGTTCTACGACGTCGAGTTCGAGTCGCGGGTGGCCGCCGTCGCGTCCGACGCCCCCGAGCTGCGGCACCTGATCGCGGTGGGCGGGCAGCCGGCCACCCGCGACGCGGTGCCGTACTGGATGGCGCTGGAGAGCGGCAAGCCGGAGCGCGGCTTCGAACCACGCTCCGGGCAGGACGTCTACATCATCTACACCGGCGGCACGACCGGCATGCCCAAGGGCGCGATGTGGCACGTCGAGGACCTGTTCATGGGCTTCGGCGGCGGCAACCCGTACGGCGAGCCGCGCGCCACCCCGCAGGAGGTCGTCGACGAGGCCGTCAAGGCGAACCCGATCGTGATGATGGCCGCGCCGCCGCTGATGCACGGGGCGGCGCAGATGGCCACCTTCATCGCCTGGTGGATGGGCTCCACCATCGCGTACGTCCGCAAGTTCGACGCCGCCGACGTGTGGCGGACGATCGAGCGGGAGAAGGTGTTCACCGTCAACATCACCGGCGACGCGATGGCCAGGCCGCTCAGCGAAGAGCTCGAACGGGGCGGCTACGACGTCTCCTCACTGGTCGCGGTCAGCTCCACCGGCGCCATCCTGAGCGGCGCCGTCCGCGACCGGCTCCAGGAACTGCTGCCGAACGTGATGATCCTCGACAACTTCGGCTCCACCGAGTCGGGCTTCACCGCCTCGGGCGTCGAGGGCTCCTCGCCGGAGAAGGGGCTGCGCTACCAGCCCAACGCGACCTCCGGGCTGGCCGTGCTCGACGAGAAGCTGCGGCCCGTCGAGCCGGGCTCGGGACAGCTGGGCACCGTGGCCAAGGCCGGGCGGATCGCGTTCGGCTACCACAACGACCCGGACAAGACGGCGCGGACGTTCGTCACCGACGCCGACGGCACCCGCTGGCTGCTGACCGGCGACCTGGCGACCGTCGAGGCCGACGGCACCGTCACCATGTTCGGCAGGGGCTCGCAGTGCATCAACACCGGCGGCGAGAAGGTCTTCCCCGAGGAGGTCGAGGCCGTGCTCAAGGGCCACCCCGCCGTGTTCGACGCGGTGGTGACCGGCGTGCCCGACGAGCGCTGGGGCAACAGGGTGGCCGCCGTCGTCGAGCGGCGTCCCGGCGTCGAGGTCACCCCGGAGGAGCTCGACGCGCACTGCCGGCGATTACTGTCGGGCTACAAGGTGCCCCGCACGTACGCGTTCGTGACCGAGATGGTCCGCTCCCCGGCCGGCAAGGCCGACTACCGCTGGGCCAGACAGGTGGCCGAATCGACCGACTGACTCACGTCCGGCGACAGGGAACCCCAGCAGACCATGGAGGGATCAGGTCTCGACGGCCGCGACGGAGGGGATTCCTACTTCTTTGATAATCTCGGGCCATGGCTGAGACTTCCTACAGCATCGGTGAGGGGCCCTCGACTCGGGTGAGCCTCTCCTTGCCTGAGGGCACGGCCGAGGCGATTCGTCGTCGCGTAGGCAAGCGGGAGTTCTCCTCGTTCATCGCCGCAGCGGTGGAACGCGAGCTGCGTGGCCAGATTCTGGACGAATACCTGGCCGACTACGAGCGCCGTAACGGCCCCGTCCCCACCCAGGAGAAGGAGCGGGCACGCCAGGTGTTCGACGAGGTGTTCGCCGAGGAGGAAGATTGGCGCGCCACAGGTTGACCCATGAGGGGACCCTCGTGCTCGATTGCGAAGGGTTGTCGAAGTTCGTCGATGATCAACCGTCTGTCGTCGCCCTGGTCGCGGAAGCGCGCAGCCGCGGCATGGAGGCGGTGATCAGCGCTCTCACCGTCATCGAGGCCACTCACCGCCGAACGGACAAGACCCGGCTCGCCTGGCTCCTGTCCGGTATGCGGATCGTCCACGTTGGCGAAGAAGAGGCGAAAGCCGCCTCAGCGATGCTGATCGGGGCCGGACTGCATGGTCACAAGTACGCGATCGACGCCGTGGTGGCGGAGTTGGCGATCCGGCAACAGCGGCCGGTCGTCATGCTCACCTCCGACATCGACGACATGACCAAGCTCTGTGGTGATCGAGTTCGGCTCGTAGCCGTGTAGCACACAGGGTGAGGTAGGCCCGGACACCCGCCTGCGGGGTCAGGCCTTCTCGTTCGTCAGCAGGGCGGCCAGCCCGAGGTAGACGACGCCGCTGCCGATGTCGAGGCGGCGGCGGGCCCTGGCCGACCGGCGCAGGCGCCCGGCCAGGGCCGAGGCGGCCATCGCGTAGGTGCCGTCGCTGGCCATCCCGAGCAGCAGCCAGATCAGCCCGAGCAGCAGGATCTGCGGCCCGACCGGGCCCGCGGCAGGGTCGGTGAAGTGCGGCAGGAACGCCAGGAAGAAGATCGCGGTCTTTGGGTTGAGCACGTTGACCACGAACCCCTCCCAGAACATCCGCCGCCTGGAATGGGTCACCGCGGTGACGGACTCCTCAGTCTCGCCCCGGTGCATCAGCTTGCGCAGCCCGAGCCAGACCAGGTAGGCCACACCCGCGTACTTGACCACGGTGAACGCCGTGGCCGAGGCCGCCAGCAGCGCGCTGATGCCGAGCGCCGCGGCGAACACGTGAACCAGCGAGCCCGCGTGCACGCCGAGGACCGAGACCAGGCCGGCCGACCTGCCTTGGGCGACACTGCGCGTGACGATGAAGAGCACGGCGGGGCCGGGCACCACCAGCAGGGCGAGGGTGGCCAGGCAGAAGAGCGCGAGCGTCGCGAGATCCGGCATGGGGCCATCCTAAGGACGCGGTCAAAGGTTTTCCCGGCGCGCCCGAGGCGGTCAGCCGGCCTTCCCGGCCGAAGCGGTCAGCCGGTTTTCCCGGACGACCGCGCGGTCAAAGGCTCGCCCGGAGCGCCGACAGCAGCGCATCGGTTGCCGGCGGGTGCGGTGGCCCGCCGTAGACGGCGGCGTGGACGTGCCTGGTCGAGCCGGGGATCTCGGCGACCGTCACATCGGGATGGCGGTGCGCGGCCAGCGCCAGCCCCGGCAGCACGGTCAGCCCCATGCCGGCCGCCACCAGTGCCTGCACGGCCACGATGTCGTCACTGGTGAACGAGATGTGCGGCTCGAACCCGGCCTTGTCGCAGATGTCGAGCAGGTGGCTCCGGCACCGATCGCACCCGGCGATCCACGCCGCTCCCGCATGCTCCGCCAGCCTGGCTGGCTCGTACGTCGCGGAGGACACGCCCGCCGGGTCGCCGGTCGGTGAGGAGGGGGAGACGAGGTAGCTGGGGTCGTCGAAGAGGTGCGTCAGGTGGAGGCCGCTCTCCTCGGGCGTGGTGTCGTCGTAACGGAACATCACCGCCACGTCGACCCGTCCGGCCCGCAGCAGCCTGAGCGCCTCGGGCGGCTCGGTCTCGGTGAGCTCCAGCCGCAGCCCCGGATGGTTGCGGGCGATCCGCATGGCCGCCTTGGGGACGAACGTGCCCAGCGCCGAGGGGAACGCGGCGAGCCGTACCCGGCCTGAGCGCAGCCCGACGTGCGCGGCCAGTTCCTCGGCGGTGGCGTCGAGCCGTCCGATGATGTCGGCCGCCCGCTCGGCGAGCAGCCGCCCCGCCTCGGTCAGCCGGATGCCACGCCCGGCGCGCTGGATGAGCCGGGCGCCGGTCTCGGCCTCCAGTCGGGCCAGATGGTGGCTGACCGACGGCTGCGAATAGTGCAGGTCCTTGGCCGCCGCCGTCAGCGACCCCCTGCGGGCGACCGCCACGAGCACGCGTAGCCGTACGACATCGAGCATTCATCAAGCTTATCTATCGATGAGCAACAGAACTTCTGTTGGACCTATCGATGTGAGCTGTAGCAGGGTGGAAGGGGAAGGCAGATTAGCGTCTTTTCCTAGGGGGATACCATGGATATGACGACCATCGTCAGACCAGGACTGGACGAGCTCGTGCGGGGCGTCGGAGCGTTGACCGCCCGCCGGCTCGATCGCCGTGAGACCGCGTTCGCGGTCGCCGACCTGCTCCGCGCCCAGCTCCCGTCGCTCGACCTGCTCACGCCGGAGGAGCGCGAGGGCTCACCCGACGGGTACGTCTCGCAGGTGTTGCACGCCCAGGACGACTTCTCGATCGTGGCGGTCGTGTGGCGCCCCGGTCAGGGCACGGTGATCCACGACCACGTGTCGTGGTGCGCGTTCGGCGTCCTCAGTGGCATCGAGCACGAGACCCTCTATCGCGACCTCGGCGACCACCTGACCGAGATCGGCCGCGCGGACAACCGGCCGGGCGAGGTCAGCGGCTTCGCCCCGCCCGGCGACATCCACGCGGTGCTCAACACCAGCGACGAGGTGGGCGTCTCCGTCCACGTCTACGGCGCCGACGTTCGCCGCCTCGGCAGCAGCGTCCGCCGCGTCTACGACCTGCCCGTTCGCTAGGCCCCGCCCGGCTCGTCCGTCGCGCCTCGCGGTCTATACGTTGACCTTGGGAAAGTCCTGTGGCGGCACGTTGCCCGGCCCGGAGAACTCGGGCTGCCCATCCACGTCCATGTAGAGCTGGGTGGCCATCAGGGCACTGATCGCGGCGTGCGCGGCCACCACGGTCTTGGTCAGATTGCGTCCGATGTACTCCTGCGCCACCAGCCCGCCCAAGGGATTGACCGTGTAGGAAAGGCGGATCGTCCACAGCGCCATGACCCACACCACCGTCAGGGCGAAGATCTTGTCGTGCAGTGCGTTGAGGGATTTCACCGCCTGCTCGAGGTCGTGGGCGTGCGCCACGGCCTTGTCGGAGAGCTGGACACCCGCGGTCATGAAGGCCCGCAGCTTCTTGTCGGCCACTTTCATGGTCTCGCCCTGCCATGCCTGCGCGAGGACGGTCCGGCCGGTGGGTCCCCGCCACCGAAGAGACCGTCCAGGTCGCCCGCCATCGCGGCCCAGTAGGCGACGTGCCTGTCGAGGATCTCGTCGCGTGGGACCATGACGGCGGCCCAGACCATCATGCCCACGCTGGCGGCGATGGACATGCGCCCGGCGACCTTGAGCATCGCCGCGGTGCGGCCGCTCTGCAGCGCGATGCGCGAACGCTCGATCTGCGCGTAGACCTTGTCCCGCTCGGCGAAAGTCGTCGCTCGCGACAGTTTGCGCTGGGCGGATGGATCGTCGTAGTCATCCAGATACTGGACCCAGCGCTGCCGGTCGATCCGGTGGCGGAGCCGCCGCGCGCGCAGGCCGGCCTCGAACGCCCCCGCGGCCATGACCGCCGGCTGCCAGTACTTGTCGTCGCCCTGATGCTCGAACAAAGGGTTGGCGTCACCGGTCCGCAGCAGCGGCTGAAGGGTTGGCGTCACCGGTCCGCAGCAGCGGCTGATCGAGAGGGCGGTCCGCGTTGGCCTGCAGACTGAGCAGAGCCTGCACGCCCTGGTGCTCGGCCTGGGCGTAGCCGTGCTCGTTGGCGGTGATCACCTCGGCCATGGCCGAGGCACTCCGCGCTCCGTTCCGCAGGCGGTCACGGAAGTCGCGGAACGCCCGGCTGTAACGTATCCGGGCCGGCTCGCCGACCAGCCCGAGCGCGATCGGCATCAGC
Organism: Nonomuraea sp. CX421; assembly: GCF_059358955.1. Classification (NCBI taxonomy): domain Bacteria; kingdom Bacillati; phylum Actinomycetota; class Actinomycetes; order Streptosporangiales; family Streptosporangiaceae; genus Nonomuraea; species Nonomuraea sp. CX421. Next base: position 344,116 of record NZ_JCADBK010000004.1, on the reverse strand, counting down.
TCGGAGGCCCCTTCATCCCCCTCGCTGCGGACGTCGTGCAACTGGAGCAGTCGCTCGGCGACCTCTTTGAGATTGACGGCAGACTGTCGGAGGCCGGCGCGATTCACGTGGAGAGGCTGCTCCGTCATGCGATCAGCATCTCGGGCCGCAGCTTGGCGAGTTCACCGAACATCTGAACGTAGTGGAAGCGTGATCATTGCCACGCTCCGGACCGGGGAAGCGGGCGGCCGTCACGCCTGGTCGGGGCCGCAGGTCCATGACACTTCCTCCGTCTGGAGAGCGTCGCCGTACCGGTAGGGATCCCAGCCGTCGCGCAGGAAGAGCTGCGTCACCACGTCCGAGGGGGCGCCCAGCAGGTCTTCGGACGACTCCTCGCCGACGAGGCGCTCGGCGGCTTCCACGTCTGTCACGCGAATCCGGTAGTGGGCCTCCAGGTGCACCACCGGACTGTATTCGGTCGAGGTATCGCCGGCCTCCTCCGCTTCCTCGTCAGGGCCCGGTTCGTTCTCCAGGTCGCTGAACGGGTTGCCCCATCCGGTGAGATCGGCGCAGAGGGCAACGTAAGCGATGGCTGAGGCGCGGAGGTCGTTGACCGCCTCCACCACCCGCTTGTAGTCATCGGGCGTTTCAGCGAGGACTTGTGCGTGCTGTTCGATGGCGGACCCTAGCGTGGCGGCAGCCGCCGGCAGATCTGCGTGCCCGGGTGCGTCGGTGTCTGCCTGGGAGTCATTCATGCTGGTCAATCCTCGAAGTAGATGTGGTGGGTGCGCATGATCTCACCTTTGGCGTTCATGTACTCGACGTGCACATGATCCTTGCTCCCGCAGGGGCCACGGTAACGTGCCCTGCCGCCCTCTTTTGCCATCCGTTTTGCTTCCTCCTCTGCCTCGCTCCTCGTTGGTTTATTAGCCAGATTCCTATTACCGCTGTTCGTCTTGTTGGGTGAGTTCGGGGGTTCTTTCCGCCCCATCTGGGCGACCGTGGGGCCGTTGGGCCCATCTACCCCAGTGGGCCGGTTCCGGGGGAGTCGCATAGGCAGGCGGGGACCGCCGGCCAGGGCGAGCGGAGGGCCTCCACCCCACGGTCCTCGGGCGTTTCTGAGAATTCTGGCCAGGGGTTCTGTGACCCGCCGGGCGAGCCCGGGGGCGAGCACCCGGGCACCGCCCTCGCTGGCCTCCTTGAGGATCCTCCCCATCGCGTAACGGGTGCCGAGGACCGTGGCCGCGGCCGTACCGAGAGCGAGTGGCCCGCCCGCGAGCATGGTGGCCGAGAGCTTGACCGCGCACGACGCGGCGTACGAGAGGATCGCCACCTTGGTGGCGGTGACGACGTTGGCACCGCCGTCGAGGATCACCGGCGCGTACCTGGCCGCCGTCGACGCCTCGTTGAGGTGCCCGCCGCCACCCGTCTTCTCCCAGTAGCCGGCCAGGGCCGTGGCGGAATCGCCCTGGTAGACGGCAGGGCTCGTCGTCTGGGCGATGGTGTTGTCCGCATGGGCCGCGGCCGTCGAGGTGCCGGCGTGGACGGTGCGCCACGCGTCCGCGTCCAGCCGAAGCTCATCCTCGTTGGTTTTCAGCCAGGGGATCCCCGTCAGCGCCAGGATGACCTCGCCCCAGGGCGGCAGGATCACAGCCATGACGTGTCCGGCAGTCGGCCGATGTCCTGAGCGGTCCCCCTGTCGACGTCCGACACGCGCCGGCTCGACAGCGAAAGCGCGTCTCCGGTGGACTCCATCAGGTCGCCCATGTGGGTGTAGGCGGCCAGGGCGACCGCGGTGCACTCGCAGTACGCGGTGACGAGCGGGCGCAGCAGGCCGTCATCGCCCCAGGAGGCAGCGTTGCCGCGCTGCTGTAAACGTTGCAGAGCTGCCGTGTAGTCGGTTCCATCGCCCCTCAGGTGCGTGGAGGCGGTCTCGACCGACCCATGGATCATCCGAAGTTCCGAATCCATGGGGCGTAGATTAACCATGATTCGGATCGGTCTGGTGATAGGTCGATCTTTCGCGGGTTACCCGTCTCTGATGGCCGGCCGGGGGCTGGTATCTTACCGATCGTGTCGTCCCCGGCGTCTGGTGAAGGAGTCCGCGATGCCCGCCTCGGGCCCATGGAGCGATGACCTCGACCACCTGGAGCGGCTCGTCCGTCAGACCGAGGAGATCATGCGCGAGCTCGGATCCGCCCGGACCGAAATCGCGGAGATCACCGCTGGGGGCGAGGCGGGCGGCGGCATGGTGCGCGTCGTGGCGGGCGGTGGCGGGCGGCTCAAGGCGATCACGCTCAACCCCCGGGTCATGCGCCAGCCCGCCGACGAGCTGGCGAGGCAGGTCATGGCGGCGACACGGGCCGCGCAGGAGGCGGCCGCGCGCAGGTCGCAGGAGATCATCGAACGGGCGCGGGCGCGTGCCGATCGGCTGCCCGAGCCGCTGGACGAGACGTTCGTGCGCCGCCGGGTCGAGCAGGTCGCCCGCGAGATCGAATAGTCTCCCCATCGCCGCGGCCTCGGGGAGATGGCGGGTCCGTTGCTCCTGAGCTCGGGAGACCGAGCAGACCTCGCGAGCACGAGTGTGTGCGCGCCGAGGGGGCCGGATGCCAGGTGGCGCGTGAACCGTTACAGGTAAGGAGACAGAGTGCACCCACTCGACGCGGACCCCGCCAACTGGCGTGACGAGGATCTGGAGCAGAATGCGGAGAAGGCCGCGAAGATCCTCGCCTGGGTGGGCGACGGTGAGCGTGAGCTGGACGAGATCATCGGTACTGGCGAGGCCGCGGACGGTCAGGTGAAGGCCACCACAGAGGTGGACGGCAGCGTGCGGGAGATCGTCATCACGCCGCGCGCCATGCGGCTGGACAGCCAGTCGCTGGCCGAGCAGCTGATGCTGGCCGTCGGCCGGGCCCAGGATGACGCCGAGCGGCAGAGCCGGCAGCTGATGACCGACGCGCTGGCCGACCTGGTCCCTGACGGCGGGCCGGATCCCCAGGCCATCGAGGAGCAGATCGGTCGGTTGCTTCGCTCCTTCGAACGCCCCTGACCGGGACGATCCGTCTGGTGTGGGTGAGCCGTCTCGGCAGCGGTGTCCGCTGCGTCCGCGACCCGGCCCTCCGTTACGCGTCCGCGACCCGGACCTCCGTTACGCGTCCGCGACCCGGCCGTCCGTCAGAGGTAGCTCTCCAGGCGGTCGGCCAGCTCGATCGGGCGGGCCAGCATCGGGGTGTGGCCGCCGTCGATCTCGTCGGGCGTGATGCCCAGGCGGTCGCGGACGAGCCCGCGCATGAACTCCGGAGTGAAGAACCGGTCGTCACGGCAGAGCAGGAACCTCGTCGGCACGTCCGGCCACGCGGCCAGCGGCCACGGCTCCAGCAGCGCCTTCTCGGCGTGCTCCCGTCCCCGGGTCAGCGCCTCGGCGGCGACCTCGGCGGGAACGTCCTGCAGGAAGACGGCGACCGGATCGTCCATCGCGGGCGCGTGGAAGCCGGCCTTGGCCCACCAGTCGGCGGGCGGCTCGCCCGGAACCGGGATCATGGCCGTCACCAGCACCAGCAGGTCGGCCTGGACCCGGTCGCAGACCAGTGGAGCGACGAAGCCGCCCCACGAGTGGGCCACGACGACCAGGTCGCCGCGGTCGCCGACGGCCCGGACCACGGTGTCGGCGTAGTCGCCGAGGCTCGCTGACTCGTCCTCGAGCGGCAGGTCCACGGCGACCGCGTCGTGCCCTCTGCGGCGCAGCTCGGCGACGACCAGCTCCCAGTCCTGGGCGCTCCCACCGCCTCCATGGATCAGTGCGAACGTGGCCATAAGTCCTCCTCGAAGTCGTGTTCGACAGGAAGACCGGCCGGCGGCCGGAAAGTCATCGGAAGGAGCCGCAGGAAGAGCGGTCAGCGGCCGGACCCGCGACCCGAACCGTCAGATGCCGAGGGCCGACGGGAGGCTGAGCTCGTGCAGGAAGAGGGCCTCGGCGGTGGCGACGCGGCGCAGCTCCTCCAGGTCGACCCGCTCATTGGGCGCGTGGATGGCGGCGTCTTCGTCCTCCGCCCCGAACAGCAGGATCTCGGCCGCCGGGAACTGCTTGAGCAGCGTGTTGACCAGCGGGATCGAGCCGCCGGCGCCGACGTCGCGAGGCGGGCGCCCGAAGGCGCGCTCCATGGCCCGGTTGAGGGCCGAACGGGCCTTGCCGCCCGAGTCGGCCTGGAAGCCCGAACCCACGGTGAAGTCGCCGAACGAGACCTGCGCCCCCCACGGCGTGACCTGCTGGAGGAACTCCATCACCGCGTCGACCGTCGTCTTCGGATCGCCCGCCGGGGGCACCCGGACCGTGACGCGGGCCCGCGCCGCCGGCTGCACCGCGTTGACCGCCCCGGAGACGGTCGGCACGTCGAGGCCCGTCACGGTGATCGCGTAGGACGACCAGAGCCGGTCGGCCAGCGAGCCGGAGCCGACCAGTGACACGCCGTCGAGCACGCCCGAGGTCTTCCTGAACTCCTCCTCCGGCGGGCCCTGCCCGAGGAACGACCCCCTGGGCAGCCCCGGGACCCGGATGTCGCCGTTGTCGTCGTGCAGCGAGGTCAGCATGCGCATCAGGGCGGCGAGCGCGTCAGGGGCGGCGCCGCCGAACGACCCGCTGTGCACCGGCCCGCGCAGGGTGCGGACCTCGATGGTGAAGCCCGCCATGCCTCGCAGCGACGTGGTCACCGCGGGGTCGCCGACGCGTGGGTTGCCGGTGTCGGCCACCACGATGGCGTCGGCCCGCAGCAGGTCGGGGTTGCGCTCGACGAAGGCCTCCAGGCGCTCGCCGGCGTATTCCTCCTGGCCCTCGATGATGACCTTGATGCCCACGGGCAGCCGGCCCTGGAACGCGCGCAGCGCCGTGACGTGGGAGATGATGCCCGACTTGTCGTCGGCGACGCCCCGGCCGTACAGCTGCCCGTCGATCTGCGTGGGCTCGAACGGCGGGGTGCGCCACGCGGCGGGATCGCCGGCGGGCTGCACGTCGTAGTGGGCGTAGAGCAGGACCGTCGGGGCGCCGGGCGGGGCGGGCGACTCGCCGTAGACGGCGGGGAAGCTGCCCTCGACCGGGACCTGCTGGACATGCCGCAGGCCGGTGGAGCGCAGCAGCTCCTCGGTGGCGGCGGCCGCGGCGAACACGGGCTCCTCCGGGTGCCCGGGGAACGCGACGGAGGGGATGGCGGCGAGCCGCTTCAGCTCCTCGATGGCCTGTGGCATCGAGGCCGCGACGGCGCTCTCGATCTGGTCAGGTGTCACGGACGATCCCCCGGGGGTTGTTCGACGGTCAACGTCTCATTGCATCACACACGGCCCCGCGGCGCGGGATCGGCATGACCCGCGGATCAATCTACCTGCGGATTTCGTAGCAGTTACATGTTGCTGCTGCGGATCTCGGCTTGCGTGCAGAATGTCGCAACGTTTTCGCTTGGCAAAGCCGAAGTGAAGAGGCAGACTGTGGTGAGATCAGAGGCAAGGGAAGATAAACATGACGCAGCCGGACAACGACATCCTCAAGGCCGCGCAGGATCATTTGTGGCTCCACTTCACCAGGCACAGCTCCTACGAGCAGGCCGAGATCCCGACCATCGTGCGTGGTGAGGGCTCCTACATCTACGACATCCATGGCAAGCGCTACCTCGACGGCCTCGCCGGGCTCTTCGTGGTCCAGGCCGGTCACGGACGCAGCGAGCTGGCCGAGGCGGCGGCCAAGCAGGCCCAGGAGCTGGCCTTCTTCCCGCTGTGGTCCTACGCCCACCCCAAGGCGGCCGAGCTGGCCGCGAGGATCGCGGCCCTGACGCCTGGCGACCTCAACCGCGTCTTCTTCACCTCCGGTGGCGGCGAGGCGGTCGAGTCCGCCTGGAAGCTGGCCAAGCAGTACTTCAAGCTCACCGGCAAGCCGCTCAAGCACAAGGTCATCAGCCGCCAGATCGCCTACCACGGCACCCCGCACGGGGCTCTGTCGATCACCGGCATCCCGGCGTTCAAGGAGATGTTCGAGCCCCTGGTGCCCGGCTCCGTCCGGGTGCCCAACACCAACCACTACCGGGCCGACGAGATCTCCGGCATCAAGGGGATGACCCCCGAGGAGTACGGCTTCTGGGCCGCGGAGCGGGTCGCCCGCGCCATCGAGATGGAGGGCCCTGACACGGTGGCCGCCGTCGTCGCCGAGCCGGTGCAGAACGCCGGCGGCTGCTTCCCGCCCCCACCCGGCTACTGGCAGCGCCTGCGCGAGATCTGCGACGAGTACGACGTGCTGCTCGTCTCCGACGAGGTCATCTGCGCCTTCGGCCGTCTCGGCACCATGTTCGGCGGGCAGAAGTTCGACTACGTGCCCGACATCATCACCTGCGCCAAGGGCCTGACCAGCGGCTACTCACCACTCGGGGCGATGATCGCGAGCGAGCGGCTGTTCGAGCCGTTCAAGCGGGGCGACAACACCTTCGCCCACGGCTACACCTTCGGCGGCCACCCGGTCTCCGCCGCCGTGGCGCTGGCCAACCTCGACATCTTCGAGCGCGAGGACCTGCTCGGCCACGTCACCAAGAACGAGCCCGTCTTCCAGGCCACCCTCGAAGGTCTGAAGGACCTGCCGATCGTCGGCGACGTGCGCGGCTCCGGCTACTTCTGGGGCATCGAGCTGGTCAAGGACAAGACCACCAAGGAGACGTTCACCGCCGAGGAGTCGGAGCGGCTGCTGCGCGGCTTCCTGTCCAAGGCGCTGTTCGAGGCGGGGCTCTACTGCCGGGCCGACGACCGGGGCGACCCCGTCATCCAGCTGGCGCCCCCGCTGATCGCGGGGCCGAAGGAGTTCGACGAGATCGGCTCGATACTCCGCACCGTGCTCACCCAGGCGTGGGCCCGCCTGTAGAAACCCCCCTGTCCGGTACGGCATAGCCGTACCGGACTTTTCGTCCCGAAAGGAACCGGCGCAATGAAGATCGGTGTGCCCGCCGAGGTCAAGAACCATGAATACCGCGTGGCCGTCACCCCGGCGGGCGTGCACGAACTCGTCCGCAACGGCCACGACGTCACCGTCCAGAGCGAGGCCGGCCTCGGATCGCACATCACCGACGACGAGTATCTCGCCGCGGGCGCGAAGATCATCGACAGTGCCGACGCGGTGTGGGCCGAGGCGGAGCTGGTGCTCAAGGTGAAGGAGCCGATCTCCTCCGAATACCACCGCCTGCGCGAAGACCTCGTGCTCTTCACCTACCTGCACCTGGCCGCCTCGCACCCGTGCACCGACGCCCTGCTGTCCGCCGGGACGACCGGCATCGCGTACGAGACCGTCCAGGTCGGTGACGCGCTGCCGCTGCTCGCCCCCATGTCCGAGGTCGCCGGGCGGCTCGCCCCGCAGGTCGGCGCCTACAACCTGATGCGGTTCAACGGCGGCCGCGGCGTCCTGCCGGGTGGCGTGCCCGGCGTCGCCCCGGCCAAGGTCGTCGTCATCGGCGGCGGCGTCTCCGGCCTCAACGCCGCGCAGATCGCCGTCGGCATGGGCGCCGACGTCACCGTCCTCGACACCAACGTCGACCGGCTCCGCTTCATCGACGCCGTCTACCAGGGCCGCCTCAAAACCCTGGTCTCCACCTCGTACGCGATCGAGCGGGAGGTCCTCGAAGCCGACCTGGTGATCGGCGCCGTCCTCATCCCCGGCGCCAAAGCCCCCACCCTCGTCTCGAACGACCTGGTCTCCCGCATGAAGCCGGGCTCGGTGCTCGTCGACATCGCCATCGACCAGGGCGGCTGCTTCGCCGACTCGCGCCCCACCACCCACGCCGAGCCGACCTACCGGGTGCACGACTCGGTCTTCTACTGCGTGGCCAACATGCCGGGCTCGGTGGCCAACACCTCCACGTACGCGCTGACCAACGCCACCCTGCCGTACGCGGTCAAGCTGGCCAACCTGGGCTGGCGCGACGCGCTCAAGGGTGACGCGGGGCTCGCGCGCGGCCTCAACACGCACGGCGGACGCCTCACCAACGAGCCGGTCGCGCAGGCGCTCGACCTGCCCTACACGCCCGTCTCCGACGTGCTCGCCGCCTGACCTCCACCACGGCCCGCACCGCTATCGGCGCAGGCCGAAACGGCGGCGCAGCTCGCGGGCCGTGGCCAGGACGTGCTCGATCTCGGCCGGGCTGGGCCACGGCGCGCCGCCCGGCCGCAACAGCGTGACCCGCACCGCGGCCAGATGCTCGATCGCGCTGGTGTGCAGGCCGCTCCGCGCCACCAGCCAGCCGATCACGTCGGCGTGGTCGTGCAGCGGCCTGGTCACCACGTCCCAGGTGCCGAGAACCTCCGTCAGCGCGGGCACCGCCAGTGAGACACCGCCCCTGCGGCCGGTCGCCGCCGCCGCGAGCTCCGCCCGGGCGCACAACTCGGGCTCGGCCATCCTGCCCCACGACGGCGGCGGCGGATCGGCCAGCCACCGCCGGGCCTCGCCCACCTCCCCGGCCGCCGTCAGCAGGCCGCCCAGCTCAAGGGCCGCCTGGTGGTGCCCGGCCAGCGCCGCCTCATGGAACCAGTGCCGCCCCCCTTCGAGGTCGCCGAACTCCGCGATGAGCAACAGCCCGAAGTTGAACGCCGCCTCCGCATCGCCGCCGGCCGCCGCCCGGCCGAACCAGTGACTGGCCCCGCGCGAGTCGCCCAGCTCCACGCAGACGAACCCGGCCATCCGCTGGGCCTCCACCCGGCCCGCGCCCGCCGCCCGTTCGTACCAGCCGCGAGCCGTGCGCAGGTCGCCACGGGACAGCGCGATGCCGCCCAACTGGGCGGCGGCGCCGGGATGCTCACTCGCCGCGGCCAGCCGGAAGTAGGTCTCGGCGGCCTCGGGATCGCGGCTGGCCTGCAGGAACAGGCCCAGACAGTAGGCCGAGTCGGCCTGCCCGCCGCGCGTCGCGAACTCCCACCACCGCACGGTCTCCTCGTCGTCACCGGCCGAGTAGGCCAGGAACCCCAGGTCGTGGGCGCAGGCCGTGTCGCCGTCGGTGGCGGCCCGGCGATGCCACTCCCGCGCCGCGTGCAGCTCGCCCGCGTCCTCGCAGATCAGCGCCAGCCGCCGGGCCGCGGGCCGGGACCCGGCGCGGGCCGCGCACTCGAACCAGCCCCTCGCGCCCTCCAGGTCGCCGCGCTGCTCCAGCAGCAGCGTGGCCAGATTGACGGCCGCCTCCGCGTCACCCGTGCCGGCCGCCCGCTCGTACCAGAAGACCGCCTCCTCCAGGCTGCCATGCTTCTCGTGCCAGATGCCCAGGTTGAAGGCGCTGTCGACGTTGCCGCCCGAGGCCGCCATCTCCCACCAGTGCCGCGCCGCTGAACGGTCACCCCGCTGCGCGTGCAACCTGCCGAGCCGGTGCGCGGCCTGCGGGTCACCCGCCTGCGCGGCCAGCAGCAGCTCGGCCTCGTCGCCCACGCGCGGCGCCGGAACGGCCGGCGCCTCACCTTGCCACCACGACATGGCCCACAGGGTGACACGTAACCGGACGGAAGCGAGGGGTAATTGCCGGGTCTAGGAGAACTCGATGAACCCCGTGTACATCCCCATCGCGCAGGTGTAGCGCATCGTCCCGGCGGGCTGCGGAGGTAACGTCACGATCGCCGGCAGGGTGATGTCACGGCCGTCGAGCACCACCGTGCCCGTGCAGCCCTGGTCGACCAGCTTGAACACGACCTCCACCGGCACGCCCGCCCTGGCCGTCACGATGCCCGGCCGGTAGCCGTCGCGCATCGCCCACACCGTGACCCTGCGCCCGCCCTCCGCGACGGCCGTCCCGGTCGTGCCGGTTTCTTGCGTGCCGGTTTCGTGTGCGCGTGCGCTGCCGATTGTCGGTACGTCGGCCGAGGCCGCGGCGGAGAGCGTCGGCCGCGGCAGCCAACCGCCCAGGTTGAGCCCGGTGCCGATCGTCCAGAGCCCGGCCGCCAGCGCCACCACTCCGGCCAGCCTGGCCACCCTGGTCCGCGAGACGCGCCGGAGCACGTAGCCCAGCAGCGCGAACGCCGGAGCGGTGCCGAGCACGAACCCGGCCATCACCGCCGCCCCGCCGAGAGGGGATCCGCTGGAGACGGCGACCATCTCCATGCCGATCGTCACGCCGCACGGGACCAGGATGGTCGCCGCGCCCAGCAACGGCGCGGCCAGCCGCCTCGTCTGCCGTGCCGGCGGGGCGCAGCCGGGTTCCGTACGGCGCAGCAGTCGTACGGCGAACACGATCACCGTGACGCCCGCCGCCACGAGCAGCAGTGCCCTGACCGCGGGCGGCAGGCTGACGGCCGCGCCCAGCAGCCCGAGCAGCGCTCCCACCGCCGAGTAGGCGGCCAGCCTGCCCGCCAGGAACCACCCGATCAGCGACGGGTCACCGGCGGAAGGCTGCGCCGAACACGTCTCGTCCTCTCCGGCTCCGGTCGCTCCCGTTGATCGGGGGGCGGTGGCCTGGCCGGGGCTTCGGTCCATCAGGCCGACCAGAAGACCGCCCTGGACCGCCGCGCAGGACGCGGTGCCCGCCAGGAGACCGGCGGCGAGGCCGCTGGCGAGCAGGGCGGCGGCCTGCGCGCTCAGTGGACGAGAGCCAGGTCGTCCAGCGCCCCGCTCTTGGCCGCCTCCACTATCGAGCTGAACTGATCGCGGCTCATCTCGACGCGCTGCCCGAAGTCGTCGGTGATGATCACCTGACGGTCTTCTGGGGCTGCGTGGTCGACGAACAGCTCGGGGCAGCCACAGCTGCACTGGCCGCAGAATCGGGCGATCGACCGCATACTCGTCCCCACTCTCGATGTAGGTTGCCAGGAGCAACGTAACGTGTCTTATTGGACGCGGCCAGTAACAGTATGTTTACCGGCGTTGACCGAATCGGTGGGTTCGCCTGCTGGCCGCGGAGGCGCGTTGGGGGCCCTCTACGGCGGGTCTGTTCTGTGGGTGGCCGCGGAGGCGGGTGGGCGTTCCGGCCGACCGCGATTGCCCGGGGTCTGGTGATGTTCGCCTTCGGCGTTACTGCGGGCGCGGGGGTACTTGGCACGGTCTTAAGTCGGCCGGAACGCCCACCCGCCTCCGCTCTACGACGCCCCGCCATCCTGCCTGCCCACCGCAGAACGGGCCGGGGCTCGTCGCCTTCCTGCTCGCCGATGCTGAAGCGCCTGTTTCCGCCCTCTGGGCCTGCTCGCCGTAGCTGAAGCCCGAACTTTCCGGCACAGTGCGGGTTGCTCTCGAACTTTCCGGCACAGTGCGGATTGCTCTCCGTATGGGCTGCGCCTCAGTTCGTGTCCAATGTATGCGAAACGCATATAGTGGGCCGATGAATACTTCTGGGCTCACTCAAATGGCCGTTGAGCGCTGGCATGCGGCCGTCGACAGTAAGGATCCGGCTGCGGCGCGGCTGGTCGTGTGCGATCCGATCGTTGTCAGCGGGCCGAAGGGAGCTGGGCCCATCACCCCGGACGAGTTCATCGACTGGGTCATGCGGTCGGGCATCGAGTTGCGCGCGACGTCGTGGCATCCGATCAGCGACAGCGTGCTGGTCGTCGAGCAGGACGCGCGCTGGCCCCAAGGCGCCGGATGGACGCGTGTGGCGACCGTCTTCCGTGTCACCGGCGACCGGGTTTCCGCCGCACTGCGGTTTCCCGATCTGCCCGCCGCTCTCGGGTTCGCCCGCGTCCATGCCGAGTTGGTCGCGACCGAGTCGCCGCGCACGGCCCACAACGAGGCTGGGGCAGGGCAGGCGCTCTTTCAGTTCGTACGGCACTGGTCGCGCCGCTGGAACACCGACGGCGGGCTGGCCGAGCGAGGCAGGGACGTTCAGGTCGCCGAAGCGGTCTACGCGCTGAGGGCTCAGCAGCAGGTGACCGTCAACGACCTGGCCTCCGAGTTGGCCATCGACCAGTCCGGGGCGTCACGGATGGTGGCACACGCCGCCGAGCAGGGCTACCTCGTGACACACCCGGCGCCGGCGGACGCGCGGCGCCGCGCCGTCAGCCTGACCGACGCGGGGTTCGCCCTCCTGGAGGCGGCGCACTCCTGGCAGGAATCGATCTTCGCCACACTCACCTCGGGCTGGACCGATGCCGAACGAGCGGGATTCCACCGCGCCATGCTCCGCCTCCTCGGCCGATCTTCGGCGTTGGCCGCCGAAGACAGGTAGCCAGCTGATCATCTCAGGTCGGATCGGCCTTCGCCTCGATGAGGAAGCGGGCGGAGTGGGCGACGAACGGGCCGTCAGTTTGGATGCGGTCGTGCAGGTCGCGCAGCTCCTTGCGGTAGCGGTCGACGGAGAAGCCGGGCACGATCCAGATCACCTTGCGCAGGAAGTAGATCACCGCGCCCACATCGTGGAACTCTATTCGGAGCCGTTCCGCTCGCAGGTCGACGACGGACAGGCCGGCCGCCTCCGCCTCGCGCCGGGCCTGCTCCGGGTCGCGGGCCGAGCCGTCCAGTGGGCCCAGGAAGAACTCCGCCAGCTCGAAGACGCTGCGCTGGCCGACCTGTTGGGAGAAGTACGTGCCGCCGGGGCGGAGCACGCGGGCGATCTCGGTCCACCACGTACGCACCGGGTGCCGGCTGGACACCAGGTCGAAGGAGCCCGTCCGGAAGGGGAGGCGTGGCTCCTCGTCGTCGGCCACGACCGTGGCCCCTCTCTCGCGCAGCCTGGCGGCGGCCAGTTTGAGATTGGGCGGCCATGATTCGGTGGCGACGGTCACCGGCGGGAGCTTCGGGAGCCCGGCCAGGATCTCGCCGCCGCCGGTCTGGATGTCCAGCGCGGCCGTCGCGTCGGCCATCCGCTCACCGAGCAGCCGTGCGTACCCCCAGGAGGGGCGTTCCTCGCTCGCTCGTCCGGCGAGCCAGGAGAAGTCCCACCCGTCGACGGACACCGTCTCGGCTTCGGCCACCAAGTCCTCGAACAATCTCCCCATCGCCCGACCGTGCCATCCCGGCTGGCCCCCGGACAACCGATTTACCCCCGGCCGTGCCATCCGGTCTCGCCTCCGGACGATCGATTCGCATCCGGGACGGCGTCTCCTTGACCGGATACTTGATCAACCCGGTATGTCCAGAATGTGCCCAGCCCGCACTGTGCCGGAAAGTGACGGCTTCAGCTACGGTGAGCAGGCCAGGGGGCGGAAGCGGGCGCTTCAGCATCGGCGAGAAGCCAGGCGACGGGCCCCGGCCCGCTCTGCGGCGGGTGAGCGGAGTGGCCGGGCAGGGTGAAAGCGGAGGCGGGTGGGCGTTCCGGCCGACTTAAGACCGTGCCAAGTACCCCCGCGCCCGCAGCAACGCCGAAGGCGAACATCACCAGACCCCGGGCAATCGCGGTCGGCCGGAACGCCCACCCGTCTCCGCGGCTCCAACAGAAAGGCGGTCGGCCGGAACGCCCACCCGTCTCCGCGGCTCCAACAGAAAGGCGGTCGGCCGGAACGCCCACCCGTCTCCGCGGCTCCAACAGAAAGGCGGTCGGCCGGAACGCCCACCCGTCTCCGCGGCTCCAACAGAAAGGCGGTCGGCCGGAACGCCCACCCGTCTCCGCGGCTCCAACAGAAAGGCGGTCGGCCGGAACGCCCACCCGTCTCCGCGGCTCCAACAGAAAGGCGGTCGGCCGGGACGCCCACCCGTCTCCGCGGCCACCCACAGAAAGCACGGACCTGGGAACGGGCCGCGCCGAAGCGGCAGGTCAGAGCCAGCCGGGTCTGACCACGCCGGATTCGTACGCGATGACGACCAGTTGGGCGCGGTCGCGGGCGTTGAGTTTCATCATGGTCCGGCTCACGTGCGTCTTGGCCGTCGCCGGCGACATGAACAGCTTGGCCGCGATCTCGTCGTTGGTCATGCCGGCCCCGACCAGGGTGAGGACCTCGCGCTCGCGTTCGGTCAGCCGGTCGAGGTCGTCGGCGGCCAGCGGCTCCTTGGCGCGCGAGGCGTACTCGGAGATCAGGCGGCGGGTCACGCTCGGGGAGAGGAGGGCTTCGCCGGCGGCCACCACGCGCACCGCCTGGATGAGCTCGGCCGGCTCGGTGTCCTTCACCAGGAAGCCGCTGGCGCCGCCGCGCAGGGCCTCGAAGACGTACTCGTCCAGCTCGAAGGTGGTCAGGATGATGACGCGCGGGCCCGGGGGCATCTGGCGGGTGGCGGTGAGGCCGTCGGTGCCGGGCATCCGGATGTCCATCAGCACCACGTCCGGATCGTGCTCACGCGACAGGCGCACGGCCTCGGCGCCGTCGGCGGCCTCGGCGACCACGGTCATGTCGGGCTGGGCGTCGAGCAGGGCCTTGAAGCCCGCCCGCACCAGGGCCTGGTCGTCGGCGAGCAGCACGTTGATCAAGAGTTCTCCTCGGGAAGGGGGAGCCGGGCCGAGACCTGGAAGCCGTGCCCCGAGGGGCCGGCGACCAGCGAGCCGCCCAGGGCGGAGGCGCGTTCGCGCATGCCGGGGATGCCGTTGCCGCTGCCCACCTCCGCGTGCACGGCGGGTGACGTCGCGCCGGTGTCGCTGATCTGGATGCACAGCTCGTCCGCGCCGTACTCGAGGCGGACCGAGACCCGGGAGCCGGGGGCGTGGCGGGCGGCGTTGGTGAGCGACTCCTGCACGATGCGGTAGGCGGCGCGTTCGACCGGCCGGGGCAGCGGCCGGGAGCCGGCGTGTTTGATCGTCACGTCCACGCCGGACCGCTCGGCCAGCTCGTCGAGGCGGTCGAGCCCGGCGGTGGGGGAGCGGGGAGCGCCGTCGCGGAGCACGTTCAGCACCGAGCGCATCTCGCCGAGCACCTCCTTGGAGGCTAGTTTGATCGTGGCCAGCGCGGTGCGGGCCTGTTCGGGGTGGTCGTCGATGAGGTGCAGCGCGGTCGAGGCCTGGACGTGGATGAGCGAGATGTTGTGCGCCAGCACGTCGTGCAGCTCCTGGGCCATGATCAGTCGTTCCTCGCTGGCCTGCCGCCTGGTCTCCTCCTGGACCGCCCGCGACTGCTGGGCGCGGCGCTCCCGCAGGATCCTGAGCAGCTCGGCCGCCACCATGAACACCAGGATGAACGCGCTGATCGCCAGCGCGTGGTAGAGCCAGGGCCCTCCCTGGTAGGTGCCGAGCCCGGCGTAGACGAGGAAGACGGCGAGCGTGACTCCGGCCAGGATCCACGCGGCCAGCCGCCGCCCGTTCATGATCAGCAGGAACAGGACGACGATCGGGGCGAGGAAGATGGGGCCGTACGGGTAGCCCTGCCACACGTACACGTACGTCACCGCGAACGTGATGAACGACGAGATGAGCGGAAGCTTGCGGAACACCGCCAGCATCGCCGGACCGACCAGCAGCAACCCGTACGCCAGAGGGGTGAGCGGCTCCCTGAACGATTCCTGCCCATACTCCGCGCCAGGGGACAACCCCACCTGGACGACCGCGACGATCAGCGCGAGGTATGGGGTGTATCCGGACTTCATGCGCACATGCCCACGCTAGGTCAACGTCCTGACCAGCGCATCCCCCGCATGTCGCAGGGGGCCCTACCGCGACGGGCGTACCTGGTCCATCGTGGACACCATGCGCAGTGTGATCGTTTCCACAGCAGCAGTTCTCCTCATGCTGGCCGGCGCCCCTCCCGCGCTGGCCGTACCCCCTCACAAGGTCCCCGTAGCCGAGGGGACGGGTGGCGCGGTCGCCACCGTCGACCTCGACGCGAGCAAGGCGGCCATCGCCGTACTGAAGAGAGGCGGCAACGCCATCGACGCCGCCGTCGCCGCCGGCGCGGTGCTCGGGGTCACCGAGCCCTTCTCCGCCGGGCTGGCGGGCGGCGGCTTCATCGTCTACTACGACGCCCAGCGGCGTAAGGTGCACACGATCGACGGCCGCGAGACGGCCCCGAAGGCCATGCACGCGGCCACCTTCGAGGGCATCCCGTTCGAGGAGGCCGTGACCAGCGGCCTGTCGGCGGGAGTGCCGGGCGCGGTCGCGCAGTGGGATCTGGCGCTGCGCAGGTTCGGCACGTTCTCGCTCAAGCAGGCGCTGCAGCCGGCCATCGAGGTGGCGTCCAAGGGCTTCGTCGTCGACGAGACGTTCGCCGCCCAGACCGAGCAGAACCGGGCGAGGTTCAAGGACTTCTCCTCCACCGCCGCCCTCTACCTGCCGGGCGGCGCGCCGCCGGCCGTCGGCTCCGTCTTCAGGAACCCCGACCTCGCCGCCACCTACCGCGAGCTGGGCAGGCGCGGCCCCGACTGGTTGTACGGCGGGCAGCTCGGCAAGGAGATCGTCGCCACGGTCAAGCAGCCGCCGGTCGTGCCCGGCGCGACCCGCAACGTCCGGCCCGGCCTCATGGAGCAGTCGGACCTGCGGGCCTACCGTGCTCTGCTGCGTGAGCCCACGCGCGTCGACTTCCAGAACCTGCGGGTGTACGGCATGGCGCCCCCGTCCTCCGGCGGCTCGACCGTGGGTGAGGCGCTGAACATCCTCGACTCGCTGCCCCAGGTCGGGCTGCACGAGTACCTGGAGGCGTCCCGGCTGGCCTTCGCCGACCGCAACAAGTACGTCGCGGACGTGCCCGGGGTGCCGCTGAAGGAGCTGCTGTCCGACGGCTTCGCCAAGGAACGCGCCTGTCTGATCGGCCCCGACGCGATGGCGCACCCCGCCGCGCCGGGCGACCCGGACGGGAGTTACACGTTCTGCGAGGCCCCGAAGGGCGCCTCGACGCCGACGGCCGGCGAGGGCCCGGAGACCACCCACCTGGTGGTCGCCGACCGCTGGGGCAACGTGGTGGCCTACAACCTGACCATCGAGTCGACCGGCGGCAACGGCATCGTGGTGCCCGGCCGTGGGTTCCTGCTCAACAACGAGCTGACCGACTTCACCTTCGGCCCGGCTCCGGGCGACCCGAACCTGCCCGGTCCCGGCAAGCGGCCGCGCTCGTCGATGGCACCCACGATCGTGTTCCAGCACGGCAAGCCGGTGCTGGCGGTCGGCTCGCCCGGCGGTGCGACGATCATCACCACGGTGCTGCAGATCCTGGTCAACCGCTTCGAATGGGGCATGAGCCTGCCCGAGGCGCTCGCCGCGCCGCGGGCCTCGCAGCGCAACAGCGCGCAGACGCAGGCCGAGCAGGCGTTCCTGGACGCCCATCGGGCCGAGCTGGAGGCCCGCGGGCACAGCTTCGCGCTGACGGCCGAGATCGGGGCGGCGACCGCGCTGGAGTTCGTCGGTCGCGACAGGGTCCAGGCCGTGGCAGAGCCGACCAGGCGCGGCGGCGGCAGCGCGCTGGTGGTGAGACCTAGTAGATGAGCTCGTAGGCGTCGGGCTTCACCTTGCGGGTACGCGCCCAGTACTCGAAGGTGAAGCCCGGCCAGATCGTCCGGTTGACGCCTCGCTCGTCGAGATACCAGGAGTCGCAGCCGCCGGAGTTCCACACCAGCGGGTCGAGCCGTTCGAGCAGCCGCCTGCCGAACTCCCGCTGCCGCTCCGGCCGGACGTCGAGCGCCCTGGCCCGGGTCCTGGAGAGCAGGCGCAGGCAGTCCATGACGTAGCGGATCTGCGCCTCGATCATGAAGACGACCGAGTTGTGCCCCAGTCCCGTGTTGGGGCCGAGCAGGAAGAACAGGTTGGGGAAGCCGGCCGTGCTGATGCCGTAGTAGGTCTCGATGCCGTCCTGCCAGGCTTCCTGGATCTTCACGCCGTTCCGGCCGACGATGCGCTGGTCCTGCAGCGACTCGGTGACCTTGAAGCCGGTGCCGTAGACGATCACGTCGACCTCGTGCTCGGCGCCGGTCGCGTCGACGATCGAGTGCTCCCTGATCTCCGCGATGCCGTCGGTGACCAGGTCGACATTGTCGCGGGTCAGCGCCGGATAGTAGTCGCTGGAGATCAGGATGCGCTTGCAGCCGATCGTGTAGCCGGGGGTCAGCTTGCGGCGCAGCTCGGGGTCGGGCACCTGGCCCTCCAGGTGCCGGCGGGCGAGCGTCTGATGCACCTTCATCAGCCGGGGGTCCACGGTGAAGCCCAGCGCCCTGCTCTCCAGCAGCCAGTAGAGGCCGTGGCGCAGTGTCCTGGCCGCGCCCGGCAGCCGCAGCGCCCGCCGCATCCGGGGCGGGATGGCGAAGTCGGGTTTGGGATGGATCCACGGCGGTGTCCGCTGGAAGACGGTCAGCCTGGCGGCCCTGGGGGCGATCTGGGGGACGAACTGGATGGCCGAGGCGCCGGTGCCGATCACGGCCACGCGCTTGCCGGTGAGGTCGACCGAATGGTCCCATTCGGCGGAGTGGAAGGCCGGGCCCGCGAAGCTCTCCCGCCCCGCTATTTCCGGAAATGACGGGATATGGAGGGCGCCGATGCCGGAGACGACGGCATGCGACCGCAGGGTCTCGCCGTCCGCCGTGGCCACCTCCCACAGCCGGGCGCCGTCGTCGTACTCCAGGGAGACGACCCGCTTGCCGTACCTGAGATGGGGGGCGATGCCGTATCTGTCGACGCACGCCCGCATGTAGTCCCAGATCTCCTCCTGTGGGGAGAACATCCGCGACCAGTCGGGATTGAGGGCGAAGGAGTAGGAGTACATGTGCGACGGCACGTCGCAGGCGCAGCCGGGGTAGGTGTTGTCGCGCCAGGTGCCGCCGAGGTCCGGGGCCTTCTCCAGGATGACGAAGTCGTGGTAGCCGGCCTCTTTGAGCTTGATCGCCATGCCGATCCCGGCGAAGCCGGAGCCGATGATCACTATGCCTGGCTCAGCCACTGCTCCTCCTCCGTCCCGGGATTATTGGACGCGATGTCCAATGTAATCCGCGTCCCGCGTCCGGTCCAGGTTCTGTGTGGAGTGAACCACATCACACCGACTGGTCGGTATGGCCTGCCCGGGAAACACGAAAAGCGCCGAGAGCCGTAGCCGTCGGCGCACCCTCGGGCCGGGTCAGCGCAGGAGCAGGAAGACGCCCACGCCGACGATCGCGATCGCGAGCACGACGGCGATGGTCGGCAGAAGAGGCGACCTCTTGGGCGTCGCCGCCTCCTCCTGCTCGGACTGCTGCGCGAACGCGCGGAACTGCTGGGTGTTGCCCGCGGGGTCTATATGCTGGTCAGACATGGGCAGCAGCCTAGCGGGATCACATGCCGCAATTGCACTGCTTCGTGTGATTCGTAGACCCCGGGTTGATGGGGCGACCACCCGGATCGCCGGATAGCTTGTAACCATGCTGAGGACCCTGCTCTCACCCCGCATGCTGGGGTTGCACCTGCTGACGATCGGGGTCCTCGTCGCGTTCCTCTTCCTCGGGCGCTGGCAGCTCGGCGTCTTCCAGGACTCCGGCAAGCCGCACAGCGCGACCGACCCCGCGCCCGTCGCCGTCGCCACGCTCACCCAGGTGGGCGCGCAGATGCCGAGCGACTCCGTCGCGCGCAAGGTCACCGCCGAGGGCGTCTACGACGCCGCCCGCCAGCTGCTGGTCATCGACAGGCGGCCCAGCGTCGAGGCGCCGGGCGGCAACGTCGCGCGAGACGACGGCTACTGGGTGCTCACGCCGCTCAAGCTCGACGACGGCACACTGGTGCCCGTGGTGCGCGGCTGGGCGGCCACGGCCGACGACCCGGGCCTTGCGGTGCCGCAGGGCAGGGTCACCGTGGAGGGCCGGCTCAGGCCGCCGCAGGGCACCGACAGCGTCCAGCGACGCGCCGGAGCCCTGCCTGAAGGCCAGGTGCAGACCGTGTCGACGGGTGAGCTGATCAACCTGTGGGCCGGCGAGCAGGTGCGCAACGGCTTCGTCGTCGCCCAGCCGCCGTCGGGCTCGCTCACCCAGGTCGAGGTCGCGCCCCCGGTCGTCGGCGGCGCCCTCACCTGGCGCAACCTGGCCTACGCCGCCAACTGGTGGATCTTCGCCGGGTTCGCCGTGTTCATGTGGTTCCACTTCGTACGCGATGGCGTACGCGCGGATCGGGACCGTCGCACGTCCCCTGAAATGGTTCTGGAAGGTTAAACGGTGGAATCGGCTCTCAAGCCCTTCCGGGCGCTCGCCTACGTCGTCGGCGTGATGCTGCTCATCCTCTGCGTGGCGATGGTGCTCAGGTACGGCTTCGACAACGCGACCCTGTCCAAGGTCGTGGCGCCCATCCATGGATTTCTCTACATGGTCTACCTGGTGGCGGTGATGAACCTGGGCATGAAGGCGCGCTGGAACTGGCCGTACATGCTGGGCATCATGCTCGGCGGCACGGTGCCGTTCCTGTCGTTCGTCGTGGAGCGCAAGGTCACCGAGCGGGTGCGGAACGCCCAGCCGGCGGAGGCCTGAGGCCCCCGCCGCCCGGGGTCAGCGGCCGATGCCGCGCTTGCGCGACCTCTTGAGCCGCTCGCGCTGCGACGGGTCGAGCATCAGATAACCGACCACGGGGGCGCCGACCACGCCGAGGATGACCAGCAACGTGATCCATCCGGCCCCGAAGAAGATCAGAGAGAGCAGAACCGCTGCGCCGGCTCCGATGGCGTACTTCTGAACTGGCGACATCCTCAACGTCCTCCGAACGCGGGGCGCACGCCCCGCCTCTTCACTATTCTGCGTCGCCGGTCCAACGAGTGGCGCACGGACACGGTTCCGTACGCGATGTATCTCAACCGTTGCGTTCACCTGGAGCCGGTCCTCAGGCCCTCGGCCTCGGCGCCGACCGCCAGCAGCTCCTGGCGCAGCTCCGCCAGGTCACCCCGCTGGGCCGGGTCTCCCGACAGCAGCCGGAACAACACCGGCGCGAGCGTGCCCGCCCTGGTCAGCGGGGCGCCGGGGGCGGGCGACCGGCCCTCCACGGCCGCGAACAACGTGGCCCCCAGCGACCACAGGTCGGCGGCCTGGCTCGCGACCCCCTCGGGCGCGGTGTAGTCGGGCATGGGCGGCCCCGCCACCCGTGCCGAACGCAGCCGCGCGGGAGCGCCGCCCGCCGGCAGCAGGACCATCCCCGGATGCACGGCGCCGTGGTGCCGGCCGCGCGAGTGGATCGCGGCCAGCTGGTCGAGCACGGCCAGCCCGATCGCGACCACCTGACCGATCGGCACCGCCCCGGAGGAGGCGATCACCTGGTCGAGGGAGCGGTCGAGGGCGAGCCGGTCGAGCGTCTCGGCCACCACTTCGGCGGGCGGCGGTCCCGCCGGATCGAGCATCGCCCGGATCAGCGACCGCAGTGGATCGGCGCCCGCGACGGGCGCCGGGCCCGGCGGCCGGCCCTCCACGGCGAAGTGCAGTGTGGCGGCCAGCGACCAGAGGTCGGAGGCGGGCGACAGGCCGGGATCCGGGAACCCGAACCCCGAGAGCAGCGCCCGGCCGGTCGAGGTGAGCAGCACGTTGGCCGGATTGACCCGCCCGTGCACGATCCCCTCGGCGTGCGCGGCCAGCAGCGCCGAGAGCACGCAGACGCCCACCCGCGCGGCCTGCAGGACGGGCAGTGGATGGCGCGACAGCACGGTTCGCTCCAGCGAGGCGCCCGTGGCGGACTCCGTGACCAGCCACGGCTCGCCCTTCTCGACCACCACGTCGAGCACGCCGACGATCGAGGCGTGGCGCAGCCCGATGGCCCGCCGCGCGTCACGCACCGCGGCGTCGCGCAGCTCGGGCGGCACGTGCACGGCTCTGACCGTCACGTCGCGGTGCTCCAGCTCGTCGAAGGCCGGTCGTGCGACCCCACCGCCCAGGGGGTCCAGCAGCCGGTAACGCCCTGCGAGTTTCGTGGTCTTTCCCATCCCGAGGTGCACGATAGCGGCCTCTAACCGGCCAAGCCATGGATGAACGTCACGAGACTCGCGTACCGCATTTTCCCTGACAGGAGGCGTCAGGCCGGCGTCGCCGCGAGCCACTCCTCGTGCGCGTCGTGCAGCCTGCCGAACAGCGCGTCCTTCTCCCCGGCGCTCACGTCGTCGAGCGACAGCCCGAACACGTCGGCCAGCGCGGCGTAGTAGTCGCGGGCCGAGTCAAGCGTGACCGAGTGGCTGCCGCTGCCGACGCGGGACAGCCTGAGCCCGCGCAGGATGTCCGCCCCCGAGGCGTCGCGCCGCTGCACGGTGGCGACGCGGACGAAGCCGGAATCCGGCGAAGTGCTCAGGTGGTCATGCATTTTTGTGAAGGCCGACATGTCAGTGGGTGTCAGGGCGAAATCCATGCCCTCGAACGAGCCGCCCGGGTCATGGTCGAACCGCCAACCGCCCGGCACCACCTCCGACGGCCGCAGCCCGTACCTGAAGGGGCCCTGCAGGTACGTCCCCTCGACCAGCGGGAGCGGCTCGTGCAGGCCGTCGCCGAGCCCGAGGTCCACCAGCCACTCGCCGCCCGGGTTGTCGTCGGACGGCAGGCCGCGCGCGGTGAGCACCAGGTGGTTGCCGCTGACGCCGGGCTCGCCACCCTGCATCTGCGCGCCTCCGACGTGCCGGGTCACCTCGTACCCCAGCTCCATGGCCAGCCGGGAGAACGCGCCGTTCAGGTGGTAGCAGTAGCCGCCGCGCCCCCGCAGGATGCGTTCGGCCGACTCCAGCGGGTCGACGGTCGTCGCACGGCCCAGCCAGATCTCCAGCACTTCGTACGGCACCCGCTCGACGTGCGCGACGTGCAGGGCCCGCAGGCTCTCGGCCGAAGGCGGGGTGTTGAGCAGGCCGGGAAGCCCGAGACGGCGGAGATATTCGGCAGTATTCACTCGCCCAAGTCTGCACCGGATGTGCACAGTTAGGGGAGTGCCGTCTGCACGGGGCACTTCTAGGCTTTCGTCCGTGGCAGAGCAGCGACGCGTCCTCCTGGTAGAGGACGACGAGACCATCGCCAGGGCCGTACGCGACAGATTGGCGGCGGAGGGGTTCGACGTCCGGGTGGCCGGCGACGGCGAGACCGCCCTGACCGAGTACGGCAGGGCGGAGCCCGACCTGGTGATCCTGGACCGGTTGCTGCCGGGCCTCGACGGGCTGGAGGTGTGCCGCCGGATGCAGGCGGCCCGGCCGGTGCCGGTGCTCATGCTCACCGCGCTCGGCGAGGAGACCGACGTGCTCGTCGGGCTCGGCGTCGGCGCCGACGACTACCTCGCCAAGCCGTTCAGCATGCGCGAGCTGGTGGCGCGGATCCACGCGCTGCTGCGCCGGGTCGAGCGGGCCGCCCAGCTGGCCGCCGAGGACACCGTGCTCCGCGTGGGGGAGGTGGAGATCGACACCGCGGCCCGCCGGGTGTTCGTCCGCGGCACGGAGGCGCAGCTCACCAGGACCGAGTTCGACCTGCTGCGCCGGCTCGCCGAGCGGCCCGGCCAGGTGTTCGAGCGCGATCGGCTGCTGTCCGACGTGTGGGGCTTCTCCGAGGCCGCCGCCACCAGGACCGTCGACAGCCACGTGCGCGCGCTGCGCCGCAAGCTCGGCTCCGACGTCGTACGCACCGTCCACGGCGTCGGCTACGCCCTGGTACGGCCATGAGACCGCTCGACTTCCTCGGCCGGATCAAGGTCAAGCTCGGCATCGTGATCGTGCTGGCCGTCGGCACCGCGTTCGTCATCAACGAGGTCGGCATCTACTCCGGGTTCACCCGCGACGTCAGGATCGCCGTCGCCGTGGTGCTCGCCCTGATCATGGTGCAGGTGCTCGCCATGGGCATGACCAAGCCGCTGCGCGAGATGGCCCGCGCCGCCCAGACCATCGCCAAGGGCCGCTACACGCTGCGCGTCCGCGCCACCTCGCGCGACGAGGTCGGCGAGCTGGCCAGGGCGTTCAACGCGATGGCCGCCGACCTCGGCGAGGTCGACCGGCAGCGGCGCGAGCTCGTCGCCAACGTCAGCCACGAGCTCCGCACGCCCATCACCGGGCTGCGGGCCGTGCTGGAGAACGTCGTGGACGGCGTCTCCGCGCCCGACCCCGTCACCATGCGCACCGCGCTCGCCCAGACCGAACGACTCGGCAGGCTCGTCGCGCAACTGCTCGACCTGTCGCGGCTCGACTCCGGCGTCCGGCTGATCGAGCCCGAGACGATCGAGCTCGCGCCGCTGCTCGTCCAGGCGGTGCGGGAGAGCGCGCTCGCGCGCGAGGACGTCCGGCTCGCCGCGGCGGTCCCCGGCCGTCTCGTCGTCCGCGCCGACCCCGACCTGCTCGCCCAGGTGCTGGCCAACCTGCTCGACAACGCGGTACGGCACAGCCCGCCCGGTGGCGTGGTCACCGTGTCGGCCGCCCCGACGGAGGGCGGCGTCCAGATCACCGTCGCCGACCAGGGGCCCGGCATCCCCGCCTCGGCCCGGAGCCGCGTGTTCGAGCGCTTCTCCCGGCTCGACAGCGGCCGCGCCGCGGACGCCGGGGGAGCGGGGCTGGGGCTGGCCATCGTGAAGGAGATCGTCGAACTGCACGGCGGTTCGATCAGCATCGACGACTGCGCGGGGTGCCGCATGATCGTCGAACTACCAGGGAGGACGATGATGGCGAACGAGCCATTAGAGGGACGGCAGGTGGAGTCCGGCCTTCCGGCCACCCCCACGCTGACGCCGGTGACCAGTCCTGGGACGGCGGTTGCCAGCGTGTCGGCGTCCGCCTCTGTGACGCCGGTTGCGGGTGCGCTGGCGGCCAGCCCTGGGATGCCGGTTGCCGGTGTGTCGGAGCCGGGCGCTGTGACAGCAGTTGCGCCGGCGTCCGGCCCTCTGGCGGGCGCGGTCGAGCCGGGTGCCCCTGCCGTGGCGGCCATCCCGGCCGTGGAGGCAGGGGCGGCTGCGAGTGCCGACGGGGTGGCCGCTGCCCTGGCCGCGCTGATCGGGGCCGTTCCCGGCACCGAGGGCGCGGACGCGACCCGCGCTCCGGGCGGTGGCACGGACGCGGCAGGTGACCGGGCCACGCCGACCCCGGCGGTCACGGATGCCGCCCAGGCGACCGTCACCGGCATGGAAGACGCGGCCGGGACCGGCACTGGCACTGGCACTGGGACCGACATCGGTACTGGCACTGGCACCGGGACCGACATCGGTACCGGCATCGTCACCGGCACTGGTGCGGCCGGTAGGGAGGACGTGGCCGGCGTCGGTACGGCCGGTAAGGGAGTCGTGGCGCGCGAGCTTGGCGCAACCGGCTCCATGGGCGCGCTCGATGGGAGCGTCGAGACCACTACGGCGGCGATCGTCGGCCCGATGGACACCGTGGCCGTGCCGGGAGCTGGGCCGATGGCGTGGCCGGTGCCGGAGGCAGGGGTGCTGAGGGGGGCGCAATCCCGGCCGATGCCTGGAGAGACGGCAGGGCCGACGGCCGAGTCCGGGCCGAGGCTGGTGCGGATGGTGGTCGGGACCATCGTCGGGCTGCTCATCGGCTTCCTGGGCGGCATGTTCGCCGCCGTGTTCATGAGCGTCACCGTAGGCGACGGCATGGCGTTCATCACGCTCGTGCTCTGCACCGCGCTGGTCGGCGCCATCGGCATGGCCATCGGCGCGGGCCCCGGTCGCCGACCGGCTCCACACCAGGGCCACGGCGGGCCGCAGCAGGGCCACGGCGGGCCGCACCAGGGTCACGGCGGCCCATATCAGGGCGAGACCTACCCGAGATCGCCGTACCAGGGCGAGACGCACCACGGGGAGGGTGGGACACCGGCGCGGCCTGGTGCGCCACACCCCGCGCAGGCGTCCGGGCCGCGGCAACCGCCGCCACCGTACGTGCCGCCACCGCTGTTCCCGCGGCCGGAGCTGCCCGAGACGCCGCGCTGGCTGCTGCCCGCGGCGGCCGGGGCTGGGGTGTTCACGGCGGTGGCGCTGCCCGAGGCGCAGGCCGGGCTGGGGCTGGTGCTGGTCGCGATGGTGCTGGGCGCGGCGGCGCTGCCGGCGGTGCTGCGGAGGATGACGCCGTGGACGCTGGGGTTCGGGGTGCTGGCGTACTGGCTGATCTCGATGGCTGCGGTCAGGGACGCGGACTGGCTGGTCAGTCTGCTCGTCGTGGCGGGGGTCGGGCTGGCCGCGCTGGCGGTGTCGGGGGCCGGGCTCGGCTGGCTGGGCGTGATCAGGGGCGGCGTGTCGGTGCTGCTGGCGCTCGGGCCCGTGCCGTGGTTCCTGGGCAAACCGGTGAAGAAGCTGAAGTCCAGGCACCACGTCATGCCGACGCTGGTGGCGCTGGGCATCACGACCGTGCTGCTGCTGGTGTTCGGGCTGCTGTTCACGTCGGCCGACGCCGTGTTCGCCTCCTATGTGGAACGCCTGACCAGCACTCCCGACTGGGTGGAGTCCCTGCCGATTCGGATCTTCCTGTTCGTGGTCGGCGCGATGCTGCTGGCGGCCGTGGTGCTGGTCGCGCTCAGGCCGGTCGCCGATCCCGTGGGCCCCGAGGTCAAGGTCGTCGTGAGCCGGGCCATCTGGCTGCTGCCGCTCACGGCGGTCAACCTGCTGTTCGTCGCGTTCGTCGCGGTGCAGATCACCGCGCTGTTCGGCGGCGACGCCTGGGTGCTGGAGACGGCCGGGCTCACCTACGCCGAATACGCTCGTCAGGGCTTCTTCCAGCTCGTCGTGGTGAGCGTGTTCGTGCTCGGCATCGTCGCGGTGGCCAGCGGCATCCTCAGGACCTCCAACCGTGAGCGCTGGCTGCTGGCCGGGCAGCTCGGCGTGCTGTGCGCGCTGACCATGGTCGTCCTCGCCTCGGCGCTGCACCGGATGGACCTCTACACCGACGCGTACGGGCTGTCGCGGCTCCGCCTGTCGGTGCAGGCCACGGTCTGGTGGCTGGGCGCGGTGTTCGCGCTGGTGCTGCTCGCCGGTGCGGTACGCCTGGCCGGCCGTGGCTCCGGCTGGCTGCCGCGTACCGTGGTGCTGATCACCGCGATCGGGCTGGGCGCCTTCGCCATGGTGAACCCCGACCTGCAGGTGGCCCGCACACAGGTGGAGGTGCGGGGCATCGCCAAGATCGACCCCGACTACCTGGGAGACCTGGGGGCCGAGGCCGTGCCGGCGCTGGACCGGCTGCCGGAGCCGCAACGCAGCTGCGTGCTGGCCGACGTGGTGCGCGCCAACGGCCTGGACCGCCCGGACCCGTGGAACGGCTGGAACCTGGCCCGCGCGCAGGCCCGCGACCTGCTCGCCGAGCGGCCGGTCAACCAGGCGGCCCAATGCGCCGACCGCACGTACTGACGACCGGGCGGCCCAATGCGCCGACCGGACGGGGCTACGGCCGGGCGGTCTGATGCGACGGCCGGACGGGGCTGACGGCCGGGCGGTCTGACGTGACGACCGGACAGGGGTCCGGTCGGCGGTCCGATGGCCGGCCGGATGAGGTGGCGGATCGACGGCGGACCTGAAGCCGTACCGGCCGGACGATCGGGTTTAATCCTTGGGTGGCCTTCGATGTGATCATCAGCGGCGGACAGGTGCTCGACGGGACCGGCGCTCCGCCGTACCGGGCGGATCTGGCGATCACCGGCGACCGGGTCGCCGCCGTGGGCCGCCTCGACGGCGCCGAGGCGGCGACCGTGATCGACGCGAGCGGCCGGTTCGTGGCGCCGGGGTTCGTCGACTGCCACGCCCATGGCGACGCGGCGGTCTTCGACCCGGTGGTGCAGCTGGCGGCGCTGCGGCAGGGGGTCACGACGTTCGTGCTCGGCCAGGACGGCCTCTCCTTCGCGCCGGGCTCCGCCGCGACCGTCGCGTACGCGTCCCGCTACTTCGCCGCCGTCAACGGGCCGCTGACCGGAAGGCCGCTCATAAAGGACCCGCTCGTCGAGGGCCCGCTCGTTGAGGGCCCGCTGACCGTGGGGGAGTTGCTCGGCGGTTACGACCGGACCGTCCCGCTCAACACCGCCTACCTGCTCCCGCACGGCACCATCCGCTACGACGTGATGGGGCCGTCCCCTGCCGCGCCCACGCGCGACGAGCTGGCCTGGATGGTCGGCCACGTCGAGCGGGGGCTGTCGGAGGGCGCGGCGGGGCTGTCGAGCGGGCTCGAGTACCTGCCGGGCCGCTACGCCTCCGCCGCCGAGCTGACCGCGCTCTGCGAGCCGCTCGGCGGCCGCCCGTACGTCACCCACATGCGGGCCTACGGCGCCCAGGCCGGGGTGGGCATGGCGGAGGTCGTGGAGATCGCCACCCGCTCGGGCGCGGCCGCGCACGTCTCCCATCTGCACGGGCCCGCCGACGTGCTGCTGCCCCTGGTGGAGGACGCGCTCGCCGGTGACGTCGACCTGACCTTCGACACCTACCCCTACCTGCGCGGCAACACGATCCTGGCGATGGTCGTGCTGCCGCCCGAGGTGCCCGGAGCCGACACCGGCCGGGCTCTGGAGATGCTCGGCTCCGGCGAGCTCGACGACTGGTGGCCGCGGCTGGCCGAGACCTGGCCGCGGCTGACGATCTCGCACGCCCCCGGTCTCGCCTGGGCCGAGGGGCTGGGCATGGTGGAGGCGGCCGAGCGGGCGGGTGTCGCGCCGGCTGAGTTCTGCCGCCGCCTGCTCGTGGAGACCCGGCTGGAGGCGGGCTGCGTGACGGCCCGCCCCGACGAGGGCCCACAAGGGGAGGATTCTGTACGAAGGATGCTCCGCCACCCGTCGCACACCGGCGGCTCCGACGGCATCTACGTGGGCGGTCATCCGCATCCACGCGGGTTCGGGGCGTTCGCCCGGTTCCTTGGGCGGCACGTCCGGGAGCTGGGTGACTGGACCTGGGAGCAGGCCACGGT
This sequence comes from Nonomuraea sp. CX421, assembly GCF_059358955.1. Classification (NCBI taxonomy): domain Bacteria; kingdom Bacillati; phylum Actinomycetota; class Actinomycetes; order Streptosporangiales; family Streptosporangiaceae; genus Nonomuraea; species Nonomuraea sp. CX421. The sequence continues at coordinate 315,559 of NZ_JCADBK010000004.1, read as the reverse complement.
CCATCTGGCCTCGCATCCGGCGCGGCGCTTCGGGCTGGCGGACAGAGGGCTGCTGCGAGACGGGTTCGCGGCGGACGTGGTGGTGTTCGACCCCGCCACGGTGGCCGACCGGGCGACCTACGCGGCTCCGCGGCTGCCCGCGACGGGAGTCGAGGACGTGCTGGTGTCGGGTGTACGGGTGCTGGCGGCGGGCGAGCCCACCGGCGCGACACCTGGCCGAGCCCTCCGCCCCGCCTGATCGAAATTCGGGCGAGATAGGGTCATGCCCGACAAAGGGGGTGTCGTGCAGGGATCGTTCAAGCAAACGGTCTTCGAGGGAGGGCTCTCCTTCCCGCTGATGGTCGCGCGACGCGAGGCACTCGAACACAACATCGCCACTATGGCGGCCTTCGCCCGCGACCACGGCATGGAGCTGGCGCCGCACGTCAAGACGCACATGTCACGCGAGATCGCCGCCATGCAGCTCGGAGCGGGCGCGTGGGGTCTCACCGTGGCCACCACGCGGCAGGCCATGGCGGCCCGGGGCTTCGGCGCCACCCGCGTCATGGTGGCCAACCAGGTCGTCGACCCGGCCGGGCTGGAATGGGCCGCCGGCGAGCTAGCGCGCGACCCGGGCTTCGAGTTCCTCAGCTTCGCCGACTCGGTGACGGGCGTCGACATCCTCGCCCGGCACGCGTCGGCCCGGCCGTTCACCGTGCTGGCCGAGCTGGGACACGACGGCGGGCGAGCCGGCTGCCGGTCGCTGGAGCAGTTGCTCGACGTCGCCCGGCACATCCAGGAGACGCCCGGCGTCGAACTGGCCGGAGTCGCCGGGTACGAAGGCGCGCTGCGGAACGCCGAGGAGGTCAAGGCGTACCTCCGCCGGTTGCAGGACGCGGTCGAGCACCTGAGGGTCAGAAACCCCATTCTGTCGGTCGGCGGCAGCCAGTGGTTCGACGTGATCGGCCGCGAACTCGTCGCCACCCAGGCCACGATCGTGCTGCGCAGCGGCGCCTACGCCGCCCACGACGACGGCTACTACCGCGACCGCACCCCGTTCAACCGCGTGGCGGGCGAGCTGCGGCCCGCGCTCGAGATCTGGGCGCACGTGCTGTCCACGCCCGAGCCGGGCCTGGCGATCGTCGGCATGGGCAAGCGCGACGCCCCGTACGACGAGGGGCTGCCCATCCCCAGGCGCGAGGGCGTCACGGTCGTGGCGATCCAGGACCAGCACACGGTGGTACGCGCCGACGGGGTCCAACCAGGCGACCTGCTCGCGTTCGGCATCTCCCACCCGTGCACGGCGTTCGACAAGTGGCGCACGCTCCCGCTGGTCGACCGCGACTACCGGGTGGTCGGCGAGATCACCACGTACTTCTGAGACCCGCACCGTTGCACCCCTACCGATGAGGAGAACCATGAAGAAGGAACTGAAGACCACCGACGGCCCCGCCCCCAAGGGCTCCTACTCCCAGGGAGTGGTCGTCGGCGACTTCGTCTTCACCTCCGGCGCGTCCGGGGTCGACCCGCAGACCGGTGAGCTGGCCGGCGACGACGTGGTCGCGCAGACCCACCAGGTGATGCGCAACCTCGGCGCCATCCTCGCCGCCCACGGCCTCGGCTACGACGACGTGGTGAAGGCGACCGTGCACCTGCAGCACCTCAAGCGCGACTTCGACGCCTACGACGCGGTCTACAAGTCCTACTTCACCAAGCCGTACCCCGTGCGCACCACGGTGGGATCGGACCTCTTGGACATCCTCGTCGAGATCGACTTCGTGGCGCACAAGAGCACCTGACCAGAACTGTAAGGTCGGCTCGTGGACAGTTCGGTGTACGCCTTCGTCGAGGACCTGCGGGGCGAAGGCGTGGAGCGGGTGCTCGAGAGGGTCAGCGGATACGGCGCGGCGGGCGTCACCGTCGGCGTCGTGCACCACGCCTCACGCGACGTCACCCCCCACGGACTGTCCCGGCTGACCGTGCGCCACGACGGCGCCCACTTCCCGGTGCCCGCCGAGCTGTTCGCCGGGCTTCGGCTCAAGCCCACCCCCGGCCACGCCGACGCCCTCGACGGCGTGCGCCAGGCCTGCTCCGAGCGCGGGCTCAAGCTGCACGGCTGGACCGTCTTCCTGCGCAACGCCACCCTGGGCGGCCAGCACCCCGACGTGACCGTGCGTGACTGCTTCGGTGACCGCGGCTCGCTCACCGACCTGTGCCCGGCTCATCCCGACGTACGCGACTACGCCGTCGCCCTGGCCCGCGCCGTCGCCCGGCTCGGCGTCGACAGCGTGGTGGCCGAGTCGCTGCACTTCAGGCCGCTCAAGCCGCAGCGGTCGTTCGTGCCGCTGGGACCGATGGACGCCTACCTGTTCGGGCTCTGCTTCTGCGACTACTGCATGCGGCGCGCCACCGACCTGGGCGTGGACGCCGACGTGGCACGCGACGAGTGCGCCCGGATCGTGGGCGGCGTGCTCGACGGCGACGCTCCCGCGCAGGGCGAGGTGACCCGCGCCGCGCTGACCGCCTACGCCGGCCCCGACGTGGTGGCCTACGCCCGGGCCCGTTCCGAGACGGTGACCACGCTGGTGTCGGAGGTCGCGTCCGCGGTGGCCGACGAAGGGTCGAAACTCGTGTTCATCGATTCGACCGGAGCCGTCAAGGGCTACACCGACGGCCTGCCCACCCCCGGGCTCGCGGCCCACGACGCCTGGCAGCTCGGCGTCGACCTGGTCGCCCTGGGCGACCTGGTGCCCGCGTTCGGGGTGCTGGCCTACGCCCGCGACGCGGCCCGGGTGGCCGACGACGTCGGCGCCTACCTGCGGTCCGTGGGCAAGGACCGCGAGGTGCGGGCGGTGTTACGGCCCGGATTCCCGGACAGCGACTCGGCCGACCGGCTCGTCGCCAAGGCGCGCGGAGCGAAGGCGGCCGGGGCGATGGCGATCGACTTCTACGCCTACGGCCTGGTGCCGCATCCGGTCCTTGACCGCATCCCCGTCGCCCTCGCCGAAGTGCTCTGAGGCCCCGGGTCAGCCGGCCCCCACCCCGTCCAGGACCGCCGACACCGCCTCGGCCGCGAACCCGTCGGAGACCGGCAGCCCCCGGAACACCGCCCGGACCCACACCGCCCCGGCCAGCAGGTCGACGACCAGCATCGGGTCCACCGACCCGGCCAGCTCGCCGCGCCGTACGGCTCGCTCGAAGATCTGACGCTCGCGTACGAACCGGTCGACGAAGAAGCGGCGCCCGTCGAGCTCGGGATGGCGGACGGCGGCGCCGAGCGCGGCGACCGCGATGTCGCTGGCCGGAGGCTCGGTGAGCAGCCGCCGGACGCCCTCGACCAGCGCGACCAGGTCGCCCCGCAGGCTGCCCGTGTCAGGAGGCTCGAACCCCAGCACGTCGGCCTCCACCAGCGCCGCCCCGAGCAGCGCCGCCTTCGACGGCCACCATCGGTAGATCGTCGTCTTGTTGACGCCGGACCGCTCGGCCACGCCCTCCACGGTCAGCCCGTCATAGCCCTTCTCCGCGACGAGCCACAGCGTCGCGTCGAAGATCTCCTGCTGCTTCCTCGGCGCCATCTGGTCATTTTCTCCCGGCGAACGCGGCGAGGACGCCCATCCCCAGGTAGACCACCCCGCTGAAGTGGCGCAGCGCCTTCGCCCCGCCTGCCAGCCGGCTGCCCAGGGTGCCGGCCGTGAGCGCGTACGCGATGTCGGACAGCAGCCCGAGCAGCAGCAGCGTGACCCCGAGCAGCACGATCTGCAGCGCGGCCGACCCGGCGGCCGGGTCCACGAACTGCGGCAGGAACGCCAGGAAGAACAGCATGACCTTGGGATTGAGCACGTTCACCACCACGCCCTCCAGGAAGACCGCACGCAGCGGCTGCGGCCTCAGCGTCTCGGCCCGAGCCGGCTCCTTGGCGGTGAAGGCGCGGATCCCCAGGTAGACGAGGTAGCCGACACCCGCCCACTTGACGATCGCGAACAGCGTCGCCGATTTCGTGATCAGGTAGGACAGCCCCGCGGCGGCGGCCGCGATGTGCACCAGCGTGCCCGTCTCCACCCCGAACGCGCTGGCCAGCGCCGCCGCCCTGCCCTGCGTGAGACCTCGCGCGGCGATGTAGAGATGGTTGGGCCCAGGGATCAGCACCAGCGCCAGCGAAGCGGCCAGGAACGGCACCAACGTCGACCAAGAGATCATGAATCCTCAGCGTAGAACGGCTTTGGTCCGGTCATCAGAGCCAATCGACGCCTTTGTTTGTGGACCAATGGGAATGTCGGCAGAACATGGGATAGTGGCGGGCGTGAATGGTCTTCTCGTCGGGCGTGGCGCCGAGCTGGAAAGACTCGTGCGGGTGCTCGAGTCCGCCGTCGCGGGCACGGCGGGAGTCGCCCTGGTCGGCGGCGACGCCGGCATCGGCAAGACCAGGCTGGTGACCGAGCTGGCCGGCCGGGCCCGAGAGCTGGGCTTCCACGTGCTGGCCGGCCAGTGCGCCGAGCTCGGCGACACCCTGCCCTACCTCCCGCTGGCCGACGCGCTGCGCGGCGCCGAGCCCGCGGTCCGCGAGGCCGTGGCCGCCCACCCCATGCTCGGCCAGCTGCTGCCCGGTGTGGAGACCGCCCCCTCGTCGGGGCTCACCCAGCAGCGGCTGTTCGGCTCGCTGCTCGGGCTGCTGGCCGACCTCCAGCCGGTGCTGTTCGTCATCGAAGACCTCCACTGGGCCGACCGGTCCAGCCGTGACCTGCTGGTCTTCCTGAGCCGGATGGTGCAGACCGAGCAGGTGTGCGTGGTCGGCACCTACCGCACCGACGACCTCCACCGCCGCCACCCCCTGCGGCCCGTGCTGGCCGAGCTGAAGCGCCTGCCCACGGTGACCTCGATCGACCTCGGCCCGCTCGACACCGGCGAAATGACCGACTACGTGGCGACCATGGGCGAGATCGAGGCCGGGGAGCTGGGGGAGATCGTCGCCCGCGCCGACGGCAACCCCTTCTACGCCGAAGAGCTCTACGCCGCCCTCGCCGAGGGCGACAGCCTGCCCGACGGCCTCGCCAGCCTGCTGATGTCGCGCGTCGAAGTGCTGTCCGAGCCCGGACAGCGGGTGCTCAGGGCCGCCGCCGTGGCCGGCCGGCGCGTCGAGGACGACCTGCTGCGCGAGGTCTCCGGCCTGCCGCTCGACGCCTTCGAGGAGGCCGTCCGCGAGATCGTCTCCCGCGGCCTGCTCCGCGTCACCGGCCACGGCTACACCTTCCGCCACGCCCTGCTGCAGGAGGCCGTCTACACCGACCTGCTGCCAGGCGAGCGCACCCGGCTGCACGCCGCCTTCGCCCGGCTGCTCACCTCACCCGCCGAGCTGGCCCACCACCACCTGGCCGGCCACGACCTGGCCGGCGCCCTCGCCGCCTCTGCCGAAGCCGGCCGGCTGGCCGAGCGGCTCGGCGCGCCGGCGGAGGCGCACAACCACTATGACCAGGCGCTCAGCCTGTGGGAGCGCGTCGACGACGCCGCCTCGCTGGCCGGGGCGAGCCGCGTCCGGCTGGCCTTCCGCAGCGCCGTCATGGCCGCCGACAGCGGCGACAAGCACCGGGCCGTCACCCAGCTCCGCGCCCTGCCCCAGACCAGTGAGGTCAGCGAGCGCCTCGCCTACTACCTGATCGAGCTGGACGACCAGGACAGGGCCATCGAAACCGCCGAGCGGGCCGTCGCCACCGCCACCGGCCAGGCCGACCTGGCTCGCGCCTTGGCCACCCATGCCCGCACCCTCACCTGGAGCCCCCGCCACACCGAAGGCGAGCGACTCGCCCACCGCGCCCTCGACACCGCCCGCGCCGCCGGCGCCCGCGATGCCGAGGTCGGCGCACTGCTCACGCTGACCATCCACGCCGAAGCCCGAGGCGACCTGGCCCGGGCCCACGACCTCCTCGGCGTCGCGCTCACCGAGAGCACCGGAGATCTCGCGATGGACCTGCGAGCCCGGTTCCACCACGCCCGGATCCACTTCGAGGAGGGGGCGCTCCACCATGCGGCGGCTGCCGCCGACGAGGGCGTCCAACTGGCCTTCGAGAGCGGGCTCAAGTGGAGCACCTACGGCACCGACCTGCGCTTCCTGCGCTTCCTGATCTACTACGTGTCCGGCGACTGGGATCAGGCTGAGGCCGTGGCCGCGTCCTTCGGCGCCCGCGTGGGCACCTCTCCCGAGGCCGTGCTCTCGTCCTTCGCGCTGTTCCTGGAGGTGGGCCGAGGGCTGCCGGCCGTCGAGAGCCGCCTCGAATGGCTGCGCCCGTTCTGGTCCGACACACTCGCCTCCTACATCTCGCGCGGGCTGGCCGCCGAGCACGCCCTGTGGAAGGGCGACCCGGCCGCCGCCCTCGATCACGTACGCGCCGTGCTCGACGACCTGGTCCCCGGCGAGCCCGGCACGCTCCGCGTCGCCGCCATCGGGCTGTGGGCGCTCGCCGACCTCGGGATCACGGAGGGAGCCGACGAACTGGCCGAACGGGCCCGGTTCGCCGTCACCCACGGCACGGCAGGACATGGCAGCCGACTGGGCCCCGAAGGTCAGGCCTGGGCCCTGCGGGCCGAAGCCGAATGGCACCGGGTCCACGGGCGGCTCGACCCCGACCTGTGGCGGGCCGTGGTGACGGCGTTCGACTTCGGCTTCGTCTACGAGACGGCCCGAGCCCGCTGGCGGCTCGCCGAAGCCCTGCTGGCGACCGGCGACCGCGACGGCGCCCAGGCGGAGTGGGAGCTGGCCAGGGAGACGGCCGGCAAGCTACGCGCCGTGCCGTTGGAGAACGCCCTGGCGGAGTTCGCCAGGAGAGCCCGCTTCGCCGGCGGGCAAGCGGACGGGGGCCTGACGGCCCGGGAGATCGAGGTGCTGCGCCTCGTGGCCGAGGGGCTGACCAACCGGGAGATCGCGCAACGCCTGTTCATCGCCCAGAAGACGGTCAGCGTGCACGTGTCCAACATCCTCGGCAAGCTCGACGCCTCCACCCGCACCCAGGCCGCCGCCGCGGCCCGTCGGCGCGGGCTGCTCTGATCCGTTACGTGCTCGCGTCCGCGGCCAGGTCTCGTACGACCTGGATGAGCTCCGCCGGATCGAACGGCTTGGTCAGGTAGGCGTCCACGCCGATGCCCCTGCCGCGCCTCTTGTCGTCATCCTGCGCCCGGGCCGTGATCAGCACCACCTTGATGTGGCTGGTGGCCTCGCCCATGCGCAACCGCTGGGCCGTCACCCACCCATCGAGGCACGGCATCATCACGTCCAGGGTGATCACATCGGGCATGACGTCGAGCACCCGCTCGAGGCAGTCCTGCCCATCGGTGGCCGTCGCGACCTCGAACCCTTCCAGGCTCAGGTTGACCGCGATCAGCTGACGGATGACCTCGTCATCGTCCACTACCAGTACTTTGCCAAGAACCTCGCCCACGGCGGCAAAGCTACCCGTAGTGGCGCGGTCACGTGCGGTTTTCCAGGATGTGTGATCGGAGGTTTATCGCGTGACGAGTGGTGGCCTGATGCTGGTAGCCTTGTCACACGTTGAGCCCCCTTAGCTCAGGGGATAGAGCACCGGCCTCCGGAGCCGGGTGCGTAGGTTCGAATCCTACAGGGGGCACTCTGTGATGTATCAGGACATCGGAAACCCTCGAACCTACGGGTTCGGGGGTTTCGTCGTTTTGGGGTTTGCCTGGGGTTGGTAGTCGCGGGTGGGGTTGATGGTCAGCTCGCGCAGGAGTTCTCCGGTGATGGCGTTGACGACGCGGACGTGCAGATCGTCGACGAGGAGGATGACGTGGGTTCGGGCGTGGGTTCGTCCGATGCCGATGTGGTGGAGGCGGCCGTTGACGCGCAGGGTGACGACGCCGGAGGGGTCGATGCGGTCGTGACGTACGCGGGCGTGGGTGTCGGTGTCGCGGTTGCCGTCAGGTAGCGCCTTGGGCAGGGCGCGGTAGACGGCCGCGGGTGTGGCGCGGTGCGGCAGGGACCGGTGCGGGCGGTGGTGGTTGTAGGCGTCGGCGAAGCGGTCGAGGAGGGCCTGCAGGTCGGTGAGGGTGGCCGGCTGGTCGGGCTGGGCGCGTAGCCAGTTCTTCATGGTCTGCTGGAAGCGTTCGACCTTGCCGCGGGTGGTGGGGTGGTTGGGGGCGCGTGTTCTTCTGCCGCACGTGCAGGCGGCGTAGGTCGTGTTCGAAGGCGTTGCGGCCGCCGCGGCCGCCGGCCAGGCGGGTGGTGAAGACCATGCCGTTGTCGGTGAGGGTGGAGGCGGGCACGCCGTGTGCGGTGACTGCGGCGCGGAAGGTGTCGCGCACGATCGGGCCGGTGACGCGGGCGTGCGCGGTCACCGACAGGGCGTAGCGGGAGTGGTCGTCCAGCCAGGACAGGATCTCGGTGTCGGTGCCGTCGGCCAGCCGGTAGTGGGTGAAGTCGGCCTGCCAGGTCTCGTTCGGTTGCGCGGCCTCGAAGCGGATGTAGGACGAGCGGGGACGTTTCTTCGGCTTGGGGGTTACCAGCCCGCGACGGGCCAGGTGGCGGCTGATCGTGGCTCGGGACACTGTCCGCCCGTGATGCTGCCGCAGGTGCCAGGCGATCGTGTCCGGTCCGGCGTCCAGCCCTTGGTCGGTGAGTTCCTTGCGGAGCCGGACGATCAGCTCGACGGTGTCGGCGTCGATCGCGTTCGGCGAGGTGTGCGGTCGTCGTGACCGGGGCTCGAACGCCGCCTCGCCCTCGGCCCGGTAGCGCGCGAGGAGCTTGGACACCCAGCCCTTGGACACCCCGTAGGCGCGGGCGACCTCTGCCTGGGAGCGTCCTTCGACGATGACGGCGGTGATGACAACTCTGGCCTTGGACACACCGCCCACACTGTTGATCGCGGTGGTTGCCTATGTCCCGAGACACACCCTGGTGAAGTTTCCTATGTCTCGCGACATGGGTTTCCTATGTCCTGAACCAGCACACTACAGGGGGCACTCGATCTTGACCGGCGGTTCCGGCCGCTGACCAGGACGAACATCGTACGAACGGGCGGGCCTTCAGTCTCACGGAGGCCCGCCCGTTCTCGTTGACGCTCGCTAGCTGTGGGCCAGTGTGGGCAAGAATGGAGCATTCCTCCGGGCCTCGCAGAGATGACATGGGTCAGCAGGGCCGTCGGATCAACAGTCGCTGATCAGTCGTCGGCGGTCACGATCAGGGGGATCAACCGACAGTCGCATGGGGTCACGTCCACGGACGTGGTGTATGGAGGGTCCGTGTGATCAGCGCGGGCGGCTGAGAGCGGCCTCGGCCAGATCCGTCCACTTCTCGGCCGAGGAGTGAGGCACGACCACCCAGTCCTTCACCACCCTGCCCTGGCCCGTCGGGTCGAACAGGGACGCCCCGGCCAGCTGGAGCGCGGCCGTGTACTCAGGGGTGTCCCTGACCAGCCGGAAAACCATCGCACCGTCGCGCTGCAGGCTCGCGAACACCTTCCCCGCCTGGTTCTTGAGCGCGGGCCTGCCCATCATCCTGGAGACCCCCACACCCAGATCGGCCAACTCGGCGCCGACCTGCTGGAAATCCTCTTCCGCGCTCATCGTCATCTGATCGCCTCGACCTCGCCTGCCTGCAGCACAGCTATCAGCTTAGTAGTCGGCGATCAAGGGCCTGACCTCGCCAGGAAGGTACAGATGCGATCACGTCGTTGTTCGGCACCCGCAGCCGTTCCCACCGCAACCTACGGGAGCAGTGCGTCGGCGTTGGCCTCCAGGAGGGCGCGGCCGAGGTCGGTCAGGTGATGCAGCGTACGGTTGTGGTCGCGGTGGCTGAAAACCAGGCCGGAGTGCCGCAGTACGGTCGTGTGCTCGCTGGCCGAGGCCAGGGAGATGCCCAGGTGGCGGGCCAGCACCGTGGTGCTCGTCTCCTCGCGGGTGCCGACGGCCTCCAGCACCGCGGCCCGGGTCGATCCGATCAGCGCGCCGAGCGCCGCCGGCACCCCCGAGGCGCGCGACGGCACAGCCTCCGGCCCGCGTACCGCGGGGTAGACCAGCACGGGCGGCAGGTCCGGGTCGAGCATCGTCAAAGGGCCGCTCACGCAGAAGTACGTCGGGATGAGCAGCAGTCCTCGGCCGTGCAGGTGAAGCTCCTGGTCGCGATGCCCAGGGATGCGGAGTTCGCCCGAGGACCAGGTCATCATCGGCCGCAGGCTCGTCAGCAGTCCTTCCACGCCGTCGGCGGCCAAGGCTGAGGCACGGATCCGGCGCTCCCTCTCAAGGGCGGCGTCGACGCTGCGCCGATAGGGCAGGACGATCAGCTCGTAGCAGATCCGCATGGCCTCGGTCAGGTCGGTGAGCATGGCGGGCTCGCCGTCGGCCACGCGCCGCGCGTTCGAGGGCAGCCGGCGCGTCGCGGCCAGGCGGCGGACGTCCCGCTTGAGCATCGTGACAGGGGTGCTGCGCAGCGCCTCGATACCCTGATCCAGACCGTGGATCGCCTTGCTGGGGTTGAGGAAATCGGGGAAGTAGCCCACGTTCGGGGTCAGGGCCAGCAGCAGGTTCAGCATCTCCCCGAGTTTCGCCTGCCGTACCGTCCGGCACGCTTCCCGGCGCCACGCGGTGAAAAGCAGATCGCCTCGCTGCGGCCTGAGCATCTGCAGGCCGAGCACCAGTTCCCACAGCGGATCCGGCCCGGTGGCGATTCTGGTCCGCGCGATGTCATCACTCGTGAAATAGATCCTGAGCATGAGCGGGGCCCTCCGATGCAGGGTGCCGGACTCTCTTACTCTTTCGGGTGACGTTTGCCGTTCATCAGCATTCTGAATGACGTTCGCCGTTCATGTGCTGTTGGCGCGTTCCAGGCCCTGACCTGCCCGGAGCTGGGTGTTTCGGACACAACCGAATGACATCGACAACGGCGTGGGCCCGGCTCACGATCCCAGGAAGAAACCGGGGTCCGCAATCGAGAGGGTATGACAATGCGTTCGATCATTCGGCTGGCAGGGGCCCTTTGCCTCGCGTTTCCTCTTTTCGCGCCCAGCCCGGCTGTCGCGTCCGGCGCCGCCGACTCCTGGCATCGGGATCCCATCCCGTACACGCTTCACGCGGGCTCCGTGAATGGCGTATGGCGGAATGTCGCCCGCCTCGGCGAGGGGGAACTGTACTGGACCGACTATGGGGCACGGGTGACGGTCTCGTTCTGGCTCAAGGACTTCGCCACGGACGGATACTGCGCGGCAGGCTGGGTCGACGAGTACAGCTACGAACCCGTGCAGACGCACACCCGTCTGGAGTGCAACGGCGTGGACAAATGGGTCTCGGTGAGTCTCCCGTCCACCGGGCAGCGCATCTGCATGATCACCGTACGGGTGGGACGCCAGAAGAGCAGCGGAGCTCTCCCGCCCAGCAGCGCCGGCCCTTACTACACAACGGTGGGCAGCTGGAACAACCGCGACGGGTGCTGACGGCGGTCCGACTCCGGCACGAATTCGGCCCTCGATGGCTGCGAGCTCGGCGACCCCGGCGGCGCCGAGCTCGGTGGCGGGCGTCAGTTGCGGCGGTACGTGGCGAAGCCGATGCCGAGCTGGGCGCGGCGGGATTCATCGGCGGCGTATCCGGCGAGACTCACGGCGTCCGACTATTCGGCCGGTCTCCGCTCGTCATGCTGCACTCTCTTGCCATGACCCGTGGTCTTAGCAACCCGTTGAGCACTGAAGCGCGTGGTGGATGACCTTGGCCACTTGAGGCTGTGGGTCAGCTTGGCGGACCTGGCCCACGTCTCGGCCATGCGGCCAGGGCCAGTTCGGCGATGTCGGAGAGTTCGGTGGCGTCGGCTCCGTCCCGGGCGCGCTGCGACATTCCTTGGATGACGGCGGCGAAGTAGCCGGCCAGCGCACGGGGATCGGCGTATGGGGGTAGTTCGCCGTCCTGCTGAGCGGTGCGCAGGCGGTCCTTGAAGACCGCGAGGTTGGCGTTGCGCAGATCGCGCAGGAACGCTGCTATCTCGGCGTCCTGGACGGTGACGTTGGTGGCGGCGGTGATGGTCAGGCAGCCGGCGGGGTGGGAGGGGTCGGGGTAGATCGTCGCGGCCTCGCGCAGGATGCGAGCGAAAGCCTGGTAAGCCGTGGGCTCCTCGTGGAGGGCGACGCCGATGAACGCGCCGACGGGCGAGCGAGCATAGGCGTGCACGACCTCCTTGAACAGCGCCTTCTTGCCGCCGAAGGCGGCGTACAGGCTGCCTGGCCGGATGCCCATCGCCTCGGTGAGCTCGTTGAGCGAGGTGGCCTCGTAGCCGTGCTCCCAGAACAGTCGCGTGGCTGCGGCGAGTGCCACGTCACGGTCGAACGTGCGCGGACGGCCCCGTGCCGTGCCTGCTTTACTCATGCGTCACATTCTAGAGCGTTCACTCAAAAAATCATGCTAGCGTGATTGTTGAGCAATCACTCAAGAAACAGGAGGTGGCACATCATGGGCGGACGCAGGCTGGACGACAAGGTGGCGCTGGTCACCGGCGGCAGCAGGGGAATCGGGCGGGCCATCGCCGAGCGGCTCGGCCGGGACGGCGCGGTCGTGGCCGTCGCCTTCGCCCGTGATCAAGCCGCGGCCGACGAGGTCGTCCAAACAATCGGCAAGGACGGCGGCCGGGCGTTCGCGATCCGGGCCGAGCTGGGCAGGCACGGCGACGCGGCCGCCCTGTGGGCCGCCTTCGACGCCCAGACCCAACGGCACTCGCTCCGGGCGGGCGTCGACATCATCGTCAACAACGCCGGCATCGGCCGCAGCTCAGACCTGGCCTCGCTCACCGAAGAGGAGTTCGACGAGGTCTTCGCGGTGAACGTCCGGGCACCGTTCTTCATCGTGCAGCAGGGGCTGAGCCGGCTGCGCGACGGCGGGCGGATCATCAACATCTCCAGCGGCGCGGCCCGCCTGGCCATGCCGGAGATCATCGCCTACAGCTCCACCAAGGGGGCCCTGGACACCTTCACCCTCAACCTGGCCAAGCAACTGGGCCCGCGGGGCATCACGGCGAACTCGGTGGCCCCCGGAATCGTGGATACCGACGTCAACGCAGGATGGCTGCGCGGCAACGCGGAAGCCGAGGCGCACGCCGCGTCGCTGGCCGCGCTGGGCCGGGTCGGGCAGCCCGAAGACATCGCCGACATCGTGGCATTCCTTGCCTCCGGCGAGGCTCGCTGGGTGACCGGCAGGGTGATCGACGCGACCGGTGGTGCCGGATTGTGACCCTCTTCTCGGGTGGGGCCCACTGAACGGTCAGTCCGTCGGCAGCGGCGTCAGAACCCGCATGTCGACGTACTGACGAATGCCGGCAGTCGGTACGGCGGCCCACGCTCGCTACATCGAGCCGGGGCTCCTGGCGGGAGCCATGGCCGCGCCGGTCGGCAGGGGTGTCTGGCTCTCATCGCCATGCTGTCGGCGCACGATCTCGTTGATCCAGATGGGTGCGAACGGCGACGTGCAGCCCGGCGAAGTCGGGTAGTCCTTGAGCACCTCCAGGCGCTCACCGATGTCGATCGCACGGGCGCGGTGCTCGGCGTACTCGATGCCGATCTGAGCCAGGCAGTGGTTCATCGCCCACTGCAGGCGATCCGGGGCGTCCTTCATCTCGGCCTCGATGACGTCGAGCAGTCCTGCGAGGTCGAGGCCGTCGGGCTTCTTCGCCACGCGTTCGGTGGTCAGTGCCCAGCCGGCGCTCGCGACCACTGGATCCGCATCGGCGGACCAGACCTGGCGCAGCTCCTCGGCGTGCGGGTTCTTCTTCACCACGTAGTTCACGAGCCAGTCGTGCACCTTGGGTGTGCGCGCCTCGCGCATCATGGCGTCCAACTCGTCACGCTCGAACGCCTTCGGACGGCAGATCAGGGTCGCCAGCAGTCTCGCCGCGGTGTCACCCGTCTCCCAGAGCCGGCACGCGAGCTCCTGCCGCGTCTTCAGCCGCTTCGCGAGCGCGCGCAGCTTGCCGAGGTTCACACCGTGATCGTCGCCGTGTTTCTCGTTCACCTCGCGTATCTTCGGGTCCTCGAGCTCGGCCAGCTCGGCCATCACCTCGACTACGGTCGTCTCGGTCACTCCGGCCTCCCGTCCGTCACGCGCGGGATTCAGCCTACGACGGAAGTCGGCCTCCTGTCGTACCCGCCGGTGCGGCATCGGATGGTGTGATCAACGGCGGCGGGTGGCGCGTACGACGACGTCGTGGAGGGGGACGGCTTGGTCGCCGTGGCCGGTGAGTGTGCGGAGGTGTTCTTCGGCGGTGACGATCTCCCACTCCGTGTCGTTCAGGCGCGCGGTGATGGACGTGGAGGTGGCCGCCGCTTCGGCGGGAGGGTGGTGCCCGTGGCCGGTAGCGTCCTGGGTGTGCGGGTGCCCCACGATGAGCAGCGTGCCGCCGGGGGCCACCCAGCCGGCGATGCCACGGTCGGCATCATGCTCTGACCGCCCCGGACCTCGGGCCTGATGAATGCTCACGTGGCAGCAGCCGGAAAGCCGATGAACGAGCCTGGCAGCCGAATGGAGGATCCCCGAGTCGGTGGGGACATGCTCGAAGCAGCGCTTTCAACCGCTGGGTTGACCGATGGGCGGCCCACGGTCTACGGTCCTTTCAACCGTTGGGTTGAAAGTAAGGGAGACGACCACGGACACGCTGTCCCGGGTCTTCGCCGCCCTCGCCGATCCGACTCGGCGCGACATGGTGGCCCGGCTCGCCGAGGGCGACGCGACTGTGAGTCAGTTGGCTGAGCCGTACCGGATGACGCTGCAGGCCGTCTACAAGCACCTGCGGGTGCTCGAGGACGCCGGGCTCGTCAGCCGGCCGCGAGGGCCGCAGCCCCGGCCGGTGCGCCTGGAGGTCCAGGCCCTCGACCTGATGGACACCTGGATCGAGCGCCACCGGGACCGCGTCGAGCAGCGCAACCGCCGCCTTGACGCCGTCCTGGCGGAGATGAACGGAGAGGAACATGGACAGGTTCACGGAGACGGTCATCGAAGTCGACCCGAAGCTGCCGATCATCCTGACAACACGTGACTTCGCGGCGACGCCCGAGCAACTGTTCCGCGCCCACACCGATCCCGAGTTGTTCGCCCGTTGGGTGGGCCCCCACGCCCTGGCCACCCGGATCGAGCACTGGGACGCCCGTACCGGCGGCAGCTGGCGGTACGTCTCGGCGCAGGACGGCACGGAGTACGGCTTCCATGGCTGCTTCCACGAGGTGAGGCCGGACCGCATCGTGCAGACCTTGACGTACGAGGGCGATCCCGACGGAGTCACGTTGGAGACGTTGTGGTTCGAGGACCTGGGCGGCGGCCGTACCCGCCTGCGGACGCAGGCGTTGGTCGACAGCTTCGAAGGCCGCGACGCGTGGCTGCGCAGCGGTATGGAGATCGGTGTGAACGAGGGTTACGCGAAGCTGGAGAGGATGCTCGCCGATGGTGCTGTCTGATCACCCGGCCGAGCGGCACCGGCAGGTCGCCGGGCTGTTCACGGACCGGGTCCGAGGTACCCGGTCCTGGGACGCGCCGTCGCCGGTCGCCGGTTGGGCCGCCCGCGACGTCGTGCGTCACCTGACCGAATGGTTCCCCGGGTTTCTCGCCTCCGGCGCCGGCATCGAGCTGCCCCAGGGAGCGTCGGTGGATGAGGACCCGGTCGCCGCGTGGCAGGTGCACTGCGACGGCGTGCAGGCGGTGCTGGACGACGCGGCGACGGCGCACCGGGAACTCGTCAACCGACACGTCGGCAGCCTGCCTGTGGCGGCCGCGATCGACCAGTTCTACACCGTTGACGTGTTCATGCACACCTGGGATCTCTCCAGGGCCACCGGCCAGGACGACCGGCTGGACCCCGAGTTCTGTGCTCGGCTTCTCGCCCAGATGGAGCAGATGGAGGAGGCTCTGCGCGCTTCCGGCCAGTACGGTGCCCCGGTCGAGGTGCCCGCCGGTGCGGACGCCCAGACCAGACTGCTCGGTTTCATCGGCCGGGACCCGTTCTGGGCAGGGCGGTGAGCCGGACTCCGTAACAGGGAGACTCGGGGGCGCTGACCCCTCACCCGGGGCTTCGGGCATGCACAGCTGGCAGGTACGTTGCATGGGTTTTGCCTAGGGACTCAGCGAACTGCCTTACTCCGCGAGCAAGCTTGGCGGAAGTGAGATCGATTGCAGCTCATTCGCGCGTTAAGTTGCATATGTATCCGGTTCTGAGGCTGTTTCCCCAGGTCACGTCGATAGAGACGTCGTGGCCTGGGGAGGCTTTTGTTGGAATTCGCGCGAAGGGCGTTTGCTATGGCGAGATATGGCTATCGCTGTCCGCACTGCTCCGACATTGATGCTGCCTTTCCGATCGGCAGCGCACCGGCTGATATGCCGTGCCCGGACTGCGGAGCGACCTCGGTCCGGGTGTTCTCGCCGCCGATGCTCACGCGCACTCCGGCTGCCGTGTCGGCTCAGTTGCGACGCGCGGAGCGCAGCGCCTCCGAGCCCGAAGTCGTCACGTCCCTGCCACGGCGCCGCGCCGTGGGGGCGGTGGCCACCCATCCCGCCACCAGACGCCTGCCGCGCCCGTGACCGTCCCTGTGCCGAAAGGAATCCAGCCGTGCCAGAGCTGATCTTCCCGCTCGACTCGACCAAGAAGTTCACCGACCAGGCCAAGATCGGTCACAACCGTTGGCATCCCGAGATCCCGCCGGTGGCACGGGTCAAGCCGGGCGACAGCTTCCGGGTCCACTGCCGGGAGTGGTTCGACGGCGCGATCCACAACGACGACTCCGCCGAGGACATCCGTGACGCCCCGCTGACGACGGTGCACGCGCTCAGCGGCCCGTTCGCGGTCGAGGGGGCCGAGCCGGGCGACCTGCTGATCGTGGACATCCTGGACGTGGGGCCCATTCCGCAGGAGGACAGCGGCCCGCTGGCCGGCCAGGGCTGGGGCTACACCGGCGTCTTCCCCACCAAGAACGGCGGCGGGTTCCTCACCGAGCAGTTCCCCGATGCCTACAAGGCGATCTGGGACTTCTCCGGTCAGGAGGCCACGTCGCGTCACATCCCGGCGGTGTCGTTCATCGGCATCGTCCACCCCGGCCTCATGGGCACCGCGCCGTCGGCGGAGCTGCTGGCGAAATGGAACTCCCGGGAGGGCGCGCTGATCGCCACCGACCCGCAGAGAGTGCCGCCGCTGGCCCTGCCCCCCGAGCCTCAGGACGCCGTCCTCGGGTCGGTGCCCTCGTCTGAGTTCGACCGGGTCGCCGGCGAGGCCGCCCGCACCGCGCCGCCCCGGGAGAACGGCGGCAACCAGGACATCAAGAACCTGACCCAGGGCTCCCGCATCTTCTACCCGGTGTTCGTCTCCGGCGCGAACCTGTCGGTCGGTGACCTGCACTTCTCACAGGGCGACGGCGAGATCACCTTCTGCGGCGCCATCGAGATGGGCGGCTTCATCGACCTGCACGTCGACCTCATCAAGGGCGGCATGGAGACGTACCGCGTCGGCGAGAACGCCATCTTCATGCCGGGCCGCACCGCCCCCCAGTACAGCGAGTGGCTCGCGTTCTCCGGGACGTCCGTCACGCTGGACGGCGAGCAGCGCTACCTCGACTCGCAGCTGGCCTACCAGCGCGCCTGCCTGCACGCGATCGACTACCTGACGACCTTCGGCTACAGCCCTGAGCAGGCGTATCTGTTGCTCGGCGCCGCGCCGATCGAGGGTCGGCTGTCGGGAGTGGTGGACATCCCCAACTCCTGCGCCACCGTCTACCTGCCCACCGCGATCTTCGACTTCGATGTCCGTCCCGGCACGTCCGGCCCGGCCCGCGTGCCCCAGGGCACCAGCGCACCGCACGCCAGCTTCGGCTGAACCGCCGACGGGCGGGCACCTGGCCCGATCGTGCCCTGCCCGTGACCCGTCTTCGGCATGATCACGTCTCATGAAGAAGACGATCACGACCCTGGTGGTCTGCGGCTCCCTGTTGGTGGCCGTACCCGCCGAGGCGGCCCCCGTTCAGGTTGTCCCTGTTCAGGCCGTTTCCATAGATCCTGTCCGAGCCCTGAAGGGCAAGCTGGCCACCGGGCGAGGGGTGCGCTTCACCGAGACCACCACCCTCTCGGGCGAGGACGAGACCAAGGTGCAGAGCCGTAAGGGCACCTTCCAGTTCAACGCCAAGGGGCTCGCGGGCTCCGACATCGTGGCCACCTCGGATCTGGGACGCGAGCGGACCATCACCGTTGGCAAGGTCGGCTACACCTCGGGCGGCGTGTGGAAGGACCGGTTGCCGGCGGGCAAGACCTGGCTCAAGAGCCGCGGCTCGTTCGGCGGCGGCGCCGGTTACCGCGGGCAGGTCATCAACCCGGTCGAGCCCAAGACCCTGGCCGCCCTGATCAAGAAGGGCAAGCTGACCAGGAGCGCCATCACGGGGAAGATCACCTTCAAGGAGCTCGACAAGGTGTCGCCCTGGTTCGCCGGGTCGATCCCGCTGCGCATGCACGACGACACGAAGGTCTCCTACACCCTCACGCTCACCTCCGCCGGGCTCGTGAGCAAGGTGAAGAGCTCGTACGCGGCGACGGGGATATTCGACGTGAACGGTCACGACGGCAAGACCATCACCATCGAGAGTCGCTTCACCGGATGGGGCACCAAGGTGTCGATCAAGGCGCCGAACCCCAAGTCGGTGACCACCAAGATGATCGACTGATCGACTCGTTCAGCTGCTGTCGCCCGTAGATCTTCGAGGTCTTGACGGAACACGAAGGAGCCTGCCCGTTTGTCGCTGGGCGGCCCCTCTCACGTTCGATCGGATTCGAACTGACGTACCGATCGCCGGCGATCAGGCCGGATGCGGGTCCGGCTTGCGGGCGACGCCACCCACCAGGGTGTGGTACGTGATGCCCTGCGCGGCCTGGTCGCCGGGGCCGGGCCGCCACTCGGCCACCGGCACCAGGCCGGGGTCGAGGACCTCGAAGTCCCCGAAGTAGGCGAGGATCTCGGCGTGGAAGCGCCAGCGGCCGGTGCCCAGGTGCTCGTTGAACAGCTTCTCGGCCGACGCCGCCTGCTCGGCGATCTCGGGCCGGGCGGCACCCGGATTGTGGAAGTGGGAGATGGCCAGGTAGCTGCCCGGAGGCAGCGCGTTCCTGAGCCGGGCGGCGATCCCCTCGGGGTCCTCGGCGTCGTTGAGATGATGCAGGATCGAGAAGAGCAGCAGGGCGACGGGTTGCGAGAAGTCGACGAGCCGGCGCAGCTCCGGGTGGCTCAGGATGTCGTCGGCCTGGCGGATGTCGGCCTGGATGACCGTCGTGGTGTCGTTCTTGGCCAGCAGGGCGCGGCCGTGCACGAGAACGATCGGGTCGTTGTCGACATAGACCACCCGCGCCCGTGGGTCCACGCCTTGGGCGATCTCGTGCACGTTTCCCTGGGTGGGGAGGCCCGAGCCGATGTCGACGAACTGCCGGATCCCCGCTTCGGCCGCCAGGTGGCGCACGACCCGGCGGAGGAACTCACGGTTGGCCCGCGCGGCCTCGGGGGCGTCCGGCGCGATCTGGAGGGCCATCTCGGCGACCTTGCGGTCGGAGGCGAAGTTGTCCTTGCCGCCCAGCATGTAGTCGTAGACCCGCGCGATGCTCGGCTTGCTGATCTCGATGCCGGCCGGAGCCCGGTCCTGTGCGCCTTCGGCCGAGCTCAGATCTTCGGACATGATTCTTCCTCCTGCTCGATCGCACACTGACCGATCGACAGCGATCTTAGTCATCTTCTATGGCGATAAATCAAGATTTCTTCCGTTCTAGCTGGAATTAGCGAGAAAATCAGATCTCTGGCAGAAATTAGGAAGAGGTAGAACTAGCGTCCTTGTCATCCGATATCGGCTTTTATGTCATATTCGGGGTGCCAGGTCGGTCTTGATCTAGAACGATACGGCTGGAAGGGTCTCGGCAGCGGATGACCCGTTATCTACGATGGACCGGTACTCGGGGCGGTGATGATGAAGGCGTCCGGCTTATTCCTTGCGCTGATCTTCGGCGTGCTGCTCGCGACGACATACGACGGACCGGCCACCGAGGTGGGAGGGTCGCCTCCGGCCCAGACCATGCCGGTGTCGCCTTCCGCTTCCCCTGTGCCGGTGACCGTTCCCGTGCCGACGGTGACGGTGACGCGGATCGCGCAGCCGCCGCCTCGCGACTCCGGGACGCTCAGTGTCGGGGACGGCGTGCTGATGATGATCTGCGCCGCCGCCGTGACCTTCGCCCTCTCGGCCTGCTGGGCCACGTACGCGAGGAGGGACTCCTGGTGAGTGTGGTCGTGGCGGTCACCTGCCTGCTCGTCGCCGTCGCGGCGCTCGGCATCGTGCTCCGGTTCCGCAACGAGGTCGGTCTCTTCCAGAGGGACCTCGACCAGGTCAAGGACAAAGAGGCGGCGAGGAGCGAGGCGCTGGAGAGCCAGCGGTCCGCGCACCACGAACTGCTGGACAGGCTGGGCGAAGTGCGGGACGAACTCGCCGTTCTGAGAGATTCCCAGGATTCGCGGATCGCGAGCGTGCTGGACCGGCACATGGCGGAACGAGGGTTCCGCGAAACGCTCGCGGCGGGCGCCGCGGAGGTGGGCGCGACGGTGGCCGTGGAGGTCCGGGGACTGGACCACGCGCACGAACCCACCGTCGTCCAGTACGTCGAACGATTCTTGGAAGCCCTTTCACCGGTGCGGATAGTGCCGAAGGCGGCGAGGGCGAATTCCTGGAGAGTCGGATATCTGGTCGAGTTCGCCGCAGGCCAGACATTCGACAGCATTCGGCAGCGCCTCTCGGAGGCACTGCCCGCCGCGGGCGGAGAGGATGACGGCACGGATGCCTCCATCGCCCTGCGGCGGCTGCTCGTCGCGATCCGAGCCACCACGGTGACCATGTACGTGGGTCCCCTCGCGGCCGTCGCGGAGAGCGGCCGGCTGACCGTCGCGTTACTCGACCGCGAGGAGCTCCGGTCCTTCGTGGCGGAGGACACCATCGGCGACGTGGCACGCACCCGGACCTATCTGGAGAGCCTCGCTCCGGGCCGTGCCAGGGACCTCGCCGACTGGACGGCGAGCCGGGACCCCGCTCCCAGAGGTCATCCTTACCGCATGGACCTGGGGGAGCGCCCCGCCTCAACCGACCTGATCCCGCCGGTCAGGGATGACCGTCCCGAGAGGGATGACCGTCCCGGCAGGGGTGGCCGTCCCGGCAGAGGTGGCCGTCCCGGGCCTTATGAGCCGCCGGGCTCGCGTGACGACTTCGGGCCGGATGGGCGGTAGGAGGGTGTGATGGGTGCGATCCTCGCGCAGGTGAGCAGCACGATCGCCGCTCTCATCGCCGCCGCCGCGGCCATCTCGGTGGCGTACTTCGCGCGCAGGCAGATCCGGGTGGAGGCCGACCGCGCCCATCGACGGGAAGTCGAAGGCCGGGCGGCCCAGTTCGAGCACGAGAGGCAGACTCGCCTCTACGAGGCCCGGTCCAGCGGGTACGCGAAACTGCTGGCGGCGCTGCACGACACGCAGGAGGCGTTGATCCGCTATCAGCAGGCTCCGGCCGACGAGGCGCGGACCGCGTGCGACAGCACGTTGATCGCGCTGGGGCTCGTCAGGGCGGAGGTCCGGCTGATCGCGAAGCCCGAGACCGATGCGAGAGCCAACGAGGTGTGCAGGTCGCTGACCGCGGCGGTGGCCCACGCGCTGAGCGGAGGCCGGCGGCCGTCCGGGCTGGACCGGGATCTCAAGCCTCTTCTCGACAGCATGCGAGCGGATCTGGGCAGCGACGGAGACCTTCCCGAACAACGCCGACCCCACTGACGCACGCCAACGCGCTGTGAACCCGGCAAAGAGTTGGTGCGGATGTGGGCAGTGTGTCGGATGAATCATCGCTTTGCTGGCGTTAGTGGGCACCCTCCTACATAACTCGACATAGGACGCATTGTCAGACTCGGGTTACCGACCGTCACAGGCCACGCCCGAGGAGGGACATGTACCGCCAGCTCAGTGCCGTGGGAACCGCCGTCCTGACCGCCCTGGTCGTCATGACGGGGACCGCGTCCGCGTCGCCGCGCGAGGTCGACACCATCGCGCATCGGGGCGCCTCCGCGTACGCGCCCGAGAACACGCTCGCGGCGTGCGCCGTGGCCCGGATCCAGCGGGCCGACGTGTGCGAGTTCGACATCCAGCAGACCAAGGACCACCAGCTCGTCCTCATGCACGACGCCACGCTGACCCGTACCACCGATGTCGAGAAGGTCTTTCCCCGGCGTTCGCCGTGGCGGGTCTCCAACTTCACGCTCGCGGAGATCCAGCGGCTGGACGCCGGCTCGTGGTTCTCCTCGCGGTACCGGGGCGAACGGGTGCCCACGCTCGGCCAGGCCATGCGGGCGCTGCGGAACACCGAGATCGGCCTGCTGCTGGAGATCAAACACCCGCCGGACAGCCCGGACATCGACCAGCGGGTGGCCGCCGAGCTGCAGGACGCCCGTGCCTGGTGGGGGCGCAAGCGGCTGGCCGTGCAGGCGTTCGACTGGCGCTCGATGCGGGCCTTCCACAGCATGGTGCCCCATGTCCCGATCGCGCTGCTCGGCAAACCGGCGGCCGATCGGCTGCCCGAGCTGGCCCAGTACGCCAGCGGGATCAACCTGCCGCACCGCGACCTCACCCCCGGATACGTCGAGGACGTCCACGACCACGGCATGCGGGTCTTCACCTGGTCGACGAGGAGGCCGCCCGTGATCCGCCGACTGATCTCGTACGGCGTGGACGGCATCATGACCAACAAGCCCGACCGGCTGGAGAACGTGAAGCGTCAGCCGTGACCGGCCCCACGGCTCACCCGGCGAAGGTCCGGAAGGGGGCGCAGCGTGGCCGATCGGGGGTGTCGAGCACGGCGGCAGGGGTAGACGGGCGGCGTGGACAACACCGACAGTGGCGCGGGCCCGGGCGAAGAGCTCCTGGTCACCAGCATGAACGGCGCAAAGATGGAGGCGGCCCCCGCCGAGCTGCTCGACACGGCGGAGGCGCCCCCTGCCGAGCTGCTCGACGACCTCTCCGACCTCCGGGTGATCGACGACGATGACGACGATCCGGTCCTGGTCGACCTCGACGGCCGTCCGTACGACACCTGGCGCGAGCACTACCCCTACCGGAGCCGGATGGACCGCGCCGAGTACGAGCGGACCAAGCGGCTGCTGCAGATCGAGCTGGTGAAGCTGCAGTACTGGATCAAGGACACCGGGGTCCGGCTCGTGGTCCTGTTCGAGGGGCGCGACGCGGCGGGCAAGGGCGGCACGATCAAACGGTTCCAGCAGCATCTGAACCCCCGGGGCGCGGCCGTGGTGGCGCTGGACAAGCCCAGCGAACGCGAGAGCACCCAGTGGTACTTCCAGCGCTACATCGCCCACCTGCCGTCGGCGGGGGAGATGGTGTTCTTCGATCGCTCCTGGTACAACCGCGCGGGGGTCGAGCGGGTGATGGAGTTCTGCACCCCGCGCGAATACCTGGAGTTTCTGCGTCAGGCGCCGCTGTTCGAGCAGATGCTCGTCGAGGACGGCATCCAGCTGGTCAAGTTCTACTTCTCGGTCTCGCGCGGCGAGCAGCTCACCCGCTTCGTCATCCGGTCGATCGACCCGGTCCGGCGCTGGAAGCTGTCACGGATGGACCTGGCGTCCCGCCAGAAATGGGACGAGTACACCGACGCCAAGGAGGACATGTTCCAGCACACCGACACCGACTACGCGCCCTGGACGGTGATCAAGAGCAACGACAAGAAACGCGCCCGGGTCGAGGCGATCCGGCACGTGCTGAGCCTGTTCGACTACGAGGGCAAGAATCACGAAGTGGTCGGGGTGCCCGATCCGCTCATCGTCCGTACGGCCGCCGACGTCCTCGACGAGGACCGCGACTCCTACCCCGGCTCGCCCCGGCCCGCCGGGTAGCGGCCTCGGAGGGGCGGCCTGCCGCCTCGTGCGAGGCGAGCCGTCAGGAGTGGACGGCGCGGATCTCGGTCACGGCGAAGTCGTCGACGATGTGCCGGTTCTGCAGGAGGAACCCGACCACGCCCGCCACCGCCTCCGCGCCCAGGGTGGCCCGCACCTGTCCGCTCAGCAGGTAGACCAGGGGAGTCGAGGGCTGGTCGAGCGCGAAACGGTGGCCGTGGCGGTGGACGTCCTGCAACGCCCTGATCGGGATCGGCCGCCTGGTGGTGAACCAGGCCGCGACCTCCCACAGCGGCAACTCCGGATCGGCCTCGGCGGTGGCGTCGTAGCAGGTGACGCAGCCGTGGCCGGCGTGCTGGCCGTGCGGGCAGGTCCACTCGACGAGGTCGGCCGGGCTCAGGGCGCTCAAGATCGCCGCCTTGGTCACGCGGCGGCGCACGCGCGGTGGCGGGTCCTCGAACGGGTAGTTGTCGTTGACGATGATCGGATCCCTTCGCGCCCATGTGCCGACGCATCCGAGCCTAACCCCGAGCCACAGGGGAGCGGTCTAGCGCTCCGGCACGGCCATCTCGCCGAGGAGCGACCAGTCGTCCTGCGGGACGTTGACGTTGACGATGCGCGGGGTCTCCGCCAGGTGGGCCGGGAGGGTCCGCCGCGCCTCGGCGAAGTGCTCGGACCCGACGTGGGCGGCTCCGGCCTCGTCGTCGCGGAACGCCTCGACCAGGACGTACACGTCCGGCTCCTCGACGCTGCGCGACCAGTCGAACCACAGGCACCCGGGCTCGGCGCGGGTCGCCCTGGTGAAGTCGGCAGTGATCTCCGGCCACCGGTCGGCATGCTCCGGGAGAACGCGGAACCTCGCGGTAATGAAGATCATTGACACACTCCTCCGGCTCGACATGCGCCCATGCTCGCCGACGACAGACGGCTTCGACGACATACGGTTTCGACCACCTGAGGCTAACGCAGGCCATCGCCCCTTTCGGGGAGGTGGCGACGGCCGCGCTCAGCCGCACACCTCCTGGTAGGGCAGATCGGCTCCCACGTGCTCGCGCCACTCCTCGCGGGTCAGCGCGCGTCCCGCCCGCGCGCACGCCTCCGAGGCCGCGCGCGCCGGATCGACCGGCAACTCCTGTACGGTCCCGTCGCGCCCCGCCACGTGCAGCAGGGCGCCGTCGGGCGAGAACGCGAGGGCGGGCACCGGATCGTCCGAGTCCCGCGGATCGGACAGGTCGGTGACGACGGTGCGGCCATCGCCGAGCTGACGTCCCGTGGCCACGTCGAACAGCGAGACCCTGTCGTCGTGCGCCACCGCCAGGATCCGCCCGTCAAGGGAGAAGACCGCGCCCAGCGCGTCGCCCGGCAGCCTGAACACCCGTCCCGTGGTCCGCCAGGTGCGGCTGTCCCACAGCACCACCGCCCTGTTGCCGTACGGCGAGGCGGCCAGCCCGCCCTTGGGCGCGAGCTCCATCCACCCGCGCGCCAGCGTGCCCGGCCCCTCGGACCGGGGGAGCACCTTCCGCGAGACCAGATCGATCACGTCGGCGCCCGCGGGATCGGCGGTGACGAGGAACCTGCCGTCGGCGCTGAAGGACAGCGCGCCTCCCGCGACCGGCCCGAACCGCATGATCTGTTCGCGCCGCGCGAGGTCGATGACGACGACCTCGCCGCTGCCGTAGACGTCGCCGGGCAGGGTGTGGCTGACGGCGAGCAGCCGGTTGTCGGGGCTGATCTCCATGTCCGCCCGCTCCGTCTCGGAGCTCAGCGGAACCCGGCCCAGCTCGCGCCCGGTGGCGGCGTCCCAGAGCGTGACGCCCTCCGTATGGTCGTCCCAGTGGCCGGTGACGATCGTCCGCCCGTCGGGGCTGACCAGTATGACCGGGCCGCGGTCCGTGGAGATGTCGACGCGCGACCTCGTCTCGGTGAGGCCGGGCAGCGACCAGCCGCGCACGGCGCCGCCGGTCCGGGCGAACAGGGCGTCCACGCCGGCGGTGAACCGCCTGTCCCGGGCCCTGGCCGGCAGGACGAGCGGCGGACGGGTCCGCCGGCCGACGTCGTAGCCGGTCACCCGCCCCGACTCGTCCAGCAGGCTCAGCGTCCGGTTCTCCGGGTCCAGGCGCGGTGGGCCGGTCAGCGTGGACGCGATCGTCAGCCGCAGCAGCGGGGCCCCGTCGTCCAGCCGCCACAGCGACAACGGGCTGCCCGCCTGCCTGCCGGAGGTGATCAGAAACCGGCCGTCGTCGCTGAAGACGGCGTCGCTGACGTCACCGGGGAACACCCGCTCGGCCCGCTTGCCGGTGAACAGGTTCCACAGCTCCGTCCTCGTCCCTTCTCCCACGGCGGCCACGGAGCCGTCGGGGCTGAACGCGAGGACGGGACCGGGCAGGCGCTCGGGAAGCCGCCGGCCCGCGAGTCCTTTCTGGTCGGGGAAACCCCGCAGCGAGGTCTCCGACCGCTCGGCCGTGACCTCGACGGAGCCGAAGCGGTCGCCCGGCCCGAGCCGCGCGTCGCCCAGCGGCTCGGGCCCCCATCCCGTCTCCAGGCTCCGCCGCGTCACGTTCCACAGCCCGACGTAGGGGCCGCCGAGGTTCTGGCGGACGATGAGATAGCCCCCGCCGGGGCTGAACTCCAGACTGCCGGGAAGGCCGGTGGGCAGCCCGGATCCCTCCGGCACGTACCTGCCCTCGCCCAGCCGGGCGCCGGTCCGCAGGCTCCACAGGGCGACCGTGCCCTGCCTGGCGAGCGCGAGCGTGTCGCCGTCCGGGCTGAGCGCGGCGGTGAAGGGGCCCGCGCCGACCCCGCCGAACGTCCGGACCGCTCGTCCCGTCCACACGTCGTAGGCGGTCACCCGATCGGCGCCCGCGCTGACCAGTGTCCGGCCGTCGGCGCTCAGCGCCCGCCCGGCGTTGGCGGACGCCGGATCCGTGAAGACCCGCTGCTCCTGCTGGGCGAGCGAGCTCAGCACCGCCGCCCCCGCCTCGGGCACCGGCGCGATGCGGTGGGCCGCGACGCTGAGCAGCATCGCCTTCACCGGATCGGTCCCGCGCAGCGCGTCGGCCTGGAGCGCGACCCGTCTGGCCGTGGCCTTCGCCCGCTCCTCGGCCAGAACCCGGTCGCTCGCGTCGCTCCTCAGCGACTGCTGCCACGCGAGGCCGCCCGCGGTGAGCGACACGGCGAGCAGGGCCGCGACGCCCGTCGTGAGCAGGCGCCGCCGCCTGGTCCGCCGCGCCGACCTGGCCCGGCTCGCCTCCACGAACTCCTTCTCCGTCAGGTTCAGCGTCAGCCGCGTGGCGCTCGTCCAGGACAGCGCCTGCCGCAGAGCCGACCCCTGGAGGAGATCCTCGGGACGGCGTCCGCCGCCCGCCCAGCGGCGGGCGGCCTCGCCCAGCTCCCGGTGGACCCCGAGATCCGCGCGGTCGCTGCTCACCCACTCGTGCAGCCGGGGCCAGGCGTACAGCAGGGCGGCCCTGGCGAGGGTGACGGTGTCGTCCTGACGCTGGACCAGCGTGGCCTCTTCGAACGCGGCGAGCACCTGTCCGGCGGTCGAGTGCGGCATCTCGGTCAACTCGGTCACCGTCGCGCGGCGCGGCGTCTCGTCGCCGTCGCTCACGTTCACCAGCCGCAGCAGCAGGTCTCGGCCCACCTCGCGGTCGGCGGCCGGCAGCGCCGCGTAGACCTCCTCGGCCACCGTGCCCAGCGCGGGCTCGGCGGCGAGTTCGCGCGGCGGCCGTACGCCCGCCGCGGCCTCGGCGCCCTCGGCGAGCACCGTGTGGCCGCCGCCCCCGAGGAGGGTCAGCAGGAGCCGCTCGGCGGAGGGACGCGCGGCGGGGTCCTTCGAGAGCGTCGCGCCCACCAACTCGCGCAACCCCTCGGGCAGGGGGCCGAGGTCGGGATCGTGATGGAGCACCCGGTTGATCACCGCGATCGTCGTCGGACCGGCGAACGCGTCACGGCCCGTCGCGGCGAAGTAGACCACCGCGCCCCAGGCGAACACGTCCGCCGCCGCTTCGGCCCGGCCGCCGGAGAACAACTCGGGCGCCATGTACATCGGGGTGCCGGTCAGCTCGCCGGTCGAGGTCATCGACAGGCCCGCGGCCCGGGCGATGCCGAAATCGATCACTCGCGGCCCGTCGTGCCCGAGCAGCACGTTCTCCGGCTTCAGGTCGCGGTGCACCACCCCGGCCTGGTGGATCGCGGTCAGCGCGGTGCCCATGCCGACGGCCAGCCGGTGCAGCCCGTCACGGTCCAGCGCGGGCCGTTGCGTCACCGCCCGGCGCAGGCTCGGGCCCGACACGAACTCGGTGACGATGTACGGGCGCTCGCCCTCCAGATCGTGGTCCAGGATGCGGGCCGTGCAGAAGGACGCCACGCGCTGGGCGGCGCTCACCTCCCGGGTGAAGCGCCGGCGCAGCGGGGAGTCACCGGCCAGGTAGGCGTGCAGCACCTTGACCGCCACCCGGTTGGCCGCCCGGTCATAGCCCTCGTAGACGACGCCCTGGCCCCCTGCGCCGAGCCTGCTCGCCAGCCGGTAGCCGCCCAGCCTCGACGGGTCTCCCGGGCGTAACTCGTCCGCGTTCATGATCCCTTGGACGACCCGTCGCGCTGAGAGGTTCGGCCGGACACCGACTCGGCCGGCGAGGGTGATCGATCAGCGATCCGGCCGCAGGCCGGTGGCCGCCCGGCCGGTCTCGGAGTCGACCGGGTAGGAGACGTGCTGGTGGATCATCTTCCACGCGCCGTCGATCCGCTGGAACACCCGGGTGCCGCGCGACCAGAGCTCGACCGGCTCCCCGCCGGGCTCCTGGGCGCGCATGCGGTTGAGCCCCCAGCTGACGGCAAGGTCGTCGCGGACCATGACGCGCAGGTCGGGGATGTCCCAGCGGAGTTCGCCGGCCATCACCTCGAAGCCCTGACGGCAGCTCTCGCGGATGGCTCGCGCGCCCGTGTAGACGAGCGGGGCGTCGTGCTCGTACGAGACGGCGTCGTCGGCGATCTTCGTCATCACGGCGTCGAGATCCTTCGCGGCGGCGTCCCTGAACCACTCCTCGAAGTGCTCCCGGATCTCCTTCTCGGCGGTCTTGTCGGCGGTCTTGCTCATGTCGGTCGCTCCTCGTGGTAGCCGGTCGTGGTCAGGTCGTGGTGGTCGTCGGGGTCGGCCAGGCGGTCACCGGGTGGTCGTCAGGTGGTCACCGGGCGGGTCACCGGGCGGGTCGCCGGGCGGGTCGCCGGGCGGGTCGCCGGGCGGGTCGCCGGGCGGTCAGGTGGTCAGGTGGTGGTCGAGGTTGGCGAAGCACTCCCGCCAGCCCTCGGTGTTGCCGTCGCGCGTGGCCGCCGAGTCGAAGCCGGTCTGCTCGAAGGTCATCTCCGTCTTGGAGCCGTGCTCGGCGAAGGCGACGGTCACCAGGGTCTCGGGGCCGGTGTGCCCGTCGTCGCCCTGCTGGGTGAGGGTGAAGACCAGCCTTTCCGGCCGCCGCACCTCGCGGAACTCGCCGTACTCGCGGTGCCCCTCGCCTGAGGCGGACCGGAACCGTACGTGCCATCGCCCGCCGGGACGGGCGTCGACCGCGCAGTCGGTGACGGTGAAGCCGTCCGGCGCGAACCAGGCGGCGACGTCCTCGGCCTGGGTCCAGGTGCGGAAAACCAACTCGCGCGGAGCGTCGAAGAGCCGGACGATCGAGATGGGAGGGGCTGTGTGGCCTTCGGCGTGAGTGGACGCCATCAGGCTCTCCTTTCGCTGGTGGGGGAGTCGCTCACGAGGGAGTCGCTCGCAAGGCTTTCGCTGGTGGGGGAACTGGTGGGGGAGTCGTCCTCGCGCGGCCGGGTGAGCCGCTCGTCGAGCCGGTCGAAGCGGTCCTGCCAGACCTGCCGGTAGGAGTCGAGCCACGCGTCGACGTCGACGAGGGGCTCCACGCGGATCCGGCTGGGCCGTCGCTGCGCGTCGCGGGCCCGGGTGATCAGGCCCGCGGACTCCAGGACGGCGATGTGCTTGGACACGGCCCGCGGCGTCATGGCGAACGGTTCGGCGAGCTCCGCGACCGACGCGTCACCGTCGAGGAGACGGGAGAGAATCGCGCGCCGCGTCGGGTCGGCCAGGGCCGCGAAGACCGTGCTGAGCGTATCCATGCGAACCTCCAAGTTCCGGAACCAGTCAGTACTATAAGTCGATACTTAATAAAAGACAAGACGGGTTCGCGGGTTCCGGGGAGGCGGCTGTTGACATGCATACCTACTTTTCCTACTGTTTAACTAGGTATTAGCAAGGAGTTTCATGACTGCTTCCACCCCGACGGACTTCACCGACCTCCGCGAGCACGCCCCAGACCTCTGCCGGCGCCTGCGCGTGCTCCGGCGCGTCACCGGGGCGGACGAGGTGCCGGTCACCACCATCACCCACGCGCACGCCGACCGCGTGCGCTCCTACGAGCTGCTGGCCCGAGCCTGGGGGAGCCGGTGAACCCGGCCGGAGTCGGGCTCCGCGGAGTCCGGCACGTCTTCGGCGGCGACCACACGGTCCTGCGGGATCTGGAGCTGGACGTCCGGCCGGGCGAGATCGTGGCCATCCTCGGGCCGTCGGGATGCGGGAAGTCGACCCTGCTCAGGCTCGTCGGGGGTCTCGACCGGCCGACCGGTGGCGAGGTCCTGGTGGACGGCCGCGAGGTGAGCGGGGTGGACGAGCGCTGCGCGGTGGTCTTCCAGGAGCCCCGGCTGCTGCCCTGGCGGGGTCTGGCCGGGAACGTCGCCCTCGGCCTGCCGAGGGGCACCGGACGGGAACGCGGCCGGGAGATCGTCCGCCACTGGCTGGAGGTGGTCGGCCTCGACCGCTTCCACCGGCACCGGCCCCGCCAGGTCTCCGGAGGCATGGCCCAGCGGGCGGCGCTGGCCAGGGCGCTGGCCCGGGAGCCCGGCGTGCTGCTGCTCGACGAGCCGTTCGCGGCGCTGGACGCGCTGACCCGGCTGCGCATGCAGGATCTGCTCGCCGGGGTGCAGCGGGCGTCGGGGACCACGGTGCTGCTGGTCACCCACGACGTCGACGAGGCCCTGCACCTGGCCGACCGGGTGATCCTGCTCGGCGACGAGCCGCCCCGCGAGGGCGCCACCGTCGTGACCGTCGTCGACGTGCCCTACCCGCGTCCCCGAGATCGCGGCCACCCCGAACTGGCGGCACTCCGTGCCGACCTGCTGGACCGCCTCGGCGTCCCCCGGCCCACACCCGTCAAGGAGAACATCCGATGATTCACCGCCGCCTGCCGGCCGTCCTCCTCCTGCTCGCGACGCTGGCCACCGGCTGCGTGGCGGGCGAGGGCCAGGCCGCCGCTCCGGAACAGGCGGAGCTGCGCCTGGACTACGCCTACTACAACCCCCTCAGCCTCGTCATCCGCGACCAACGCTGGCTGGAGGACGGGCTGAAGGGCACCAAGGTCACCTGGGTGCTCTCGGCGGGCAGCAACAAGGCCAACGAGAACCTGCGCGGAGCGACCATCGACGTCGGCTCCACAGCGGGCGCCGCCGCGTTGCAGGCCCGGGCCAACGGCACGCCCATCAAGACCATCGGCGTCTACACGCAGCCGGAGTGGGCGGCGCTCGTCGTGGCCAAGGACTCGCCCGTCTCGGAGGTGGCGCAGCTCAAGGGCAGGAAGGTCGCCGCCACGAAGGGCACCGACCCGTACTTCTTCCTCCTGCAGTCGCTGGGCGCGGCGGGACTGGCGAGCACGGACGTCGAGGTGGTGAACCTGCAGCACGCCGACGGCCGGACCGCGCTGGAACGCGGCGACGTCGACGCCTGGGCCGGCCTGGACCCGCTGATGGCGCAGAGCGAGGTCGACTCGGGCGCCAAGCTGATCTACCGCAACCCCGCCTTCAACTCGTACGGCTTCCTCAACGCCCGCGAGGACTTCCTCAAGGAGCGTCCCGCCCAGGCGCAGGCCGTGGCCGACGCCTACGAGAAGGCCCGCGCGTGGATCGTCGCGCACCCCGGCGAGGCGGTGAGCCTGCTGGCCAAGGAGGCCAAGCTGTCCGCCGACGTCGCCAGGGTGGTGCTGGGAGAGCGGACCAAGGTCGACCTCAGCCCCGTCCCCGGCGCCGACCAGCGGGCGGTGCTGGAGCGCATCCTGCCGACGCTGGTGCAGGAGAGCCAGGTGCGTTCGGCGAAGGAGGCCGAGGCCGCTCTCGACTCGCTGTTCGAGCCCGCGTACGCGGAGAAGGCGCGGGCTTCGTGAGCACCACCCTTGAGCGGGCGCGGCGCCCGCCCGTCGTCCCGGGGGCGAAGCGGCCCTCCTCGCGGGCCGCCGCGGGGCTGCTGGTGCCGCTCGCCGTCCTCGTCCTCTGGCAGGTCGCCACGGCGGCCGGCTGGTTCACCCCGAGTCAGCTGCCCGCCCCGGCGGCCGTGCTGGCCGCCGTCGCCGAGTTGGTGCGGCGCGGCGAGCTGTGGCAGCACGTCGCGATCAGCGGGCAGCGGGTGCTGCTCGGCTTCGCGGCCGGAGCGTCGGCCGGGCTGCTGATCGGCGCCGCCGTCGGCCTGTCCGCGCCGGTCAGGGCGTTGCTGTCGGCCAGCGTCGCCGGGCTGCGCGCGGTGCCCTCGCTGGCCTGGGTGCCGCTGCTGGTGCTCTGGCTGGGCATCGGCGAGGGACCGAAGATCGTCCTGGTGGCGATCGGCGCGTTCTTCCCCGTCTACACCACCGCGTCCTCCGCGCTCGCCCACGTCGACCGGCACCTGGTGGAGGCCGGGCGCGCCTACGGGCTGCGCGGGGTGCGGCTGCTCACCCGGATCCAGCTTCCCTCCGCGGCGCCCGCGGTGTTCGCCGGGCTCCGCCTGGGTCTGGCCCAGGGCTGGTTGTTCCTGGTAGCGGCCGAGCTGATCGCCTCGTCGATGGGGCTCGGGTTCCTGCTGATCGACAGCCAGAACACCGGGCGCACCGACATCCTCCTGCTGTCCATCCTGCTGCTCGCGCTCCTGGGCAAGGCCGCGGACGCGGTGCTGGGGCTGGTCGAACGGCACGTCGTGGCCCCGTCCTCCCCGTCCGCCGGCCCCCGTACGAAGGAAAAGGTGTAAGAGATGACCCAGGTGATCGGCTCCGACGTCGAGGCGCTCGACGTCGCCAGGGAGCTGTCCGAGCACATCGCCAAGGAGGCCGCCGACCGGGACGCCGAGCGCCGCCTGCCCCGGGACGAGATCGAGCTGATCTCGGACCGCGGGCTGCTCGGCATCACCGTGCCCCGCGAGCACGGCGGCGCGGACGTCGCGGCCGTGACCGTCGCCGAGGTGTTCAGGCTGCTCGCTCTCGGCGACCCCAACCTGGCGCAGATCCCGCAGAGCCACTTCGTCTACGTCAACGCGCTCAGGCAGCAGGGCGACCCCGAGCAGCGGCGGTTCTTCTTCGGTGAGGTGCTGGCCGGCAGGAGGTTCGGCAACGCCCAGTCGGAGGCGGGCACCAAACACGTACAGGACTACCGGACCCGGTTGCGGGCCGACGGTGACGGCTACCTGCTCACCGGCGAGAAGCACTACAGCACCGGCGCGCTGTTCG
The DNA here is from genome assembly GCF_059358955.1 of Nonomuraea sp. CX421. Taxonomy (NCBI): domain Bacteria; kingdom Bacillati; phylum Actinomycetota; class Actinomycetes; order Streptosporangiales; family Streptosporangiaceae; genus Nonomuraea; species Nonomuraea sp. CX421. Next base: position 282,161 of record NZ_JCADBK010000004.1, on the reverse strand, counting down.
CGCACTGGATCCCCGTGCTCGCGCTGGCCGACGACGGGCTCCCGCACGTGGCCTACGTGCCCGCCGGCGCGCCGGGCGTCGAGGTCGTGGACGACTGGTCGGGGATGGGCCAGCGGCTGACCGCCAGCGGCACGGTCCGGCTGACGGACGTGCGCGTGCCCGCCCGGCAGGTCGTGGCCCACCATCTGACCTTCACCGGCCCCCAGGTGTACGGCGCGTTCGCGCAGCTGCTGCACGCGGCCATCGACGTCGGCATCGCCGGGGCCGCGCTGCGCGACGCCGCCGACTTCGTCCGCACCAGGTCCCGCCCGTGGTTCGAGAGCGGGTACGAGACCGCCGCCGAGGACCCCCTGCTGATCCAGCGCTTCGGCGAGCTGACCATCCGGCTGCGGGCCGCCGAGGCGCTGCTGGCCGAGGCGGGCAGGGCGGTGGACGCCGCCCGGGCCGACCTCACCGACGGCAGCGCGGCGGCGGCGTCGGTCGCGGTCGCCGTGGCCAAGGCGCACGCGGACGGGACCGCGATCGAGCTGGCCGACGCCGTGTTCGAGGTGTCGGGGACGCGGTCCAGCCTGGACGGCCTCAACCTGCACCGGCACTGGCGCAACGCCCGTACGCACACCCTGCACGACCCCGTCCGCTGGAAGGTGCAGCACATCGGCAGGCACACGCTCAACGGCACCCATCCGCCCCGCCATGGAGTGATCTGAATGGATTTCCACTGGTTCCTGCCCACCAACGGAGACAGCCGCCACATCGTCGGGGGCGGTCACGGCCTCCCCGCCGGAGCCGCCGGAGGCGACCGCCCGCCGACCCGTAACTACCTCGGCCAGATCGCCGGCGCGGCCGAGGACCTCGGCTTCGTGGGCGCGCTCACCCCGACCGGCGCCTGGTGCGAGGACGCCTGGCTGACGACGGCGTTCCTGGTGGAAAGGACGCGGCGGCTGAAGTTCCTCGTCGCCTTCCGGCCCGGCTTCGTCAGCCCGACCCTGGCCGCCCAGATGGCGGCCACCTATCAGTGGCACTCGGAGGGGCGGCTGCTGCTCAACGTGGTCACCGGCGGGGAGTCGCACGAGCAGCGCGCCTACGGTGACTTCCTGGACAAGGACGCCCGCTACGCGCGGACCGGCGAGTTCCTGCACATCGTGCGGGAGCTGTGGCGGGGCGGCAAGGTCTCCTACTCGGGCGACCACCTCACGGTGGAGAACGCCCGGCTGGCCCGGGTGCCGGACCCGGTCCCGCCGTTGTACTTCGGCGGCTCCTCGCCGGCGGCGGGACCGGTCGCAGCCCGCCATTGCGACGTCTACCTCACCTGGGGCGAGCCCCCGGCGGCCGTGGCCCGCAAGATCGAGTGGATCCGCGGCCTCGCCGCCGCCGAGGGCCGGACCCTGAGGTTCGGCATCAGGCTGCACGTCATCACCCGCGACACCGCCGCGGCGGCGTGGGCGGAGGCGGCGCGGCTGCTGGACGGCGTCGACCAGGCGACCGTCGAACGGGTGCAGGCCGGGCTGCGGCGCAGTGAGTCGGAGGGGCAGCGGCGGATGCTCGACCTGCACGGCGGCTCACGCGACGGGCTGGAGATCGCGCCCAACCTGTGGGCGGGTGTCGGCCTCGCCCGAGGGGGCGCCGGCACCGCCCTGGTCGGCAGCCACGAGCAGGTCGCCGACCGGATCGCCGAGTACCACGAGCTGGGGCTGAGCGAGTTCGTCCTGTCCGGCTACCCGCACCTGGAGGAGGCGTACTGGTTCGGCGAGGGGGTGCTGCCGCTGCTCGAACGGCGAGGGCTGTGGAGCCACCCGGGCCGCGCCGGCGGCGGGACGCCCGCGCTCGTTCCCTTCGCGGACGTTCCGCGTCTGACGACCGGCTGACCATGCGCGACGTGGTGGCCTGAAGGGTGCAAACGCGCGATATTTGGAGATTTTGGGTGCGTCCGGGGCCGTGGACGCTCGCGGGGACGTACGCTCTTGGGATATCTGACAGCGGCCGGGGCGCGAGGCGGCCCCGGCCGGGCACGCGGCCCCCGGCCGTCGCCGGGCCCGTCGCGGTGACCGATGATCTTCCGTGCGGCCCGATTCGGTGACGCACGTCACCGTCGAACCCTCTCACCTGGCGTTTTTACATGGTGCACCCCCGCCTAGATGGGTGTCAGGCCCAATGGTGGGATCCTCCCGGTTTGACCAGACTGGAGGCACACACAGCCAGGACCGCAGGAGGGAGACGTCAATGGCCGTGCCTCTGACCGGCGCCTGGACGCCGCTCTCGGCGCCCGCTTACGCCGTCGCCGGCGACCCGATCACCTGGGTCATCGTGCTCGTCCTGCTGCTCGCCGTCCTGGCCGTCTCCTGGGTCCGCGTCGTCCCCGCCGGCGAGCGGCTCGCCGTCTTCCGGCTCGGCCGCTTCGCGGGGATCAAGGGCCCCGGGGTCGTCGTGGTGCCGACGGGCGTCGCCCGCGCCGTGCCGATCCCGATGCGGCCCATGCACGTGGACCTGCTGTGGGTGGAGGCCACCACCAGGGACGAGGTGAGGGTCACGGTCAGCGGGGTCGCCCTGGCGTCCGTGGCCGACCCCATCGCCTACGCGGTGGCCGAGGACACCTCCACCGCCGCCACCAGCGCCGTGGCCGAGAGCGAGATCCGCCGGTACGTCGCCCAGCGGGACCTGGCGGAGCTGTCCGCACCGGACGGCGGGGACACGCGTGAACTGGCCGCGAGGATCAGCCGCCGGACCGCCGAGTGGGGCATCGAGGTCGGTCTGGTCGAGCTCTCCCGCGTCGAGATCCCGGTCAGAAGCGACCTGATCCGCTGGGCCGAGAACTACCGGTGCGGCTCGTGCCGTCCGGCCGGGGGGCGAGATGACCAGGCATGAGACGGCACAGTCCCGACCCGAACCCGATCGAGCCTCGAAAGAAGGTGTCATGCAGGCACGCGATATCGCCGTACAACTCCCGACGGTGACTGTGCACGACCCGGTCGCCAAAGCGGTGCGGGTGATGGCGATGGGCGGTCTGCCCGGGCTGATCGTCGTCGACGACAAGTCCCGGCCCCGGTTGGTGCTGCCCGGCACCCAGGTGCTGCGCATGGCGGTGCCCGGCGCGTTCCAGGAGGACCCGGCGCTGGCCAGGACCATCGACGAGGCCCATGCCGACCTGTTCTGGCAGGCGCTGGGCGGGCTCACCGTGGGTGACTGTCTGCCACGCCAGCAGGTCGCCCCGGTCACGGTGAAGCTGGAGGCGACGCTGCTGGAGGTCGCGGCCCTGATGGCCCGCCTGCGCAGCCCTCTGGTCGCGGTGGTGGACCGGACCGGGGAGCTCGCCGGAGCGATCACCCTGGGCCGGCTGCTGACCAGCCTGGCCATGCCGGACCTCGACGACTGAGCGCCCCCCGAGAACTTTCCCTACGTGATCGGCCGCCGCGCGGCTGCGTCGGCGTGCCCATCCGAGGCCTGTGTATGAACCGCCCGGGCCGGTTGAGGTTTCAGCCCGGATTGAGACGCCCAACGTACGGAGGTCTGACTGTGTGTGAATATCGCCTGGCGGTGCCCTTGCGGCATGCCTTGATCCGAGAACTGCCCCGTTCCCGCGCTCGTTTCGCGATGCCTGTTCTCGCCGGGGTGCGTACCGGCCCGCCGGGGCGTGGCCGATGAGCGCGATCATCTCGCTGGCCATTTTCGCGGTGGCGTTCTTCTTTATCGCCACCGAAAAAGTGAACAAGGTCAAAGTGGTGCTCATCGCCGCCGGGGCCATGCTCGTCCTCGGGCTGGCACCCGGGGCGGACGTGTTCTACTCGGAGCACGAGGGCATCGACTGGAACGTCATCTTCCTGCTGCTCGGCATGATGATCATCGTCGGGATCATCAAACAGACGGGTGTCTTCGACTATCTGGCGATCTGGGCCGCGAAGAAGTCCAAAGGGCGGCCGTACCGGCTGATGGTGATGCTGATGATCATCACCGCGGTCGCCTCGCCGTTCCTGGACAACGTCACCACGATCATGCTGGTCGCGCCGGTGACGATCGTCGTCTGTGAACGACTCGACGTGCCGGCGCAGCCGTACCTGATCGCCGAGGTCCTCGCGTCGAACATCGGCGGCGCGGCCACTCTGATCGGCGACCCGCCCAACATCATCATCGGCAGCCGGGCCGGACTGACGTTCAACGACTTCCTCATCCACATGACCCCGATCGTCGTCGTGGTCTTCGTGGCGTTCGTGTTGCTGACGCGGGTGCTGTTCCGCAAGTCGTTCCGCTACAACCCGGACCGCGTGGCCGAGGTGATGGCGCTGCAGGAGAAGCGCGCCATCACCGACCCGGCCCTGCTCGTGCGCTGCCTGGCCGTGCTGGCCCTGGTCATCATCGGGTTCGGACTGCACTCCGTGGTGCACGTCGAGCCGTCGATCGTCGCCCTGGTCGGCGCCGGAGTGATGATCCTCGTGTCGCGCGTCGAGGTCTCGGAGAGCCTGAGCGAGGTCGAGTGGCCGACGCTGGTGTTCTTCGTGGGCCTGTTCGTCATGGTCGCCGGGCTGGTGCACACCGGAGTCATCTCCACCGTGGGCGACTGGGCCGTGAACGCGGTCGGCGACAACTTCTTCGGCGCCGCCACCTCGCTGCTGTTCGGCTCGGCCGTGCTGGGCGCCTTCTTCGACAACATCCCGTACGCCGCCACGATGGCGCCGATCGTCGAGGGACTGGTGGCCCAGGCTCCCGACCCGGTCACCGGGCAGGCGCTGTGGTGGTCCTTCGCCCTGGGCGCCGACTTCGGCGGCAACGGCACCGCGGTCGCCGCCAGCGCCAACGTGGTGGCCATCGGCATCGCCGCGCGGGCCGGTCACCGCATCTCGTTCTGGCAGTTCACCAAGTACGGAATCCTCGTCACGATTCTCAGCTCGGTGATGGCCTGGGTCTACGTCTACCTGCGCTACTTCATGTGAGTCCGCGCCCGGCCCACGACATCGATTGGAGGTTGACCCATATGGACATCACCCACTCCACCGCCCCCGGCATCGGAGTCGTCCATCATGTCCACACCCAGGAAGGGCACGTGCTCTCCGTCATCCATCACCACGACGGACGGCGCACCCTGCTCGTCTACGACGCCGCCCCTGACGCCGCCGACCCCGACCGCCCGGCGAAGACGATCGACCTGGACGGCGGTGAAGCCGACCAACTGGCCGATCTGCTGCACAGCCGGTCCGTCGCCGAGCGGCTGGCCGCCATCGAACGGGCGCTGGCGGGCCGCACCGACGGCCGGCCCAGGTAGGCCGCCGAAGCGGGCAGGCAGATCCTGCCCGCTTCCGGCTGTCCAACGGTGGTCTCCTGACGGGGCCGCATCCCGCCCGGCATGGGCGGGGTGGGGGCGGCCGGCCGGCATCGGCTACTAACGTGGTCACGGGAGTGTCGTCGTGCCGCGGAGATGGAGTGCCAGATGTCGGACAACGGATTCACCGCCGGAGGGCTCGTGCCTGGGCTCGCGGAGCGGCGAGTGGCGCTGGGCCTGACCCGAGAGGCCCTGGCCGAGCGGGCGGGCGTCCCGGTCGCGCACGTCGAGTGCCTGGAGGAGCCCGAGCTGGCCGCCAAGCTGGCGCGGGCGCTGGAGACGCTGGCCGAGGAGCGGGGCGCCAAGCCGTCCAGGCCGGAGCTGGTGAAGCTCGACCGGGAGGAGTGCCTGCGGCTGATCTCGCCGGGCGGCATCGGCCGGATCGGCTACTACGGCCGCTTCGGTTCGACGGTGCTTCCGGTCAACTACCGGGTGCACGACGGGGCGATCGTCATCCGCACGGTCGCGGGCGGCGCGACCGACGAGGACCTGCGCACCGGGCTTCAGGGGGTGGAATACCAGGTGGCGTTCGAGGTGGACCGGCTCGACGAGTTCACGCGCACCGGCTGGAGCGTGCTCGTCCGGGGCTCGTTGCACCACGTCACCGACGACGAGCCGGCCGCGGCGTCGGCCGAGGTGGAGCCGTGGGCGGGCGGCGATCGCCGGCGCCATCTCCGGATCACGCCGTCCCACGTGACGGGACGGCGCATCGTGACCGGTTGAGCGCGCCTGCCCCGGCCTGATCAGCGTCGCGCGCCTTCCCGGCCTGATCAGCGTTGCGCGCCTGCCTCGGCCTGATCGGCGTTGGGCGGGGCCCGCCTCTGGATTGATCAGCGGGACTCGGCCGGGCCGCCGATCCGGGCCACGTCCTCGGCGGCGTCGATGATGAGCTTGTCGGCCAGGTCCATCAGGGCGCGTCCAGCGGCGAGCTCGTCGCCGATCTCGGGCACCGGGCGGTCGCCGGGGTTGCGCCTGGCGACGCCGACGCTCTCGTGCCACCTGGTGCCCTGCGCCGACAGCACCGCGCGGGCCAGGGTCCGCTGGTCGCCGTCGTCCTCGCTGATGTAGATCTGCACCGTCCACTGTTTGACCTGCATGGCTCCCCCTTGGGTCAGTCGGGTCACTGGTTCCGCGGTGGGCCGGCGAAGGCTCGTCGCCTTCAGATCATGGGCGCGAGATCGGCCCGTGCGTTCTCCAGGGCCCCGACGTGCTCCGGGACCTCGACGTTCTTCAGGGCCTCGACATTCTTCAGGCCTGCGACGTGCTCCGGGGCTCGGACGTTTCCCAGGACCCGGATGTTCTCCATCGCCCGGACAAGGGCGAGGTTGGCGGCGGTCAGCGTGCGGACCTGCTCCTCCAGGTCGCTCACCCGCCTCTTCAGCGCCGCCAGCTCGGTGTCGAACACCGGCGACTCCATGATCATGCGGCCACCGATCATGATCTGCTCACCTCCCAGAGAGCTGGACGAACTCATCGTCGCCCGGCGGCACGCTCCGCGGGTAGCGGCGAACGTCACCGCCCGTGAGGACCAATGGCACTGTCCGGTCGCTCGCCCCCGCGCTGAAGTGGGACACGGAAGCCCGCAGGTGCGGGGTTTCCGCTCCTACGGTCGCCCGGAATCGGCGTTACATGTTCAGTTTCCAGCAATTTGGGCATTTTGTCCGCATCGACGATCGGCGGATGACCGCCGGGCACTGAAACGTGGCCGAGCGAGGGCGTCAAACCGCCCGCGTTCCTCGTGACAGGAGGCGAACGGCGATGAGCAGGCCCATCGTGGTCGGGGTCGACGGTTCGGAGTCGGCGAAGGCCGCGCTCGACTGGGCGATCGACGACGCGGCACGGCGCGTCCGGCCCCTGCGGATCGTGCACGTGCGCGAGCCCTGGAAGAGCGAGCGCCCCTTCACCAAGGCCCACGAGGAGCACACCCGGTCCGAGCAGGAGGCCCGGCTGCTGGCCGCCAGTGAGGCCCACGCGCGTACTCGGGCCCCCGGCCTCAACGTGACCACCGCTCACCTCACCGGCGCGGTGACGGAACGCCTGCTGACCGAGTTGGAGACCGCCGACACCCTGGTGGTCGGCAACAGGGGCCTCGGCGGGTTCGCCGGGCTCGTGCTGGGCTCCGTGGGGCTGCACCTGGCCGGGCACGCCCACAACCCGCTCGTCATCGTGCGAGCCCCCGCGCACGCCGGGAACGGCGAGGTCGTGGCCGCCTACGACGGGTCCGACGACGCGGACGCCGCCCTCGAGTACGCCCTGAACCAGGCCGCCGTCATCGGCGCCCGGGTGCTCGTGGTCTACGCCGAGCGCTACCCGTCGCTCGCCCCACAGGGCGCCGGCTACGGGCCGCTGCTCGCCGGCGCGTTCGCCGACGTGGAGACCGAGATCCGGCAACGGCTGGCGCCGTGGCGCGAGAAGTACCCGGGAGTCGAGCTCGTCGAGTCGATCGTCCGTGGGCATCCGGTGCCCATCCTGGCCGCCGCCTCCCGGACCGCCGACCTGATCGTGATCGGGCCGCACGGGCTGGGCGGGTTCGCCTCCGCCGTGCTCGGCTCGGTCACGCACGGCGTGATCCACCGGGTGCACTGCCCGGTGGCCGTGATCCGAGCGCCTCGGAGGCCGTCATGACCACCGTCGTCGCTCCGCCATACCTGACCGATGAGGCCCGCCGCGACTGGCAACTGCTGCAGGCGGCGACCGAGGATCCCGAGCCGTTCGACCCCGTGCGGGCCGCCCTGCTGCCGGAACCCGCGCGGCGCTGGCTGCTGCACGCCATCGCGCCCGGCACCCCGCTGCTGGGAGCCGTCGTGCTGGAGACGCACGGCACGATCCGGCTGGGCGGCTGGCGCACCTTCCACGCCACGCAGGCGCTGCTGCCGATGGTGGGCTTCGTCTGGACGGCCACCGCGTACGTGGGACTGCTGAACATCGAGGGGTTCGACCGCTACCTGAGCGGCGCCGGGGAGATGCGCTGGCGGCTGCTGAACAAGATCCCGGTCATGTCGGGCACCGGCCAGGACATCGACCGGAGCGCGGCCGGGCGACTGGCCAGCGAGTTCGTCATGGCGCCCGCCTCGGCGCTCGATCCGCGGATCCGCTGGAAACCGGTCGACGACCGCCAGGTGATCGCCTGCGTGCCGGTCGGGGACGAGGAGCACGAGGTGACGCTCGACATCGCCCCCAGCGGCAGGCTCGCGGCGGTCACCCTGCGCCGCTGGGGCAACCCTGACCAGGAGAGGTACCGCCACCACCCGTTCGGGGCGCGGTGCGAGGGTGAGGTCACCTTTGACGGGTTCACCCTGCCCGAGTCGCTGCGGGTCGGCTGGTGGCCGGGTACGGAGCGGTGGGCCGGGGGCGAGTTCCTCCGCTTCTCGATCGACGACGCCCTCTACCGATGAGCGCCGGGGCGGGACCTTGGGCCCACGGACGTGGGACGTTCGCCAGTGCCGAGACCGCCCGGCCCACGGCATCGTGAGGGATGAAGAGGAGGTGAGCACGATGGCAATCGAAGTCAAGGACGTCATGGGACGCGTGGCCATCGCCGTGCTCCAGGACGCCTCGTTCGCCGACATCGTGTCGGCGATGAAGCGTTACGCGGTGGGCGCGGTCACCGTGATCGACGCCGACCGGCGGCCGGTGGGGGTGGTCTCCGAGGACGACCTGCTGCTCAAGGAGGCCGATCCCGTACGGCACAGCGTCTCCATGTTCGAGTCGCGCAGGCAGAAGCAGGAGCACCAGAAGGCCGCGGGCGTCACGGCGACCCAGCTCATGACCTCTCCGGCGATCACCATCACTCCCGGGACCCCGGTCCGCGACGCGGCCCGGCTGATGCACGACAAGCGCGTCAAGCAGCTCCCCGTGATCGATCCCGTCACCGGGCGCATCATCGGCACCCTGCACCAGCGCGACGTGCTGCGGGTCTTCCTCCGTCCGGCGACCGAGCTGGAGGCGGACATCCGGGCCCTGCTACCTCAGCGTGACGCGTTCACGATCGACATCGACAGGGGCGTCGTGACCATCGGCGGCCGGGTCAGCTGGAACTCCCAGGTCGTCACGCTGATCGAGTCGATCCGCCGCGTCGAGGGCGTGGTGGACGTGGTCAACGAGCTGACCTACGAGAGGGAAGACCTCCTCGTCGTCCCGCCGGTGCTCTAGGCCCGTCGCATGGCTGTCGAGGAGCACGCTCCCGCGCGGGTCCGGCCGTACGTCCGGCTCCTGGTGACCGGGGCGGGAGAGCGGCAGGTGCCGTACCCGCGCCAGGAGCCCCCAGCCGACCGGGCGACCTGCGACGACTGCCTGCGCGAGCTGTTCGACCCGGCCAACCGCAGGTACCGCTACGCGTTCATCGACTGCGCGTCGTGCGGTCCGCGCGCGGCCATCGCCGAGAGCCTGCCGTACGCGCGGGAGCGCACGGTCATGCGCCACTTCCCGATGTGCGCGACCTGCGCCGCCGAGTACGACGACCCAGGCGGGCGGCGTTTCCGCGCCGAGTCGACCGCCTGCCCGTCGTGCGGCCCCCGGCTGCGTTTCCTCAGCGTCACCGGAGATCAGGCACTCCGGACCGCGGTCGAGATCGTCGCGGGCGGCGGGGTGATCGCGGTCAAGGGCCCCGGCGGCTTCCAGCTCGTCTGCGACGCGATCGACGACGCGGCCGTGGCCCGGTTCCGCGAGGTCACCGGACGCGCGACGGAGCCGCTGCCCGTCATGGTGCGCGACGTGACCAGCGCCGGCGCCCTGGGCCACCTGGCCGACGCCGACCGTCGCCTGCTGCGTGACCCCGCGGCCCCGATCGTGCTGGTCCCGCGCGCGCGTCACGCCGTGCTGTCCGCCGCCGTCTGCGCCGGGACCGCCGGCGTCGGGCTGGTGCTGCCCGGCACACCGCTGCACCACCTGCTGCTGGACGGCCTCCGCCGCCCCCTCGTGGTGGTCACGGCGGACGCGCCCTCCGGCACGGAAGAGGCCGTTGAGCTGGGCGTGGACGGGGTCCTCACGCACGACCGGCCGCTGGTGAGCCGCCGCGACGACTCGGTGGTGCGCTCGCTCGGGTCGCGCTCGACCGTGATCCGCCGGGCTCGCGGCCTGGCGGACGCGCAGTTGCCGCTGCCCGTCGCCGCCCGGCGGCCACTGCTGGCCCTGGGCGCGGAGCGGGCCGGCACGTTCACCCTGGCCTGCGGTGAGCGGGCCGTCCTCGGTCCGCACCTCGGCGACCTCACCGACGCCCGCGCCCTGGAGGCGTACGAGGTGGAGCTCGACCGGCTGCGCTCACTGCACGGCGTCGAACCCGCGCACGTCGCGCATGACCTGGACCCCGGCTGCCTCGCCTCACGGATGGCGAGCCGCTGGCCGAGCCGCGTGGCCGTGCAGCACCACCACGCGCACGTCGCGGCGGTGGCCGCCGAGCACGGACTGCCGGCCCCCTTCCTCGGGGTCGCCTACGACGGGCTCGGCCTGGGCGACGACGGCACCTTCTGGGGCGGCGAACTGCTGCTGGCCACCTACACCGGCTATCAGCGGCTCGGCCGCTTCTCCTACGCTCCGATGCCCGGCGGGGCCGCGGCCGTCCGCAGGCCCGCCCGCATGGCACTCGGCTACCTCGTCGGCGGCGAGACCACCGACCAGCCCATCCCCATGGGGCTCGCCGCCGATCTCCCCGGATTCCCCCCGGTGGACGGCATCCGCCAGGTGATCGCCCGGGGCGGCCCGGTCACCTCCGGCGCGGGCAGCCTGTTCGACGCGGCCGCCGCGCTGCTCGGCCTCTGCCCGGCCGTCGGACACGAAGGGGACGCGGCGGAGCGGCTGGAACAGGCCGCCACCGGCTGTCCCCGCGTGGAGCCGCTGGCCTGGCGGCTGGCGCGGCGTGACGGGCTGTGGGTGTACGACGCCGTGGCCACGCTGCGCGACCTGCTGGAGGCCAGGGCCGACGGTGAGCCGGCCGGGCGGATCGCCGCCGCCTTCCACGCCACGATCGCGGCCGTCACGGTGCTGATGTGCGAGCGGGCCGCCGCCGAGCACGACGTCACCACGGTCTGCCTGTCGGGGGAGGTGTTCCAGAACCGGCTGCTGGCCGCCGACGTGCTCGCCCGGCTGACCCTGGCCGGCTTCGAGCCGTACATCGGCGAGCGGGTGCCGGTCGGCGACGGCGGAGTCAGCTACGGCCAGGCCGTGATCGCGGCCGCCACGCTGGCCACGCCGTCGCGCTCGACGGGACTCACCTCAGATGCCTGACCCGGACGATGCCGGGCACGGTGCGGGCGAGCACGTCGGCGATGCGGTCGGCGTGCGGGTGGGGTGGCCCGCTCAGCTCGGCCACGCCGTCGTGGACGGAGACGTCCCAGCTCGGGCCGAAGGGGTACTGCTCGCTGAGCGCCTCGCGCACGGCCTGGCACAGCTCCTCGTCGGGACGGGCCAGCATCGCCATCAGGTCGCGACGGCTGACCATCCCGACGATCTCGTCGCCCCGCAGGACCGGCAGGCTCTTGATCCGCTTGCCGACCATGAGGTCGATGGCGACGGTGACGTCCGTCGTCTCGGTCACGGTGACCACCTCACCGGTCATGACCTCGGCCACGTGGCGGGGCGGGGGCTCGGCGGGCGTCTCGACGGGACGCGCCGAGGCGCGGGGGTCGGGCTCGAACTCGCCGCGCAGCAGGTCGAGCTCGCTGACCACGCCGGCCAGCCGTCCCTCGGCGTCGACCACGGGGGCCGCGGTGATGTCGTGCCGGTGCAGCAGCCGGACGGCCCTGCGCACCGGGTCGGTGCGCAGGACCGTGACGACCGGACTGCTCATGACCTCGCGGACGAGCATGGCTAGTTGCCCTCCCACTTCGAGTCGTCCTGCTTCCAGGTCAGGTTGTCGATCACGTCGACCACGCCGTTGACGCGCTGGGTCATCCGGGCCGCGATGCCCGCCTCGCTGCGGCGGTCCATCCAGCCGCCCAGCGTCACCACGCCCTGGTGGACCTCGACGGTGACGTGGGAGGTGTCGACCCACAGGGCCCGCTCCAGGATGTCGTCCCGTACCTCGGCGGCGATGTCCTCGTCGGCGCGCAGGAACAACTTGACCAGGTCGCGGCGGCTGACGATGCCGACCAGCCTGTTGTCGGGGTCGACGACGGCCAGCCGCTTGACGTCGCGGGAGTCCATCAGGCGGGCGGCCGAGACCGCCGACGCCTCCGGGGAGACGCTGATCGCGGGCGAGCTCATCAGCTCGGCGGCGGTGTCGCCCGCGGCCTTCTGCCTGCCCTTGGGGTGGCGCAACCGGGCGCGCAGCGGCGGCTGGTAGCCCTCGCGGTAGAACTGCTCCCTGAACTCCTCCTTGCGGAGCAGGTCGGCCTCCGACACCATGCCGATGACGTGGCGGTCGTCGTCCACCACGGGCACGGCGCTGATGCCGCCCGAAATGAGCGTCTCGGCGATGTCCTTGAAGGGGGTGTCGCCTCTCACCGAGGCGACTTCGGTCGTCATCACGTCCTTGACGGTCATCCTCATGACTACCTCCTTGGGGTACTCCCATCACACCTCGCGGAGCGGCCCACCCGTAGGGGCGGAAGTCCCGATCCGCCCGGCCCTTGGTCAGTGCGGACGGCCGGTCAGCGCAGACGGCTGGTCAGCGCAGGCGGCGCAGCAGCGGCGACGGCTGCGGCAGGGACGGCGCGACCCGGATCCGGGCGTCCACCGTCGTGGCGCCGCCGGGAGTGACGATCACCGGGTTCAGGTCGAGCTCGGTCACCTCGGGCAGATCCTCCAGCAGCCGGCCGATGCGCACCAGCTGCTCGGCCAGGGCCTCGACGTCCACCGGCAGCGTGCCCCGGTAGCCGTGCAGGAGGGGCGAGCAGCGCAGCTCGTCGATCATCTCGACGGCCGTGGCGCGGCTGAGCGGCGGCACCCGGAAGGACTGGTCGGCCAGCAACTCGGCCGTCACGCCGCCCATCCCGACCATGACCAGCGGCCCGAACGACGGGTAGTTGACCCCGCCGATGATGATCTCGACGCCCTTGGGCAGCATGGGCTGCACGATGCCGCCGGTCATCTCGGGGCCGATCCGCGCGGCCATGTCCGTGTACGCCTGCCGTACCTCCGCCACGCTCCCCAGGTCGAGCCGTACGCCGCCCACGTCGCTCTTGTGCACCGGGCCCGTCGCCTTCAGCACGACGGGCAGCCCGACCCTGGCGGCGGCCTCGGCGGCGGCCTCGGGGCCGTCCACGTCCACGGTGGGCACCAGGTTCAGCCCGTAGTGGCCGAGCAGGGCGGTGGTGTCGGCCGGGGACAGCCAGCCGCCGGCGGGGGCCGCCTCCAGCTCGGCTCGTACGATCTCCCGTCCCGCGCGCTCGTCGACCCGGGGCCGGGGCTCCGGCTCCTCGGCCGGGCGGGCCCGCCACTCGGCGTAGTGGACCGCGTGGGCCAGCGTCTCGACGGCCTGCTCGGGGAAGGCGTAGCTGGGGATGCGGTCGTCGATCAGCCCGTCATGGCCCACGACGCAGGCCACCACGGTCTTGTCGGTGTGCTCGGTGGCGGCGGCGATGGCCCGGCGGGTCTCCTCCAGCCCGGAGCCGAACGGCGGCGTGTAGACGACCAGGATGGCGTCGATGTCGGGAAACTTGCCCAGGGTCTCGATCGCCGCGCCGATCTGGCCGGCCGGCGCGTCGGCGGTCAGGTCGACCGGGTTGCCCAGGGCGGCCGACTCGCCGGCCTCGATCAGCCCGGCGGGCAGCTCGGGGACGACGAGCCCGTGCAGCTCGCAGGCGTCGGCGGCCATCGCCTCGGGGCCGCCCGAGTTGCCGACGATCGCGACGCGGCGGCCCTGGGGGAGCGGCTGCGTGGCGAGCAGGCGGGCGGTGTCGATGAGGTCGTGCACGCTGTCGAGCCGCAGCACTCCCGAGGCGCGGACGAGCGCGTCCACGGCGACGTCGGGGCTGGCGGCGGCCGCGGTGTGCGAGCGGACCGCCCGGTCACCGGCGCCCGACCGGCCGCTCTTGACCAGCAGGATCGGTTTCTTGGCCGAGACGCGCCGGGCGATGCGGGCGAACTTGCGCGGGTTGCCGAACGACTCCAGGTAGAGCGCGATCACGTCGGTGTTGTCGTCGTCCTCCCAGTACTCCAGCAGGTCGTTGCCGCTCACGTCGGCCTTGTTGCCGACGGACACGAACGACGAGACGTTCAGCCGCTCCAGCAGCGCGGCGCCGACGGCGCCCGACTGCGACATGAGCGCGACGCGGCCCGGGACCGGAGCGTGCGGCAGGAAGCTGGCGTTGAGCCGGGCGGGGGTGCTCACGACGCCCAGGCAGTTGGGGCCGACCAGGCGCATCCCGGCGGTGCGGCAGATCCGCAGCAGGTCGGTCTCCACGTTGCGCAACCCGGCCTCGGCGAACCCGGAGGTCAGCACGACCAGCCCGGACACCCCGGCCTCGGCGCACTCGCGGGCCACCTGCAGCACGTGCCTGGCGGGCACCGCCACGACCGCCAGGTCCACGCCCGTGGTGATCGCGCCCACGTTCGGCAGACAGGTCAGTCCCTCCAGCGTTTCGGCGTTGGGGTTGATCGGATAGAGGTCGCCGGTGAAGCCGCCGTCGATGAGGTTGCGCAGCACCCGGTGGCCGACGCTCCGGGGGTCGCGGCCGGCCCCGATCACGGCGACCGACCTGGGGGCCAGGACACGGGCCAGCGAGGCGCGCTCGGCCTCGTGGTCGCGGGCCTCGATGCCCGCCTGCAGCTCCGGCGTCGGCAGCGCGTCGATGCTGATGTGCATCGAGCCGCCGTCGAACCGGCGCCGCACGTCCAGGCCGAGGTTCCGCAGCACCCGGATCATCGTCTGGTTCTCGGCCAGCACGTCGGCGATCAGCTCGTCGACGCCGTTGGCGGCGGCGTCGAGCGCGACGTGCTCCAGCAGCAGCGTGCCCAGCCCGACGCCGTGCACCGCGTCGTCCAGCAGGATCCCCAGGTCGGCGGAGTGGTCGTCGATCGGGATGTACTCGGCGACGGCGACCAGCCGGTCCCGCATGGTGGCCACCATCGCGCGACCCCGATAGGCGGGGCCGGTGAGCCGGTCCATGTAGGAGTGGGCGGTGTTGCGCCCTCCGGTGAAGAACCGCAGGTAGGCCGAGCGCTCCGACGAGCGGTCGACCAGCTCGTGCAGAGCGGGGCGGTCGCCGGGGGTCAGGGGGCGCACATGGGCGATGCCGCCGTCACGCAGCAGGACATCGTAGCCGTCAAACATGCGAACTCTCCAGTTCGGTGGCGGGGCGGCGCGGACTGCGGGCCACGTAGGGGCCGTAACCGAGCCTAATGATCATCTGAGGGTGTCCGCGCCGGTGGTGCGGGTCCCTGCGCTGACGCATGTCGCGCAGGTCGAGGGGCTGGTTGAGGAAGGACGCCGACAGCCCGTACCTGGTGGCGACCAGCAGCACCCGTTGCAGCGCCTGCCCGGCCCGCAGCCAGTCGATCGGCCGGTCGCCCGGCGTGGTGAGCACGGCGAGCTGGGGACGCTCCTCGAACCGGGCCTTCGTGGTGTGCCGTCCGAAGTCGCGCACGGGAGCCGGCTCGCCCGTGGGGCGCGGGCCGTGCACGTAGGCGGGGACGCCGTCATAGCGCGCTCCCGGCATCGTCCACGCGGCCAGTTCGGCCTGGTAGTCGTGGTCGCCGGACAGCTCCTCCTCGGCGATCGCGGCGTAGTCCATGATGTCGGCCGCGCCGCGCCGGTCGAGGGGCAGCAGGTTGGCGCCTTCGCGGGAGGCGGCGATGCGCAGCTCGGCGATGACCGACGACGGCACCGGGCGCGAGTAGTAGGGCTCGCGGTTGGTGCGCCGCTCCCAGATGAGGTCGTACAGCTCGCGCTGCTCGCCAGACGACGGGCGGGCGTCGGTCATCCGCACGGCGGCCAGCAGATCGGGCTCCTCATCCGGGCTGGGCAGCAGCCAGACCACCGGGCGCTGCCCGGCGGCCCGCACCGCGAGCCGCAGGTTGAACAGGGCCGCGCCGCAGCTGACGTGCAGGGAGCGGCCCCGGGGGTCGCTCACCCGCAACCGCCGGTCGGGGTCGGCGAACAGCTCGACGATCTCGTGACGGACGACGTCGAAGCGCCAGGGCTGGGTGTTGAGAACCGACGGCGCGTGCCCGGCGGCGACCAGCAACCGCCGGACGCCCAGCTCTGTGGCGAGTGGGGTAGACATGACACACCTCCTACCCAGACGCTCGCGTAGGTCCCATTGTGCCGGGAGTGCCGGAGGGCCCTCGGGTCGGTGCCAAAGGTCCCTGCCTGACGGCGGGCGAAGAGCCGGCTAAGGCCCTGCGTGCGGACCGCGCCACAGGTCAGAGCGGGTTCAGGCGGACGGAAAGGAAGGACCAAGGTCCCATCGGGATGGGGTCTGCCGGCCCTACGGGTGGACAGCGGGCGTGCACGACCCTGCTGGCATGGATGTTCTGGACCTTTCGCGGTGGCAGTTCGGCATCACGACCGTCTACCACTTTCTGTTCGTACCCCTGACCATCGGGTTGTCGATCCTCGTGGCCGGGCTGCAGACCGCCTGGCACCGTACGCGGAAGCCGGAGTATCTGCGGCTCACCAAGTTCTTCGGCAAGCTCTTCCTGATCAACTTCGCGATGGGCGTGGTGACCGGCATCGTGCAGGAGTTCCAGTTCGGGATGAACTGGAGTGACTACTCCCGCTTCGTCGGCGACGTGTTCGGCGCCCCGCTGGCGATGGAAGGGTTGATGGCCTTCTTCCTCGAATCCACCTTCATCGGACTGTGGATCTTCGGCTGGGATCGCCTCTCGCCCCGGTTGCACCTGGCCACGATCTGGATCGCCGCGATCGGCACCAACCTGTCCGCCTACTTCATCCTGGCGGCGAACTCCTGGATGCAGCACCCGGTCGGCTACCGGATCAACAACGGCCGGGCCGAGCTGACCGACATCTGGGCCGTGCTCACCAACTCCACCACGCTGGTCACCTTCCCGCACGTGATCTTCGGCGCGTTCATCGCCGCCGGCGCGTTCGTGCTGGGCGTCAGCGCCTGGTTCCTGCTGCGCAAGCGCGACGTGGACATGTTCCGCATCTCCGCCCGGATGGCCATGGTCGTCAGCCTGGTCGCCGCGATCGGCGTCAGCCTCTCGGGCCACTGGCAGGCCCAGATCATGACCGAGCAGCAGCCGATGAAGATGGCCGCCGCCGAGGCCCTGTGGGAGGACGAGACCTCGGCCGGCTTCTCGCTGTTCGCCGTCGGCGACGTCGAGAACGGCCGCAACCACGTCAACCTGCAGATCCCGTACGGCCTGAGCCTGCTGTCCACGAACACCCTGGACGGCAAGGTCGAGGGCATCAACGACATCCAGGCCCGCTACGAGGCGCTCTACGGCCCGGGCGACTACCGGCCCGTCGTCGGACTGGCCTACTGGTCGTTCCGGCTGATGATCGGGTTCGGCATGCTCTCGGCGCTGGCGGCGCTCGTCGGGCTCTGGCTGACCAGGCGCGGCAGGCTGCCCGCGAGCCGGTGGCCCTACCGGCTGGCCATCGTGGGCATCGGCCTGCCGTTCCTGGCCAACACCCTCGGCTGGATCTTCACCGAGATGGGCCGCCAGCCGTGGACCGTGTTCGGCCTGATGCGGACCGCCGCCGCCGTCTCACCCGGCGTGGACGTCGCCGAGGTGGCGATCACGCTCGTCGGCTTCACCCTCGTCTACGCCGTGCTCGCCTTCATCGAGGTGCGGCTGATGCTCAAGTTCATCCGCATCGGGCCGCAGGAGGAGCAGGAGCCCGACTCCGCCGTCCCCGCCCTCAGCTACTAAGGCCCTCGGCTACTAAGGACTGCACGTCATGGAACTCACCACCGTCTGGTTCGTACTGATAGCCGTGCTGTGGACCGGCTACTTCGTTCTTGAGGGCTTCGACTTCGGGGTCGGCATCCTGCTGCCCTTCCTGGGACGCGACGAGGCCGACCGGCGCACCATCGTCCGGTCCATCGGGCCGGTGTGGGACGGCAACGAGGTGTGGCTGCTGGTGGCCGGCGGCGCGACCTTCGCCGCCTTCCCCGAGTGGTACGCTACCCTGTTCAGCGGCTTCTACCTGCCGCTGTTCCTCATCCTGCTGGCGTTGATCATGCGCGGCGTGGCCCTGGAGTATCGCAACAAGAGCGACAGCACCAAGGGCTGGGACCGGGCCTTCTTCTGGGGCTCGCTCGGCCCCGCCCTGCTGTGGGGCGTCGCGTTCACCAACATCGTGCGCGGCGTGCCGCTCGACGCCGACCACGAGTACACCGGGACGCTGTTCACCCTGCTCAACCCGGTCGCCCTGCTCGGTGGTGTGGCCACGCTGCTGCTGTTCACCCAGCACGGCGCCGTCTTCCTCGCCCTGCGCACCACCGGCGACCTGCGGGCGCGGGCCGTCCGGGCCGCCCGGCTGCTCGCCCCGGTCACCATTCTCGTGGGGCTGGCGTTCCTGCTCGTCGTCCGGTCCGGGGCCGTCTCCTGGGCCGCCCTGGCGCTGGCCGTCGCGGGCCTCGCCGGCACCCTGGTCGCCACCCTGATCGGCCGTGACGGCTGGGCGTTCACCGCCAGCGCCGTCGCCATCGTCGCGGTCACGGCCACCCTGTTCACCAGCCTGTGGCCGAACGTGATGCCCGCGCTCGACCCGGCCAACAGCCTGACCGTGGTCAACGCCGCCTCCAGTCCGTACACGCTCACGGTGATGACCTGGGTCGCGGCCATCTTCACGCCCCTGGTGCTGATCTACCAGGGCTGGACGTACTGGATCTTCCGCCGCCGTCTGACGGGAGCGTTCTGAGGGGAGGCCGGTCGGGTGAAGGCCGACGGTCCCTGGCCGGAGGGGACCTTCGGCCCTCACCGTGTCCCTCCGGCCGTGATGAGCTGGACTGGACACCGGTTGGAGGTAGCGCCATGACCACTCGAACGCCAGAGCAGCGGGAGGACGCGATCAGGGCGGCGCTGGAGGCCGGTCGCTGGGCGCCGTCCGTGCACAACACGCAACCCTGGTCCTTCTCCGTGTCCGGCGAGGTCGTCAGCTTGCGCGCCGACGTCGACCGCAAGCTGCGCGTGGAGGACAGCTCCGGGCGGGAGCTGCTGATCGGCTGCGGCGCCGCCCTGTTCAACATCCGTACGGCCCTGCGGTGCGCGGGTTTCGAGCCCATCACCCGGGTGCTGCCGGACCCCGACCGCCCGTCGCTGGTGGCGACCGTGGGAGTCGGGGCCCCGATGGAGCCCGACGAGCACACGCGGCTGCTCGGCGGCGAGTTCGAGCGGCGGCGCACCCACCGGGCGGGGTTCACCGACCTGCCCGTTCCGGAGCGGCTGGTCGAGGCGCTGGTCGGCGAGGCCAGGAGCGAGGGGGTCAGGCTGACGCCGGTCGTCGCGCCCGGGGCGGTCGAGGTGGTCGCCGCGCTCACCCGGGCCGCGCAGGAAGTGCAGGCGCAGGACCGGCGCTTCAGCCTGGAGGTGATCCGCTGGGCGCGCCCGCCGGGCAGCGGCCGCGGTGACGGGGTGCCGGCCGGGGGCTACCCGCGCGAGGCGGCGCCGACGGAGCCGAGGTTCGCGCAGCGTGACTACGCCTGGCGGCACGAGTGGGGCAGCGAGGCCGACCAGAGCAAGTCGGCCTCGACCGGGGTGGTCGCCTTGCTGACCACGTCGGGCGACAGCCGCGAGGACTGGATCGCCGCCGGTCAGGCGTTGCAGCGGGTGCTGCTGCGGGCCTCGGCGCACGGGGTCAGCGCCGCCTTCCACACGCAGGCGCTGGAGATGTTCCACCTGCGCGAGTTTCTCAGGGCCGAGCTCTGCTCGGGTGAGTTCCCGCAGATGATCGCCCGGTTCGGCATCACGTTCGACGACAAGGACGCCGTTCGCCGGCCCCTGTCCGAGCTCGTCGACTGAGGCCGAACGCATGCCGGACCGGCATCCCGTTTGCCTTCGATATAGGGTGGGGGGGTATGGTATGAATGAACCTGTTGTTCGGAGAGCACACTGATGAGGGGTTGACGAGGATGAGCACCAGCACCTATGTCGTCGAAGGCATGACCTGCGGCCACTGCGTGAGCTCGGTCAAGGAGGAGGTCGGCCAGGTCGAAGGTGTCACCTCGGTCGAGGTCGAGCTCGACGGCGGGCTGCTGACGGTCGGCAGCGACGGCCCGGTCGAGCAGGCGAAGATCAGCGCCGCCGTCGAGGAGGCCGGCTACACGCTGGTGTCGCGGTCGTGAACACCGCGGCCAAACTCGGCGTCTACGCCCTGGGGCTCGCCGTCGTCTTCGGCGGAGCCCTGGGGGTGGGCGCGGCGGTGGGGGGGACGGCGGCCCCGGCGGCCCCGGCCCCGCACGACACCGCCCAGCAGGGCCACGACACAGCCTCCCCTGCCGCCGAGCAGGGCCACGACACCGGGCACGCGTCCCCTGAGCAGCCGGAGGACAATACCCCCGGGGGGCTTCAGGTGTCGCAGGGCGGCTACACGCTGACCCCACTCACCACCGCGATCAAGCCCGGCGAGCGCACCGAGTTCAGGTTCGTCGTGACGGGCCCTGACGGACGCCCGGTCACCGGCTACGACGTGGCCCACGACAAGAAGATGCACTTCATCGTGGTCTCCCGAGATCTGGGCAGCTTCGCGCACCTGCACCCCGAGATGAGCCCCGACGGCGTCTGGTCGGTCAAGATGACCTTCCCGGCCGCCGGGCCCTTCCGCGCCTTCGCCGACTTCGCCCCCACGGGCAGGAGCGGCCTGACCCTGGGCACCGACGTGTTCGTCGCGGGCGACTACCAGCCCCAGGAGCTGGAGCCGGTCAGCCGCACGGCCGAGGTCGGCGACTACACTGTGACTCTCGACGGTGACCTGGTGCCCGGCCGGTCCGGCAGGCTCACGCTCACGGTGAGCAAGGACGGCAAGCCGGTGACCGACCTGCAGCCCTACCTCGGCGCCTACGGCCATCTGGTGGCGTTGCGCGCGGGCGACCTGGCCTACCTGCACGTTCATCCCGATGAAGCCGGCACGGCCGGTTCCCGGATCGCCTTCGACGCGGAGGTGCCGAGCGGCGGTGACTACCGGATGTTCCTGGACTTCAAGCACCAGGGCGTCGTACGAACCGCCGACTTCACCGCCAGCGCGGGCCCCGCGCGGCCGGCCGCGACACCGGCGGCCACGCCCGGTGACGACGATCACAGTGACGACGGCCACGGTCACTGACGCGGACGCGACACGAGAAAGGAGAGATGATGTCCCAGCACACGTCTCACCTCACCGATGACACATCACACCAGGCGGTCGAGCTCTCGATCGGTGGGATGACGTGCGCCTCCTGCGCCAGCCGCATCGAGCGCAAGCTCAACAAGCTCGACGGCGTCACCGCGACGGTCAACTACGCGACCGAGAAGGCCAAGGTCACCTTCCCCGGCAGTGTCGAGCCGCGCGACCTGATCGCCGAGGTGGAGAAGGCCGGCTACACCGCCGCGCTGCCCGCCCCGCCCGCCGAGCCGGACGCCGAGGAGGAGCCCGACGACGGGCTGCGCTCGCTGCGCCAGCGGCTGATCACCGCGATCGTGCTGAGCGTGCCGGTGATCGCGATGGCGATGATCCCGCCGCTGCAGTTCACCTACTGGCAGTGGTTGTCGCTCACGCTCGCCGCTCCGGTGGTGGTCTACGCGGGCTGGCCGTTCCACAAGGCGGCCTGGACCAACCTGCGCCACGGCGCGGCGACGATGGACACACTGATCTCGATGGGCACCCTGGCGGCGCTGGGCTGGTCGCTGTGGGCGTTGTTCCTCGGCACGGCCGGCATGCCCGGCATGACCCACCCGTTCGAGCTGACCATCCAGCGCACCAGCGGCGCGGGCAACATCTATCTGGAGGCCGCGGCGGGGGTGACCGCGTTCATCCTGGCCGGCCGCTACTTCGAGGCGCGTTCCAAGCGCCGGGCGGGCGCGGCGCTGCGGGCGCTGCTGGAGCTGGGCGCCAAGGACGTCGAGCTGGCCGACGGCCGCCGGGTCCCCGCCGACCAGCTCACGGTGGGCGACCGGTTCGTGGTCCGGCCAGGAGAGAAGATCGCCACCGACGGCGTGGTGGAGGAGGGCAACTCGGCGGTCGACGCCTCCATGCTGACCGGCGAGTCGGTCCCGGTGGAGGTGCGCGAGGGCGATCCGGTCACCGGCGCGACCGTCAACGCCGGCGGCAGGCTCGTGGTCCGGGCGACCCGGGTGGGCTCCGACACCCAGCTGGCCCAGATGGCCAGGCTGGTGGAGGAGGCCCAGACCGGCAAGGCCCAGGTGCAGCGGCTGGCCGACCGGATCTCCGGCGTCTTCGTGCCGATCGTGATCGCCCTGTCGGTGGCCACGCTGGGCTTCTGGCTCGGCACCGGCGGCGGCGCGGGCGCGGCGTTCACCGCGGCGGTGGCCGTGCTGATCATCGCCTGCCCGTGCGCCCTCGGCCTGGCCACCCCCACCGCGCTGCTCGTCGGCACCGGCAGGGGCGCCCAGCTCGGCATCCTGATCAAGGGTCCCGAGGTGCTGGAGTCGACCCGCGAGGTGGACACGATCGTCCTGGACAAGACCGGCACGGTCACCGAGGGCCGGATGACGCTGACCGGCGTGCACCTGGCCGAGGGGGAGCAGCGTGAGGAGGTGCTGCGGCTGGCCGGCGCGCTGGAGCACGCCTCCGAGCACCCCATCGCCCAGGCCGTCGCCCGCGCCGCCCGGTCCGACGCGAAGGTCGAGGACTTCGCCAACGTCGAGGGGCTCGGCGTCCAGGGCGTCGTCGACGGGCACGCGGTGCTCGTCGGCCGGCCCCAGCTGCTCAGTGAGTGGTCCCAGCACCTTCCCGCCGAGCTGGCGCGGGCGGTCGAGGAGGAGCAGACGGCCGGCCGTACGGCGGTCGCCGTCGGCTGGGACGGCCGGGCGCGCGCCGTGCTGGTCGTCGCCGACGTGGTCAAGCCGACCAGCAAGGAGGCGATCGAACGGCTGCGCGGGCTCGGGCTCACCCCGGTGCTGCTCACCGGCGACAACGAGGCCGTCGCCCGCACGGTCGCGGCGGAGGTGGGCATCGACGAGGTGATCGCCGAGGTGCTGCCCGCCGACAAGGTCGAGGTGGTCAAGCGGCTGCAGGCCGAGGGCCGGGTCGTGGCCATGGTCGGCGACGGGGTCAACGACGCCGCCGCGCTCGCCCAGGCCGACCTGGGCCTGGCCATGGGCACCGGCACCGACGTCGCCATCGAGGCGTCCGACCTCACGCTGGTCCGGGGCGACCTGCGGGTGGCCGCCGACGCGCTGCGCCTGTCGCGGCGCACGCTGGCCACCATCAAGGGCAACCTGTTCTGGGCCTTCGCCTACAACGTGGCCGCCCTGCCGCTGGCCGCCGCGGGTCTGCTCAACCCGATGATCGCCGGGGCCGCGATGGCGTTCTCCAGCGTCTTCGTGGTCACCAACAGCCTGCGGCTGCGCGCGTTCAAGTAAGCGCGTTCAGGCCCGCCGCGGGGGCGGGGCCTGGCGTCCCGAAGATCCGTTCGTCCAGCATGGCCTGGAAGTTGCGGCAGCTCATGAAGTCCTCGTGGTCGCAGTCGAGGGCGCAGTCGATGAGCTCCAGTGACGCCCGCGCCTGGGCGATGCGGCGGGCAAGGGCGGCCCGGTGGCGCGACAGGACCGCGCGCCGGGCCGCCGGGCCCGTAGCGGCGGCGGTCGCCTTGGGCGCGGACCGGCGAGAGCAACCCCATCGACTCCCAGTGCCGCAGAACGTGGGTGGCGAGGCCGAACCGGGCGGCCACGTCGCCGATGCTCATCGTCGCGCTTGACTTCATGCCGACATTAACTTGCATGCTGGGCCGCATGTCGACACCAACCTCTGCGGAATCGCTCATCCGCCTCATGGACGTGGCCGAAACCCTGCCCTCCGCCGTGGCGCTGCGTACGCGCTCGTACGAACTGCTCGAACTCGACGCGGGCGCGAGCGTGGTGGACGCCGGCTGCGGCACCGGCCGCGCGGTCGTGGAGCTGGCCGAACGGGGAGCCCGGGCGGTCGGAGTGGACGCCGCCGAAGAGATGGTCGCGGCGGCGCGGAAGCGTTGGCCGGGGCACGACTTCCGGCTCGGCGACGTCTACCGGCTGCCGCTGGGGGACGGCGAGGTGGCCGGCTACCGGGCCGACAGGGTCCTGCACATGCTCACCGACGCCCCGCGCGCGTTGCGGGAGGCGAGACGGGTGCTCGCCCCCGGGGGCCGGATCGTCCTCATCGGGCAGGACTGGGACGCCTTCGTCATCGACTCCGACGACCCCCGGCTCACCCGCCTGATCGTGCACGCCCGCGCCGACCTGGTGCCCGACCCGCGCGCGGCCCGCCGCTACCGCAACCTGCTGCTGGACACCGGGTTTGAGCAGGTGGACGTCGAGGTGCACACGGCCGTCTTCACGGACGAGACCATACTGCCCATGCTCACCGGGCTCCCGGAGGCCGCCCGAGCCGCCGGTGCCATCACCGGCGAGCAGCACGCGGCCTGGACCGCCGAACAGCGCGAACGCGCCCGGAACGGCCGCCTGTTCCTGGCCCTGCCGCTCTTCGTGGCCATCGCACGCCGCCCGTGCTGAGGCTCTTCAGCGAGGGTTCGGGCGGCGGCTCGCCGCCGCCCGGCCGCGGACGGCCGTCTCCGGCAGCGAGATCGCGCGTTTGAGGATCTTGCCGGTGGCCGTCACCGGCAGCTCGTCCACGAACGAGACGTGCCGCGGATACTTGTACGCCGCCACCCGCTCCTTCACGAAGGCGCGCAGGTCGTCGGCCTCGACCGGCACCCGCAACGCCACCACGGCCGCGATCTCCTCGCCCAGCTCCGGATGGGGCACCCCGATGACGGCGGCCTGCCGGACGGCGGGATGCTCGTAGAGCACCTCCTCCACCTCACGCGGGTAGACCGTGTAACCGCCTCGGATGATCACGTCGCGGCGCCGGTCGACCAGGAAGAAGAAGCCGTCCTCGTCGACCCGGCCGAGGTCGCCGGTGTGGAACCAGCCGCCGCGGATCGCCTCGGCGGTCGCGTCGGGGTTGTTCCAGTAGCCCTTCATGACGTTGGGGCCCCGGACCACGATCTCGCCGATGTCGCCGCGGGGCACCTCGTGGCCGTCGTCGCCGACCACCTTCATCTCGACGCCCTTGACCGGGTAGCCGATGGACCCGGGCCGACGGGCGGGGCCGCCCCGGTTGGACGCGGCCACGGCCGAGGTCTCGCTGAGCCCGTACCCCTCCACGATGGAGCAGCCGAGGCGCGTCTCGTACTCGCGCAGCACGTCGAGCGGGAGCGCGGCACCGCCGGAGACGCAGACGCGCAGCAGCGACATGTCGCCTGCCCCCGGATGGTCGAGCAGCGCGATGTACATGGTGGGCACGCCCTGGAAGACGGTGACCCCGTCACGGCGGATGACCTCCAGCGCCCGGCCCGCCTCGAAGCGCGGCAGCAGCGTGAGGCGCGCGCCCGCGTGCACGGTGGCGTTGAGCGAGCAGGTCAGGCCGAAGGCGTGGTAGAGCGGCAGCGCCCCGAGGACCACGTCGTCCACGCCGAGCGCGTGCATGCGGGCGACCGTGGCGGCGTTGCCGTCGAGGTTGCCATGGGTCAGCTCGATGCCCTTGGCCCGGCCGGTCGTGCCGGAGGTGTAGTGGATGAGGGCGGTGTCGCCGGGCGCCCTCGGGGTGATCTCGTACTCGGCCGCGATGCCGCGCAGCAGCCGGCGGAACTCCTCGGGCACCACGAAGAAGCAGTCGGTGCCGGAGGCCGCGGTGCCGGCCTCGGCGGTCTCGGCGTAGGCGTGCCAGGCGATCAGCAGCCGGGGGCCGCAGTCGGCGACGTAGGAGGAGATCTCGCGCCTGCGCAGCAGCGGGTCGAGGGGGACGACGACCGCGCCGACGCGCAGCACGCCGTAGTAGACGACGGCGAACTCCGGCACGTTGGGCAGCATGATCGCGACCCGGTCGCCGACGCCGATGCCGCGCCCGCGCAGCATCGCGGCCACGCGGGCGCTCATCAGCTCCAGCGCGTCGTAGGTGAGCTCGGCCCCGTCGAGTGTGAGGACCGGCCTGCCGCCGAGCCGCGCGGTGGCGGTCTGGAGCCGGTCAGCGAGGTTCATGGAACGACCGTACGCCCGCGCTCCCACGGTGCTCATTGGTCGCGGTGGCCAGTCTTTCCCGCCCGGAGTTGGGCGGCAGAGAGTCGTGCAGCGCGATCGCCACGAGCAACTCCACGAGGTCGTTGATCCGGCGCAGGCTGCGGCCGGTGCGCTCCTGGATCCGGCGCAGCCGGTACTGCGCGGTGTTGGGATGGATCTGCAGCCGCTCGGCCGAGGCGCGCAGGTTGAGGTCGGCGGCGGCGAACGCGCGGATCGTCGCGGTGAGCACGCCGCCGCGCGCCCGGTCCTCGGCCAGCAGCGCGGTGATGCGCGGATCGACGAGGTGCCGGGCGGTGTCGTCGGCCCGCAGCGCGAGGTACTGGAACGGGGTGATCCTCGGCAGCGCCGCCACGCCGCCGTCCTCGGGCAGGAACTCCAGCACGGCGCGGGCCTCCTGGTAGGCCTGCGGGATCCCGCTGGTGCCGGTGACGACGGTGCTGATGCCCATGGCCAGCGTGATGCCCTCGCCGAGCAGGCTCTCGCGCACCGCCTGCAGCCGGTCGCACAGCTGCTCGGGGTCGCCGCCGGGGCCGAGCGCGGGGATGGCCACGATCTCCGACTGGCGCACGACGGACAGGGTGCGGGTGCCGTTGCCGCCGGTGCGGGCGATCGCCGCGCAGGCCGCGTGGCGGGCGTCGGCGCCCTGGTCGGGGCCGCGCCGCACGTCGGACCGCGAGCCGATCAGCACGGCGATCACCACGAGCAGCGGCGTGCGCGCCTCGGGGCCGAGGCCGTGCGCCTGGGCCGCGGCGAGCTGCCGGCCGCGCGTGGGCACGCCGCCGGCCAGCAGTGTCTCCAGCAGGTCGCGGCTCTCGCGCACCGCCTCCGCCGCGGCGTACTGCTGGAACTCCATGTACGCGTTGGCCGCGTGCGTGCTGGCGAAGTCGCAGTAGCGCATGAGCGGGGCCGCGAGCGCCAGCGCGGCCTCGTGACCGGCGAACGAGTGCCCGGCCCGCTCGACCACCGACTCCCAGAACACCTGCTGGCCGACCCGGAACGCGTTGATGTAGTCGGCCAGGGCGATCCCGGCCCGCGCGCGCCGCATCGCCGCCCGCCGGGTGTAGGCGATGTCGTCCAGCGTCACCGTGCGGTCCTCCAGGAGGACGGCCAGCTTGCCGCGGTAGTGGCGCGCCACCTGGTCGCGCACGTCGGCGTGGAACGCGTCGTCCATCGCGGCGTAGGCGGGGATCTCGGCGCACATCGTCGTGACCGCGGCGCCGGCCAGCTCGTCCAGGCCGGCGAGTAGTTCGGAGAGGATCCGGGCGCGTTCCGCGCGGACCGTTTCCGCACCAGTGAGCGTTTCCAAGCTGAAACCACTGGACATGCCGGGGATCATCCATGGTTGTCGCCGACAGGTCAACGGGTCGTAACCGGTCCGAGACAGATGCTGTGCTCTGCGGACAACTCCCCCCGAACTTCTTGGGTGTCCGTACCCAATGCGGGCGGCGACGGGCGGATCCTACGCTGACCCCAACTTCAGAACATTGTTCTCCACCCGCTGCGTCCCAGGAGGCCGGATGCTGGAGGTACACGATCTCACCGTTCGCTTCGGAGGCATCACGGCGCTGGACGGCGTCGGCTTCTCCGTGCGGCGCGGCGAGATGGTGGGGCTGATCGGCCCGAACGGCGCCGGCAAGACCACCCTGTTCAACTGCCTGACCCGGCGCTACGACGCCGACTCGGGCACGGTCACGTACGAGGGCCGGAGCCTGCTCGGCGTGGCCCCGCACGCCATCGCGGCGCTCGGCATCGCCCGCACCTTCCAGAACCTCGGCCTCTTCCCGCGCATGTCGGTACGGGACAACGTGATGGTCGGCGCGCACCACAGGGGCCGGGCCGGATTCCTCACCGCGGGCCTGCGGCTGCCGGGGGTGGGCGGCGAGGAGCGCCGGCTGCGCGCCGAGGCCGACGAGGTGCTGACCCGCCTGTCGCTGGCCGAGGTGGCCGGGCACCCGGCGGCCGGGCTGCCGTTCGGCACCCTCAAGCGGGTGGAACTGGCCCGGGCGCTGGTCGGCCGGCCGAGGCTGCTGCTGCTGGACGAGCCGGTCAACGGGCTCAACTCGGCGGAGGTGGAGGCGTTCGCCGGCACGCTGCGCGCCATCCGCGACGACCTGGACGTGACCGTGGTCGTGGTCGAGCACCACATGGGCTTCGTCATGGGCACCTGCGACCGGGTCGTGTGCCTGGACTTCGGCCGCAAGATCGCCGAAGGCCCGCCCGCCGTGGTTCAGCGCGATCCCGGCGTCATCGAGGCGTACCTCGGGACCGCCGTATGAGTGCGCTGGTGGTGACCGACCTGCACGCCGGGTACGGGGACGCCCGGGTGCTGCACGGCGTGAGCCTCAGCGTGGGCGAGGGTGAGGTCTGCGCGATCCTCGGCCCCAACGGGGCGGGCAAGACGACCCTGCTGCGGGCGCTGTCGGGCATGGTCAGGACGCGCGGGACCGTCCGGCTCGGCGGCGCCGACCTGGCCGGGCGCTCGCCCGACACGATCGCCCGGCAGGGCGTCGCGCACGTCCCCGAGGGGCGCGGCACGTTCATGCCGCTGACCGTCGAGGAGAACCTGCGTCTCGGCGCGTACGTCCGGCGGGCGAGCCGGCGGGCCAGGGCCGAGGTGGACGCCGACCTCGAGCGCATCCACGGCTACTTCCCGGTGCTCAAGACCCGGCTGAGGCAGGCGGCGGGCAGCCTCAGCGGGGGTGAGCAGCAGATGCTGGCCATCGGCCGGGCGCTCATGCTGCGGCCGAGGCTGCTGCTCCTCGACGAGCCGTCACTGGGCCTCGCCCCGCTGGTCACCCGGGAGCTGTTCCGCATCGTGCGGACCATCAACGAACAGGAGCGGACCACCGTGGTCGTCGTCGAGCAGAACGCCCATCTCGCCCTCGGCATCGCCCAGCAGGCGCATGTCCTGGAGACCGGCAGGATCGTGCTGTCGGGCACGGCGGAGCAGATCCGGGCCGACGAGCAGGTCGCCCAGTCCTACCTCGGTTACCGAGTCTGACGATGACCGGTTTCCTGCAACAGCTCGTCCAGGGCCTCGGCACCGGCGCGATCTACGCCAGCCTGGCGCTCGCCCTGGTGCTCATCTACCAGTTCACCGGCATCGTCAACTTCGCGCAGGGCGAGCTGGCCATGTTCTCCACCTACCTCGCCTGGCAGTTCACCGCCGCCGGGATGCCGTTCTGGCTGGCCCTGGCGCTGACGCTGGCGGTGTCGTTCGCGGGCGGCATGCTCATCGAGCGGCTGGTCATCCGGCCCGTCGAGGGAGCGCCCGAGCTGACCGTGGTGATCGTCACCGTCGGCCTGTTCATCTTCGTCAACGCCGCCGCCGGGTGGATCTGGACGTTCCTGATCAAGGACTTTCCCAACCCGTTCCCCGGGGGCGCGCTGGAGGCCGGCGGCCTCCGGGTGAGCTACTCGACGCTCGGCGTCCTCGTCGTGGTCGGTCTGGTCATGGGCCTGCTCTACCTGCTGTTCCAGCACACCAGGATCGGGCTGGGCATGCGGGCCGTGGCGACCAACCCCGACTCGGCCCGGCTCGTCGGCATCCGGGTCGGCTGGACACTCGCGCTCGGCTGGGGTCTCGCGGCCACCGTCGGCGCCGTGTCGGGCGTCCTGGTCGCGCCGCTGCTCTTCCTGGAGCCGAACATGATGGGCGGCGTCCTCATCTACGCCTTCGCCGCGGCGACCCTGGGCGGCTTCGACAGCCCGGTGGGCGCGGTCGTGGGCGGCCTGATCGTCGGCGTCGCCGAGACGCTGGCCGGGGCGTACGTCGGGTTCATCGGATCCGATCTCAAGGTCGGGGTGCCACTGCTGATCATCCTGGGCGTCCTGCTGCTGCGGCCCCAGGGGCTGTTCGGACGAGCGGCGGTGGAGCGGGCATGAGCGACACGGCGGAGGTCACGCGGGTGGACGCGCCGACCCGGGCGGGAGCCCTCAGGCGGGTCGCGGCCGAGCGGTGGCGGTGGATCGTGCTGGCCGCCCTGTTCGCGGCGGCCTGCTACGCGCCCTTCCAACTGGTGCCGTTCCGGGTCTTCCAGTTCACCATGGTGCTGGTCTACGCGGTGGCGCTGCTGGGGCTCAACCTGCTCGTCGGCCACGCGGGCCAGATCTCCCTCGGGCACGGCGCGTTCTTCGCCGTCGGCGCGTACGGGGCCGCGATCATGCTGGACCGGTTCGAGCTGCCCTACCCGGTGACGCTGCCGATCGCCGCCGCCGTGGCGTTCGTGATCGGGCTCGCGCTCGGGCTGCCGGCCATGCGGTTACGCGGCCTCTACCTGGCCCTGGTGACGCTGGCCATGGCGATCTTCCTGGTGCCGCTGCTCAAGCGGTTCGAGGAGGTGACCGGCGGGTCCATGGGGCTGACGCTGCCCAAGCCGGCCGCGCCCGCCTGGACCGGGCTGGCCGAGGACCAGTGGCTGTACTTCCTCGCCCTGGCCGTGGCCGTCGCCGCCTTCCTGTCGGCGTACAGCCTGATGCGCTCGCGTGTCGGACGGGCGCTGCACGCCATCCGCGACAACGAGGCGGCGGCCGAGACCATGGGCGTGCGGCTGTCGTTCTACAAGACACTCGCCTTCGCCTGGAGCGCGATGTTCGCCGGAGCGGCCGGCTGCGTCTACACCTGGGTGATCGGCTTCGTCTCGCCGGACTCGTTCGCCGTGACGCTCTCGATCACCCTGCTGGCCGGCCTCGTCGTCGGCGGCCTGGGCTCGCTCTCCGGACCGCTGCTCGGCGGGCTGTTCGTGATGTTCGTGCCCAGCATCTCCCAGGACGTCAACGAGGCCGCGCCCGGCGTCATCTTCGGCCTGTTGATCATCGCGGTGATGTACGTCGCTCCGACCGGACTCGCCGGGCTGACCGGACGCGCGGCGCATTCGATCAGGAAGACTCTCCGGAAGGAGTAAAGGAATGCGGGTAACTGCGATCGGCTGTACGGCTGTGCTCCTGCTCGCCATGACGGCTTGCGGCGGGCGGGAGGAGGCGGGCGGCACCGGCACGACGGCCACAGGTGAGTGTCAGGGGCAACAGACGACCGGCATCACCGACAAGAGCCTCAAACTCGGCGGCATCTATCCGCTGTCAGGCCCCGCCTCCGCCTACGGCGCCATCCCCAAGGGCATCAAGGCGTACTTCGACTTCGTCAACGCCGAGCAGAACGGCATCGGCGGGCGCAAGGTCGAGTTCCTGGTGCGGGACGACGGCTACCAGCCGCCCAAGGCCGTGGAGGAGGCGCGCAGGCTGGTCGAGCAGGAGAAGGTGTTCGCGCTCTTCCAGACACTGGGCACCCCCTCGACCACGGCCACCTGGGACTACGCCGACCAGCAGAAGGTGCCCCAGGTCTTCGTCGCCACCGGCGCGTCCACGTGGGGCACCGACACCGCCCATCCGTGGACCATCGGCTGGCAGCCCAACTACGTCTCCGAGGCCCGCGTCTACGCGCAGTACCTCAAGCAGGAGAAGCCCGAGGCGAAGGTGGCGGTGCTCTTCCAGAACGACGACTTCGGCAAGGACCTGCTCGGCGGGTTCAAGCGGGCCCTCGAGGGCACCCAGGTCAAGATCGTGGCCGAGCAGAGCTACGAGGTCACCGATCCCAGCGTCGACCCCCAGATGAGCAACCTCGCCGAGTCGAAGGCCGACGTGTTCCTCAACGTGACGACGCCCAAGTTCGGCTCCCAGGCGCTGGCCGCCGACGCCAAGAACACGAGCTGGAACCCGGTGCACATCGTCAACAACGTCGCCGCGTCCGTCACCGTGCTCAAGCCCGTCGGGTTCGAGAACGTGCAGGGCGTCGTGTCCTCCACGTACTACAAGGACCCCAACGACCCGACGTGGCAGAGCGACCCGGAGATGATGCGCTACCAGGCGAAGATGAAGCAGTACGCCCCCGACGCCGACCCGGCCGTCCCCTACCACGCCTTCGGCTGGGCGGTGGCCAGCAGCTTCCACAAGGCCATGGAGGCGGCCAAGTGCCCGACCCGCGAGGGGCTGCGCGACTCGGTGCGCGCCCTCGGCAACGTGCAGGTCGACATGCTGCTGCCGGGCGTGACGATGAGCACCGGACCCGATGACGGGTTCCCCATCGAGTCCATGCAGCTCATGACGTTCAAGGGCGAGCGGTGGGAGCTCTTCGGCGACGTGATCGACACGCGCAAGGAGTTCGGCCCGCTCACCGGCTGACGGACGGACGCGCGGCCGGCCGGTCGCGACACGGCCGGCGCCGTGTCACGGCCGGTGCCGGGTGACGGCCGGCCGTGACCTACGGCGCCGCTACAGGGGCAGGCCCCCTGTGGCGGCGCTGGTCGATCCGGTGGTGCGGTAGGCGTCGATGGTCCGCTCGGCGATGCGCATCTGGTGGATCTCGTCGGCGCCGTCGGCGAAGCGGGCCCAGCGGGCGTGCTGGAACATGTGGGCCAGCGGCGTGTCGGTGGAGTAGCCGAGCGCGCCGTGCACCTGGATCGCCCGGTCGATGATCCGGTTGAGGCTGTTGGCCACGAAGTGCTTGGCCATCGACA
Source organism: Nonomuraea sp. CX421 (assembly GCF_059358955.1). Classification (NCBI taxonomy): domain Bacteria; kingdom Bacillati; phylum Actinomycetota; class Actinomycetes; order Streptosporangiales; family Streptosporangiaceae; genus Nonomuraea; species Nonomuraea sp. CX421. The sequence continues at coordinate 249,221 of NZ_JCADBK010000004.1, read as the reverse complement.
CCTCGGTCCGGAAGTCCTCGCCCTTGTCGATCTTCGAGGCGGCGTGCAGCACCATCAGCTTGCACTGGTAGAGCTCCATCGCCGAGTCGGCGATCAGCCACTGGACCCCCTGCTTCTCGGCGAGCAGCGAGCCGTGGCTGTACCTGTTGAGCGCCCGGTCGACCATCATGTCGAGCGCCGTCTCCGCCTGGGAGATCCAGCGCATGCAGTGCGCGAGCCGCGCCGGGCCGAGGCGGTACTGGCCGAGCCGGTGGCCGTCGCCGCGCCCGCCGAGGATCTGACCGTCCGCCACCCGCAGGTCCCTGATGACGATCTCGCTGTGGCCCGTCGAGCCGTGCATCGTCTCGACCTCGCGGACGTCGTGCCAGCCCTCCTGCGGCAGGTCGATGAGGAAGGCCGTGTTGGCGCCGCGCGCGCCCTCGGGCACGTCGGTCTCGGTCCGCGCGATGAGGATGGCGAAGCTCGCCCGCCGGGCGTTGGAGATGAACCACTTGTGGCCGTTGATGACCCACTCGTCGCCGTCCTTGACGGCGGTGGTGCGGATGAGCGTCGGGTCGGAGCCCGCCACCTCGGGCTCGGTCATCGCGAAGCACGACATCGTGCGGCCGTCGAGCAGCGGGCGGAGGTACTTCTCCTTCTGCTCGTCGCTGGCCCAGTGCAGCAGTGTGTGCATGTTGCCCTCGTCGGGCGCCTGGCAGTTGAGCACCCACGGGCCGAGCCGCGTCTTGGCCGCCTCCGACTGGACCATGGCCAGCTCGACGTGGCCGAGGCCCATGCCGCCCCACTCCTTGGGCATGTGCGGCAGCCAGAGCCCCTCCGCCCTGGCCTTCTCGCGCAGCTTGAAGATGGTCCGCAGGTAGGTGTCGCGGTCGCCCTCCTCCAGGTCCTCGACGGCCGGGATGACGGTGCCCTGGATGAAGGCCCGCACCCGCTTGCGGATCTCCTCGTGCTCGGGGGCGAGGGTGAAGTCGATGGCCATGCTGCTCCTTGAATCTGGTTCCGTCTCAGTCTCTTCTGGTGCAGCCTGTTCCGGAAGAACAGCCTGTTTCCGGAAAAATCAGGCTGTTTCCGGGAAGTGGCAGGCCACCCAGTGGCCGCCGGTCAGCGGCCGGATCTCCGGCTCCTCCTCGGCGCACCTGGAGGCCGCTCTCGGACACCGGGTACGGAAGCGGCAGCCGCTCGGCGGGTCGACCGGTGACGGCGGCTCACCCTTGATCAACCGGTCGGCCGGGGGCAGGTCGAGGCCGCTGCCGGGGATCGAGGCGAGCAGCGCCCGGGTGTAGGGGTGGGCGGGCCGCTCGATCAGCTCGGTGCTCGCGGCCAGCTCGCACATCTTGCCGAGGTACATCACCAGGATCCGGTCGCTGACGTTCTTCACCACGGCCAGGTCGTGGGCGATGAACACCAGCGTGAGCCGGTAACGCTCCTTGAGGTCCTCCAGCAGCCCGAGGATCTGCGCCTGCACCGAGACGTCCAGGGCGGACACCGGCTCGTCACAGATCACCACCTCCGGCTCCAGCACCAGCGCCCGCGCGATGGAGATGCGCTGGCACTGGCCGCCGGAGAACTCGTGCGGCCGCCGCACGGCCGCGGTCGCCGGGTCGAGCCCGACGGCCTCCAGCACCTCGTCCACCCGGTCGCCGCCGGCGCCCCACACGCGGGTGCCCTCGCTGACGATGTCGCGGACCCGGCGGCGCGGGTTCAGCGACGAGATCGGATCCTGGAAGATCATCTGCAGCCGCCTGCGGGTGCGCCGCAGCGCCTCGCCGCGCAGCGTGGTCAGCTCGACGTCGTCCAGCCGCACCGAGCCGCCGCGCGGCGGCGGCAGTTGTACGAGCGCCCGCGCGGTGCTCGACTTGCCGCACCCCGACTCGCCGACGATGCCCAGCGTCTCGCCCTGCGCCAGGTCGAAGCTCACTCCCGACACCGCCCGCACGGTACGGCCCCGCCCCGCGGGGAACTCCACGACCAGGTCCTCCACCTGGAGCAACACCTGGTCGCGGGGACGAAGATGGGCGTTTCCGCTACCGGCCACGGCTCTCGGCTCCTTCGCTGATCGGGCTGCCGGTGGGATACCAGCACGCGTACAGATGACCGTCCTCAAGCAGCTCCGGAGCCTCGGTCACGCACCGGTCGCGGGCGTGGGCGCAGCGCGGCTGGAAGGCGCAGCCCGACGGCAGGTCCACCAGGTCCGGCGGCCGGCCGGGGATGACCCGCAGCCGGTGGTGCGCCGGGTCGGTCAGCCGGGGCGCCGCCTGCAGCAGCGCCTCGGTGTACGGCATGCGGGTGCGCCCGAAGATCTCGGCCGTGGGGCCGCGTTCCACGACCTTGCCCGCGTACATCACGATGACCTCGTCCGCCCACTCGCGCACCACCGCGAGGTCGTGGCTGACCAGGACGACCGCCATGTGACGCTCCTCCCGCAGCCGGTGCAGCAGCCGTAGCACCTGGTCCTGGATGGTGACGTCGAGGGCGGTCGTGGGCTCGTCGGCGAACAGCACGTCGGGGCCGCACGAGAGGGCCATCGCGATGGTGACCCGCTGCCGCATGCCGCCCGACAGCTGGTGCGGATAGCGGCCCAGCATCCGTCCCGGATCGGGGATCCCGACCTGGGCGAGCAGCCGCGCGGCCTCCTCGCGGGCCTGCGTCCGGTTCATCCCGAGGTGCACCCGGAGCGGCTCGGCCAGTTGCGCGCCGATCGTCCGCACCGGGTTGAGCGCGGTCATCGGGTCCTGGAAGACGGTGCCGAGGCGCGGGCCGAGGATGTGCCGCATCTCCTCGGGGGTGCGCCGGGTGAGGTCGTCGCCGTCCAGGTAGACGTTGCCGCTCCGGTCGACGCCCGAGCCGGGGAGCAGGCCGAGGATCGAGCGGATCAGCATCGACTTGCCCGAGCCCGACTCGCCCACGATGGCCAGCGTCCTGCCGCGCTCCAGGGTGAAGGAGACCCCGTCGACGGCCTTGACCAGGCCGCGTTCGGTGACGAAGTGCGTCCGCAGGTCCTCGACCTGGAGCAGGCTGTCGCCCACCGCGTGGACGGGGGCGGCGGGGGCCGCCGGAGGCGCCTGCCGTACGGGCTCCAGGCCGCTGTGCCGGACGTCGGTCAGCGCCCTCAGCCGGTCGCCCACCAGGTTGAACGAGAGCACCGTCAGGAACATGACCAGCGACGGCGCCAGCACCACGTGCGGCGCGTCGTCCATCAGGGTGCGGCCCTCGTTGATCAGCCCGCCCCAGGTGGGCGTGGGCGCCTGCACCGACAGCCCGAGGAAGGCGAGGCTGCCCTCGGCCACCACGACCACGGCCATCCCGATGAACGCGTAGGACGCGGCGGGCACCGCGACGTTCGGCATGATCTCCCGCCACAGGATCCTGCTGTCGCGCACGCCCAGCACCCGGGCCGCCAGGACGAACTCCCGGTCGGCGAAGGAGAGCGTCGCGCCCCTGATCAGCCGGGTCCACGCGGGCACGCCGAGCACTCCGAGCACGATCAGCACGTTGCGCAGGCTGGCCCCCGCGAACGCCACCACGGCCAGCGCGAAGACCAGCGACGGGAAGGCCAGCGCGACGTCGTTGAACGCCATGATGATCGCGTCCGTCGCCCGCCTGCGGTAACCCGCCAGGATGCCGAGCGGCCCGCCGATGGCCAGACCGAGCAGCACCGCGCCGATGCCCACGCCGAGCGAGACCCGCGAGCCGTGCACGACCCGGCTGAACACGTCGCGCCCCAGTCCGTCGGTGCCGAACGGGTGGTCGGCGCTGGGGCCCGACCGGGGCGGCCCGGCCAGCGTCTCGTCGTAGCGCGCGATGGGCAGCAGGTCGGCCAGCAGCGCCCCGGCCAGCACCAGCAGGATCCAGCACGCCGCGATCCAGAACCCGGGGCCGAGACGCCTACGCATGCCGGATCCTCGGGTCCACGGCGGCGTACACCAGGTCCACCACGAAGTTGACCAGCACGTAGCCGACCGAGATCAGCACGACGCCTCCCTGCACGGTCAGGTAGTCGCGGGAAAAAATGGAGTCGACGATGAGCCGGCCGATGCCGGGCAGCCCGAAGAGCGTCTCGATGATCACGGTCCCGCCGATCAGCGCCCCGAGGTTCAGCCCGACGGCGGTGATCAGCGAGATCGTGGACGGGCGCAGCGCGTGCCGCCACAGGATGCGCCGCGGCGACAGGCCGCGGGCGCGCGCCAGCGTGATGTAGTCCTCCTGCAGCGTCGCGATCAGGTCGGTACGCAACAGCCGCGCGTAGACGGCGAGCTGCCCCGCGCCGAGCGTGATCGCGGGCAGCAGCACCGAGGTGATGTTCCACCCCAGATCCACCGAGATCGGAGTCCACCCGGTGGCCGGCAACACCTGCCAGGTGACGGCGAACACCAGGATCAGCAGCACGCCGAGCACGAACACCGGGGTGGACAGCAGCGCGAAGCTCATCGCGGTGAGCACCTGGTCCAGCGTGCCGCCGGCCCGGCGGGCCGCCGCCACGCCCACCGGAACCGCCAGCCCCAGCGCCACGATCTGCGCCGCGACCAGCAGTTCCAGCGTGACCGGCAGCCGCTCGGCCAGCTCCTGCGCGACCGGCACCTGGTTGATGTACGAGGTGCCGAAGTCGCCGGTGACCAGGCCGCCGAGCCAGTCGGCGTACCGGACCAGCAGCGGCTGGTCCAGGCCCAGTTCCTGGCGGAGCTGCGCACGGGCCTCCTCGGTCGCCGACAGGCCGAGGATCTGCGTCGTCGGGTCACCGGGGAGCAACCCGAGCAGGGCGTAGGACAGGAACGTCACCACGAGCAGGACCACCAGGAGCCGGACCAGCCGGTGCAGGAGGATCACTGCTGGGTGATCCAGACGCCGGAGAAGGGGTGGTAGGGGATGGGTGAACCGGTCATGGGCAGCCCCTTCTCCCCGTCCGGCAGCACGTGCTCGCCGATGCCGTGCACCGTGGTCTTGGCGATGACGGCGCCGGTGTCGAGGTGGTCGACGAACACGTACGGCACCAGCTCACGCAGCCGCTGCTGGACGGTGGCGTACGCCTGCTTGCGCGTCGCCTCGTCCGGGCTGGTGCGGCCCACGTCGAAGGCCTGGCTGAGCTTGTCGTCCTTGAGCCGGGTGAAGTTCAGCGCGATGGAGCCGACGGGCCCCGCGTACCCCTTGTGCATCCAGATGTACTCGCCGTCGGGGTCGGGTGAGGAGAACTGGGTCCACACGGTCGCGGCGAAGTTGCCGGTGACCGCGCGGTTGATCAGGTCGGCCTGGTCGGCCTGCTTGATCGTCACCTCGATGCCCGCCTTGCGCCACATGTCCTGCGCCAGCTCGATGCCCTGCATGGTGTTGGGGTCGGGAGTGGAGATGATCTCGAACTTGATCGGTCCCTTGTCCGCCTCGACCTCCTTGACCAGCGTGGTCGCCTTGGCCAGGTCGTACTCCGGGTAGCCGCCGCCCTCGGCGTACCACTTGGAGTCCTTCGACCAGGGGCCGTCGGCCTCCTTCGTGAGCCCGCCGCGCAGCGTCGAGATGACCGCCTTGCGGTCCATGGCGTGCGCCAGCGCCTTGCGAACCCTGATGTCGTCGAAGGGCTTGACGGCGGTGTTGAGCATGAACATGTACTCGGCCACGGCCATGCCCTGCGACCGCTGCACCGTGAAGGCGTCCTTGAGCGCGCCGAACTTGGTGATGTCCTCGTCGCGGCTGGTGCCCATGGCGTCGAGCTGGCCCGCCTCCAGCGTCTGCGCGCGGGTCTGGCTGTCGGGCAGGATCCGGAACTCGATCTGGGTCAGGTACGGCAGGCCCTTGCGCCAGTAGTTGGCGTTCTTGGCCACGACGAACCTGCTGTCGGGCACGTACTCCTGGAAGGTGAACGGCCCGGTCCCGACGGGCTTCTGGCTCGCGCCCCGGGGATCGGCGAGCGACGACGGCGGCACGATCATGCCGATCTGCGCCGCCAGATAGTACGGGAAGGCCACCCACGGCTGCTTCAGCTTGACCTTGACCGTCTTAGGGTCGACCAGCTCGAACGACGAGACCGGCGCGAGCACCGCGTTGTTGAGCGGCGACGCCTTCTGCGCCTCCAGGTTGGCCTTGACCACCTCACCGGTCAGCGGCGTGCCGTCGGAGAACGAGATCCCCGACCTGACCGTGATCGTCCACTCGTCGGACTTCTTGTTGGGCGTCAGGGACTCTGCCAGGTAGGGCTTCCAATCGCCGTTGACGTCCACGCTCACCAGCGGCTCGATGATCGTCGTCGCCATGCTGTAGCTCTGCGCCGCGAACTGGTCGGTCACCGGGTTGAATCCGGCGGCGTCGGCGCTGAGCCCGTACACCAGCTTCCCGCCGACCACGGGTTTCGTCGGGTCGGAACTCTTCTCACTGACGGCCACGGGTCGCTGCCCGCTGCACGCCACCAATACCACCGAAGCCAGCGACAACGCCGCCAGTCTTCTCCAGCGTTTCATCCACGCCTCCTCCCGGTCGTCCCCCCGAGAGCAATTTCACCGATAGTACTATCGGTGAGGAAACTCACAAGTGTCCAGTAGCGATCGTTATCCAGGGACGCTCGGAGATACTGTTATCGGCGACAAGCAAGAGGGAGGTGGCCCGTGAGCAGCACACCGCTCAGCAGGAGCGAGGCCAAGGACCTGACCCGGCGCAGACTGATCCGCGCGGCTCTGGCCATCCTCGACACCGAAGGCGAGACAGGGCTGACGACCGTCAAGGTCGCCAAGGCCGCGGGCATCGCCCAGTCCAGTTTCTACGTGCACTTCAAGGACAAGCAAGATCTGCTGCGGGTGCTCGGCGACGAGGGCGGCGACCGGCTGCGCCGGTCCATGCGGGAGGCGCGGCGCCGGGCCCGCGAGGCGCCCGACGTCACCGAGCACCAGCGCGACACCTTCCGCATCCCGCTCGAAGCCATCTGCCGCCACCCCGAGCTGCTGCGCATCCTGCACCGCGCCCGGCACGACCCCTCCTCGTCCATGCACGAGTTCGCCAAGGAGGCCTCACTCGCCTACCGCGACCACCACGCCGCCGACCTCGCGGCCCTCGGCTACACCGCCGACAACGAGCGTGACCGGCGGCGGCTGGAGATGATCGCCGAAGGCATCAACGCCGCCACCAACGCGTTGGCCCTCGGGCATCTGGAGGGGCGGTATCCCGATCTGGAGGAGGCCGTGGACGTGCTGGTCTCGTTGTCGAAGGGGGCGCTGCGGATGCTCAAGTCGTCCAGCGCCGCCGCCGCTGCTCGTGAGGTCGGTCCGGTCGTCGGCGGTGCCGGGCCCGGAGGGTGAGTGTCGTTGCCGCTCGGGCATCTTTCTCAGGTTGCGGGGCGCGCGGAGCTTGTGAGGCTTCTTGTGGTGGGCGCCTGGTCCGCGGAGGCGGGTGGGCGTTCCGGCCGACCGCGATTGCCCGGGGTCTGGTGTTTTTCGCCTTCGGCCTTGTTCCGGGCGCGGGGGTACTTGGCACGGTCTTAAGTCGGCCGGAACGCCCACCCGCCTCCGCTTCACGGTGTCCGGCCGCCCAGCTTGCCCGCCGTAGAGCGGGCCCGGCATTGTCGTCGTTCTACTCGCCGATGCTGAAGCGCCTTTTCCCGTCTTTGGCGGCTTGTCGCCGTAGCTGAAGCCGTCACTTGCCGGCACAGTGCGGGCCGGGCGCCGCAGCCGTGGCCCGTCGTCTGACGCCCGCTCCCGTCCATGGGTGCTGGGCCCCGACCAATCCCGCGTCTTGGCCGGCCGCCACAGTCTGGCGCTAGGGCGGGACCGGGCAGCCGGTCAGCTTCGTGGTTCGTCGTTCGGTTGCGGGTCGCGGCGTTCCAGCGCGGCCTCGAAGGAGCGGAGTGCGGTGACGACGGTCGCGCGTTCGGCGGGTGACAGGTCGTTCATGACGTGTTCCCAGGCGGTGGCGCTGCCGGACAGCCAGGCCCGGATCGGTTCGGCGTAGGCCGGGGTGATGGCGATGATGCGGCGGCGACGGTCGGCGGGGTCGGCGGTCCGCTCCAGAACGCGTGGCCGCACCAGTTCGCTGACCATGAGGCTGACGGTCGTGGGCGCCACCTCTAGCCGATCGGCGAGCTCGTTCACGCTGGCGGGGCCGTCATATTCCAAGTGGGCCAGCAGGGCCAGGTGCCGGGGCGCCAGGTCGAGGTCCCGCAGCTGCGGCGGAATCGGCAGGCGTTTGGCACGGCCGACGAGCCGAGGCATGAGCAACAGCAGCGTGCGGACGGCCTCGTTGACGGCGATACCACCCGCCTCGGTGGACATCAGCAACCCTTCACCAGTATCTTTAAGCTCAAAGCCTTTAAGGTTAAAGAAAATGAGGTCCACTGTGCCGCATCTGACCGCCCATCTTCCAGACACCAGGCTAGCGGGCAACGAACCCGAGCTCGTGACCGCCCTGACCGAAGCGATCGTCGGCGTCTACGGTGAGTGGGCGCGGCCGCTGGTGAGCATCCGGCTGTCCGGCGTTCCCGCGGGCCGCTTCGCCCAGGGAGGCGTGCCCGTGGACACCGGCGCTTCGGTCACGTTGGGTGTCCGGTCAGGTGTGTTCGAACGCCCGGACGCCGCCGAGATCACTGCCCGCCTCGGCGCCGCCCTCACCGACGCGATCACATCGGTCCTGGGCGAGGAACTCCGCCCAGGCACCATGGTCGAACTTTTCGCCTCTCCTCCTGAGCGGACCTTCGTCGGCGGGCGATGACGATCGTCTCGCTGGGCTGGGCGCGAGCGCCCGCCAGCGGCTCCACCTGGACGAATCTCGTTAGGGTTGGCTCCCATCCCCGCTTGTACGACTACATGCGCGACCTGAGAGAGGTCACTGGAGGGTCTGGGTCAGGCGGCGGGTGAGCATGGTGTTGCGGGGGCGGCCGAGGCGGGCGACCGCGAGCTCCAGGGCCCTGCGGTCGCCGACGAGCACCACCCACGAGCGGGCCCGGGTGACGAGGGTGTAGAGGAGCCTGCGGCGCAGCATGATGCCGCCCGCCTCGGCGACGATGGGCGCCACCACGAACGGGTATTCGCTGCCCTGCGAGCGGTGCACGCTGATGGCGTAGGCGTGGGTGAGGTCGTCGAGCTCGTCGAAGCCGTAGGTGACCGGGTCGCCGTCGTCGATGACGAGCTCGACCTGGCGCTGCTCCTGGTCGATCCGGGTGACCGTGCCGGTCTCGCCGTTGAAGACGCCCTTGTCGTAGTTGTTGCGGATGGGCATCACCCGGTCGCCGACGCGGAAGACCGAGGCGCCCGACCAGTGCTCCGGCTGACCGTCGCGGGCCGGGTTGAGGCGTTCCTGGATCAGGCGGCCCAGCTCGGCGGTGCCGGCCGCGCCCCGGCGCATCGGGCACAGCACCTGCACCTGGCCGGGGTCCACCCGCTGCTTACGCGGGATCGCCACGGTTGCCAGGTGGACGACCCGCTCGGCGACGGCCTCGGGGGTGTCGACCTCCTCGAACCAGAAGCCGCCGCCGCCCGGGATCGCGGGCAACTCCCCGGACCGGATGCGGTGGGCGTTGCGGACGATGCCGCTGCCGTCCGCCTGGCGGAAGACGTGCGTCAGGCGGACGCGTGGGATCTCCTCGGCCCGCAGCAGGTCGGAGAGCACGCTGCCGGGACCGATGCTCGGGAGCTGGTCGCTGTCGCCGACGAGCAGCAGGTGGCTGCCCGAGGGGACCGCCGAGCAGAGCCGGGTGGCCAGGTGCAGGTCGAGCATGGACGCCTCGTCGACCACGATCAGGTCGGCCTGCGCGGGCACCTGGTCGAACAGGGCGTCGGGGTCGGGCTCGTGCGCCAGCATCCGGTGCACGGTCATCGCCGGCAGGCCGGTGAGCTCCGACAGGCGCTTGGCCGCCTTGCCGGTCGGCGCGGCCAGCGTCACCCTGCCGCCCATCGCCCGCGCCGTGGCCGCGATCACCCGCACCGTGTGGCTCTTGCCGCAGCCCGGCCCACCGGTGAGCACGGAGACGGTGCTGGTCAACGCCATGGTCACGGCTGCGCGCTGGTCGTCGTGCAGGTCGGGATCCTCGCGGAAGTCGCGCAACGGCAGCGTCGAGCGGGCCTGCCAGAGCCGGGCCAGCTGCTCGGCCAGCTTGACCTCGCGGCTGTGCAACTCCTTGGAGTAGACGACCACCTGGTCAGAGGCCGCCTCCACGACGATCCGCCGCTCGGCCGTGAGGGCGTCGATCACCGGGCGTAGCAGGTCCTGGTCCTGGTCGATGAGCTCGGCGGTCTGCGTGAGCAGCGCGGTCATCGACAGGTAGCAGTGGCCGCCGCTCGCCGCCGCCGACTCCAGCCGGTCGAGGAGCGCCGCCCTGATGCGTTGCGGGCTGTGCTCGGACACGCCCGACCGCAGCGCGATCCGGTCGGCGGTGTGGAAGGCGATGCCTCTGACCTGGCCGATGAGCTGGTAGGGGTCCGATTTGAGGATGCCGGCCGAGTCGGAGCCGTACACCTGGTAGATCTTGGCCGCGAGCAGTGGGCTGATGCCGTAGCCCTGGAGGACCACCATCAGCGCGGCGATCTCCTTCTGCTCCCGCCACGCCTCGACGATCTGCGCCTGCCGGGCCGGGCCGATGTTGACGACCTCGGTGAGCCGCCCCGGCTCGGTGTCGATGACGGTGAGCGTGCTGTCGCCGAAGTGGGAGACGATGGCCTGCGCGAGGCGCGGGCCGATGCCCCGGATCAGGCCCGAGCCGAGGTAGAGCTGGATGGCCCGGACCGTCGACGGGACGACCCGCTCGCAGGTCGCCACCTGGAAGCGGCGGCCGTGACGCGCGTGCTCACCCCACTCGCCGGTGAGCCGGAGCGTCTCCCCGGGCTGCACCCCGGCCAGCGCCCGCCCGGTGGCGACGAACCCGGCCCCCTGCTCGTCGGTCATCCGGGCGACGGTGTATTCGTCCTCGCGGACGTACACGAGCTGCTCGACCGAGGCGTCCACGGCAAGAATCCAATCATCCCTGTACGGCTTCGCAGCTTAGAAGACCGCACCGACAGGTCACGCCGGGCTCACGCGACCTGTGGCCCCCGGCTCTCGCCCGCGCCGAAACGGGACGTTTGATCTGTGAAAGGGCGTGCAGTTGAATGGTCGGGTGCATGTGGGCCCAGTGATTTCTCCGGTTCTGGTGGGGCGGGAGAAGGAGCTCGCCCGGCTCGTGGCTCTCATGGCCACCGCGCCCTCCGTGGCGGTCATCGAGGGCGAGGCCGGCATCGGGAAGTCACGCCTGGCCGCCGAGCTGCTGGGTGACCCGGCCGTGGCGGGGATGCGGGTGCTGCGCGGGGCGTGTGTGCAGATCAGGGAGCCGTTCCCGCTCGGGCCGATCGTCGAGGCATGCGCGGACGCGCGACCGATCTGGCGGGGGCGGAGCTGACGCCCGTCGCGGGAGCCCTGCGCGACCTGCTGCCCGAGCTCGCCGGGGTGCTGCCGGAGAAGCCCGGCCGCATCCCGGACTCCATGCACTACAAGGTCACCGGCCGCCAGCTGCACCGCGTCGACTTCGAGGTGCCCACCGGGCCGTACACGAAGGCCTCGATCTCGCGGAGCACGTGGCGTACCGACGACGTCACCTATCTGGGCACCGGCACGGACGCCGTGAACTGCGCTCTCCCGCTGCCGCAACGCAGGTCGCAGTGGGGTGTGGCCGCTCGACCCCACGATCGTGCACTCCACGGGCATGTCGGCCCTGGTCACGCCGGACCCGGCCGCGGAGATCGAGGAGAGCCGTTACCGCGTCGACGTCTTCGACAAGCCGGGGAGCACGTCGCAGCGGTGGTTCGCCACCCCGAGCACACCCGGTGCCGCCACGGCCTCCGACAAGGTGTTCAAGCTCGCCGATCCGAAGGCCGCGCCGCTCCAGAACCTGGTGGTCGGGGTGCCGTGCGCGATCTGCGTGCACGGCGGCAACCTCTGGGTGACCCCGTCGATGGTCAGCGGGGTCGGGGAGCGGCGTGACGACGGCACGGCCTTCGGGGACCTCCGGCCGCGCTACGAGATCCACCTGTACCGCGACGGCAGGGAGATCCCGAACGCCCCCGTCGACCCGTTCACCACGCTGCCGCGCTACCCGCTGCCGGAGGGCGAGGGCGGCTACCGGCTGACGGCCGCGAACGACCTGCAGCACGTCGAGTGGACGTTCACCGCCCCGCCGGGCGAGGACCACGCCAAGCCCGGTCTCAACTGCTACGCCTGGTGGATCGACGGCCCGATCGAGCACTGCCGGACCGCTCCCGCCGTGTACGTCAGCTACGACCTCGGTGGCAGCCTGTCCATCGAGAACAAGGTGGCCGCCGGCCGCAGGCACACCTTCCAGCTGGAGGCCTACCACGGGCCCTCGTCCGCGAAGATGCCCGCCATCGCGGGCGTCAAGCTCTGGACGAGCACCGACGACGGCGCCACCTGGAAGCCCGCCGACCTCAAGCGGGGCCGTGACGGCGTCTACACCGCCGGCGCCACGTACCCTGCCTACCGCGCCACCAAGGGCGCGGTGAGCCTGAAGGTCGAGGCGTGGGACGCGGCCGGCAACCGCGTCAAGCAGACCACGCTCCGCGCGTTCGACCTTCGCTGATCCGAGGCCCGGTGCCCGCTCCGTCGGTGACGGGGCGGGCACCGGCGCGCATACCGCTTGATCGCCTTGAATCCGTCCTGTTCGGGTGCTCGGGAAAAGGGCCTTCGACCGGCTCTTGAGGGACGTTCGCCTCGGGTGTGAACCGGCGGCTGGGAGGATGGTGGGATTAAACGGCGAGGTTGTGGCGTGATGGGAGAAATGTCGTGATCGTTGTCGGAGTGGACGGGTCCCGGGCCGGGCTGGAGGCCGCCGGATGGGCCGCGAGGGAGGCGGCGCTGCGCGAGGTGCCGCTGACCGTGGCGCACGCCATCGCCGCGTGGGCCGTCGACACGCGTGAGGGCCGCTTCGCCGAGGTGGCCCGGTGGATGCGTGAGGGGGGCACGACGGTGCTGGCCTCGGGGGAGGAGCGGGTCCACAGGGAGGCGCCCAAGGTGAGCGTCGAGACGACGCTGCTGCCCGGAGATCCGCGCACGGCCCTGATCAAGGCGGCGGCCGGCGCCGAGCTGCTGGTGGTCGGCAACCACGGGCTGGGCGGCGTGCGCGGGATGCTGGTCGGTTCGGTCGCCTACGGGGTGGCCGGGCACGCGCCCTGCGATGTCGTGGTCGTGCGCGAGCTGCCTCCGTCCCCGCGCCCCGAGGTGGTCGTCGGCGTCGACGGCTCGGCCGCCGGTGAGCGGGCCCTCGACTTCGCCTTCGCCGAGGCGTCGATGCGCGGGGCGCGGCTGCGCGCCGTGCATGCCCGCACCTGGCCGGACGTGCCCGAGCCGACCTCGGTCGGCGGCGAGCTCGACCTGCTCAAGGAGAAGGTGGCCGGCCGGAGCGAGCGCCACCCCGGCGTGACCGTGATCGAGGAGGTCGTGCAGGGCCATCCGGTCGAGGTGCTGCGTCAGGCCGCCGAGGGCGCCGCCCTGCTTGTCGTCGGCTCCCACGGGCATGGCGTGCTGGCGGGCATGGTGCTCGGCTCCGTCAGCAACGCCATGTTGCAGCATGCGCCATGCCCGCTGGCCATCGTCCGCAGCGGCGGGTGACTCAGTCGCCCGACTTCCACTGGGCGATCAGCTTGTCGTAGTCGAGCGTCTCCGGCTTGCCGCGCTCGTCCGCGAGCTTCGGCACCGGGGCGCCCGGCTGGTCCAGCCAGTGCTGGGCGGACTGCTCCGGGTTCAGCTTCGGCGCGCAGGCGCCGCCGTAGCCGCGGCGTTCCAGCCGGGACAGGATGTCGTCCTGCTGCTTGGCGAGGTTGTCCATCGACTGCTGGGCGGTGGTCTCATCGGTGACGGCGGTGGCGACGTTCTGCCACCACAGCTGGGCCAGTTTCGGGTAGTCGGGCACGTTGGTGCCGGTCGGGGTCCACTGCTTGCGGGCCGGTGAGCCGTAGAACTCGATCAGGCCGCCGTACTTCTTGGCGTTGTCGGCGAAGTAGTCGCTCCTGATGTCGGAGTCGCGGATAAAGGTCAGGCCGGCGATCGACTTCTTCAGCGAGACCGTCTTGGACGTCACGAACTGCGCGTACAGCCAGGCGGCGGCCCGGCGCTCCTTCGGCGTGTTCTTCAGCAGCGTCCACGAGCCGGCGTCCTGGTATCCGAGCTTGTTGCCGTCCTTCCAGTACGCGCCGTGCGGGCTCGGGGCGATGCGCCACTTGGGCGTGCCATCGTCGTTGACGACCGACAATCCGGGTTTGGTCATGTCGGCGGTGAACGACGTGTACCAGAAGACCTGCTGGGCGATGTGGCCCTGGGCGGGGACCGGGCCGGCCTCGCTGAAGTTCATGCCCGCGGCCTCCTTCGGGGCGTACTTCTTCAGCCAGTCGACGTACTTCGTGAGCGCGTAGACCGCCGCCGGGCCGTTGGTGTCGCCGCCGCGGGTCACCGACGAGCCGACGGGGCGGCAGTTCTCCACCCGGATGCCCCAGTCGTCCACCGGCAGCCCGTTGGGGATGCCGGCGTCGCCGTTGCCCGCCATGGACAGCCACGAGTCGGTGAACCGCCAGCCCAGCGACGGGTCCTTGCGGCCGTAGTCCATGTGGCCGTAGACCTTCTTGCCGTCGACGGTGCCGTTGCCGTTGACCTTGTTGGTGAAGAAGTCGGCGATGTCCTCGTAGGCCGCCCAGTTGACCGGCACGCCCAGGTCGTAGCCGTAGGCGTCCTTGAACTGCTTCTTGATGTCCGGGTCGGTGAACCAGTCGTAGCGGAACCAGTAGAGGTTCGCGAACTGCTGGTCGGGCAGCTGGTAGAGCTTCCGGTCCGGCCCGGTGGTGAAGCTGATGCCGATGAAGTCGTCCAGGTCGAGCGTGGGGGAGGTGACGGCCTTGCCCTCCCCGGCCATGTAGTCGGACAGCGGCAGCACGTAGTCACCGCGCGAATGGGTGCCGATCAGGTCGGAGTCGTTGACGTAGGCGTCGTAGATGTTCTGGTCGCCCTGGATCTGGGTCTGCAGCTTCTCGATGACGTCACCTTCCTGGATCAGGTCGTGCTTGATCCTGATGCCGGTGATCTCGGTGAACGCCTTGGCGAGCTGCCGTGACTCGTACTCGTGCGTGGTGATCGTCTCGGACACCACGTTGATCTCCATGCCCCGGTACGGCGCGGCGGCCTTGATGAACCAGTCCATCTCGGCGAGCTGCTGATCCTTGGACAGGGTGCTCGGCGTGAACTCCTGGGAGACCCACTTCTGCGCGGCGGCCTTGCCACCGGCCTCGGTGTAGTCGCTCTGACCGGCGCCCTCGCCCTGCGAACAGGCGGCCGCGAGCAGGACCAGCGCGGCCGCGGTGGCCGTCGCCCGTCGTCGTGGGACTTTCCTGTGGAACGGCATGTTCGGGTCCCTCCTGTGTCAACCCCAGATACCGATGACCACCGCCACCAGCAGCGCGCACGCCAGTGCGAGCCACATGGACAGGTCGGTGACGGCGATCCACCCCGCGAGCACGACGGCCGCACTGATGAGGCCGATGTAGAGCCGGTCCCCCCGATCGGTCTCGATGCGCAGAAAGCCCCGCCGCGCGACCGGCGGGGAGAAACGGGCCCATACCGCCATGACGCAGAGCAGCAGGGCGAGGCCGATGAACACCAGGGCCGTGGGAGGCGTCCAGACCATCCAGTCGGGCATCGTCAGACCCTCCCCAGCGCGAAGCCCTTGGCCACGTAGTTGCGTACGAACCAGATGACGACCGCGCCCGGGATGATCGTCAGCACGCCGGCCGCCGCGAGCAGCCCCCAGTCGACGCCCGCCGCGCTCACGGTGCGCGTCATGGTGGCGGCGATCGGCTTGGCGTTGACCGAGGTGATGGTGCGGGCGATGAGCAGTTCGACCCAGCTGAACATGAAGCAGAAGAACGCGGTGACCCCGATGGCGGAGCGGATCATCGGCAGGAAGATCTTGATGAAGAAGCGGGGCAGGGAGTAGCCGTCGATCGCGGCCGTCTCGTCGATCTCGCGTGGGATCCCGGACATGAACCCCTCCAAGATCCAGACCGCGAGCGGCACGTTGAACAGCATGTGCGCGATGGCCACGCCGAGGTGCGTGTCGAACAGCCCGACGCTCTGGTAGATCTGGAAGAACGGCAGCAGGAACACGGCCGGCGGGGCCATCCGGTTGGTCAGCAGCCAGAAGAACAGGTGCTTGTCCCCGGCGAACCTGAACCTGGAGAACGCGTAGGCGGCCGGGATCGCCACGATCAGCGACATGACGGCGTTCATCGAGGTGTAGATGATCGAGTTGAGGTAGCTGGAGTACCACGCCGGATCGGTGAAGAAGGTCTGGTAGTTCTCCAGGGTCGCCCGCTGCGGGATGAGCGAGAAGCTGCCCAGGATGTCCTCGTTCGGGCGGATGGACATGCCGAACATCCACAGCAGCGGCAGCATCAGCGTGGCCGCGTAGAGCCAGAAGACGGTACGCGCCCAGGGAAGCTGCCGCCGGGCCCGCCTGGCCGTCGCGACCTGCCCTCCGGCCATCCCGCTCACCTCCCGGTCCTGGTCAGCACGGTGAAGAAGACGTACGAGACGATCTGCACGATGAGGAAGTAGAGCAACGAGAAGGCGCCCGCCGGCCCCAGGTCGAACTGACCGACGGCGATCTTCGACAGCAGGACGCTGAGGAACGACGTGGCGTTGCCGGGCCCGCCACCGGTCACCACGAACGGCTCGGTGTAGATCATGAAGCTGTCCATGAACCTCAGCAGGATCGCGATCGTCAGCACCCCGCGCAGCCGGGGCAGCTGGATGCGGCGGAACGTGGCCCACGCCGAGGCGCCGTCGATCTGCGCGGCCTGGAAGTAGGGGTCGGGAATCGACCGCAGCGCGGCGTAGGCGAGCAGCGCCACCAGCGGCGTCCAGTGCCACACGTCCATGATCAGCACGGTGAGCCAGGCGTCGGTGGAGTCCAGCGTGTAGTTGAAGTCGATGCCCAGCACGTGGTTGATCGTCCAGCCGCCGAGCCCAATGTCGGCGCGGGCGAAGATCTGCCAGATGGTGCCGACCACGTTCCAGGGGATGAGCAGCGGCAGCGCGACGACGACCAGGGCCACCGACACCCAGAACCCGCGGCGCGGCATCGCGACCGCGATCGCCACCCCCAGCGGGATCTCGACCAGCAGCACCTGCGCCGAGAACAGCAGCGTGCGCAGGAACGCGGCGCGGATCTCCGGGTCGCGCGTCACGGCGCGGAACCACTCCAGCCCGACGAAGATCCGGTCGTTCGGGCTGAAGATGTCCTGCACCGAGTAGTTGACGACGGTCATCAGCGGGATCAGCGCCGTGAACGTCACGGACACGACGACCGGCAGCACGAGCAGCCAGGCCCGGTTGTTCCTGGGCTTGGCGTCCGCCCGCCGGTCGGGCTCGTCGCGCGGCGTGGCGGCTACGACGTCCGCCTGGCCGCCTGCCTGGCCGTCCGCCTCGCCGCCCGTGACGGCGGTGGTCTGGTCGGTCAACTCTCACCCCTCCCGCTCACGCCTCGCCGCTCCTGTTCACTCGGTCCTTCGGTGCGCGTCCCTCCGGCTCGCCCGGCGCTCCATTCAGGGCGGCGACCGTGCCGCACCTGACGGCGTCGCGGAACAGGAACGCCCGGTCGGCGGCGAACCGCACGAACCCGGCGTCGCCCGGCTCGAACCGGGTGCCGGCGTCCGTCTTCACGACCAGCGAGTGGCCGTCCTGCCTGGTCTGGCCGTCCTGCCTGGTTTGGCCGGGCTGGCTGGTCTGGCCGTCCCGCTCGGCCGGCGGGGGCCCGTCGTGGCCGTTCACCAGGACGTGTACGAGGTCGTACGAGCCCATGCGGTCCACGCCGGTCACCCGGCCGGCCACTCCCGGCGTGGACCCGGCCGAGTCCAGCACGGCGAACTCCGGCCGGATCCCGATCCGCACGGGACCGGGCGGCACGGGACCGGGCGGCAGGTCGCCCACCGCCCGCCCGACGGCCGCCCGCCCGACCGAGACCACGCCGTCGGAGACCTCGGCCGGCAGCACGTTCATGCCGGGCGAGCCGATGAAGTGGCCGACGAACTCGTGCGCCGGCGACAGGAACAGCTCGGTCGGCTCGCCGGCCTGCACGATCTCGCCGTCCTTGACGACCACCACCTCGTCGGCGAACGTCAGCGCCTCGGTCTGGTCGTGGGTGACGTAGACGAAGGTGTGCCCGGTGTCGCGGTGGATCTCCTTGAGCGTGCTGCGCAGCGTCCACTTCATGGCCGGGTCGACCACGGTGAGTGGCTCGTCCAGGAGCACCGCGGCCACGCCCGACCTGACCAGGCCGCGGCCCAGGCTGACGATCTGCTGCCGCCCCGGATCCAGCCGCCGTGACCTGCGGCGCAGGTGGTCGTCCAGCCCGAGCATCCCGGACACCCGGCGGACCCGGCGGTCGACCTCCGCCTTCGGGTACTTCCGGTTACGCAGCGGGAAGGCGAGGTTGTCGTAGACCGACATCTCCTCGTACAGGACGGGAAACTGGAAGACCTGCGCGATGTCGCGGCCGGCGGTGGGCACGGCCGTCATCTCGCGGTCGTCGAACCAGATGCGGCCCGTCGTCGGCGTGAGCAGGCCCGAGATGATGTTCAGCAGCGTCGTCTTGCCGCACCCGCTCGGGCCGAGCAGCGCGTACGCCCTGCCGCTCCGCCAGGTCCAGGTCATCGGCTTCAGGGCCCAGGTGCGGCCGCCGTCGTAGCTGTGGCCCACGCCTTCGAGGCGGATGTCAGCCATGCCGGTCGACCTCCGCAGCGGTGGAGGCGGCGGAGGCGGCGAGCAGGCGGCCCCCGTTCTCGTCGAAGACGAACAGGTGCGCCGGGTCGACGAAGGCGGTGGTCGACTCGCCGGGGACGAACAGCTGGGTGCCCGGCAGCTGGGCGACCAGATGCCGCCGCCCGGTCAGCAGGAGGTGCAGGAACGTGGCGCTGCCCGTCACCTCCGCGAGCCGGATCTCGGCCGGGAACGCGAGCGTGCCCGGCCCGCCCTCGCCGATCGTGACGTGGTGCGGCCGCACGCCCAGGACGACGTCCTGGGCGGCCTCCTGGGTGACGTCCTGGACAGGAGAGTGGGCGGGGGGATGAGCGTGCGGCACGGGGAAGGAGGTGCCGAGGCACTCCACGCGGCCGTCGCGCACGACTCCCGGCAGCACGTTGAGCGGCGGGTCGCTGAGCGCCGCGGCGACCGCCAGCGTCGGCGGCCGGGCGTACATCTCGGCGACCTCGCCGACGTGCCGCACCCGGCCCTCGCCGAGCACGACCGTCGGCGCGGCGAAGGTCAGCGCCTCGGTGGGGTCGGCCGTGGAGTAGAGGACCACGCTGGACGAGCCCTGGAACATGGTCCTGAGGTCGGCCCGCAGCTGCTCGCGGAGCTTGAAGTCGAGGTTGGCCAGCGGCTCGTCCAGCAGCAGCACGTCGACGGGCCGGGCCAGCGCGCGGGCGATCGCGGTGCGCTGCTGCTGGCCGCCGGACAGCTCCGCGGGCCTGCGGTCGAGCAGCTCGCCGAGGCCCATGAGCTCGGCGACCTCGCGCACTCGCCGGTCGATGCCCGCCCGGGACAGGTCGCGGGCCAGGCGCAGCGGGGAGGCGATGTTCTCGTACACCGACAGTGAGGGGTAGTTGATGAACTGCTGGTAGACGAAGGCGACGGACCTCTTGCGCACCGGGACGGAGGTGACGTCGGTCCCGTTGACCGTGACCCGGCCGGCGTCGGGCGGGAGCAGCCCGGCGACGACCCGCATGAGTGTCGTCTTTCCCGCTGCCATGGGCCCGACGAGCATGGTCATTCCGCTCGATAATTCGAGGGAGATGTCGTCGAGCCAAATCTCTCCGCGCCGCCGGAGGCGGACCCCGTCGAGAATCAGCGCCATGTACCCGGTCCTCTCCGCCGGAGCATGATCAACCGTGCGCCGACAGCGAATGCGAGGTCAGCGCGGTGATCGCGACAGTCGAGACGCCCTGCAACCCCATCTAACATGCTCCGCTTCTACCTGCAAAGGGCAAAGTTGATGTTGAATTCCGTACGCCGGGGCATGGCGCATTAACCGGGAAAGGGAAAGCCCACGTCATACGGCCCGCGCCGGAAAGGACGCGGGCCGTACGGATGCCGTCATGGACGGATTCGGGTGGACGGGTTCGGGTGGACGGGTTCGGGTGGACGGGTTCGGGGGACCGATCGCGTTACCGGCTGATGCGCACCGCGTCCGCGATGACGTAACCGGTGCCGGCGGTCCACCGGCTGACGCCCACGACGTTCTGCGTGCCCGCGTTGAGCGAGAACGAGCCGATGGTGCGCCAGGCTCCGCCGCCCGATCTCTGGTCGACGTAGACGGTCTGGTTGCCGCCGGACGCCGCCACGATGTACGGCGCCGAGCTGTTGTATCCGGCGTCCGCCGGATACCAGACCTCGATCTTGTAGGTGCCGGCGCTCGGGATGTCGGCCTGGAACCAGGCCCCGTCACTGCTGGTCACCGGGGTGGCGAAGCGGTAGTCCGCGCCGTTGCGCTGGCTGGAGTAGGAGGAGGTGCCCCAGTTGGCGCTGGCGGTGAACTGGCCCGCCGTGGCGTTGTCGATCGTGGTCGTCCACGTCGGCGGCGTGGTGCCGCCACCGGTCACGTAGTTCATGTACGTGGTCCAGTTCCAGTGCGAGCCCGGGTCGGTGTGCGTGGCTCCGGGCACCTGGTTGTGGCCGATGATGTGGGTGCGGTCCTTCGGGATGCCGTACTTGTCGCACATGTAGCGGGTCAGCGCGGCCGAGGCCCGGTACATCGCGTCGGTGAACCAGGAAGCGTCGCTGACGAAGCCCTCGTGCTCGATGCCGATGGACCGGGTGTTGTAGTTCCAGTTGCCGGCGTGCCAGGCGACGTCCTTGTCGCGCACCATCTGGGTGACGGCGCCGTTGGACGACTTGATCACGTAGTGCGCCGACACCTGGGCGCTCGGGTTCTGGAACCAGGAGATGGTGCCCGCGTACGAGCCCTGGGTGACGTGGATGACCACCCGGTCGATGGCGTAGCTCGACTCGCGGCTGGACACGGTGTAGTTGCTGGAGCTGGCCGCGACCCAGGCCGCGGGCGGATAGTCGGTGCTCTGCACCTCGGCCTGCGCGTTCAGGTCGCGGGCCTTGGCGTAGGCGCCCCGGTCGGCGGTGACCTCCTGCGCCTTGACCGTCACGCCGCGCGCCTCCAGGCCGAGGCCCAGCAGCTCGTAGACGGCGTCGGCGTACAGGCGGGCGAGTTCGGGGGAGGAGGCGTTGCCGTACTTGGCGACGGCCTGGTACCAGCGGCCGGCGTCCTTCCTGGCGGCCTCGTCGAGGCCCAGCTCGTCGGCGTAGGCGCGCAGGACCGCGGCGCCGCCGAGGATGTTGGCCTCGTCGTCGGAGCGCAGCTCGGCCACCGGCAGCTTGGTGAGCTCGGCGGCCTTCTCGAGCGTGTGCGAGGTGGGGTTGCTGACCAGGTGCATGAGGCCGTAGCCGTTGCTGGCGCTGGGCTTGCCCTCGTGGCCGTCGAGGTGGGTCTCGGCGTAGCCGAGCGCGACGAGCAGGTCGCGCGGAACGTCATGTTCGGCGGCGGCCCGGTCGAAGGCGGCGGGCAGGGGCGCCTCCTTGGCGGCCAGGGCGGGCGGGGCGCCGGTGACCAGGAGGGCCGTGAGGGCGGTGGCGACGAGAGCTGCTAATCGCGTGCGGGCGAATGCCATGGGGAGCTCCTCGTTGGGGGGCAACGGCTTGCACATTAGGTGAGTTCGCTGACAAATGTCGATAATTGACATTACTGGGGAGTTGGAAGAAACTTTTCGCCCGCGCGGACAGACTGTGAAGGCGGGTGTAGGAGTCACGGGTGTCCGGTGTGTCCCGGAAGTGAAGTTGGGCCCCCGGATCGCGTGAAAACTATTGCGCCGCGAAGGGTCGGTAGTGAAACTTCTCTTCGTGACCATGCATCGCGGGAGCCGGTCAAGGCGGCTCGTCGAGACCATCGCGGGCGCCGTCCCGCGCGTCGTCCTGGCGGCCCTCACCGCCGCACTCCTCTGCGCCGTCGCGCCCGCCCCCTCGGCCGCGGCCACCCTGACCACCCCCGCCGCCCTGTCGGCGGCCTGCGCCACCGACCCCGCGAAGCCGAAACGGCAGCTCCGCGCGATGTGGATCTCCTCCGTCGCCAACATCGACTGGCCGAGCCGCACCGGCCTCAGCGTGGCGGCCCAGCAGGCGGAGTTCCGCTCCTGGCTCGATCTTGCCGTGCAGAAGCGGATGAACGCCGTCATGGTGCAGGTCAGGCCGACGGCCGACGCGTTCTGGCCGTCCTCGTACGAGCCGTGGTCGCAGTGGCTGACCGGCACCCAGGGCGGCAACCCCGGCTACGACCCGCTCGCCTTCATGGTCAGCGAGGCCCACGCCCGCAACCTCGAACTCCACGCGTGGTTCAACCCGTACCGGATCGCCAACCACGACGACCCCAGCAAGCTGGTGGCGAGCCACCCCGCCCGGCAGCGCCCCGAATGGCGCTTCGCCTACGGCGGCAAGCTCTTCTACAACCCCGGCATCCCCGCCGTCCGCGACTTCATCGAGGACGCCATCATGGACGCCGTCACCAGGTACGACCTTGACGGCGTGCACCTCGACGACTACTTCTACCCCTATCCGGTGAGCGGTCAGGCCATCCCCGACTCCGCCACCTACGCCCAGTACGGGAGCGGCTTCGCCAACATCGGCGACTGGCGGCGCGAGAACGTCAACCTGCTCATCAAGGAGCTGGACCAGCGTATCCACGCCGCCAAGTCCTGGGTCTCCTTCGGCATCAGCCCGTTCGGCATCTGGCGCAACGCCTCCACCGACCCGCTCGGCTCGGCCACCTCGGGGCTGCAGTCCTACGACGCGATCTACGCCGACAGCAGGCGCTGGGTGAAGCAGGGCTGGGTCGACTACCTCGCGCCGCAGCTCTACTGGCACATCGGGTTCGGCACGGCCGACTACGCGGTGCTCACCGCCTGGTGGTCCGAAGTGGTGCGCGGCACCGGGGTCCAGCTGATCATCGGCCAGGCCGCCTACCGGGCGGGCGCCTCCGGGCAGGACGCCGCCTGGCAGGACCCCGCCGAGCTCAGCGACCACCTGACCGTCAACCGGGGGCATCCCGAAGTGTCCGGCGACGTCTACTTCAGCGCCAAGGACGTCAGGGCCGACCGGATCAGCTCGTTCACCACCCTGGCGAACGCCCACTACACCCGGCGGTCCCTGCTTCCGGCCCGCGGCTCGGCCGCCGCGCCGGCCGCGCCCTCGATCACCTCGGCCACCCGCGGGTCGAGCGGCGTCGCGCTCGCCTGGCAGGGCTCGGCCACCTCCTACGCGGTCTACCGCGTGGACGGCACCCCCGGCGCGGCCGATCCCTGCTTCTTCGCCGACGCCCGCAACCTCGTCGGCACCACGCGGCAGACCACCTTCACCGACACCACCGCCTCGGCCACCGCGCCCTACACCTACTACGTGACCGCGCTCAACCGGACTCACCAGGAGAGCGCGGCGAGCGCCGGCAAGGCTCCGACCGGCTCCGGCACCGGGTTCAGCGTGATCGTGGACAACGCCGGCACCGGCTTCACCGCCGGCTCGGCGTGGGGCACCTCCACCTACTCCACGCAGTTGTACGGCTCCGACTACCGCTTCGCCGACCCCGTCGCGGCCAGCGACCCCGCCTGGTTCAGGACGGCCATCCCCAGCGCGGGCAGCTACCGGGTGGAGATCTGGCATCCGGCCAACGCCGGCTACAACAGCGCCGCGCCGTACATCGTGGCGGCCAGTGGCGGCAACCAGACGATCAACGTCGACCAGCGCGCAGGCGGCGGCCAGTGGCGCTCCCTCGGCACCTTCACCCTCGCCGCGGGCACCTACGACGTGGTCGGAGTCAGCCGCTGGACCTCGGCCACCGGCTACGTCATCGCCGACGCCGTCCGCATCACCCGGCTCTGACCTCGGCCTACCTCGGCCATGAACGGCCGCCCGCCGCCGCGACTACCTCGGCAGCGAGCGGCCGTTCGCGTCGAGGTAGTCGCGCCACGAGCGTTTCGGACGCCAGCCGAGCAGGCGCGCCGCCTTCGCGCAGGAGATGCCGGAGGCGTCGGGGCGGGCGAGGGGGCGCAGCTCGATCCGGTCGCCGTACCGCTGCCGCAGCACCGTGGCGAAGTCGTGCCCGCCGGCGTTGTCCGGCGAGGCGATGTAGAGCACCTCGTGGCCCGGCAGGTCGGACTCCGCCGCCAGCACGATGGCGTCGGCCAGGTCATGGACGTCGATGTAGCTCCACAGCCCGGCGGCCTGCTCGGACGCGTCGCGGACCAGCGGGCCGAGGTTGCGCTCGTAGTTGCCCTCGTGCTGCACCCAGCTCGGCCGCAGGGACAGGCACCGGATGTCGGCGCGGCGCACGGCCGCGTCCATGAGCTGCTCGCCGAAGTGCTTCGCGATGGCGTACGGGTCCTGCGGCCGGATCGGGTGGTCCTCGTCCACCGGCGCGTAGTCGGGGAGACAGGGCCGGTCGGCGAAGAAGAAGCCCGGTACGGCCTCGCTGGAGATGTTCACGAAGCGGGGGACGCCGAACCTGTCGCGCTGTCCAACCGGAGAATGCCCGGTCGGTCAGGAAATCACCAGTCATGTCCGGTCGCTCCTGATGCGCCGCAGAGCCCGTACGGGATCGTGGATCACCCGGGGACGTAGAGGTACATCACCACCGTCCGGGGACCGCCCATCGTGAACGCGCAGGACTTCGACTGCCCGCCGCAGGGGCCCTGGCGCCATTCGGCCAGGTCGTCCGCCGCCCGCAGCGTGACCTCGGCGCCCTCGGCCACCTGCCACGAGCAGTCGTGATCGGTGTTGCCCGGCTGCTCGCAGATGCCGAGACTCTTGCCGTCGGCGGTCGCCTTCAGGTGGGCGCCGTAGCCGGTGAGCCGCACGGTCAGAGTGTGGAGGGGCGTCGCGGGCACGGGTTGCGGCTGCACCGGCTGCACGACGACGGGATGCTGCTGCTGGTCGGCCGGGGTCTGCGCTTGCTGCTGCTCCGAGGTCGCGCCCTGCTCGGAACCGGACTCCTGCCCGGAGGCTGAGTCCTGCTCGGGTGCCGTCTCCGCCTCGGGGGCCTTGGGGCCCTTTTCCTCCTCAGGCTCCGCCTCGGAATCGGTCTCGGCCTCCGGGCCCGCCTCCTGCCCGGGGGGCGTCCCCTGGTCCGGCTGGGTGAGCCGAGGGGTGTCGGTGGTGTCCTGGCCGTCCCCGTGCCGGTCGGCGCCGGCCGTCGCCTGTCGGCCGGAGGCATGGTCCTGCCGCCCGGTGCGGTCACCGCCTTCCTCGCCGCCTCCGGCGTCGTCGTCGCGCCGGGTCCGGCCCTCCTGCTGGGAGTCGTTGCCCCCCGAGGGGCCCGCCGCCCCGACGTACGGGTCGCGTGCCAGCGCGGGAACCAGTTCGGAGGCCAGCTCCAGGGTCTGCGGCCGGACCGCGAACAGGAGAGCGCCGAGCAGGAGCACCAGCGTCCACGCCGTGAGCGCCTGCCCCGTATGGGCAGGCCCACGCGGCGGCCGGGGCCCACGGGACCTCGGCACCCGGGCAGGGCGGGTGCCCGTCTCGGCGCTGACCAGTTCGAGGGCGTCGCGGATCTGGTCGACGATCTCGGGACCGAGCAGGAACGGAGCGCCGCGGAGGGTTCGGGCGAGCGGGTCCCATTCCGCCTTCGCGCAGACCGGGCAGGTGCCGAGATGCGTGACGACCGCGTTCAGGTGCGTGCGACTGATGCGGCCCGCGCGCCGGCCTTCGTGCGCGGTCTGGACGGCACTCTCCAGGCCGGGACAGGCGGACGGCTGCGCGCCGGGCCGCCCGCGCATGACGACGTGGGCGGACGCTCTGATGCGGGGCCGACCCCTGGAACGTTCCTTCCGCTCCTTGTCGGTCAGGGGCGCGAGCGGCCCGAGGACGTCGTACTCGATCACGGAACGGGCGGCCTGCTCGAACGGCTCGGGAAGCGCGGCCAGTGCCTCGTCCAGCGTCCTGGTGAAGTCGGTGTCCAGGAACGTCTCCAGCGGGTCGTCCGGAGCCGGGCGGTCGAGGACGGACAGGTCGTCTTCGCGGTATTCGGCGACCGACTTGCGATGTCGCGATTCGCGGTACTTGAGGCTGGCGTTTTTAGCAGCCTTCGCGATATATGCTGTGATGTCCTGGATTTTGTCTAGTTCGCCCGGTGTGCGGAAATGCTGGAAAAGCGTGACCATCGTTTGCTGGATGGCCTCGTCGGCGTCGTGGCGATCGACGAGGATCTCGTTGCAGATCTTGGCGATGTACGGCCGGTGGCGGCGCAGTAGTTCCTCGACCGGCCGGCCGTTCCTTTCGATGTCAGACATGCCGTCGCTCCTCCTCCTTGTCCAGGATGCTGCGAAAACGCCGCGTACGCGCACGGAAGCGAGAACCTCGCAACATTCGTTTCGCGTAAAACCAGAGAGTTGCTGTTGATATGTCGGAAATAATCGCAACGAGAATCGCGTCGATCAATGTCCCGTCGTTCATGGATTTACCTCCGGGGGCTCGGCCGAGTGGTCTTCGCCCGGCTTTCTTTGCTCCTCTAGAGGCCGGCGGCGCCATGATCGTGACGGTTTCCGGCAGGGAATTTCTCGCCGTTACGCGCGAGCGGTCGCGCCCCCGTCGGCTCGGCCGGACCGGTGCCCCCGGGCGGGCCACAGGATGTGGCGCTAGCCTTCGGTCATGTCGACGCACGAACGGGAGATAACAACCCGTACCGACCTATGTCTGCCCAACGGGCGGCTCAACCCGGACGCGGTCGGGTGGACGCGGCGCCCGCTGCACCGGGGCAACCTGCGCGGCTGGGGCCGGGCCAAGCGCTGGGAGTACTGGGGGATCGTCACCCCCTCACACGTGATCGGGCTCGTGGCGTCGTCACTCGACTACGCGGGCGTCCACGGCGTCTACGTCCTCGACCGCGCCACCGGCGTTGAGCTCTCGAAGGACGCCGTGGTGCCGCTGGCCCGAGGGGCCGTCTTCCCCGACCGCAGCGGCGAGGGCACGGCCCGTGTCAGCGGCGGCGGCGTGACCATCGACATCGTCCAGTCGCCCGGCGGCACCTCGCTGCGCGCCCTGGCGTCCGGCATCGAGCTGGACGTCGAGATCCCGTCGCCGGAGGGCCACGAGTCGCTCGGCGTGGTGGTGCCCTGGGGGCCGACCCGGTTCCAGTACACGGTCAAGGACCTCGGCCGGCCCGTACGCGGCGTGCTGCGGCTGGCGTCGGGAGAGCACCGGCTGACCGAGGCCGACTCGTTCGCGGTGCTCGACCACGGGCGCGGCAAGTGGCCCTACTCCATGACCTGGAACTGGGCCGCCGGCTGCGCGCCCGGCCTGGCGATCCAGCTCGGCGGCAAGTGGACCGACGGCACCGGCATGACCGAGAACGCGCTGTTCGTGGACGGCCGGCTGCACAAGATCGGCGAAGAGCTGACCTGGACCTACGACCGCGGCGACTGGCTGCGCCCGTGGCGGATCACCGGTGAGCGGGTCGAGGTGGAGTTCACCCCCTTCCACGACAAGATCTCGCGGACCGAGCTGGGCGTGGTGGGCAGCCAGACGCACCAGTGCTTCGGCCACTTCACCGGCCGGGCGCGCGCCGACGACGGCGGCTGGGTCGAGTTCGACGGCCTGACCGGCTGGGCCGAGGAGGCGCGCCAGCGCTGGTGATCACCTCGCCCGACCGGCCGTGCGTCAGCCGATGCCGGCCGGGTCATCCCAGGTCGGCCGCCAGTGTCCGGGCGAGGCGGAGGATTCTGCCGGTGCCTCTGCGGGCCGCGAAGGCGGTCAGGGCCGGGAGCTCGCCGCGCGCCTCCGACCAGCGGGCCACCCGGATGGCCAGGACGACCAGGTCGAGGTGCGCCTTGGTCGGGTGGGCGGTGTTCTCGGGAAGCAGAGGCGGCATCGCCGTGGTGAGGATCCGCCACACCTCGTGGTGCATGCCGTGGCGGGCCTCCGCGTCCAGCCTGTCGACGAGTGCGCGCAGGGTGATCTCATCGCTGAGCACCCTCTGGGCGAGCACGACGCCCAGGTGCTCGGCGGGAAGGTCGCCGGCGGCGGCCAGCCGGCGCAGGGCGCGCAGCGCGGGCGCCGTGTCGTTCTCGGCGTAAGGCCGGGGAAAGATCCGGTACGCCAGCAGGAGGGCGAGGGCCGATCCGGTGGGCCCGGCGGTCTCGGCCAGGTCGCGCAGGACACCGGACGGCATCCGCGCCTGCGGCGGGAGCAACTGGTGCCCGATCAGGTGGGCCGCCACGACCTCCCGGTGCGACGGCAGGACCCCGGGCCAGCGGTCCATCATGTCGCCGAGGTGCCCGTCGCAGACGTAGTTGACGTGGCGGGGCTGGTCGGCGAGCAGCTCGTCCACCAGTGGCAGGCCCGTGGGCGCGGCCTCGACCGTGGTGACCATCCAGATCCGGCTACCCAGGCCGTCGTCCGCTCCCGACGGGGTGATCCGCACGACGGGGTCGGGCAGGCCGTCGCCCGCCAGCCAGCGGGCCGCCCGGCGACCCGCGTCCGACGTGAGGCGCGCGGCGCGTGCGGCCACGGCCGGGTCGATCTCGCGGGGCAGCCTGAGCAACGCCTGCTGGAAGTCGGCGGGCAGCGGCTCGGCCCCCGCCGCCTCCAGGGTCTCCAGCCCGGCCACCAGCTCGTCCGGATCGACGTGACCGGTCGACAGGGCGGGCCGGGCGAGCAGCAGCGGCGGCAGGGTCCCGGAACGGGCGGCGGCGCGGACCTCCGCGTACCTGTGCAGGATGAACCGGTGCAGCGGCGAGGCCCGCCTGGCCCCCGGAAGCCGGTCGGGCTCGTCGTGCATGGTCGCCGGGAGCCCGCTGTCGCGGCGCAGCTGGTACATGAACGCGGCGCTCTCGGTCGGGTACGCCCGCCCCGGGTCCACCAGGTCGCCGGCGAGAACGCGCATCCAGGTGCCGTGCTCGCGCCACTCGTCGCGGAGAAGGCGCCAGTCCTCCGTCTTGGCGATCGGCGCCAGCGCCGATCGCAGCGCCTCCAGGTCGCGGGTGGCAAGGTGGACGAAGGTCGCCAGCGTTCGCTCGGCCGCCTGGGGCGCCTCGTCCAGGCACAGCTCGGCCAGCTCCCTGGCGGTGCGCGGCGGGGCGACGGCCGGGACCGGCCCGCGTGGCGCGGGCAGCCGCTGGGGGACGAACGCCTCCTCGGGGTCGGGCACGGGCTCCGGCTGCTCGACCGGCTCGCCGCCGATGGCGGCGGCCAGCCGGTTGTGCAGGTCGGGCGGCAGCGTGCCGGTGCCCTCCCGCAGGGTCTCCAGGCCGGCCTCCGTGAAGTGCCGGGCGTGCCGGACCGCGAGCCGCACCGCCTGCTCCTGTACGCTCCACGACTCGTGGCCGAAGGCCATGGCCAGGGCGGGCGACAGGTCGTCGGCCCGTTCCGGCGCGTGCCGCAACGACTCCCGCAGCCAGCTCAGCCCGGCCCGGACCAGCCCGGCCTCCGCCCGGAACAGCAGCCCCTCCAGCGCCTCCACCACGTCGGCCGGGTCGAGCGCGGGCAGCTTGCGCAGGTGCCGCAGTGACAGCTCGGCCACCGGTCCCGGCGCGGTGGGCAGCAGCCGCGCGTAGTCGATGGCGTGTGGCGCGAGCTCGGCGGGCGTGGGTTGGAGCTGCTCGTGCAGGCGGGCGAAGAACCGCAGGTCGGGGCCGTCTCCGCCGCGCAGGAAGCGGCGTCGGCAGCCGTCGAGCAGCAGGTCGCGGCTCACCCCGCCCTTGGCGGCGAGGCCGCACAGGAAGGAGAGCCACGTGCGGTCGTCGCGGAGTCGCCGCCCGACGCCCTCGGCCTCGAAGATCCGCGGCAGCAGGTGCTCGCGCAGCGGATCGTCCCGCCTCGGCTCCTCTGACACCCATCCGACGACCAGCGGGTCGTGCTCGGGCGGCGTCGCGCCCGTACGGCGGAACAGGGCCAGGGCCAGCGGGAGGTTCAGATTCCGAGGGGCGCGGCGGCGCACGGGACGCAGGCGCAGCGCCAGCCGCGTGGCCAGCTCGGCCTGCCAGGCGGCGGGACGCGCGGCGATCACCTCGATCAGCGGGTCGAACGCGGCCGTGGGATCGCCGGCGACCTCCCAGCGGTCGAAGTCGCGCCGGTTGATCCAGGTCACCACGGCCTTGGCGGAGCTGATGGTGCCCGCGCCGGCGACCCGCATCGGCTCTATCCACCCGTTGGTGTCGGGCAGGCCGTAGTCGGGCTTCGGAGCGTGATAGGTCCAGATCATGCGCCATGACTGCTCGAACTCGTGCTGGGAGATCTCGCCGCGTTCCTGCCGCCCCAGCAACTCCTCCTGCGTGGCCAGGAGCGCGCGCTCGCGTGCCGCCGCGTGGTTCGCGCGGGGCTGATGGGCCCGCTGCCGGGCCACGGCGATGTGGCCGGGCAGCTCGGCGGCCACCTCGCGCCGGGCGGGTTCGTCCAGCGCCGTCACGGTCTCGACGAGCTTGGCCAGGTCGCCGGTGTCGATGACCTCGCTCACCACGGTCCAGGTGGTGGGGTTGGATGGCATGGCTCGGTCTCCTCCGGTCGGCGCGGGAAGTCGTGATCTTGTCAGACCGCGCCGACATTTCCGGCCACCGTCCTCCCCCGCGCATACGTCAAGCCATGGCGTTTACGACGCGCACTTCGCGGCTTCGGTCTTGGCCTGCGTCTCGGACGCGCCGAAGGCCTGAATTTTGTCGAGTTTGTCCTTGCCGTCGACGTAAGCCTGGATCCCGGTCTCGTCGCCGTATTTCAGGAAGACGCCGGCCAGACAATCCAGGGCAGAGTCTGGCACGCCCTCGTAATCGGGCTCGGCCTTCAGCTTGCTGATCAGGGCCGCTTTGTCAACGCCCCCGCCCTGAGCGGCCTCCGTGGCGCCGTCGCCACTTCCGCAGGCAGAGACTCCCGAAGCCAGGGCCAGGGCGGCGAGAGTCAGCGCGGACCGACGGACAATTCTTGATAACTGCATGGCTGAACCTTCTGTAGAGACGTAAGAAAATGAACCGAGGTGCAGGCGTCAGTGACATACCGCGCATGCGGAATCGCTTATGGTGCGACAGGGATAGCCGTGACTCGACGATCGACCTATTTGTCCTCGGGGCGAAGCTCGCTGAAGATCATAGCTGGGGATCGCGAACAGTGAAGTGAATTGCCCAAATTCGGCGTCAGCTCGAATAGTAAGCATTCATGCCAGCGCATTCCGGCGCTGGATGATCGCGAAGAGTGATCGTTTCGAGGCCGGTGCCCGCGCCGACGATCCACATCTCGCGTGATCTTGCCAGGAGCCGCCGAGGTCACGGGCTTGTCAGGAACAAAAGTCGATCAGCATCGCACAAACCGACGAGACCGGGTATGTGCGGGTATGTGCGACAACGGGTTCGGCTCATTCTCTGGTTGGTCGTGATCTTCGCGGCGGGCGCGGCCGTGGTGCCGGACGCCGGCTCCGCCGGCGAGGCCGAGTGCCCGCCGAGGGACACCCGCGTCACGGCCCCGTACGCGATCAGCGGCTACTGGGTGGTGCCCCGCGCCGACCCGTGCCTGACCCGGCGCACCGTGGAGGCGATGCACGCGGTGGGCGGCGACACGATCATCACGTTCGGCCCCCGGTTCGCGCTGAGCACCGTCGACGCGGGCGGCCGGGTGCGCGCCAAGGGCGAGCCCGTTCCGGGCTTCGCCGACTGCCTGGAGAACGGGAAGCCCTGCTACCTGGCCGCCCGCGACGCGATCCCCGGCAAGACGATCCGCCGCGTCTTCACGTACGTGACCAGCGAGCGTTTCGGGTCCGGCGTGCTGCGCTGCGAGGGGTTGGACCGGCGGATCGAGAGCCGCGGACGCGTCTACTACCGGCTGCTGCTCGGCCGCTCCTGCGACGCCGGCGAGTACGACCTCGTCCTGGTCGCGACCGACGGCGACGGCCTGGGCAACCTGCTGACCGAGGCCGCGGGCTACGGCATGAAGGTTTACCCGGGGCTGCCCGCCGCCCCGCAGGACCCGGACAAGCCATGGCTGCCCGACCTCGCGCACCTGGACGTGCTCAACGCCTTCACCGGGCGGGTGCTGGCCGACTACCGGGAGAGGTACGGCACGTGGCCGTCGCTGGGCGGGGTGTACCAGTCGTTCGAGCTGGCCATGCGGGACCGGGCGCCCCGCGACGAGGTCCTCACCCTGTACGCCGCCCAGCACGCGGTGGTCGCCGCCACGCTGCCCGGCCGGACGATCACGGTCAGCCCCTACTGGGACGCGCGCAGGTTACGGGGATTCCCGCCGGACTCGGTGGGCCGGGGCTTCGCGGAGATAGCGGCCACCCGGGCCGGGGCGTCCATGGCCATCGCCATCCAGGACGGTCGCGGCGTGGGCAAGGTGCCCGTCCACGGCCCCCACGAGGCCGACAGCCAGGTGGCCGAGCGGCTGGTGCCGGTCGTGGGCAGGCTGACGAACCGGCAGGCCTACCACGGTTCCACCCGTGACTACGTCGAGGCGGCGGCCCGGCACGTGACGCCGGGGGTGGAGCTCTGGGTGAACGTGGAGGTGTTCGAGCCCACCCCGGTGGCCGGCGAGTGCGGCAGGTCCGATCCGCTGCCGTTGCGCGGCCGGGCCGCGAAGAGCCGGGTCGACCGCCAGATCATGGCGGTGGGCCGGCATGCCACCAAGATCATCGCCTACGGCTGGGACCCGTTCCTGACCTGCCGGCTCAACTGGGACACCCCCTCGCTGAGCGACGACCTCGCGGCCGGCTGGCAGGAGCCGATCATCGTGCACGCCGCCCTGGACGGAGGCGACCTCGCGGTCGAAGGCCACAACCTGCGCGGCGGCACGCTGCAGATCGCCTACCGGCAGGCGGGGGCGGGCGAGGTGCGCGTGGACGTTCCGCAGGCGGCGCACACCGCACGCGGCGGGTTGGAGTCGGCCCGCGTGCCCTTCGCTCCCGACCGGCTGGATCCCGCTCACCCCTGGATCACGGTCAAGGCGGTGAACGGCGCGGGCCGGACCAGCACGAGCGGTCACACCTTTCGCGGCTGACAGGCACGCGACCCAGCCGGTCGGGCCGGGCCCTTTCGCCCGGCCCGGCCCGACGGCGCACGCGATCCGTGCGGAGTTCGGTCAGTTCAAGGTGGATGCGTGTGGGTTCCAGTCAGGGGGCAGCGGCTCGGGGATCGGGCACGTGGACGCGACCGGGCGGAACTCTCCTCGCTCGGCCGACTCCTCGATGGTCGTCATGAGTTCCAGGACGTGCAGTGCGAGCGCCCCCGACGCCCGGTGCGGGGTCCCGGCGCGGAGCGACCGCGCCAGGTCGAGCACCCCGATGCCGCGCCCGGCCGTCGTGCCCGCGAGGGGCAGCTCACGCCAGTCGAAGTCGCGCGGGCCACGGGCCAGCAACGGGCCCTCGAAGGTGTTGGGATCGGGCAGCGACAGGGCGCCTTCGGTGCCGATGACCTCGATCATTCTGCGGTTGACCGGAGAGTCGAAGCTGAAGGTGGTGGCCGCCATCGCGGTGCCGGGGAAGTCGATCAGGGCGTTGACGTGGGTGGGCACCTCCACCGGGAAGACCGTGCCCGCCTTCGGGCCGGAGCCGACGACGCGCTCCGGGCGGGCCCGGCGGGCGCCGGCGGCCACCCGCGCGGCCGGTCCGAGCAGGGCGACCAGCGTGGTCAGGTAGTAGGGGCCCAGGTCGAACAGCGGCCCGGCGCCGCGCTGGTAGAGGAACTCCGGGCTGGGATGCCAGGACTCCGGGCCGAGCCCCTGGGTGGCGGCGGTGACCGCGACCGGGACGCCGATCAGGCCCGAGCGCACCGCGTGGATCGTCGACTGGATCCCGGCGCCGAGGAACGTGTCGGGCGCGTTGCCCACGCGCAGGCCCAGCCTGTCGGCCTCCGCCAGCACCTGGGCCGCCTCACCCAGGTCGAGCGCCAGCGGCTTCTCGCCGTACACGTGCTTGCCCGCGCGTAACGCCCGGAGCGCGACGGACGCGTGCGCGGCCGGGATCGTCAGGTTGACCACGATCTCCACCTCGGGGATCGCGAGCACGGTCTCCACCGTGCCGGACACGGGCACGCCGTGCTCCTCGGCCACCTCCGCCGCCCGCGCCGGCTCGAGGTCGGCCACACCCAGCACCCGGACGTCGGGGAACGCGCCGAGGTGACGGAGGTACTGGCCGCTGATCACACCGGCGCCGACGATGGCGACGCCCACGGGTCCGCCGCTCAAGAGACCTCCAGCGAGGCGAGGTAGGCCCGGCTGGCGGCGAGGGCGTCGAAGACGTCACCCGCGCAGCTGTCCAGCTCGACGATCCGCCAGGCGCCGGGGGCGGCGGCGAGGATCTCGGGCACCGGCATGACACCCTGCCCGACGGCCGTGTGCGGCTCCTCCTTGACGCCGGGCCCGTCCTTGACGTGCAGCGCGAGCACCCGATCGGCTAACCGGCCGAGCAGGCTGGGCACGTCCGCGCCGCCCACCGCGGCCCAGTACGTGTCGATCTCCAGGAACACCTCCGGCGCCAGCAGGTCGGCGAGGGCCTCCAGCGCGTGGCGGCCGTCGATCCTCGGCTCGATCTCCCACCAGTGGTTGTGGTAGCCGAGCCGCATCCCGTGGGCGGCGGCCTGCCCGGCCAGGCCGTTCAGCAGGTCGGCGGTCCGGGCCAGGCCGTCGCGTGAGGTGAACTCCTCGTGCGCGATGCCGCCGGGGATGATGACCAGGTCGGTGCCGATCGTGGCGATCGCGTCGAACACCGCCGCCGGCTCCTCGCCGAGTAACGCGTACGCGTGCGTGCTGGAGACGGTCAGCCCCAGGTCGTCCACCACCTGGCGGAAGCCCTTGGGGTCACTGGTCGGATCGTACGGCTCGACGGCGCCGTACCCGAGACCGGCGATCCGGCTCAGCACGCCGTCCCGGTCGGCCGCGAGCCGGTCTCTGACGGTGTAGAGCTGCACGCTCAGCGGCCTGGTCACCGGTCCACCCCGCCCCGCACGCCCAGCAGGTGCTCCAGCGCGAGCTGGTTGAGGTGGCTGAAGTGGTAGCCCCGCTCGGCCGCCGCGTCCGGGTCGAAGTCGTCGGCCGCGAGATCGGCGAGCGTCTCGCCCTCGGCCAGCGTGGGCACGGCCAGCTGGTCGACGCGCGAGGCCCGCAACGCGTCCTGAACCTCCGGGTCCGCCCGGAAGGCGCGCGCCTTCTCGCGCAGGATGAGGTAGGTGCGCATGTTCGCCGCGGCCGACACCCACACGTCGGCGGGGTCCTCGGTGCGCAGCGGTTTGTAGTCGAAGTGCCTGGGCCCGTCGTAGCCGCCGTGCTCCAGCAGGTCGACCAGGAAGAACGCGCTCTTCACGTCGCCGTGGCCGAACACCAGGTCCTGGTCGTACTTCGGGCCGTGCTGCCCGTTGAGGTCGATGTGGAACAGCTTGCCGTGCCACAGCGCCTGCGCGATGCCGTGCACGAAGTTCAGCCCGGCCATCTGCTCGTGTCCCACCTCGGGGTTGAGCCCTACCATTTCCGGGTGTTCCAGCTCGTTGATGAAGGCCAGCGCGTGCCCGATCGTGGGCAGCAGGATGTCGCCGCGCGGCTCGTTCGGCTTGGGCTCGATCGCGAACCTGATCTCGTACCCCTGGTCGAGCACGTAGCCGCTGAGCAGGTCGAGCGCCTCCTTGTACCTGGCCAGCGCCGAGCGCACGTCCTTGGCCGCGTCCGACTCGGCGCCCTCGCGCCCGCCCCAGCACACGTACGTCCGCGCGCCCAGCGACGCGGCCAGATCCAGGTTGCGCATGACCTTGCGGATCGCGTACCGCCGCACGTCGCGGTCGTTGCTGGTGAACGCGCCGTCGCGGAAGACGGGGTGGGTGAAGAGGTTCGTGGTGGCCATGGGCACCTTCAGCCCGGTCTCGCCGATCGCCTTGCGGAACACCGCGACGGCCTTCTCCCGGTCGGGCTCGACGGCGAGCAGGTCGTCGTCGTGGAACGTGACTCCGTACGCGCCGAGCTCGGCGAGGCGGTGGACGCTCTCCACCGGGTCGAGCGGCGGACGACTGGCGTCGCCGAACGGGTCGCGCGCCTGCCAGCCGACGGTCCACAGTCCGAAGGTGAAGCGGTCGTCGGGGATTGGCACGAACGCGGTCATGGTGGGACCTCCCGCAGCTTTACCATTAAGTCCACAATCTGCACATAATCCTCGGAGGCGGATGTGGCATCGTCAAGAGGCGTGCGGCACGATTCCATGCGTGCCCGCAATCTCGCCGTGGTGCTCGGCGAGATCCGCGACGCGGGCCCGCTCACGAGGGCGGCGCTCGCGGAGCGGACCGGGCTGACCAAGACCACCGTGTCCAAGCTCGTGTCCGACCTGCTCGACGCGGGCGTGGTGGCCGAGAACGGCGCCGTGCGCGACGGCGAACGCGGCCGTCCGGGCGTCGCGGTGCGCCTCAGCGGCCACCGGGTGGCCACGCTGGGCCTGGAGATCAACGTCGACTACCTCGCCGTCTGCGTCGTGGACCTCACCCTCTCGGTACGGCTGCGCCGTACGAAAGCGGCCGGCAACCGCGACTCGCGACCGGAACACATCCTCGCCGAGCTGCGCTCGCTGGCCGAGTCGGCCCTGATGGAGGCGGAGGCCGCCGGGCTGCGGGTCGCCGGCGCGGCGCTGGCGGTGCCGGGTCCGGTCGAACACGGGCTGCTGCGCAACGCCCCGCATCTCGGCTGGCGCGACGTCCGGGTGGCGGACCTGCTCGACCTGCCGTTCGAGGCGGGCAACTTCGAGGCGGACAACGAGGCCAATCTGGCGGCCCTGGGCGAGCTCTGGTTCGGCTCCGGGGTCAGGGATTTCCTCTACGTCTCGGGGGAGATCGGCATCGGCGCCGGGCTGGTGGTGGACGGCTCGGTCTTCCGCGGCACGTACGGGCTGGCCGGGGAGCTCGGCCACGTCGTCGTGGCGCCCGACGGCCCCGCCTGCCGGTGCGGCGGGCGGGGCTGCCTGGAGGTCTACGCGGGACAGGACGCGCTGCTCGGAGAGGTGGGCTCGATCCCCGAACTGGTCGCGCGGCTGGAGGCGGGCGATCCGGCGGCGCTGGCGGCCTGCGACACGGCGGGGCGGGCGCTCGGGCTGGCCCTCACCTCGGCCGTGCACCTGCTGGACCCCGGCATGGTCGTCCTGGGCGGCGTCTTCGCGCCGCTGTTTCCCTGGCTGGAGGGGCCCGCCCGGGACACCCTGTCCGCCCGGCTCGGTCAGATGCGCCGCACCCCGACCCGCCTCGCCGTCTCGGCGATCGGCGCGGACGCCGCCATTCTGGGCGCGGCGGGCCTGGTCATCCAGCGGGTCTTCGCCGACCCGGCCCGAGCGCTCGGCCTCTGACCCGACCCAGCCAAGGACGATCACCGTCTGAAGGGCGTGCACGGTCGCGGGGTGGCGGGGCGCGGACGGCTGGGGGCGGCTGGGGGCGGCTGGGGGCCACGTCAAACGCTGTGGTTCGGACGACGACAGCCCTGTCACTTCTTGCCAAGGATCACCCGTTGTGGCGAGCACCTTGATCTCGTAGCGTGGGTCAAGTCATCAAAAAAGCTCACTTTTTGGGGAAAAGTGCTCATGAAGATCCGCTCAGCCCGTGTGTTAGCCATCCTGGCCACAGCCGCCCTTTCCTCGGCCGTACTGGGGTCATCGTCCGCGGCCCAGGCCATCCCGTCATCGTGCAGCTACGGCTTCTACAACACCAACGCGGCGAGTTACGCCTCGTGCAGCGTGGGCACCGGGCAGTTCCGGGCCAAGCTCAGGTGCGACATCCCGTGGGGCATCGACACGGTCGCGCGCGGGCACTGGCTGAACGTCACAGTGCCGCCCAGCAACAGCATCGCGACCTGCCCGCCGGACGCGCGCAAAGGTTACGAGCCGGGCATCGAACGGCAGTAACGCCTGATCAGGCTCCGACCTGAGCGTCCTGCCGGGTCGGAGCCCAACCCTGGGACGGGGTGCGGGTGACGGCCGGCGGCAGAGGTCAGTCGGCGAGGGCTTCGGCCAGGATGTCCACCAGCAGGGCGGCCTGGGTCCCGTCCTCGTCCAGGTCGGGATCGTAGATGGTGATCTGCAGCCCGGCCGCTCCGGGCAGGCCGAGCAGCCCTCGGAGCAGGCTCACCAGGCCGGCGGCGTCGAGCCCGCCGGGGGTGGGCGAGTCGACGGCCGTCAGCACCGACGAGTCCAGCACGTCGGCGTCGACGTGGATCCAGAAACCGTCCAGGTCATCACGGACCAGCACCTTCCTGGCCGCCTCCAGGCCACCCAGCTCCGGGTCGGTCACGTGGGCGATGCCGGTGTCCACGAAGTCCCGTAGATCCTCCTCGTCCCGCACGCCCAGCACGATCACGTCCTCGTCGCGGACGTACGGCCGCAACCCGTCGAGGTCCGTCAGGTAGTCGTCGCCGCGCCCGGTCGCCAGTGCCAGATCCTCCCCGGCCGCCGAACCCACGTGCGGGGAGTTGCCCAGGTGCCGGAAGTCGGAGTGCGCGTCCAGGTACGCCAGGCCGTAGCGGCCCGCCCTGCGCAGCGCCAGCGCCGAGCCCAGCAGGATCGAGCAGTCACCGCCCAGCACGACCGGGAACCGTCCCGCCTCCCTGATCTCCGCGACCCGCTCCGCCAGCTTCCGCGTGTAGCGGGCGATGGCCGGGCCGTTCCTGACGCCGTCGCCCGGCCGCCAGGTGGCCACGTACCGGGGCGGCACCACGGCTCCCGCGTCGCTCGCCCCGATCCGTTCCAGCAGGCCGGCGTCCCTGAGCGCCCACGGCGCCTTGTAGCACCCGGGGGCCGCTCCCTCGGCCGGAGGCCGGAGCCCCAGGTTCGACGGTGCATCGAGTACGGCCAGTCGTCTGTCAGTGGTTACAATGCTCATAGTCCTGACGCTAGCAAGGGGGGGGCCCGATGCGCCAGCTGGCCGAAACGGGATGGGTGGCATTGGACCTGGCCAACACCTGGGACGAATACCTCGACTCGCCGGAACGCCTGCCGGACGTCGCCGCCCTCCGCCGCTTCTGTCACGAACTGATCGCGGACCAGGTGACAGGGCGGCCGAGCGGGCCGGACGCGCCCGCGCAGGATCCGGCCATGTCGGATGCGCCGGCCGGGTCCGAGACGGACGGGTCCGAGACGGACGGGTCCGAGATGGACGGGGAGGTGGGAGAGGGCGACCTGGTCGCGGTGCGGGCGGTGCGTGACCGGTTGCGAGCCGTGCTGGCGGCCGAGCCGCGCGAGCGGGCGCGCGCCCTGGCGTCGTGGGTCGCCGAGCTGCCCATACGCGCGACCGTCGAGGAGCTGGACGGCATGCCCGAGCTGCGCCTCGCTCCCGCCCGCGACGCCGGTCTCGCCGAACGGTTCGCCGTCCGCGCGATCCGCGAGCTGCTGGACCTAGCCGCCAAGGGCGACTGGGCACGGGTACGGCTCTGCGCGGCCACGCCCTGCCGCGACGCCTTCGTCGACCGCAGCCGGCCGGGGCGACGCCAGTTCTGCTCCACCCGCTGCGCCAACCGCGCCCACGCCGCCGCCTCCCGTGCCCGTCGCAGCCCCTGAAGGATCCCCCGGGGGGCAGCCCCTCCAGGCGGCGCCGTGGTCACCCGAAGCACGGCATCGTGACCTGTCCCTCGAACGCTCGCGAGGGCCACGACCCGGGCATCGAGCGAAACCGGGCTCCGACCTGCTTCGCGTCGGGTCGGAGCCCCCTGATCGCGGACCTCGCGTCACCTGTCGCCGCGGGCGGCCCGGGACAACACCTCAGTCGTGTCGATCCAGCCCACGCCGCGCGCGACCCTGACGCGCACCACGTCTCCCTCCGACAGCAGCGCCCACTGCTCCCCGGCCATCCCGTACGCCCTGAGCTCGCGGCTGGTGCCCTCGTCGATGGCGCACCAGTGGACGTACTTCGGCTGGTTCTCGTTGCCCCCGGAGCGCTGTCGGCGCAGCCGTACGATCTGGCCTTCGGCCCAGCCGTGGCCGCCGAAGAGCGCGCGGACGGCCGGGACGGCGGCCACCGCGAGACCCACGGCGAGCGCGCCGGGCCGCACCAGCCCGCTCGGCCACAGGTCGAACGCCGAGAGGACCAGCAGCCCGATCCACGTCCAGAAACCCAGGAAGAACCCCGCGATCAGGCTCCTGCCGACGACGTGCAGCGGTTTGCGGCCCCAGATGAGGCGGGCCGGGTAGCGCACGTCGACGGCGTGCCACATGCCGCCGTAGTCGGACCAGGCGCGCCGGTCGTCGGCGGGCACGCTCACCGGCAGGCTGCGCACCGCGTGCGGCGCGAGCCCGAGCGCGGCGGCGTAGGCGAGCGGGCGGCCCCAGATGGCGACGGCCGCGGCGGGCTGCTCGGCGAACCGACCGGCGGACAGATGGGCGCGGACCCCCAGCCAGTGGGCCGCCGCCTGGGCTCCCAGCTCGGTGCCGCGCTCGCGGTTGAGCCGCCGGGTCAGGGCCATCAGCCCGAGGAAGGCGACCACGCCGGCCCCGATCCCGCCCTCGTGCTCGGCGTCGGCCAGGGTGACGGCGACGGCGATGACCACGGCGGGCACGGCGGCGCCGGCCGTCAGCAGCGCGAGCTGGGCCCGGCTCCAGCGGGCCCGCGACAGACCCCGCTGCCGCGCGTCGGCGATGACCTGCTTGCGGAAGCGCTTCCACCAGCTCCCGAGGTCGCGCGCGCCTTCGGCCAGCGCGCCGGTGGCGACGACGCCGTCGCGTGAGAGCGATCGGACGTGGTCGTGGACGAGCCGCTCGTACGGGTTCAGCCCGTCGGCCTGGCGCAGCCGTACCAGGGACAGCTCGGGACCGATCTCCTCGATCTGGACGGCGCCCCTGGCCGCGAGGTCGAGCAGCGTGGCCGCCGCGGCCTCCTCGCACAGCCGCCAGCCGCCGGTGAGGAGGTCGACCACGGCGGGCGGCTCGGCGGCGAAGACGCTGGTCGGCGGCACCGGGTCGGCGTCCGGAGTGCGGGTGGCGAGCGTCAGGGCGAGCAGCAGCAGCGCCCACAGGGCCAGGGCCGCGGCGACGGCCGGCCAGAGCACCATCAGAACCGCACCCGCGCCGGCCCGCGCTCCTCACCCGGTGCCTGGAAGTACTCGCGGCTCGCGAACCCGCCGAGGCTCGCGACGAGGTTGGCCGGGACGGTCTGGATCGCGTTGTTGTAGGTGAGGACGGCGTCGTTGTAGTACTGCCGGGAGTAGGCGATCCGGTTCTCGGTGGTGGCCAGCTCCTCCTGCAGCTCGGCGAAGTTACGGCTGGCCTTGAGGTCGGGGTAGGCCTCGACGACGGCGAGCAGGCCGCGCAGCGCGCCGGTCAGCATGTGCTCAGCGTTCGCCTGCTCGGCGGGGGTGCTCGCGCTGACAGCCTGGGTACGGGCGGCGGTGACGGCGGACAGCGTCTGACGCTCGTGCCCCGCGTAGCCGCGTACGGTCTCCACCAGGTTGGGCACCAGGTCATGACGGCGCTTGAGCTGCACGTCGACCTGAGCCCAGGCGTTGTCGACGGCGTTGCGCCTGCGCACGAGGCCGTTGTAGACGGCGATGACGCCGACGAGGGCGAGCAACACGAGAGCGCTGATGACTACGACCATGATCACGACGGCCTCCACTGGGGGGTGAATGGGCCCATCTGAACAGGTCCGGCTTGCAGCCCGCTGTACGGCCCGCGCCCGGGCGGCTCGCTAGGCGACGGAGCCGTACAAGGGCTTGCCCGCCCACTCGTAGGTGACGTACACGACGCCGGCGCCGGTCATGGTCGACCCGGTGGCCTTCAGCCCGGCCGGCGTGGTGCCCTCGGCGAAGAGCCGCTTACCCTGACCGAGGACGACCGGGAAGATCAGCAGGCGATACTCGTCGACCAGCTCGGCGTCCTGCAGCGTGCGGATGAGGCCGCTGCTGCCCTGGACGAGGATCTCGCCGTCGGTGCTCCGCTTGAGCTCGGCGACCGTCTCGGCGGCCTCGCCCACCAGGACCCGCGTGTTGCGCCACTCGGCGTTCATCGGCGTCCGCGTGGTGACGTACTTGGGCATGCCGTTGATCTCGGCGCCGCCCTCCTCGTCGGGCACGCCGGGCCAGTGCGCGGCGAGGATGTCGTACGACCTGCGGCCCAGCAGCATGCCGTCGGCCCGCTCCAACTGCTCGCCCATGATCTCGCCGAACCCCTCGTCGACGTGCGGGGCCAGCCATCCGCTGTGCGGGAAGCCGTTGGAGTCGTCCTCGCCGGGGCCGCCGGGGGCCTGCATGACTCCGTCCAGCGACACGAAGGTGGAGACCACCAGTCTGCTCGCCATCTGACACTCCTTCTCTCGGTGTGACAGCGGGGTCCCGGTGATCCCGCCGCTCTCGGGTGGCTTCAGCCTGGTGGAGTCACCCTACGGAATCCTTAAGGTTTCCCTCGGCCGGTCTTTCAGCCGGACAACGGGTGTCCCCAGCCGTGGCCAGGGACGGTCTATGGGGCCCTATTTCACCGCGCATATCAGGTAAAGGCGGGCGGTGCGACGTTCCCCCCAGGCAGGGAGAGAAAGGAAGGTGTCGCCAGGAGTCCACACAGCAGGAGTCCACACAAGGGGAGCACCATGGACTATCGGGTGGGTGAGGTCTTCGGCGTGCGGGTGGCGGGACTACCGGTCGGCGAGCTGGACGCGCTGAGGTTCGCGCGCACCTGGGAACTGGTCGACCGGCTCGTCGCCGAGGGAGAGGAGCCCGGCACCGAGCTGTCACGGGTGCTGGCCGCCGAGACGGCCGGCCGCACCGAGGCGCTGCGTCTCCTGGCCTGCGACGAGGACTTCCGGCGCGGGCTGGCCGCCGCGAACCCCGCGCTCTCCGCCGAGCTGGAGGGCTGGCTCGCCCGGCCCGACGAGCCGCCCGAGCGGGCCGTGCTCGCCCGCCTGGCCAGGTACGCCGCCCGCCTCGCCACCAGGACCAGCCCGTACGCCCCCTCCAC
Organism: Nonomuraea sp. CX421; assembly: GCF_059358955.1. Lineage (NCBI taxonomy): Bacteria > Bacillati > Actinomycetota > Actinomycetes > Streptosporangiales > Streptosporangiaceae > Nonomuraea > Nonomuraea sp. CX421. The sequence continues at coordinate 206,311 of NZ_JCADBK010000004.1, read as the reverse complement.
GATCAGCGGCCTCGGCCGGTGGGACGACGACGGCGACGCCCCGGTCGCGACCGCGCCCGCCGAGCTGCGCCATTGCGTCGTCCCCGAGTCCGATCTCGCCACGGTGGGACGCATCTGGGACGCGCTCGCGACGCGCCCCGGCCTGCGCGAGGCCGTGCGGGTGCGGGTCAACCCGAGCCTGCGGCAGGAGGACGGCTGGCTCTGGTTCCTGGGCAGCGGTCCCGAGGAGACGCCGGTCCGCATGCCGGCCGAGCCCATGCTGGCCGGGTTGCTGTCCTGGGTGCGCAACACGTCCGATCCCACGGTCGGCGGGCTCGAACGGGCCGCCGCCTCGCCCGGCCTGGTGGCCCGGCTCCTGGCGGCCGGGCTGCTGGAGCGGCGGCGGCCGTTCGCCGACCAGTCCCTCGATCCGCTCGCCGACCTGGCCGCCTGGGTCGAGGAGGTGCTGCCCGGCGACTCGTCGGACCGGCCCTGGCTGCCCACCGCGCTCCGCGAGGTGGAGCAGGCGCCGCACGACCGGATCGGAGACGTGACCGGCTGGCTGCTCGCCCGGCTCGGCGACCCGGCCGAGCTCGCGGTCAGGAACGTGCGGCTGGAGACCGCCGTGTCGCCCGAGCCGGTGGCCGTCTGCGGGCGTGCCGCCTGGGAGCCGGTGCTGCGCGACCTCGACACCGTGCGCCGGCTGGCCGCCGTGTTCGACCCCGACCTGCCGGTCAAGCTCGCGCTGGCCGAGCACTTCGTACGCTGCCACGGCGAACGGGCCACCGTCCCGTTCGTCCGCTTCTATCACGACGCGCACCTCGTCGACCGCGACTCCGCGCCGGCCGGTCCGGCGGTGCGCGAGCTCGCCCGGCTGCGCCGGGAGACCTGCGAGATCCTGTACGGCGGGTCGCCCGACGAGCGGGGCGCGATCGTCGCCGACCCCGACCTGGTGGACAAGATGGCGGCCGCCTGGCCCAAGCACCTCCGGCCACCCGGCTCCATCGCTTGCCACGGCCACCTTCTGCCGGGACCGGAGTTCGTGCTCGACTCCGTCACCGCCGGCTACGGCCGGGGCATCGGCCGGATCCGCCACCTGCTCGCCCTGGCCGGCGCCGACACGCCCGCCGTGCGGCCGCGGCCGGTGGCCGAGTGCCTGGGCGGCTTCGGTGCCCACCTCAACCTGCGGCCCTCCTCGGGCGTCACCGTCGACTACCCGTTCACCGTCACCGGCTGGCCGGGCCCGTCGGTGGCCGACCTGCGCGTCTCCTACGATCCGAGCAGCCTGCGCCTGCTGCTGTCCGACGGTGACGGCAATCCGGTGCGGCCCGCCCACCTGGGGCTGGCGCCCGAGGCGACGCTGCCGCCGGCCTGGTCGTTCCTGGTCCGTGTCTTCGGCGAGCCGTGCGTCGCCCTGCCCGAGCCGTGGGAGATCGGCGGGAGCGCGGAGGAGCCGCACGCCTGGCCGCGGCTGCGGGTCGGGCGGGTCGTGCTGGTCCGCGCCGGCTGGCGGATGAGCGCGGCCGACCTGCCCGTCCCGGTCGCCGGCGAGCCGGACGCCGCCTACCTGACGCGGACGGCCCGGTGGCTGGACCGGCACCGGATTCCGCGCCGTTTCTTCGCCCGCCTGGCCGGTGCCCGCCCCGGCTCATTCCGCAGGCCGTTCTACGTGGACGTGACCGACCACTTCCTGCTGCTGTCGCTGGCCAGGGCCGCCACCCGCCGGGGCGGGCCGGTCGTCCTGGAGGAGGCCCTGCCGGACCCGGCCGTCGCGCCCTCCTACGGCCCGCAGGGGCAGCGGGTGACCGAGTACACGCTGGACGTCTCGGCCCGGGACTTCTGAACCTCCGGTCGAAAGATTTCGCGAAACCACCGACAATTTCGTTGCCAGGAGCACAGGTAACCGGGGTGTTACGGGTGCGTCGCAGGAGTGAGAGGGAGTCCAAGCCGAAAGTTTCGGTACACTCCCGACCATGCCAGCGAAGAGGCGGGTGACGATCGCCCTGATAGCCGAGGAGGCCGGGGTCTCGATCCCCACGGTTTCCAAGGTCGTCAACGGCCGCCCCGAGGTCGCGCCCGCGACCCGGCACCGGATCGAGCGGCTGCTGCGCGAGCACGGTTACCAGCGGCGGGCCAGCCAGGGCGACGCCCCGGCCGGGCTGGTCGACCTGGTCTTCGCCGAGGTCGAGTCGCCCTGGGCGATGGAGATCGTGCGCGGCGCCGAGACCGTGGCGTACGAGGCGGGGGCCAGCCTGGTGATCTCCGTGCTGCACACGCACGCGGGCCCTGGCCGCGACTGGCTGGAGCGCCTGGCCGCGCGCCGCACCGACGGTGTGGTGATCGTCGCCTCACGCCTGTCGGCGGGAGTGCAGTCGCAGCTCAGCGCCCGGTCGCTGCCGTTCGTCGTGGTCGATCCGGAGGGCGAGCCGGCGGCCGGCGTCGTCTCGGTGGGCGCCACCAACTGGAACGGCGGGCTGGCCGCGACCCGCCACCTGATCGAGCTGGGCCACCGGCGGATCGGGATGATCAGCGGCCCCGCCGACATGCTCTGCGGCCAGGCCCGGATCGACGGCTACCGGGCGGCCCTGGAGACCGCCGGGATGCCGCTCGCGCCCGAGCTGATCCGGCGCGGCACCTTCCTGGTCGACTCCGGTCACGACGAGGGGCACGCGCTGCTCTCGCTCGACGACCCGCCCACGGCCATCTTCGCGGGCAGCGACCTGCAGGCGTTCGGCGTCTTCGAGGCGGCGCGGCAGCGTGGCCTGCGGGTGCCCGAGGACCTCAGCGTGGTGGGGTTCGACGATCTGCCCCTGGCCAAGTCGGCCTGGCCGCCGCTGACCACGGTGCGCCAGCCGCTACAGGAGATGGCCGCCCTCGCCACCCGTACGGTGCTGGGCATGGGACGTGGTGAGGTGCCGGAGAGCCGCCGGGTGGAGCTGGCCACGGAGCTGATCGTCCGTGAGAGCACGGCCCCACCCGGGTGAGCGGCTCAGGCGGGGGTGGAGACGCCGTCGCCGGCGGGCTTGCGGCCGAGATCCTCGGTCGGCACGTGGGCGGTCTCCTTGGCCGTCAGGACCGCGATGGCGCTGATCGCGCAGAGGATGCCGGTGAAGATCGCCACCCCGGTCCAGCCCTGCAGGCCGAGCCAGCCTGACGGCGAGACGATCCCGGCGGCCGAGGCCACCGCGAAGCCCGCGATGGCGAAGCCGATCTGGGTGCCGATCGCCATGCCCGACAGGCGCACCTTGGTGGTGAACATCTCGCCGTACAACGACGGCCAGATGCCGTTGGAGGCGCTGTAGACGACGCCGAGCGTCAGGATGCCGACCAGGAAGATCAGCGGGTAGCTCTTCGAGTTGATCGCCGCCAGGTAGACGAAGATCATGATCGGGCTGCCCACGGCGCCGATCAGGAAGACGGGCCGGCGGCCGATCCGGTCCGACAGCCGCGCCCACAGCGGGATCGTCACGAGGGCCACGCCGTTGGCGGCGACGCCGACCCAGAGCATGGTGGCCTTGTCGAGCCCGATCGCGTCGCTGGTGGCGTAGTTGAGCGCCCAGACGGTGAAGATCGTGCTGACCGTGGCGATCAGGGCCGCGCAGACGACGCGCAGCACGCTCGCCCAGTGGTCGCGGAAGAGCAGGGAGAGCGGCATCTTCGGCACGGTGCCCTCGGCCACCTCACGCTCGAAGGCGGGGGTCTCGTCCAGCTTGCGGCGGATGATCCAGCCGGCGACCGCGACGGCCACGCTGAGCCAGAACGGCACCCGCCAGCCCCAGCTGAGCAGCTGCTCCTCCGGCAGAGCCGCGACCGGGATGAACGCGAAGGTGGCCAGGATCTGGCCGAACTGCGTGCCGTTGAGCGTGAAGCTGGTGTAGTAGCCGCGCCGGTCGGCGGGGGAGTGCTCCAGCGTCATGGAGTTGGCGCTGGCCTGCTCGCCGGCCGCCGACAGGCCCTGCAGCACGCGCAGGAACACCAGCAGCGCCGGAGCCAGGCCGCCGATCTGGTCGCGGGTCGGCAGGCAGCCGATGAGGAAGGTCGAGACGCCCATCAGGACCAGCGTGAAGACCATGATCTTCTTGCGGCCGAACCTGTCGCCGACGTGCCCGAGGATGAACGCGCCGACCGGCCTGGCCGCGTAGGCCACACCGAAGCTGGCCAGCGACTGGAGGGTGGCGGTGGCGGGGTCCGACTCGTCGAAGAACACCTTCGAGAAGATCAGGGCCGCCGCGCTGCCGTAGATGAAGAAGTCGTAGTACTCCAGCGCGCTGCCGATCCAGGCGGCGAGTGCCGCCTTGCGCGGCGTGCCCTGCTGGTCGCCGGGTGATCGATCGGTCACGAGTGCTCCTTGCGGCTTCGATGGAGGTGGTCGGCTGCCCCCCGGCGCGCGTCGTGAGAGGCCGGGGCTCCCGCCACGCGAGTCCGCCTTCCAGAGATTTCCGGCGAGTTACGAACTAGATAGTTAATTGCAGATGCTGCAGTGACTCATTTCACCTGTCAAGAGCCGGACGGAGAACCGAGTGAGAACGGGGCGCGAGGTCGCCCCTTTCCTCCTGGCCCGGGATGAGATATGACTAACTCACTAGTTCGTACATTGAGGCGAGGGTGGATGACCTCCTATCTGATCGGGCTGATCGGTGCCGGCATCGGCGCCTCCCTCAGCCCTGCCCTGCACGAGCGCGAGGCACGCTTCCACGGCCTGCACTACACCTACCGGCTGATCGACCTCGCCGTCCTCGGGCTCACCGCCGACGACGTGGGAGACCTGGTCCGTACGGCCAGGCGGCTCGGCTACGACGGGCTGAACATCACCCATCCCGGCAAGCAGACCGTCATCCCGCACCTCGACGACCTGTCGGAGGACGCGGCGGTCCTCGGCGCCGTCAACACCGTCGTCTTCGACGGCGACCGGGCCATCGGGCACAACACCGACTGGACCGGCTTCGCCGAGTCCTTCGCCCGCGACCTGCCCGGCGCGCCCACCGGGGAGATCGTGCAGCTCGGCGCGGGAGGCGCGGGCGCCGCGGTGGCCCACGCCCTGCTCACACACGGAGCCGGCCGGTTGACCGTCGTCGACGCCGACCCCGGCCGGGCCGGCTCGCTGGCCGCCGAGCTGGAACGCCGGTTCGGCGCCGGCCGCGCCCGCGCCGCCGACCGCGCCGACCAGGCCGGCCTGGCCACGGCCGACGGCCTGGTGCACGCCACCCCCACCGGCATGGCCCACCACCCCGGGCTCGCGCTGCCCGCCGAGCTGCTGCACCCCGGGCTCTGGGTGGCCGACATCGTCTACCTGCCACTGGAGACCGAGCTGCTGCGGACGGCGCGGGCGATCGGCTGCCGGACCCTGAACGGCGGCGGGATGGCCATGTCCCAGGCGGCCCACTCCTTTCGCCTCTTCACCGGCAAGGAGCCCGACGCCGCCCGGATGCTGACCCACCTGACCGACCTCGTCACCACCTGACAGGAGCACGGATGCGCAAGTCCATCGCCACGGTCTCGGTGAGCGGCACGCTGGCCGAGAAACTGGACGCGATCGCGGCCGCCGGCTTCGACGGTGTGGAGATCTTCGAGAACGATCTCATCGCCAGCCCGCTGTCACCCGAGGAGGTGCGCGCGCGGGCCGCCGACCTGGGCCTGGGCATAGACCTCTACCAGCCGCTGCGTGACTTCGAGGCGGTGCCCGCCGAGGTGCTGGCCGGCAACCTGCGCCGGGCCGAGCGCAAGTTCGACCTCATGCGGCGACTCGGCGCCGACCTGCTGCTCGTCTGCTCCAGCGTCTCGCCCGACGGCATCGGCGACGACGACCTGGCCGCCGAGCACCTGCACCTGCTCGCCGACCGGGCCGCCCGGCACGGCATCCGGATCGCGTACGAGGCCCTGGCGTGGGGCCGGCACGTCAGCGACTACCTGCACGCCTGGCGCGTCGTCCAGCTCGCCGGCCACCCCAACCTCGGCACCTGCCTCGACAGCTTCCACATCCTGTCGCGGGGGTCCGACCCGATCGGCATCGAGGCGATCCCCGGCGACAAGATCTTCTTCCTCCAGCTCGCCGACGCGCCCCGGCTGGCGATGGACGTGCTGCAGTGGAGCCGCCACTACCGCTGCTTCCCCGGCCAGGGCGGCTTCGACGTGGCCGGGCTGGTGACCCACGTGCTCAAGGCCGGCTACCAGGGGCCGCTCTCGCTGGAGGTGTTCAACGACGTCTTCCGCCAGGCCGACACCGGCCGTACGGCCAAGGACGCGATGCGCTCGCTGCTCGCCCTGGAGGAGGCGGTCGGCCTGGCCCCCCAGATCCCTCCTCCTGTGATCCCCACCGGCTTCGCCTTCGCCGAGCTGACCGTCTCCGAGCCCGAGCTGACCGTCTCCGAGCCCGAGCTGACCGTCTCCGAGCCCGAGCTGACCGTCTCCGAGCCCGAGCTGACCGGCTCCGAGTCCGGGCCGGGTGACTCCGACGGCGACCGGCTGCGTGACCTGCTCGCCGCGCTCGGCTTCGCGCGCACCGGCCGGCACGCCGTCAAGCCGGTGGAGCTGTGGGAACAACGCGACGCCCGGATCCTCCTCAACGCCACCGGCACGGAGTCCGCGCCGGAGCGCGCGGCTTCGGTCCCGCCGTCCCCGCAGGAGTGCGCGGCTTCCGTCCCGCGGTCCGCGCCGGGGCCTGCGGCTGCTGCGCCGGAGTCCACGCGGGTGGTGCCCGCGCTGGCGGCCCTCGGGTTGGAGAGTCCCGATCCGGCGGGCTCGGCCGCGCGCGCCTGGTCGCTGCTCGCACCCGTGCTGCCGCGCGAGCGCGGACCGGACGAGGCGGCGCTCGACGCGATCGCCGCGCCCGACGGCAGCCGGCTCTTCTTCTGCCGCACCGATCATCCCGGCCTGCCGGACCGACCCGGCCTGTCGGACCATCCGGGGGAACGCGACCAAGCCGGTCCGCCGGGCGACGTCAGGCGCACGAGCTGGGTGGAGGACTTCGGCCCGCGTGAGCCGGTCGCCGGGCCCGTCTCGCACATCGACCACGTGGCGCTCACCCAGCCGTTGCACCACTTCGACGAGGCCGCGTTGTTCTACCGCGGCGTGCTGGGGCTGCGCCCGCTGCCGAGCCTCGAACTACCCGACCCGTACGGCCTGCTGCGCAGCAAGGCGATGGCCAGCGACGACGGCGCGGTGCGGATGGTGCTGAACATCGCGCGGGTCGGCGGGGAGCACGTGCCGTGGCAGCACATCGCGCTGGCCTGCGACGACCTCGTGACCACGGCGCGTGGGCTGCGCGACGCCCGGCCGGACCTGCTGCTGCCGATCCCGGCCAACTACTACGACGACCTGGAGGCCCGGCACGACGTGCCGCCGGAGCTGAGGGAGCTCGGGTTGTTGTACGACCGGGACGAGCACGGGGAGTTCCTGCACCTCTACACGATCACGGTGGGGCGGGTCTTCTTCGAACTGGTCCAGCGGCTGGGCGGCTACCGGGGCTACGGCGCCGGCAACGCGCCCGTGCGGCTGGCCGTACAGCATGCCGGAACTCGTGGGTGAGCCCGCGACCTTAGGATGAGGCGGACCGGTCCGACAGCTTCGTGGAGCCTCATGACCTCGCAGCCCGCCAGCCCAGCCGCGGCAGAGCGCCGGCGCGACGCCGACCGCACCAGGGCCGAGATCCTCGAGGTGGCGCAGCGGGAGTTCGCCCGGGCGGGCTACGCCGGAGCGAGGGTGGACGAGATCGCGGAGCTGACGCGCACCACCAAGCGCATGATCTACTACTACTTCGGCAGCAAGGAGCGGCTCTACATCGCGGCTCTGGAGAACGCCTACTCCGAGGTGCGCGAGGTCGAGCGGACCCTCGACGTGGAGCATCTGGCGCCCGTCGAGGCGATCCGCACGCTGGCGGAGCTGACCTTCGACCACCACGAGGCCCATCCCGACTTCATCAAGCTCGTCGCGATCGAGAACATCCACGAGGCCGAGCACATCCGCAAGTCCGAGGCGCTGGCCAACCTGGGCACCCCGGTGCTCGACGTCATCTCGCGCATCCTGGAGGCGGGCCGCCGGAGCGGCGACTTCGTCACCGAAGCCGACGCGGTCGACGTACACATCATGATCAGCGCTTTCTGCTACTTCCGGGTCGCCAACCAGCACACGTTCGGGGCGCTGTTCGGGCGCGACATGACGGCGCCCGAGCACCGGGCGCGGCTGCGCGCCATGGTCGGTGAGATGGTCGTGGCCTACCTGCGCGGCGCCGGCGCGCCCTGACGCGAGCGCGGCCTCCGGGATCCGCCGTCGCCCTGAACATCGGCCCGCTGATCTGCGGTTTCCCGTCCGGTCCGGAGGGCAGCCGATCCACCATGATGCGAAATCTTGTCAAAGGGGCCGCGAGCGGGGCGCTGGCCACGGCGATGATGAGCGCTGTGATGGTCGCCGGTGAGCGCGCCGGGCTCATGGCCGGCCAGCCGCCCAAGCACATCGTCCGGTCCTTGCTGCCGGGCAGCGAACGCAAGCGCAAACCGGGCGAGGGGGCGCTGGCCGCCGTCGCCCACTTCGGTTTCGGGATCGGCTCGGGCGCGCTGTTCGGGCTGATGGCCCGCCGTCGCCGCGCCCGGGTGCCGGCGGGCATCGCCTATGGCCTGATGATCTGGCTCGTGAGCTACGCGGGCTGGGTGCCCAAGATGACCGTCCTGCCGCCGATTCACCGCGACCGGCCCGGCCGCCCGGTCGTGATGGCCGCCGGTCACGTCGTGTACGGCACCGCCCTCGCCTGCGCGCTCAACCGCCTGGACAAGCCCGGGGAGTGACCGGTGGGCTCAGCGGGCCCACCGGCCGAGGGCGTCGTCGAGGTAGTAGGCCAGGCCGAAGTAGCCAGGGAGGCACCGACCCCGTGGCTGCGCAGTTCGGTGGCGTTCGCGGACATGTCAGTAGCGGTCGAGGCCGGGGGAGTAGGGACGGATGCCGCGAGCCTGCGGCACTTCCTGGGACAGACCCGGGTGGCCGGAGAGCAGCGTCTCCGCGGCCTCCTGGACGTTCGTGCCCTGTGCCATGGCGACGGCCACCATCGCGCCGGCCGCGTACGCGGCGGCCGCGGACGTGCCCGGCCAGTTGGCGCCGCCGCCGAAGTCCACCGGCTTGCGCTCGACGTTGGCGACCAGCGCGCCGTGCGCGTCGCGGGTGAGGAGGGAGGCCCGCTCCAGGAACAGGCCGTCGTGCGCGCCCGGCGCCATCAGGCCGATCCACGGCCCCGACTGGGAGTAGCCCGCGCGCCTGCCGTCGTCGGCCAGGGCGCCCACGGCGATCACGCCGGGCAGCGCGGCGGGGAAGATCGCGCTGTCACGCGTCGGGCTGGGGTAGGACCCGGGCCGCAGGACGTTCCCCCAGTTGCCGGCGCTGGCGACGTGCACGCAGCCCAGCCGCGACTCGGCCCGCTCCAGCACGAACGGCGGCCTGTCGTCCCAGGTCGCCCCGCCGAGCGAGGTGAGCAGGAGATCCACCTCACCGCTGAACCGGACCATCGCCTTGGCCAGCGTCCAGGAGTCGACCTCGTTGGACGCGTTGAGCGCCTGGCGGATCACCAGATCGGCGCCGGGCGCCTGCCGGGCCACGATGCCGGCCAGGTGGACGGCGTGTCCCAGTGTGGCGGGCGGGTCGGTGTGGTCGGCCGCCCCGAACAGGGAGGAGTCGGCGAGATAGTGCCCGGCGAGCTTCGGGTGGCGGTAGAGCGCGCCGTCCAGGATGCCGATCGTGAACCGGCGTCCCCGGTAGGACTCGCGCGGCTCGATGACCACCTCGGCCCTGGCGGCCAGCTGCTCCGGGTCGCCCTGGCCGCCGCCCGTGTAGGGCGTGCCCTCGGCGTACATGCGGATCTTGGCCATCCGGGGCACCCACTGCTTCGTCGCCTTGAACCTCTCACGCAGGTGGTACAGCACCCGGTCGAGGTCGCTCGGCGCCGCGCCGCGCGCGGCGGCGCCCGCCTCGGCCCGCATCCGGGCGTCGAGGTCGGGGTCGTACGGGAAGCGGTCGAGGGCGTCGAGCCTGATCCGGGTCAGCCCGAGCACGAGGTCGCCGTCGGGCTCTCCGCTGACGAACCCGTCGAGCTCGGCCAGCAGCAGCCTCTCGTCCCGGGACTCCACCACGATCTCGTGGGACAGGTATCGGTCGGTAGGGGTGGTCGCGTCCGAGTACGGCATGGGTCTCTCCTTCGATGGCTCCGTACCTGACGGAGGGCTCGGAGAGCCGCCTGATACAGACCTGACCTGAAGCGGACACGTCTAGAGGGTGATCCAGGTCGTCACCACGCTGACGCCGTCGGAGGTGCGGCACCGCAGGTGGAACGGGTGATCGGGGATCGGCCTGATGGCGAACCCGCCGACCTCGTCGGTGCGGACCGTGGTGGTCACGCCGGACAGGACCCGCACGTGGATGTCGGCCACCTGGCTCGGCACCACCTGGCCGATCAGGGCGTCGCCGGCCACTTCGAGCTCGATGGTCAGCGACCGGCAGACGAAGGTCATGGCCCGCAACGGGGCGGACTCCGACCGGGTGAGCGCCCCGGCGGGCTCGCCGTCCACCTCGGAGTCGAAGGCGAGCCGGGCGAGCTCGTCGTCGATGTCGCGCCAGGCGAACGCCGCCCGCGCCGCCTCGACGACCTCGCGGGGGACCTCCTCGGCCGCGCGCCTCGCCGCGGCGAGCTCGTCCAGGAGCCTGTCGTCGCTCCATCGGCGTTCAGACATCGCCGCCGCCTTCTCCCGGCAGGTAGCCGTTCAGGTAGGGGCTCTGGCGCAGCTTGGCCAGGCATCGGGCACGCGTGGGGCCGATCCCGCCGACCGGGGTGCCGAGCCGGTCGCCGATCTCGGCGTACGAAGGGGGCGGGTCGCGCATGAGCAGCGTGAGCAGCTTGCGGCACAGGGCCGGCAACTGGGCGAAGGCCGCGCGCAGCGCCGCCTGCCGCTCCGCCCGCTCCAGCTCGTGTTCGATCATCGTGGTGACCTCGTCGTCGGCTGCCAGGTCGACGGTCATGGGTTGCTCGGCGACCTCGCGCCTGCGTACTGCCCGCAGAACGCGGACGCATTCGCGCTGGGTGGTGACGGCGATCCAGCCGGGCAGCGCGGCGGGGGTGCGCAGCACGGCGAGGTGCTCGACCAGGCGCAGGCAGACGGTCTGGGCCACGTCGTCGGCGTCGGGGCGGCTCAGCCGGTGCCGGAGACAGATCGACCAGATCAGCGGCAGGTAGCGCTCCACGAGCTCGTTCCAGGCGTTCTGGTCGCCCTTGCGCGCGCGGGCGACCAGCGCGATGACGGTCGGATCATCACGCATCGGGCGCCTCCCATGCCTAGAGCTCGTATTGTCGGGACTTCCGGCGCGGACGGCAACAGCGCGCCCGGTCCGGCCAAGGACGGGTTGTCTCCCGGCTGATACATCACAGACGTGGGGTCGTCCGCCACACTGCGAGAGGTGAGCCGGACTCCAACCGACTCGGCCGAGGCCATGCTGCGCCTCGCCGAGGCCGACCCCGCCCAGCTGACGTCCGTCGCGGCCGGCGCGGCCCGCCGGGCCCGCGCGCGGGGGGACACCGCGCTGGAGTCGGTCGCGGAGCGGGCCATGGGGGTGGCGGCGACCCACCTGCTCGACCTGGCCACCGCGACGCGCCACCTGCGCGCCGCGATGCGGCTCGGCGAGCGGGCGGGCTCGCCGGAACTGGCCGCCGAGGCCCGGATCAGGCTCGCCTTCGTGGCCAGCCTGCGCGGCCGGCCCCACCACGCGCTGGACGAGATCGAGAGCGTGCTGCCCACCGTGCACGGCGTCCTGCGCGCCCGGGCCGAGGCCCAGCGGGCCGCGATCTTCAACCACCTCGGCCGGGGTGACGACGCGCTGGCCGGCTACCGCCTGGCCGTTCCGGGGCTGCGCCGCGCCGGGGACCGCCTCTGGCTGCAGCGGGTGCTGTCCAACCGGGGCATCGTGCACGGTTACCGGCACGAGTTCACCGCCGCCGAGACCGACCTGCGCGAGGCCGAGGAGCTGTGCACCGAGCTCGGCCTGGACCTCTCGCTGGCCATCGTCAGGCTGAACCTGGGGTGGGTCACCGCCCTGCGCGGCGACGTGCCGTCCGCCCTCGCCTATCTCGACGGGGCCGAGGAGCGCTTCCGGGCGCTCGGCACGCACCAGCTCGGCTGGCTGCTCGCCGACCGGGGTGAGCTGCTGCTCTCGGTGGGCCTGGTGTCGGAGGCCCGGCTCGCCGCGCGGGAGGCGGTCGAGCAGCTGAGGCGCAACCGCCGCGCGATCGGGCTGCCGGAGGTGCGGCTGCTCCTCGCCCGTACGGCCGGCCTGGAAGGGGACCACGACGAGTCCGTACGGGAGGCGAGGCGGGCCGTCACCGAGTTCAACCGGCAGGGCAGGCCGGAATGGGCGGCGCTGGCCAGGTTCGCGGTGCTGCGCTCGCTGGCCATGGGCGGGACCCGCGCTCCGGCGGCCACGCTGCTGGAACGGGTCGCGGTCGACCTGACCGCCGCGGGCTGGCCCGGCGCGGCCGTGGAGGCCCGGATCCTCGCGGCCCAGCTCTCCCTGCGGCGCGGCCGGCCGGAACAGGCCCGCAAGCAGCTGGAACAGGCGGCCAGGCCACGCTTTCGCGGCCCCGCCCTGCTGCGCGCCAGGGCCTGGCACGCCACCGCGCTGCTGCGGTTGAGCAGGGACAACCAGCGGGGCGCGGTGACGGCGGCCAGGGCCGGGTTGCGGGTGCTCGACGAGCACCGCGCCACCCTGGGCGCGACCGACCTGCGCGCCTACAGCGCCCAGTACCGGTTGGACCTGGCCGCGCTCGGCCTGGGCATGGCCCTGCGCGCCGGCCGGGCCGAGGCGGTGCTCGCCTGGGCCGAGGAGGGCCGGGCCAGCCACCTGCTGATGCCGCCGGTCCACCCGCCGGACGACCCCTACCTGGCCGGGGCGATGGCCGAGCTGCGCGCGGTGATGAGCGAGATCAACGAGCGGCGGCGGGCGGGGCAGGGCACCGGGCGGCTGGGTCAGCGTCAGCTCGCTCTGGAACGTGACATCCGCGACCACCGCCGCCGCCAGCCCGCGGTCGGCTCGCCGATGGGCGCCCGCCCGGTCGGGGTGTCCACGTTGGCCGGCGCGCTCGCGGACGCGGCGCTCGTCGAGTTCGCGCTGCTCGACGGTGAGCTGCACGCCGTCACGGTCGCGCGCGGCCGGCCGGCGCTGCACCGGCTCGGAGCCGCCGCGCCGGTCAGGGATCTGGTCGACCGCATCCCCTTCGCGCTGCGCCGCCTGGCCGGCCGTGCCGACGGGGTCAACCGGGTCGCGGCCGGCAGGATGCTGCGGCACGCCGCCGAGCACCTGGACCGGATGCTGTTCGGCCCGCTGTCGGGGGTCATCGGCGACCGGCCGCTCGTGGTGATCCCCACCGGTTTCCTGCAGGCGCTGCCGTGGTCGATCCTGCCCTCCTGCGCCGGGCGGCCCGTCACCGTCTCGCCCTCGGCGACGCTGTGGCACGCCGCCGCCGACGCGCCCGGCGAGAGCGGGCACGTGCTGGCCGTGGCGGGGCCGGGACTGCCGGGGGCACGGGCGGAGGCCGAGGCCGTCGCCGGCATCCACGAGGCGGCCGTGCTGGTCGGCGCCGAAGCCACCGCCGAGGCCGTGCTCACCGGCCTGGACGGCGCCCGACTGGCCCACCTGGCCGCGCACGGGCGGCTGCACGCCACCAACCCGCTGTTCTCCTCGCTGCACCTGTCGGACGGCCCGCTCACCCTCTACGACCTCGAACGGCTCCGCCGCTCGCCGCAGATCGTGGTCCTCGCGGCGTGCGACAGCGGGCGCTCCATCGTGCGCGCCGGCGACGAACTGCTCGGGCTCAGCGCCACGTTCCTCGCCCATGGCGCGCGTACGATCATCGGCTCGGTGGTCTCCGTCCCCGACGCCGAGACCGCCGAGCCCATGATCACCCTGCACCGCCTGCTGGCCGCCGGTCACTCCGCGGCGACCGCGCTGGCCGAGGCGCAGCGGGCCACCTCCGGTGAACTGCTGGCCGCTTCTGCCGGTTTCGTGTGCATCGGGGCTGACGTGCTCCTTCAGGATGACCTGGCCTCCGACGGCGCCACAGGGACCGCTGATGCGGTGGCCCTTCTGTCGGGGAGTTCGCGCCGTCACCCATCTCGGAGGGCGGCGCGCGGCGTCTGATACCTGTCCGCGGCGTGCGCCCGGTAGGGTCGCCTGGCGTGAGCACCGAGTTGGAACGGCTGGCCGCGCGGTTGAGCGAGTTCGCCCGAGTCAGAGACTGGGAGAGGTTCCACACGCCGAAGAACCTGGCGATGGCCCTGTCCGGTGAGGTCGGCGAGCTGGTGGCCGAGCTGCAGTGGCTCACCCCCGACGAGTCCGGCGACCTCGACCCCGCCACCCTGGCCAGGGTGCGCGCCGAGCTCGGCGACGTCACCGCCTACCTGGTCCGCCTGGCCGACGTGCTCGGCGTCGACCTCGTGGCGGAGGCCAACACCAGGCTCGACGTCAACGACCGCCGCTACGACCCCGAGCTCTACCACGGGTCGATGCGCAAGGCGCCCCCGCTCGACCCCTGACCATCTGGCCGAGGTGCGCCGGCGGACCGGGTGCCGCTCAGCCCGGTGCGCGCCTCGTCCGTTCACGTGGTGACCCGCTCCTCCATGGTGTGCCGCCTGAGCAACGCGACCGTGAGCACCGCGAGACCGGCGAAGATCAGCGCCCCGGTCAGCGCCACGGCGTTGAGACCCGTCGTGAAGGCGGCACGGGCGACGTCCAGCACCTCGGGCACGCCCAGGGCGGCGGTGATGCTCTCGCGGACACTCTCCGAGGGCAGCGTCTCCGGCAGGGACGCGCGGTAGACGGCGGTGCCCAGGCTGCCCAGCACGGCCACGCCCACGGCCACCCCGAACTCGCCGCCGGTCTCCGACAGCGCCGCCGCCGAACCCGCCTTCTCCGGCGGGGCCGCCGTCATGATCACGCTGTTACCCACGCTCATCGGCAGCGCGATGCCGGCCGAGGCCAGAGCCAGGCCGATCACCAGCAACCCGGTGCCGCCCGAACTGGGCACCTGGGTGTGCACGACCAGCCCGAGCGTCGCCACCACGAGCCCGATGCCCATCACGTACGCGGGACGCATCCAGCGGGTCAGCGCCGGGCCGAGCGCCAGAGCGACGATCATGGCGAAATTCTGCGGCAGCAGCCAGAGCCCCGCCCGCAGGGGTGAGAGCCCTTCCACCATCTGCAGGTACATCGTGGACATCAACGTGGTGCCCGCCATGACGATGCCGCCGAGCAGCAGGAGCGACAGCGTGGTCGCGAAGGCACGGTTGTCGAACAACCGCAGGTCCAGCAGCGGGTTCGCCAGGTTGCGCTGCCGTCGTACGAACACCACGCCGAGCACCAGGCCGACCACGACGGCGCCGAGGGGCAGCGGCTGCCAGCCGCCCCTGGCCACCTCCTTCAGCCCGTAGATGATTGGCAGGATGGTCCCCAGCGACAGGGCGACGCTGACCAGGTCGAGCCGGCCCGCCTCCGGGTCGCGATACTCGGGCAGCAACGTCCGGCCGGTGAGCAGCAGCACGACCATGAACGGCACGCCGAGCAGGAATGCCGAGCCCCACCAGAAGTGTTCCAGCAGCAGCCCGCCGACCAGCGGCCCGAGCGCCATGCCCACCATGAAGCAGCCGAACCACAGCCCGATGGCCGCGCCCATCTGCTTGGTGTCGGTGAACATGTTGCGGATCAACGCCATCGACGACGGCATCAACGTCGCCCCGGCGATCCCCAGCAGCGCCCGGGTCACGATCAGCATCTCGGCGGTCGTGGAATACGCGGCGGCCACGGAGGCCACGCCGAACGCCGCCGCCCCGATCAGCAGCAATTTCCGGCGGCCGATCCGGTCGCCCAGCGTGCCCATCGTGACCAGGAAACCGGCCAGCAGGAACGAGTAGATGTCCATGATCCACAATTGCTGCGGCGCGGTGGCCCCGAGATCTCCGCTGAGATGTGGCAGTGCCAGGTAGAGCACGCTGACGTCGAGTGAGAGCAACAGGGCGACCGAGGCCAGCACGGCCAGTCCGATCCACTCCCGTCGTCCCGCGAGGGTTGCGGTGTCCATCAAGCCTTCCCTTTTCCTTGCGGCATACGGTTGTGGGGAAACAGTGTGCGAAAGCGCTTAAGGACTTCTTCTCGTGGGCTTAAGGCGGCGCATAAAATATCGAACGTGCGTTTTGGTGTGCTCGGGCCGCTGGCCGTCTGGACCGACGCCGGGGACACCGTCACGGTCCCGGGTCTCAAGGTGCGCGCGCTCCTCGCCGACCTGCTCGTCCACGAGGGACAGGTCGTGTCCGCCGACCGGCTGGTCGACGACCTGTGGGGCGGCGAGCCGCCGGGCAACCCCGCCGCGGCGCTCCAGGTGCGCGTCTCGCAGCTACGCCGCACGCTGGAGGAGGCCGAGCCGGGCGGCAGACGCCTGGTGGTCTCCCGCGCCCCCGGCTACCTGCTCGACACCGGCGCGGTCGACGCCACCCGGTTCGCCGCGCTGCTGGCCCGCGCCGAGACCGCCGAGAGTCCGCGCGCCAGGGCCGATCTGCTGGCCGAGGCGCTCGGGCTGTGGCGAGGTCCGGCCTACGCCGACTTCGCCGACGAGGAGTTCACCCGCACCGCCATCGCCCGGTTGACCGAGCAGCGGCTGTCGGCTCTGGAACAGTACGCCGACACCCGTCTCGACCTCGGAGAGCACGGCCTGCTGGTGGGCGAGTTGGGCGATCTGGTGGCCCGCCACCCGCTCAGGGAACGCCTGCGCGCCGCGCACATGCGCGCCCTCTACCGCACCGGCCGGCAGGCCGAGGCGCTCGCCGGCTACGGCGAGCTGCGCGACCTGCTCGCCGGCGAGCTCGGCCTCGACCCCGGGCCCGAGCTCGTCGGCCTGCACCAGGCGATCCTCACGCAGGACCCCGCGCTGGGCGGCGGCGCCGAGCGGCCCGCCACCAACCTGCCCGCCGCGCTCAGCGAGCTGATCGGGCGGGATGGCGCGGTGGCCGAGGTGCGCTCGCTGCTGCGCGCCCACCGGCTCGTGACCCTCACCGGCACCGGCGGCGTGGGCAAGACGCGGCTGGCGGTGGAGGTCTCCGCCCGGTCGCTCGGCGACTTCCCGGACGGAGTGTGGCTGGTCGAGCTGGGCCCGCTCGACCCGGGCACCGGCTCCGCGGCCGAGGTCGTCATGGCGGCGCTCGACATCCGCGACGGCACAGAGCGGGCGGACCCGGCCGACTGGCTGGCCGAGGCGCTGCGGGCCCGGCGGCTGCTGCTCGTCCTGGACAACTGCGAGCACCTGGTCGAGGAGGTCGCGGCCCTGGCGGAGAGGCTCCTGCGCGCGGCTCCCGGCCTTCGCGTCGTGGCCACGAGCCGCGAGCCGCTGGCCGTGCCCGGCGAGGCTCTGTGGAGCGTTCCGCCCCTCAGCCTCCCCACGCCTTCCGAGCCCGGCCCGTCCTCCGGCGCGGAGTCCCGTACGGAGACCGGGGTGGAGTCTCGTACGGAAATCGAACGGGTGGGGCGGGCCGACGCGGTGCGGTTGTTCGTGGCACGAGCCGCCGCCTCCGCGCCCGGGTTCACGCTGGACGAGGCGAACACCGGCGCGGTCGCCGAGCTGTGCCGCCGGCTCGACGGGATCCCGCTGGCGCTGGAGCTGGCGGCGACCCGGGTGCGGGCGCTCGGCGTGCGCGGCGTGCTCGACCGGCTCGACGACCGGTTCCGGCTGCTCGCCTCCGGCCGGCGCGGCGCGCCCGAGCGCCAGCGGACACTCACGGCGGTGATCGACTGGAGCTGGCGGCTGCTGACCGAGCCCGAACGCGTGGTGCTGCGCCGCCTGGCCGTCCACGCGGGCGGCTGCACGCTGGAGGCGGCCGAGCAGGTCTGCGGCGGTGACGGGCTCGACGTGCTCGACCTGATCGCCCGGCTGGTCGACCGCTCGCTGGTGGTCGTCACCGAGAGCCCGGCGGGTGTCCGCTACCGGCTGCTGGAGTCGGTGGCCGCCTACTGCCTCGACCGCCTGTCCGACGCGGGCGAGCTGGAGCCGGTACGACACGCGCACGCCCGCCACCACCTGGCGCTGGCCCTGCGGGCGGAGCCCGCCCTCTACGGCCCCGAGCAGGGCACCTGGCTGCGGCGGCTCGACGCGGAGGCGGCCAACCTGCGAGCGGCGCTCGACACCCTGGCCCGCACACGCGACGCCGGCGACGCGCTCCGGCTGGCGAACGCGCTGAGCTGGTACTGGTTCCTGCGCGGCAGACCGGCCGACGCCCGGCGGTCGCTGGAGGCGGCGCTGGCCGTCGAAGGCGAGGCGCCCGGCCGGGCCAGGGCCGCCGCGTGGCACGCGGGGTTCGCGCTGATGCTCGACCAGAACGTCACCTGGGACACGAGCGCGGTGCGCGATCCTCGCGAGCGGGCCCGCGCCGAGCTGTTCCTGGCGCTGTCCGCCGCGGAGATGTCCGTCGAGCAGGACCTGGTGACCTCCGCGCTGACCACCTGCCGCGCCATCGGCGACGAGTGGGGCATCGCGACGGCGCTGAGCAGGCGAGCGCGCAACGCCTACACGCAGCGCGACCTGAGCGCCCTCGAACGCGACGGCGAGGAGAGCCTGCGTCTGTTCAGGAAGCTCGGCGACCGCTGGGGACAACTCCAGGCCATGGAGTGGCTGGCCGGAGAGGCCGAGATCGCGGGTGACACCGAACGAGCCGCCCGGCTGTTCACCGAGAGCCTGCGCCTGGCCGAGGAGCTGGGCCTGTGGCCCGAGGTCGCCCGGCGCACCTCCTGGCTGGGCTGGGTCGCGCTGCGGAGTGGGGCGTACGAGCGGGCGATGGAGCTGTGCGGACGCGCGCTGCGCCTTTCGATCGAGCAGGGCTACCGGGAGGGGCGGCTCATGTCCGCGATGGGGCTGGGCTGCGCCGCGCGCCGCGCCGGACGGCTCGACCTGGCCGAGACCCACCTGACGGGGCTGCTCGACGGAGTGTCGCGCGATCCGGCGGACCGGCCCGCCCTGCAGCTCCCCACGGCCCTGATCGAGCTGGGCTTCATCCGGGCGACGCGGGGCGACCCGCAGGGGGCCAGGGAGCTGCACCTGGAGGCGTACGCCGCCTCGCGGAAGATCGGTGATCCGCGTTCGATCGTGCGAGCCGTGGAGGGGCTGGCCGCCGCGCTGGCCGCGACCGGCCGCCACGACGGGGCCGCCCGGCTGCTCGGCCTGGCCGCCGAGGCCAGGCGGGCCAACCAGACTCCCGCCGGGCCGCCCGACCACACCGAGATCGACCACGCCACCGCCCTGGCCCGCGAGGCGCTGGGCGAGCAGGCGTTCGCCGAGGCGTACGAACAGGGCGGCCGCCTCAAGCTCGACGACGCCGAGGATCTGGCCTGAACCGCCCGGCGGGCCGGCGCGCGGGCACGGGTCAGGCCGCCTACACGCGGGCGCGGGCGCGGCGGCCTGGGTGGGTGGTCAGGCCGCCTACACGCGGGCGCGGCGGCCTGGGTGGGTGGTCAGGCGGCCTCGACCAGCGGGTCCGCGGCGAGGTAGCCGATGTAGTCGGGGTCATCGGGACGGGCCAGCACGTGCCGCACCCAGGCCCGCCGCTCGTGGTCGATGGCCAGCAGCTCCCACACGCACGCGGCCGGCCCGTCGGCCGGCGCCCGCACCAGCTCGGTGGTGCCGAGGCCGGCCCGCCACACCCGGTGATAGAGGATGTCGGCCTGCCACCAGCAGATGTTCACGCACAGTGCCTCGGTGCCGCGGTGCACCACGACGAACGCGATGCCGGCCCGCTCGGGGAGCTCCCGTTCGGGGAGCTCCCGCTCGGCCGCCAGCATCGCGGCCTCCACCTCGAAGTCGCCGGGCAGGTCCTGGCCGGCCGTGATGCCGATGACCTTCACGTTCCATCCGCGTGTCTCGGTCACCCCGAGGGAGCGGGTCCGGCGTGGGCGATAGGGGGTCAAATCACTGCTCCAGTACGGTCACAGGTTCAGACGGCAACCCCGCACGAGACGGAGTCGGAAAGCATTCACCTTGTTTGACGCAGGTTGTCGCGCTGAAGGTCGGTCACGAAGCATCGTCATTTTCTCAAGTCGATCTTTCTCGGGCCGATCGATCGCCGCCGCTGCCGGGAACGCGGCGTCACTCCACGTTCCTGCGGCTGGAATCCGCGTGCCGCTCGTCCCCGTCCTCGCCTAGCATCGCGTCATGCAGAATGCTCAGACCGACGCCGCCGAGATTCAGGGCTTCGCGGTGAAAGGCGGTGAGATCGAACGCAGCGCCCTCGCGCAGCCGGACCGCCTCCCGCAACCGCAGCCAACTCCGCTCGCCGATCTTGTACGAAGAGGCCTGCGCCGGCAGGCCGAGGTAGCGGTCGATCTCGAAGCGGGCCCGCTCCTCGCTCTTCGTGGAGTAGGCGCGCAGCAGGCGGTACGCCTTGTCGTAGGTCCATGAACCGCCCCCCGCCTCGCCGGGGGCCGGCAAGCCGCAGTGCATGCCGATGTCGATGACGACGCGCACAGCCCGGAAGGCCTGGCTGGCGAGCATGCCCAAACGATCTCCCGGATCGTCGAGAAAGCCCAACTCGGCCATCAGGCGCTCGGCGTACAGCGCCCATCCCTCACCATGACCGTCGACCCAGGCCAGCCGACGCCAGCGGTTGAGGTCGTGGTGCCGGTGAGCGGTCTGAGCCACCTGGAGATGATGGCCCGGCACACCCTCGTGATAGACGGTGCTCAGCTCTCGCCAGGTCGTGAATTCCGTCGCGGTCGGCGACACCCCCCACCACACGCGTCCAGGGCGGGACAGATTCTCGCTGGGCCCGGTGTAGTAGATCCCCCCGCCGGTCGGCACCACGATGCACTCCACCGCTCGAATCGGCGAGGGAATGTCGAAGTGCCCAGCCCCCAGCACGCCGACGGCCTCGTCACAGGTGTGCTGCATCCAGGCCCGCAGGGCCTCGGTGCCGTGCAGTTGGCGTGCCGGATCGGCGTCCAGAACACGCATCGCCTCCTGGATCGAACCTCCCGGCGTGATCCGCTCGGCCAACTTCTTCATCTGCTCGTCGATGCGGCGTAGTTCCCCTCGTGCCCAGGCATAGGTGTCGTCGATGTCGATGGACATGCCGAGACTTGAGCGAGCGAATCGGATATATCGCTCCTGTCCGACGCCATCCCTGTCGACGGCCTTGTCCTGCAGGTCCCCGGCCAGGGCATCGGCTACGCGGGCGTACGCGCTCCTCGCGACGCGGGCGCCTCGCTCGACCTCCTTCAGCAGGGCGGGCGTCAGCCCCTGCGTGCGCCCGGCCTGTGCCGCCAGGTCGGCGAAGAACCCGTCGTCGGCGAAGACGGCCGAGCACTGAGCGATGCCGACGTTGAGCTGACGCCGCGCGATCCCGTCACCCCGCCAGACGGCGTGGCGCAGTGAGGCGATATAGCCGTCCATCGTCACCGGCACCCGCATCAACCGGTCCGCGACAGCCACCCAATCCTGCGCCGTCTCCTTCGGCATCAGGTCGAAGACCAGCCGGATCTTCTGCAGAGGGCTGTTCACGTTGTTGAGCTGCGACTCCTCGGCGCCCGTCTCTCTCAGCTCCTCGGCTGCCCGCAGCCGCTCCCGCAGCGCCGCCACCGTGATCCGATCGACACTGTCCTTGGGGACGACGCCCTGCAGGGCTGCCAGTGTCCGGCGCCGCAATCTGGACACGTCAGCTAATCCGTCGGGCGAAAGATCCGGTAGCTCCGTCCTGTGCTCGGCCATCCCCAGCTCGGTGGCCATGATGGGATCCAGCGCAGCGTGTTGCGCGAGATAGGTCTCCGCCAGATCATCGACGGCGGTCCTCGCTCGTGCGCCGTTATCCGTCATCGCCGGCCCTTCTCTCATCCCTGGTCAGGCAGTCCATGTCAGCCGCCGTGCGGTGACGGCGTCACGCTAGGCCACCCACAGGCTCTAAGGAAGTGGGCAAACTGTTGGAAGGGCCATAATGATTCGTTATGGCCAAAGATCTGGATGTCATGTTGCTGAGGGCGTTCGTCACCACGGTCAAAGCCGGGAGCATCAGCCGTGCGGCGAGTGCCCTGAAGCACACACAGCCTGGTGTGAGCCAGCAGTTGCGCCGGCTGGAGCAGGCGATCGGCCAGCCACTGCTGCACCGCGCCTCCACCGGAGTTTCGCTGACCCGAGCCGGGGAGACCCTGCTGCCCTACGCCGAGCGCATCATCGCACTGTCCGCACAGGCCCTGCGCAGCACGAGTGAAGCCCTGACCGGCCACTGCGGCATCGGGATCCTGGAGGACCTGGCCGTCGCGCGGGTGCCGCAGCTGCTTGCGGACTTCGCTCGCCTGCATCCCGAGGTCACGCTCGAAGTCATGATCCTTTCAGGGCCTCGCATGCATGAGGCGATGACGGAAGGACGCATCGTGCTTGCCCTGACCGACGTCGGCTATCTTTCCCAGCCGCCACGATGGCTGGCACGGCACCCCCTGGTCTGGGTCAGTGGCCCGGGAATGGACCTGCACGCCGACCCGCTGCCCCTGGTGCTGTTCTCCCAGCCCTGCCGCTGGCGTTCCTCGCTCCTCCAGGCGCTGGACCAGGCGGGCCGCGCGTGGCGGGTGGCCTTCGAGAGCACCGGACTCGCCGGCGTCCAGGCGGCGGTGCGGGCCGGGCTCGGCGTCAGCGCCTTCTTGTCGGCCAACGTCGGCCCCGACCTGACGATCGTGTCGGCGCCCCACCTCCTGCCGCCGTTGCCGGACATCGAGATCGGTCTCGTACGCCGACCCGGCACACAGGGAGACCTGCTGGTCGACGCTGTGGAGACAGCGCTGCAGGCGATGATGCGCTGACCACGAGACCACGCGCCGACGATCGCACCGCCACCGACTTCGGCCGCGCACCCCGCGGTGATGGGCCGGCGGGCACAGCGCGATCAACCGGGCTGTTCCGCCGGACGGGCACGGTGCGGCGGCAGCCGGAACAGCCGAGTCAGCCGGCTCAGTTGCTCGCGGTCGCCGCTCACGTCGGCGGCTCCGCTGGCGACCGCCTCCGCCAGCGGCAACGTCAGACCGATGACCTCGACGAAAGCGTCTTCGCCGATGGTGATGACCGCATCGGGATGTTGGGCCGGACCGTTCAGTGCCTCGATCGTCCCGTCGTCGACGCGCGTGTGAAAGACCTCGTCATCGATGCGGAACTCACACACCAGGCGCACCCCGGCCGCGGCGTCGGCGTCGAAACAGGCCCGCAGGCCCAGCACGGCCCAGCCGGGGTGAAATGTCTCATCTTCCCGTCTCTCGCCCATCGCCCACTTCAGGCCCCAGCGGGCCAGTTCCAGAACCGCCGGGGCGAGCTCCTCGCCTGCCTCCGTCAGCGCGTAGGCGGAGGTGCGGGCGGGTGGCGGGAGAGTGATCTTGCGGGCGAGCCCTTCGTGTTCCAGGTGCTTGAGACGAGCTGCCAAGAGCCCGGTTCCCAGGCCGCGCAGGCTCGCCTGCAGATCACTGAACCTCTTGGGGCCGGTCAGCAGCTCGCGGATGAGAAGCAGCGTCCAGCGCTCGCCGACGAGGTCGAGGGTGCGGGCGGTCGCGCAGTACTGTCTATACGTTCGCTGCTCCACCTCTTCATTCTAAACTTCGGGCTTCCTGCTTCCGAACTGAGTCGTCTCCATGAGCAGGCGGGCGAGCTGGTAGGGGTGGGTGAGCATGACGTCGTGGGGGGCCTCCATGGCAAGCGTCCGATAGCCGACCTCCTTGCCGAAACGGTCGAAGGGATAGGTCTGCGGAGTGCAGTAAATGGCGGTCCCGGGAATCCGGTCGACCGCTCCGCTCAGGTGGGTCGTCTCGGTGAAGGTGCGCAGCGGCTGGGGCAGCAGGCGTTGCGCCAGCCACGCCACGTCGTCAGGATCGACAACGCCGAAGAGCTCAGGAGGCGGGGCCGGGATGCGGCGCCCGTCACCATGAGCTTCCGCGGCCGTGAGCACCGCGACGGTGAA
This sequence comes from Nonomuraea sp. CX421, assembly GCF_059358955.1. Classification (NCBI taxonomy): domain Bacteria; kingdom Bacillati; phylum Actinomycetota; class Actinomycetes; order Streptosporangiales; family Streptosporangiaceae; genus Nonomuraea; species Nonomuraea sp. CX421. The sequence goes on along the minus strand of NZ_JCADBK010000004.1, from coordinate 182,351 downwards.
TTCCGTCGGCGCCAGAGTGAGCATGCCGGCCCCGTCGGCGCCCGCCCATCCGTCCACCAGGACGATGTGGTCGACGGCCTGGGGGCGCAGGTCGGCGGCCTCGCGCACGACCAGTCCCGCGTAGCTGTGCCCGACCAAGATGAGCTCGTCCCTGTCATCGGCCGCGTCGATTTCGGCGACGACGGCTTCGGCGTGATCATGTAGGCCGTGGTCGCCCGGGTCGCTGAGATCCGGGGTCAGGGTGCGAGCTCCCGCGGCGTGCAGCACCGGGACAACACGGTCCCAGGACGATGGGCCATGCCAGGCGCCGTGAACGAGAACGAACGTGGTCACTGGTATTCCTCCGTGCGTAGCAGGGGTAGAACGCGGTCGGCGAGTTCTTCCAAACCCGTCTCCTGGTCGTCGGCGGCCAGGCGGATCACGAGGTGGCGGGCTCCGGCTGCCACGTATCCCGCCAGCCATCCGGCGGCGTCGCGCGCGGTGCCGGCGAATAGGGCCTGGACCTGTTCGACCAGTTCGAGGGGTGTGTCGTAGTAGCGTTCGATGCTGGCGCGCAGGCTTTGACGTGCGCGTTCGGCATCCTCGTCGAGAGTCAAGGTGGCGTAGAAGGCGGGGGTGATCGGACGAGCCGCACTCTGCTCGACGATTTCGCGTTCCGTCGCGTACGTCGTCGGACTGGGCGAGTAGGGGAGCCACCCATCAGCAAGGCGGGACACCCGGCTCAGCGCGGGGCGACCGCTGCCGGCCAGCCAGATTTCGGGGCCGGACGGGCGAAGGGGCGCGGGCACCAGCCGGACGTCGTCAAAGCCGAAGTGCCGGCCTTCGTGGGACACCGACTCTCCGGACCAGAGCCGTCGCATGACGGTGATCGATTCCTCCATGCGGCTGATGCGCCGGGCATGGTCGACCCCGATGGCCGCGCATTGGGCCGCGGTGTCCGCGCGTGGGAAGCCGCCGCCCATGCCCGCGATCAACCGCTCTCCTGACAGCCGGTCGAGGGTGGCGAGTTGATGAGCGAGCAGAATCGGATGCCGCAACGCCGGTAGGAGAACCGCCGTTCCGAGTGCGATCCGTTCGGTGGCCGCACTCACGGCGGCCAGCAGCATCAGTGGATCGGCTCGAGGTCTGGCCAGCGGACTGTCGCCCGCCCACACCGAATCCAGGCCGAGCCGCTCGGCCCGTTGCGCCTGTCTGACGAGGGGAGCCGGATCATGCTCGCCCAGGACGGCCCGCTCGCGCGTCGGCAGCACGTAGCCGATCTTCACTGTCGCCACCTTGATCCCGATTTTCTCGATGAAGTAGCTACTTGTTTCCTGAATCTTAAGTTAGCACTTCAAAAAAAGGTAGTGAGGAGGAGTGCTCGATGCGCGTTAGCCCGTCTCGCTCGGCGAGGGACACGACCGACGCCTGTCCATCAGGTGGTCTTGGGCCGCCACCCGGCCTGGCCCGCGGCCGGACGGGTCGCGTCATTTTCTCGGCGGCTTGATGTCACAAACGGTCGTGCTGCCTCGTCTCCTATCACAGCGGACTTCAAAAACAGGTAGGTGATGAGGATGCGGGTCTTCGTGGCAGGAGGGTCCGGTGTCGTGGGACGGCGACTGGTGCCCCAGCTCGTGGCACGAGGTCACCACGTGACGGCGACCGCGACGAGTCCGGCCAAGATGGACATGCTGGAAAAGTTGGGTGCCGAGGCAGTCGTGATGGACGGACTGGACGCGGCCTCGGTGGGCGAGGCGGTGGCCATGGCAAGCCCAGACGTGATCGTGCACCAGATGACCGCCATCTCGCCGGCGCACGCCGGCAAGCCGGACATGAAGCACTTCGACCGCTGGTTCGCCCTCACCGACAGGTTGCGCGTCGAGGGCACGAATCACCTGCTGGCAGCCGCCGATGCCGCAGGTGTGGGCCACATCGTGGCGCAAAGTTACGCCAGCTGGAACGGCCTGCGTCAGGGCGGATGGGTGAAGACCGAGGAGGACCCGCTGGACCTGGGGGTGGGCACGATCATGCACCAGGGGGCGCTCGCCATCCGCCACCTGGAGGAGGCCGTCCTCAAGGCGGATGGCGCCGTGTTGCGCTACGGCGGACTGTACGGGCCGGGCGCCATCGACGATCAGGTCGAGCTTGTGCGCAAGTGGCAGTACCCCGTGGTGGGAGGCGGTGCCGGCCACAGCTCGTGGGTGCATGTGGAGGATGCCGCGAGCGCGACTGTCCTGGCTGTGGAGCAGAGGGCGAAGGGCGTGTACAACATCGTCGACGATGAGCCGGCCCCGGCCAATCAATGGCTGCCGCATCTGGCCGCGTGCGCGGGGGCCAGGCCGCCGCTGCGGATTCCCAGCTGGCTGGCTCGGCTGCTGGCCGGAGAGGCGGCCGTGACGATGATGACCGCGGGACGCGGCTTCTCCAACGCCAAGGCCAAGCGGGAGCTCGGCTGGCAGCCGCGCTACCCCTCCTGGCGGCAGGGCTTCAAGGAGGCACTGACTTGAATCGCCTGGAGGAGTTCGAACCGCTGCGATCCCTGCTGTTCTCGATCTCCTACCGGATCCTCGGCAGCGTGAGCGAGGCCGAGGACGCCGTCCAGGAGACCTGGCTGCGCTACGAGACGTCGACGACCGAACCCGTTTCGGCCAAGGCGTTCCTGTCGGCCGCGGTGACCCGGATCTCGATCGACGTGCTGCGCTCAGCCCGGGTCCGGCGGGAGGAATACGTCGGACTGTGGTTCCCCGAGCCGCTGCTCGCCGACCCCTACCAGAATCCGGAACGGGCGGCGGAGCTGGCCGACTCGATGTCCATGGCGGCGCTGCTGCTGCTGGAGCGCCTGTCTCCGCTGGAGCGGGCGGTGTTCGTGCTCCGCGAGGTGTTCGACTTCGGCTTTCCCGAGATCGCCGCGGCGATCGGCCGCTCGGAGGCGGCCTGCCGCCAGCTCGCAGTGCGTGCACGACGGCACATGGAGGCGGGCCGGTCCCGGTTCGAGGTCGACCACGAGGAACGTGAGCGACTTGCCGAGCGTTTCTTCGTCGCCTTCCGGGAAGGCGACGTCGACGGCCTGCGCGAGCTCTTGTCCGCCGATGTGTACATGGTCGGTGACAGTGGCGGCAAGGCTCCGCAGTGGAATCCCATCATCGGCCCCGAGCCCGTCGCACGCGTACTGGTCGCGATCACCTCGGCTTTCGTGGACATCGGCGGTGTCGTGCAGCCGCGCCAGATCAACGGCCAGCCAGGCGTGATTCTTCGTGACCGGGATGGAAAGATCTTCGTCACGCTCGCCGTCGAGATCCTCGACGGGCAGGTCCAGGCGATCCGGTCGATGATCAATCCGGACAAACTCCGACATCTAGGGCCAGTGGCGGATGCTTGGGCGATCGTGCGTGAAGCGAGTAGGGCGCGTCGTCTGTCCGGTGACCGGGGGAACTGACGGCGCTTGCCGACCGCACCGTTCGGAGCCGAGCGCGTCGGCCTTTCCTTTCACTGGTCACTGGCCCGGCTCGCTGGTCACTGGCCCGGCGCCTCTGTTCGCCAACCAGATTCCGCTAACCAGATTCCGCCATTCAGTTTCGCCCGTCAGTTTCGCCATTCAGGAGACCCATGAACCTGCTCGACACCGATCCGGTCGCCACGGCGTTGAAGGCCGAGCATCTGTGTGACTTCGCCATCACGTTCGCGTCGGTGCGGACCATCGCCACGCCGGCGGCGACACGGATCATCGCGGTCATCGATCACGGCACTGTCGAGGGCCCTCGGTTCCGTGGCGGGTTTCTCGCCGGAGGCGGTGACTGGATCACCTTGGGCACCGACGGAATCGCCCGGATGGACGTCCGGGCCACGATCCTCACCCACGACGGCGAACTGGTGTATGTCACCTCGACGGGCAGGGCCGGCCTGTCGGATGTCGCGATCAACCGGCTGATGGCCGGCGAGACCATCGCCTGGGATCAGATGCATGCCAGGTCGGCGCCACTCTTCGAGACCGGCGCCGATCGTTACGCATGGCTGAACGGCACCATCACGATGGCCATCAATGAGCTGTCACTGAACCACGTCAACTACCGGATCTACGCCATCCGTTGACCAAGTCCGCTGCCCGTGTGTGCTGTCCCGGAGGGGCGGTCAACTCACTACGACCCCACTCAGAGATCATCCAGTAGTGGACCACGCCAGTGATCCACTACTGGAACAGCCTCCGGCGTGAAGGTCGACCAAGGTCGACTTTCACGCCGGAGGCTGTTCTGCCGCACCGGACGCTACCAGGGCACCGGTCCGTCGTCGCTGAAGAACCCGCCGGTGGGCCCGTCCGGGCCGAGTGTGGCCAGGCTGACCACGACCGCGGCGCCCTGCGCTGGGGTGAGGTACCCGCTGTGGTCGTTGATGTCCGTGGCGACGTAACCGGGTGATACCGCGTTCACCAGAATGCCGTCCTTACGCAGTTCGTTGGCGTACTGCACGGTCAGCGCGTTCAGCGCGGACTTGGACGGCGCGTACGCCGCCGACGGCGGCAGTCCCGTCAGCGGCCCGTAGGGATTGCTGGTGATGTTCAGTGACGCGGCTCCGCTGCTGAGGTTGACGATACGCGCCGCTGACGAGCGCCGCAGCAGCGGGAGCATGGCGTTGGTCACCGCAATGACTCCGAAGACGTTGGTCTCGAACACCTGACGAACCATGTCCAGGTCGACCCCACTGGGGATCTGGTCGACGGCGTCCTGCGGTGAGACCTGCCCGGAGCCGGTGATACCGGCGTTGTTGACCAGCACGTCCAGATGGTTGAAGCGCTGCTCGATCCACGCCGCGGCGTCCTTGATGGTGACAGGGTCGGTGACGTCCAAGGTGACGGCGTGTGCGGCCCCGCCCGCCTCGCGCACCGCGTCTGCCGCATCCTCGCCACGCTGCCTGTTTCTCGCCCCGATGAGAACCGTCATGCCCAGCGCGGCAAACTGCTCGGCTGTCGCGAGCCCGATTCCCTTGTTCGCTCCGGTGATCAGGACAACTTGATGGGGGGCGGTGTGCTCGTTCACGTCCACACTCCTGTCGCTAAAGGCCCTTCCTTCTCAAGACGAGATAGCCCGGTCAATGTGTGACATCAGGGCGAAGGCACTGGGCCGTGGCCGAGGGGCTGCGCCAGGAGCCTGTTCAGGACGGCTGAGGCGAGTGCGGCGTCGAGTGCCCCGACACCGGTCAGGTCGGCGATGGTGATGGCCGTGTCGGTCCGGTGGGGAGGGGCCGCGAGCAGCTTGCCGGCGTCGATGTCGCTGTCGGGAGCGCAGGCTCCGGCGCGGACGGCGTGGGCGAAATCGCCGTGGTCGAGGCATTGGGCGTGGTCGTCGGTGGCGATGAGCTGTGCGCGGCCGAAGAGTGCCGGCGGTAGCTCGTTCTTGTGCGGCATGTCGGTGCCGATGCCGGTGACATGGGCGCCGGTGCGGACATGAGCGGCGTCCAGGACCGGGGTCGTCGCCGCCGTCGTGGTGATGATCATGTCAGCGGTGGCGGCCTCGGGCGCTGAGGCCGGCCGGGCCTTCAGGCCGTGCTCGTCGAGCTCGTCACACAAAGCTTGGGCTCTGAGAGGGTTGCGGCCGTGTACGAGGACCGTGTCGAGCGGGCGGAGGTCGGCCAGCCACGTCGCCTGGAGGCGTGCCTGGTCTCCGGTGCCGAAGACGGCGAGGGTGGTAGCGCTGGGCCGGGCCATCGCGTCGGTGATGAGCGCGCCCGCCGCGGCAGTGCGCCAGGCGGTCAGCAGACCGTGGTCGTCGAGGAGGGCGCGGATCTGTCCGGTGTGGGCGTCGAGGACGCAGACCATGCCGTGGTTGGAGGGCAGACCGCGGTCGGGATTACCGTAGAAACCAGTAGCGATCTTGATGGTGAAGTCGGGAGCGCCGGTGATCGAGCCGGCTTTGACGTGGCAGTCTCCACCGGCGTCGGGAAAGGCCATGTGCAGCGGTGGTGGCACGGTGGTGCGGCCCTCGGCGTGCGCGATCAGCGCGTCTCGGATGGTGGCGAAGACCAGTGGCGCCGTGGCGACCTGGGTGATGGCGGCGGTGTCGAAGACGGGCAGGCTCATCGGCTGGTTCGCATCCACTGGGCGAAGGCGGTCAGGCACTCCTCGGCGTCGCGCCGGCCGACGCCGATGCGGAACCGGTCGGCAGGGGTGGCAGTGAGCTCGGAGCGGTAGATGCTCGCGGGCAGCAGCAGGACGCCGGCCTCCCGCACCAGGCGGGTGCAGAATGCTTCCACGCCGTCGGCCCCGCGGTAGCGGGGATAGGCGACGCATCCGCCGTCGGGTGCGCGCCAGTCGAAGTCGTCGGCGAATTCGGCGAAGAAGGCGTCGAAGGCCGGCAGGTTGGCCGTGATGAGGTCGCGGTTACGGTCCAAGATCGAGTTGCGGGCCTTCAACGCGATGCGGGCCAGAATTTCGCTGGGTGCGGAGTTGCATATCGTGGTGTAGTGCTTCGCTCGCTCCAGGCGGGCACGCAGGTCGCGGTCGCGGCAGGTGATCCAGCCGATGCGCAGCCCGGGCAGGCCCAGGGCCTTGGAGGTGACGTTCAGGGACAGCGCGTGCTCGGACAGGTCAGCCGCCTGCGGCAGGGTGCGGGCGGGGTCACGTTCGAGGCCGCGGTAGACCTCGTCGCTGAACAGGTGGATGCCGCGCTCGTCGCACAGACGTGCCAGTGCGGCGAAGTCGGCCTCGTCGATGACCTTGCCGGTGGGATTGTTGGGAAAGTTGACCGAAATGAGGCGGGTGTTGGGGCGGATCTCCGCCACCACCTTGTCGAGGTCCAGCGCCCAGTCGCGATCGGCATCCAGAGCCACTCCGGTGACCTCGCACAGAGCGAGGGGAACGGTCTCGGCGGACTGGTAGTTCGGCGTCAGCACCACGGCATGTTCGCCGGGACCGAGCAAGACCTTCATCGCCAGGTAGAGAGCCTCTTGGGCGCCTGCGAAGCAGATGACGTCGTCGGCGTCGGCATGGTCATACGTGTCGGCGATCACGTCGCGCAGGGCCGGGTCGCCGAAGGTCTCGGTATAGCCCAGGGACAGGTGGTGGAAGGCGCTGCGGTCGGCGTCGTCGGCGAAGGTGAGCAACTCGGCGAGCGTCATGGTCTGGGCGTCGGAGGCCGTCAAGTGGTAGCGGGCGGTGAATTCCCACTGGGAGAAGTAGGTTTCGAGACGGAAGTCGGGAAGTGCGGTCATGGTGGTCACTCCTTCGCGCGTGATGCTCGCAGCTCTGCCAGCAGGCCGTAGAGGGTGGAGCGGGAAATCTTGAGGGCGCCGGCGACGACCGGTGCGGCCCGGCGCACGGCGAAGACCCGGTCCTGCTCCAGCCGGCGGAGGATGGTCAGGCGGTCCTCGCGACTCAGGCGTTCGACGGGACGGCCGGTGACGCGGACGTGGCTGCCGATCACATGCTGGATGCGCTCGAACCAGTCCTGCTCGAACAGCGGCTGAGGCCGCTGCACGGTCGGCGCGGCGAAGGTCGACAGGACGGCGGCGGCCTGTTCCAGTGGCGTGCGGTCGAGGTTGACGCACAGCACCGCCGACGGCTCGCCCTGGGCGTCGCGCAGGATCGCGCTGACCGAGGACAGCCGGCGGCCGTCAGCGAGCAGCTTCTCGTACGGTCCGTACACGTCCTTTCCCGATGGGTCGAGGTCGTCGAGTTCGCCCAACAGGGATGGATCTCCCTGGCCACGCGAGGTCATCGGATTCCAGATCGCCAGCACTCGATCTGTGCCGGGGTCATGCAGCACGACTTCGGCGTAGGGGCTGAGGAGGGCGGCGATGGCCTGGCAGACCGGGGTCCAGAGCGGCACGCGCGGGTCGTGACCCTCATTCTCGACAGCACCCATCACTGGATCATATGTCCATAATGGACAAACAGTCCAGATGGTCGATGGGTGGCCGAGCCACCCTCGCCCACCCGTCCGCGGGCGCCGTGCTTCCTGATCGACCCAGCCGTCAACGAGATCCGCCGAAGCGGCGCGCCTCGTCGTCCAGGCCACGAACGCCCCCGACCGTGTCCAGAACCGGTCTCGCTTCCGGCGCGCCCACCGAGCCAGTGCTCTACCGCGTCCGCGGCCATGCCATCCCGCGAGTCGACGAATGTATGGCGGCTTCGCCGGCCGCATGTTGTCCCGCCGAATCGGCGTGGTTTGACAGGACGCCAGGCCGATGTGATGGCCGTCCTGTCGAATATTCCTGCGCTCGGGTCACAGGTGCCGCTGCGTGTCGCACGTTTAAGAACGGTTATTTATGATCGAAAGATAAAATACAGGATCACACTCAAGGGGATGAGCCAGATAATGCCGCCTATCACGCACATGACCAGGCATCCGGTCACGACCGTGCGCCTTCTTCCGCGATCGTCCCATTCGTGGGGGCGGCCTGGATCCATGGCCTTAAGGGTACGTCAGCAGAAAATAGGGATGCGCGGCAATTGTTGGCTGAAGGTCGATAGGGAATTGCCGGATCTGAGGGGCGAATGTCGGCGATTGCGACATGAGGTGCGCGCCCCTTTGTCTGGCTGATCTCTTCTCTCCGGGCCGTCTGCCGCGTGGACCCTGCCCGGTGTCCGATGAGTTCCTCGCGCCCGCCTCGTCTGTACACCTGACGAGGAGGTGGACATGGGGGAGTTGCGCACCTGTCCGGGCGCCGCCGCGCGCCCTGCTGGCAGGCGGCCCGGTTCGGTGAACGAGAGCATCGGCCATGAGGCCACGACGACCGGAGTCGTCAACCTGGAGTTCCGGCCCTTCGGGGTGACGCCGTGACGGCCGACCCGCTGCTCGACGGGGTGAGCCTGCTCGAACGTGCCATCGGCTACGCGCTGGGGATCCTGAGCGTCATCAACCGGGACGACCTGCACCGCGCCACGCCCTGCCATGACTGGGACGTGGCGAATCTGCTGGCCCACCTGGACGACTCACTCACGACCCTGAACGAGGCTGCCACCTTCGCCCAGATCACCCTCGGTAATGGGGCCCGGACCGCCCTCCGCGCCCAGGGGAGTGGAGAACCCGGCGGTGGGGTCGGTGCCGAGCCCGGCGGCGGGACGAGCGCCGACTGGGGCGGTGAGGCCAGTGGCGAACAAGATGGTCGGCGGGCTGGTGAGGTGGGTGGCGAACGAGATGGCGGGTCCAGTGACGAACGGGGTGGTCGGTGGGGCGGTGAGGCCAGTGGGCACTCTGGTGGCCGTGGGAGCCGGGAGGGCAGCAGGAGAGGGGATCCGGTGTTGGTGCTGCGGGATCGGGCGGCCGAACTGCTCGGTGCATGGGCTCATCAGGTGCGCGATCACGTCGTGACCATCGAGGGCTGCCCGATGGCGGCGAGGACGGTGACGGAGGTCGGTGCCGTCGAGGTGGCCGTGCACGCATGGGATCTCGCCCGCGCCTGCGGACGCTCCCGCCCCATGCCGGCTCTGATGGCGGCCGCGTTGCTCGGCCGCGCCCACGCCCTTGTCACGGACGCCGACCGCCCGGAGCGCTTCGCCGAGCCGATCAACCAGCCGTGGCGAGCGTCCGCCGAAGACCGACTGCTGGCCTTCCTGGGCCGAGACCCCGGCTGGAGCCCGCCCTGCCGCTTCTGACCCCGCCCCCGCCCGCGTCCGCGACCGCCCGCGTCCGCGACCCCGCCCGCGTCCGCGACCCCGACGGCGTCCGCGACTCTGACCGCGCCGCCGAGCTCGGCGGCGACGGCCGGCCCATTGACGAAAAGGGAACACGCCGCTCATATGGACAGAAGTGCAGGATGCGCGCTTGGTCCGGCTAATGTGGAATGGAGCTGATCGCCGAAGTGGCGAGCAGCGCGGTGGCGACGACCGTTCTTCGTGCGGCCGTCGCCACCCTTCAGAGCTCCGCGAAGCCCCAAAAAGCGCCTTCACAGTGCCTTTGAAGGCGCGAGCCACCTGCAAGGGCCTCCCTCGGTGTCGCCTCCAGCCGCTCTCCGGAGCCCATTTCAGAGGCCACCCCGCAGCCGCCCACTATCGGGTCGCCGGAGGTCAGGAAGACGTGAGCGTCTCCAGCACCTGCTCCCCATATTTGGCCAGTTTGTTCTCGCCGACGCCGCTGATCCGGCCCAGGTCGGCCAGTGACGCGGGCGAGGCCGTGGCGATCTCGCGCAGCGTGGCATCGTGGAAGATCACGTAGGCGGGCACGCCCTGCTCCTTGGCCGTGGCGGCCCGCCAGGCGCGGAGCCGTTCGAACACCGGCGCCGCCTCCTCGGGCAACTCCACCACGGGCCGGGCACCGGCGCCGCTGGAGGACTTGGCGCGGGCCGGCCGCTGGGCGTCGCGGCGCAACCGCACCTGGCGCTCGCCGCGCAGCACGTCGGCGCTGGCGTCGGTGAGCACCAGCGCGCCGTAGTCGGACTCGACGGCCAGCAGCCCCTGCGCCAGCAACTGGCGCGCCACTCCGTGCCACTCGGTGTTGGTCAGCTCGGTGCCCACGCCGAACACGGTCAGCGACTCGTGGCCGAACTGGAGCACCTTGGCGGTCTTCTTACCGAGCAGGATGTCGACGATCTGGCCGACCCCGAACTTCTGCCGCCGCTCGCGGGCCAGCCGCAGCACGGTCGAGAGCACCTTCTGGGCGGCGACCGTGCCGTCCCAGGACTCGGGCGGCGACTGGCAGGTGTCGCAGTTGCCGCAGGGCTCGGAGCGTTGCTGGCCGAAGTAGTCGAGCAGCATCACCCGGCGGCACGCGACGGTCTCGCACAGGGCCAGCATCGCGTCGAGGTGGAGCACCTGCCGCCGCCGGTGGGCCTCGTCACCCTCCATGGCCAGCCGCCGGTGCTGCACGACGTCCTGCAGGCCGTAGGCCAGCCAGGCGGTGGCGGGCAGGCCGTCGCGCCCGGCCCGACCGGTCTCCTGGTAGTAGCCCTCGACCGACTTGGGCAGGTCGAGATGGGCCACGAAACGCACGTCGGGCTTGTCGATGCCCATGCCGAACGCGATCGTCGCGACCACGATCATCCCGTCCTCACGCAGGAACCTGGCCTGGTGGGCGGCGCGGGTGCGGGCGTCGAGACCGGCGTGGTAGGGGACGGCGGCGATGCCGTTGTCGACCAGGAAATCGGCGATCTTGTCGACCGAGGACCGGGACAGGCAGTAGACGATGCCCGCCTCGCCGGGGTGTTCGGTGCGCAGGAACTCCAGCAACTGCCGCTTGGGCTCGTTCTTGGACGAGATGCGGTAGTGGATGTTGGGCCGGTCGAAGCTCGCCACGAAGTGGCGGGCCTGCTCCAGGCCGAGTCGAGAGGAGATCTCGGCGTGCGTGGCCGGCGTGGCGGTCGCGGTCAGCGCGATGCGCGGCACCTCGGGCCAGCGCTCGTGCAGCTCGGACAGCGCCAGGTAGTCGGGCCGGAAGTCGTGCCCCCACGAGGAGACGCAGTGCGCCTCGTCGATGGCGAACAGCGAGATCTCGCCCTTGGCCAGCAGCCGCAGCGTCGAGTCGACCCGCAGCCGCTCGGGCGCGAGGTAGAGCAGGTCGAGCTCGCCCGCCAGGAACGCCGCCTCGACCCGCTGCCGCTCGTCGAACTCCTGGGTCGAGTTGAGGAACCCCGCCCGGACGCCAAGCGCCGTCAGCGCGTCGACCTGGTCCTGCATGAGCGCGATCAGCGGCGAGACGACCACCCCGATCCCGGGGCGCACCAGCGCCGGGATCTGGTAGCACAGCGACTTGCCGCCACCGGTCGGCATGAGCACGAGCGCGTCGCCGCCCGCCACGACGTGCTCGATGATCTCCTGCTGGCCGGCCCGGAACGAGTCGTAACCGAACACGCGCCGCAGGACCTCGATGGGGGTATCCATACGGCTACCTTACGTGTTCGCCCGCGGGCGACGGCCCTGTTCGCCCACGGCGATCGTAGGCCACCAGCGACACCGCGCCGAGCGCGCACGCCGCCGCCACCGCGCCCATCACCGCCGGATATCCGGCCACCTGGGCCAGCCCGGCCGCGAGCAGCGGGGCCAGCGCCTTGGCGACCGTGATGGGCAGAGCCAGCGCCCCGCTCAGCGACCCGTACGCGGCGGTTCCGTACCTCTCGGTGAGCAGTGCCGGGCGGGCGATCGTGCCCACGCCGAACCCCAGCCCGAACAGCACGACGGAGCCGATCGCGCCCGGCACGCCCCGCCCGGTCAGCGGCAGCAGGACCGCGGCGACGCCCTGCAGCCCGAACACCACCGCGGTGATCCGCGAGACCGGCCAGCGGGCCTGCAGGCCGGTGGTGAGCACCCGGCCCGTCACCGACAGCACGCCGAGCAGTCCCGCGACGGCGGCCGCGAAGACGGGCGGGTGACCGAGCGCGATCAGGTACGTGACGAGCAGCACCCCCATGACCGCCACGGCGCCGGTCTGCGTCAGGAACGCGGCGGCCAGCAGCCAGAACGGGCGTTCGCGCACCGCCGAGCCGACGATCTCGCCCCGGTGGGCGGAGACCGGGACCGGTCGCCCGCGTACGGCCAGGCCGTGCAGGGGGATGGTGGTCACCGCGTAGCCGACGGCCAGCACCACCAGGGCGTGCCGCCAGCCGTACCTGTCGACGAGGAAGCCGGTGAGGGGCAGGAAGATGCTGGAGGCGAAGCCCGCGACGACGGTCACCGCGAGCAGCGCTCGGGCCCGGCGGGCCGCGTCGAACCAGGCGACGATCACCGCGAACGCGGCCTCGTACAGAACCATGGCCGAGGCGACGCCGAGGGCCGCGCAGACCAGGTAGAGCTGCGCGACCGTGTGGACCTGCGACCAGGCGAGCACGGCGGCGGTGCCGAGCACCGAGCCGGCCGTCATCAGCCCGCGCCCACCATGACGGTCGAGCCACCGGCCGACGAGCGGCGCCACCAGCCCCGAGATCAGCACGGCCAGCGTGATCGCGCCGGTGAGCTGGGCCACCCCCGCGTCGAGGTCGCGGGCCATCGGGCTGATGAACACCGAGAACGCGTAATAGAGCACGCCGTATCCAGCGGTCTGGGTGATCGCGAGTGCGCCGACCAGGCGGAGGGACGCTCGCCGGCCGCTGATCACACCTGGACCACTTCCCCGCCCGTCGCCCGGGAATGCGGTGATACATGTCACGTCAGGTGGATAACGTATTGATCATGAGTTTTTCGTATGTCGTGACCGGTGGAGGACGCGGGATCGGCCGGGCGATCGTCGAGCGGCTGTCAGGCAGGGGGACGGTGGTGGCCGTCGAGCGCGACGCCGGCGCGCCGGCGTGGACCGGGCCCGGTGTCATCACGGTCGTCGGAGACGCCTCGGACGAGGCGGTCGTCGAACGCGCGGCCGACCTCGCGCAGGAGGCGGGCACGCTGGCCGGCTGGGTCAACAACGCCGCCGTCTTCCGCGACGCCTCGGTCCACACCGCCTCCACGGCCGAGATCCGCGCGCTGATCACCGCCAACCTCGACCTCGCCGTCGCCGGCTGCGCCACCGCCGTGCGCCGATTCCTGGCGGCAGGCACGCCGGGCGCGATCGTGAACGTCACCTCCCACCAGGCGCGCCGCCCGGTGCCGGGCAGCCTGCCCTACTCCACGGCCAAGGCCGCCGTCGAGGGGCTGACCAGGGCGCTCGCGGTCGAGTACGGCAAGCGGGGGATCCGGGTCAACGCCGTCGCCCCGGGTTCGGTGGCCACGGAGAGGTACGAGGAGTTCCTGGCGGCGGCGACTCCCGAGGCGGCCGGGGAGATTTCGCGGGATATGGCACGGCTGCACCCGCTCGGCCGGGTGGCGCGGGCGGAGGAGATCGCCGCGGCCGTGGCCTACCTCTTGTCGGAGGACGCCGCCTTCGTCAACGGCGTGACCCTGGCCGTGGACGGCGGCCGGTCGGTTCTCGGCCTGGATCCCGAGGCGAAGGACTGAGCAACGCGGTCATCCAGGGCTGACGCGCCGCAGGCGAGAGCCGAGCGATTTCGTGCCGACTGCCGCCCATGTTTCCGCTTTGGGCTGTTACTTGTGGGTATGAGGTTTTAACGGGTCTCTGGGCAATGGTGATCGCGATGAGTCTCTCCGAGCGGGAACGCCGCATCCTCGCTGAGATCGAGCATGCCCTTCTCGAGGACGACCCCGCACTGGCCAAGCGAGTCGCGAAGATCAACCGCGCCGGGGCGGGCGGGCACCCCGTACCGCGTCTGCGACTTTGGGTGACGGGGCGAGTCTGGCTGATCGTGGTGTGCTCACTCGCCGTCGTGGTGCTCCTGGTCGTGGCCGTGCTGGTCGCGTAACCGGCCTGACTCCCGCGAGCCGTGACCGTACGGGGTCGTGGATCGCCTCTATGAGCCGTGGCCCTCCCGGTCGCGTGAGCGGCGGTGCCTGATCACGGCCAGGTCCACGGCGGCGATGACGGTGACGACGGCCGCGATCACGGCCTCCCAGACCCAGACGTCCGCGCCGGTGATCATGGCGCGCGTGACGAAGAAGACCGTCGCCAGCACGCCGATCAACAGCGCCACCAGAGACAGTGTCCGCCGGGCGCCCAGCGGGCTGCGGGCGGTCAGCGGTTCGGTGCCCTGGCGGTCGCGTAGCCACATGTCGTCTCCCCTCAGGCCAGGCACCTCAGCCTGGCGACGAGTCGCGGGTCAAGCCCATGCCCGGCGGGCAGCCGCCCGACCGTCGCCTCGACGAACTCCGGGAAGGGCAGCGACGCGCTCTCTCCGTCGGCGTGCACCCACATCTGCTCGCCGGTCGGCTCCACCTGGACGTCGGCCCCCTGCTCCGACAGCACGAACCGGCCGACCTCGGCCCGCCAGCGCCACCTGTCATCGGCCTCCTGCGCGGAGACCGGCGCGCCGACGTCGTCGGCGTGGGTGGCGTACTCGGAGTCGTAGTGGAAGGCCTGCAGCCCGGCCGGGTAGGGCCCGGCCATCGTGTCGAGCAGGCCGTCGCGGCCGAGCAGCCGCATGCGGTGGCGCGTCTCGCCGTTCTCGGCGCGCCACTCCTCCAGCACGTCCGCCACGGGTACGGCGCGGCGCTGCCGTACAGACCACTCGTTGAAGTCGTGGAAGCCGTCGATCCCCTCACGCGCCAGCCGGGCGAGCAGGATCTGGACGTTGCCGTCGAGGCAGGCGTGGTTGTAGAGCTCCTCGCCCGCCAGGTGACCGAGGACGTCGCGGACCGACCAGCCCTCGCAGCGGGACGGCCGCCCCCAGCCCTCGTCGTCGAGACCGGAGAAGAACCGGTCGAGCCTGGCCGCCTCGGCGTCGAAGATGTCGAACGGATCGAACTCCTGCAGCGGATCCTCAGCCATAATTCGACGCTACCCCCAGAACGGCCGCTCAAGACGGCCGGGGAAACGAACGGGCCCGGCCCCCGCGAAGGGGACCGGGCCGCGCTCAGATGTGGTTACCGGTGGTGGTGCCACCGGCTGCCGTAGACCCGCACGTAGTCAGTGCGGCTCTCGGCGCTCTGGAGCTTCCGGTTGCCGGAGTAGACGGCCTTGAAGGTGCCGCTCTTGTAGGCACGCGACTTGGCCGTGAACTTGCCGCCCCACGTGGACTTGGTGGAGGCGACCCACTTCCAGCCGCTGGAGCCGTTGGCGCGGTAGAGGACCTTGACCGGCTGGCCGCGCAGGCCCTCCCAGCCGTGGTCGTCGACCTGCAGACGGCCGGAGAAGTAGATCGACTTGCCCTTGCGGACCTTGTACGGGTCAGCGCTGAAGCGCGTGATCCGCGTGTCGGCCTTGCCCCTGCGGACGTCGACGTAGAAGTACGCCGAGTCGCTCACGACGACTTTGCCGTCCTTGTCGAACCCGTTGGCCGTGGCCTTCCACTTGCCCTCGGGGTCGTACTTGTTGAACGGGACGGTGAAGCGCCAGCTCTCCAGCGCCTTGACGTCCTTGGCGCGCAGGGTGTGGAAGCCCTGCGGCTCGACGCTGAGCGTGACCTTCTCGACGTCGGAGCTGGCCGCGACCTTGAAGAAGGCCTCGGTCTCGTTGTTGCCCCTGACGACGACCGGGTTGGGCGAGATGTTCTGGATCTCGACCGTCGGCGCCTTCGTCTGCGCGGACGCGGCGGCACCTCCGGACACGAGCATGGTCCCGCCCACCAGGGCGGAGACGATTCCTAATGCGATTTTTCTCATGAGGGTGCTGATTCCTCTCCCCGTATCGCTGGAGCCGGCTCGGGATCGCGCGGCTCCTCTACTACTTTGAGGGACAAATTGAGGGAAAGGTTCGCTAAAGGTACGGCAAAAATTTTGATCACAGCACTCACCTGCGCCATTGGCAGGAAAATTTTTTGAGCCGGAGCCGACCCGCTAGAGTCTCGCCATGGCTGACGTCTACACCCTCGGCGAGGCACTGGGAGTCGTGTCCAGCGGCCGCGTCCGCCACGACGACGACGCCAGACTCGACGTCGGAGGGCCGGAGTTCACCCTGGTGATCGGCCTGGCGAGACTCGGGCACCAGGTGTGCTTCCTGGGCAAGGTCGGCGCCGACGAGCTCGGCGCCAGAGCGCTCACCGCGCTCCGAGGCGAGGGCGTCGACGTGGCGGACACCCGGGTCGTCGAGGGCGCGCGCACCGGGATGCTGCTGCGGGAGTCGCGCGTGGGCCGAGAGCCGTGCGTCAACCACTACCGCGCCGGCTCGGCCGGCTCCGCCCTGTCGCCGGGCAACGTGCCCATCGACCGGATCGCCGCCGCGAAGATCCTCCATGTGACGGGGGTCACCGCCGGGCTGGGCCGGGACACGCTCGACGCGGTCCGCGCCGCCATGAGCGCCGCGCGGAACGCCGAGGTGCTGATCTCGTTCGCCGTCCGGTACGTTCCCGAGCTCTGGCCGTCGGTACGCGAGGCCGAGGACGTGCTGAGTGAGCTGGCCTGCGACTCCCACCTGCTGTTCCTCGGCCAGGACGAGCTCGACCTGGTCAAGGCCGCGCTCACGCCCGAGCGCGAGGTCGTGGTGGACCGCGGGCCGAAGGGCGCGAGCGTGCGGGCTGACCGGATGCGTTACGACGCACCGGCCCCGCAGGTGCCCGTGGTGGATCCGGCGGGTTCGGCCGACGCGTTCGTGGCCGGCTATCTCAGCGCGATCCTCGACGGGTTGACCCCGCAGGAGCGCCTGCACCGGGGGGCACTGCTCGGCGCCGCCGCGGCGACCAGCGCGAGCGACTGGCAGGGGCTGCCCACCCGGGCCGAGCTGTGACACCCCCCGCCCGGCCCGCAGCTGTGACGCCGCCAGAGGTCAGTCCGACCAGTGGGCCAGGAGGTCGTCGAACCCGTCCCGCGTGACGGTGTGCGAGCGCAGCGGGGTGGCCGGGGCGCTCTGCCCGCCCCGCAGGCGCCGCAGCACCTCGGCCGGGGCGGGGAGCAGGCCGCCGCCGAGGTGGCGGACGTGGGTCAGCGTGGTGCGGACGCCGGGCTGGCCCGTGACGAACCGTCCGTCTCGCCATCCGGTGTCCTCGTCCCAGACCAGGGCCATGAGCTCGCCGCCGTGGGCGGCGTGACGATACAGGATGGTGGCGTCACGAGGGGCCGCGGGATCGAGCCAGCACCTCTCCAGTGTGAGGTCGCGATGGGCTCCGACTTCCGTGGCGGTCTTGCCCAGGTAGCCGTGGGGGAGATCCACCCACGGAACGACATGGTGCTCGGGGACTCTGCTGTCGCTCACCTTTGATTCCCTTCGGGTGATTCACGTGCAGTATGCACCCAAAAATGGCATAGCGACATTATTGTGGGAGCCTAATATCGAATATGGACAGCAGGAGCAATTTGTCCGATTCGCTCCGCGCTTTGTGTGCGGTCCGACAGGCGTTTTCTCCCTTCTTCGGGCGGTTTTCGTGGTGGGGGACAGCATGTGGTCATCAGGGAAAGTCGAAGGTGCCGGTGAGTCGGTCGATCGCGACGTGGGGCGGTGGGCGGCACCCGCCCCTTCGGCGACCGTCCTCACCCGGCGCCGGGCCGGTCATTCGCGGCGATGCCCGCCGGTCGAATAGCGCGCCGCGGCGGCCATATGGCTGGGGGGAGCCCCCCGGAGCCCGTCCTTGCGGCTCCCGAAGGCGGTGAGGATGACTGAGGTGAAGAAGCTTCCGACGATTAATCCTGCTAGGAGGAACATCAACATGGCGGTCATGGTGTTTTCCGGCCTTCTGGAGAGAAATGCGGTCGCAGCTTTCCTGTTATTAAAGCCCTCCTTTAATGAGTAACGCGGGGTTAGGCGCCTCGTCCCGGCTGTAGGTCCGGTAGGTTCCATCCCAACAAAAGTTTCTCCGAGGAAAGAGTCCGATAAACTCAAAATCTTGGAACAGGCCCTACCTGTTGGGTGGGGCCGCATCTAATCTCAAACTACTGTGACAAGTCCAACCTGTTGGTACAAGCCGAGGGGATCCCGATGGCCGCCCGTCCGCGCTGGCGTGAGATCGCCGAAGACCTGCACACTCGCATAACCCGAGACCACGAATGGCAGTCGGGCCAGCAATTGCCGCCGGAGATCGAATTGCGGGCGATGTACGGTGACGTCTCACGCAACACGGTGCGAGACGCCATCAAATGGTTGGTGACCCGCGGAGTCGTCGCCTCCACGCCGGGCAAGGGCACCTTCGTCGTGGATCGCATCGACCGGCTCGTCGTCACGATGTCGCCCAGCGGACCGCATACCAGCGGTGGCGAGGGCGCGGCCTACGTGGTGGACGTCAAGCTGCAGAACCGTGAGCCGACGCGCACCGACCCCGTGGTGATGACCAGAAGGGCCGCCGAGAAGGAGGCCACCGCCCTGGACCTGCCGATCGGCGCGCCCGTGGTGCTGAGGCACCAGGAAGTGAACGTCGACGGCAAACCCTGGGCGCTGCAGACGTCGTTCTATCCCAAGAGGTTCGTCGCCGAGGGCGCCGTCGACCTCGACTTCGCCGAGGACATCCCGCAGGGCGTCGTGCAGTATCTCGCTGAGACCCTCGGCCTGCGGCAGACGCGCTACGAAGACCTCATCACCGCCCGTCCGCCCGACGCCGGAGAGGTCGGTTTCTTCAACTTCACCAGCGACGCGTCGGTCTCCATCATCGAGACCAGCCGCATCGGCTTCGACCAGAACAACAAACCCATGCGTTTCACCGTCACGGTCTTCGCCGCCGACCGGAACGCACTGAAGTATCACTTCGGCACGGCTCCCGAGACCCAAGTCCCGCCCGCGCTCGAGCCCGAAATCCAACAGCAGCAGCCCGCCGTCGGCTGATTCTGAATTCCGTCACTTCGACCAGTACACAGCCCGGGCTTTCACCCCCCATTTTTTCGCCGCGGGCGTTCAGCGCATGCACTCCGGAGCCATGAACACCATCTTCTGCGTACGGCCGGCCAGACCCAGCGACGTCGCCGGCCTCATCGACCTCATCGACCAGGCAGCGGAATGGCTGCGTACCAAGGACACCACGCAGTGGGCCGAGCCCTACCCCGACCTGCTGAGCCGCAACAGACGGGTCGAGGAGGGCGTGGCCCGAGGCCACACCTGGGTCGTTTGGGACACCACCAGCCAGAGCATCGCCGCGACCGTCACCCTCGCGAAGGACGCGAGCGGCATGGTGCGTGACCTCTGGGACGGTGTGGGATGCGACGAGGGCGGACGAGCCGTCTTCGTCCACCGCCTCGTCGTCGACCGCCGCCACGCCGGCACAGGGCTGGGGGCCGAGCTCCTCGACTGGGCGGGCAACCACGCGGCGCGCCGGTGGAAGGCGAAGCGGATCCGCATAGACGTCTGGACCGACAACACCGCGCTGCACGCCTACTACAAGAGCCACCACTTCGCTTCGCTCGGAGAGTCGGAGGAGGCGAAGCGACGGGGGTATCCGTCCGCGGCCCTGTTCGAAAGGCCGATCGAGCGCGTGCCGACCCCCCGCCTCAGCCTGCCGCGCCCACTGCCTCAGCCGACTCAGCCGCCCATGCCATCCATGCCGTCCAGGTCTTCGAGTCCGTCGAGTCCGTCGAGCCCTTCGCCGGTTTCGGCCGGGTCGCCGACCAGCGCCGGCGCCTCGTCTCCGGTGGCCTCGTCCGGGCCCGCGTCGTCGTCCGGGACGGGCACCACCGGCCGGCAGTTCTGGGCGCAGCCGCCGAACCGGGCCGAGTCGATCGGGGTGAACGACGACGGCTCGACCTTGCTCAGCGCCGCCAGCATCGTGTCCTTCCAGATCGGCCCGGGGATGCTGGCGCCGACCACCGAGCCGTAGTAGCGGCCGCCGATCGTGACGCCGATCAGCTTGTGGTCCTGCGAGCCGCCCGGGTCGCCGATGCTCACCGCCCCGGCCAGATCGGGGGTGAACCCGGCGAACCACGCGGAGGCGTAGCTGTCGGTGGTGCCGGTCTTGCCCGCCGCGTCGCGGCCGATGCCCCCGACGCCACTCATCGTGCCCTGGGTGAACACGCCGGAGAGCACGTCGGCCGCCGCGTCGGCGACCGCGGGCTCGATCGCCTGCCGGCAGCTGGGCTTGATCTTGGTCGTCCTGCCGTCGCGGTCGGTGATCCGGCTGATCGCCATCGGCTCGCAGTAGGTGCCCCGGGCGGCGATCGCGGCATAGGCGTTGGCCACCGTCACCGGGTCCATCTCGTTGATGCCGAGGGTGAACGTCTCGTACTCCTGGAGCTTCTGCCCGTCGGAGCGGCGGATGCCCAGCGACTTGGCCAGGGTGACCGTCTCGCAGAGCCCGACCTGCTGCTCCAGCGTCATGAAGAAGGTGTTGACCGAGCCCCAGGTGCCGGTGCGCAGCGTCTTCCAGCCGGGCGTGCCCTCGTCGTTGGTGACCGTGTGGGTCGGGTCGCCGATGTTCTCGCCCTTGCAGTTCTTGAACGCCGAGTAGCCCGACGCGCGGTAGCCGGCGCCGACGGTGAAGCCGTCATCGACCTTCATGCCCTTCTGCAGCGCGGCGAGCAGGGTGAACGTCTTGAAGGTCGATCCGGCCTGGAAGCCCACGCCCCCACCGTGGGCGGCGTCGGCGACGAGGTTGTAGGAGATCTCGTTCTTGTTCTTGTCGGAGCCGTACTTCCTGCTGGCCGCCATCGCCTTGATGGCTCCGGTGCCCGGCTCGACCAGGGCCTCGGAGGCGACCGGCGCGTCGCTCGGGTGCACCCACTTCCGGATCGCCCTGTCCGCCGCGCTCTGCATGGCCCGGTCGAGCGTGGTCCTGATCGTCAGCCCGCCTCGGTTGAGCAGGGCGAGCCGGTCCTTGGCGGTCGGGCCGAAGTCGGGGTTGTTGAGGATCTCGTTGCGCACATAAATGCAGAAGTACGGATATTTGCTGGATTCGCAGCCACCGGGGAGCTTTGTGCCCTTATAGCCGAGCCCGGTGGCCTTCGCCTTGGCCGCCTCGGCCTGGGTGATCTTGCCCAGCTCCGCCATCCGTCCCAGCACGACGTCACGCCGGCTCCGGAGCCGTTCGCGCTGCTTGCGGCCAAGGTTGGGGTCGGTCGCGTTGGGATCCTGCACGGCGCCGGCCAGGGTCGCCGCCTGCGGCAGGGTGAGCTCGGCCGCCGTCACGCCGAAGAACCGCTTGGCCGCCGCCTCCACCCCGTAGGCGCCCGCGCCGAAGTAGGCGATGTTCAGATATTTCTCCAGGATCTCGTCCTTGGAGTACTTCTCCTCCACGGCCATCGCATGCCGCAGTTCCTTGAGCTTGCGCGCGTAGCTCGCCTCCAGCGCCTTGTTCCGCTCCTGGTCGGTGCCCGCGGAGTTGAGCAGCACCTGCTTGACGTACTGCTGGGTGATGCTCGACCCGCCCTGGCTCACCCCGCCCGCCTGGAGGTTCTTGGCGAACGCGCGGATCGTCCCCTCGATGTCGATCGCGCCGTGCTCGTAGAATCGGTAGTCCTCGATCGAGATGATCGCCGTCTTCATGACGTCGGCCACCTGGTCGAGGCCGACGACCACGCGGTACTCCTCGTAGAAGCGGGCGATCTCGGCCCCCTTGGCGTCCTGCACGATCGTGACCTCGGCCGGCGGCGGCTCGACGAGGTCGGTCGGCGTAAGGTCGACCGCGTCGGTCGCCGACTTGAGCCCGAAGCCCACACCCCCTACGGCGGGCAGCGAGATCCCCGCCACCAGCACTCCCGCCGCCACTCCCACGCCGGCCAACCGCATGATCTTGGACACGGCGCCTGATCTGTCCTCACCCCGATCTCGCATGAGCGTGAGCCAAGCAGATGTGATCGGTCGATGTCCAATATCGGTATCCATGACAGACCGATATCTACGGAAAGATGATCGCAGGTCAGGCGGTGTCCCCGGTCAGGATCGGGTGACCGAGCGCCGCCGCAGGAGCAGCCCGCCGGCTCCGGCGGCCATGATCAGCGCCGACCCGGTGAGCACGAACGCCCGCCCGTCGGGCCCCGCCTCGCCGCCGGCGCCGGTGTCGACCCCGTCCTTGGGCGTCGCGGACCTCTTGCTCGTCGGCTCGGGCGACTCCGACGTGGGCGTGGTGGTCGGCGTGGGTGAGGGCGAGTCGGAGGGAGTCGATCCGCCGCCCGCGCCGATGGTCAGCGGGTAGGTGACGAGGGTGGTCGCGTTCTTCACCTCGCACTCGATGAGGGGCGAGGTGGGCAGGTTGCCGATGTTGATGGCGGCGGGCTTCACCTGCGCGGTGCCGGCCTTCTGCGAGGTCGTCTTCATGCTCACGGCGGTCGTCGGCAGGGTGATCGTCTGGCCGGCGGTGATCGTGCCCAGCGTGCCGACGCCGGTCGCCGAGGTCAGGCCCGTCAGCCCGGAGATCGAGGCGTAGGCGTAGAGCTTGACGCCTGCCGGAAGCCCGTCCGCCGGTGCCTTGAGTTCGGCCCCCGTCTCGTACTCGCCGGACCAGCCGATCGAGAACTGCTCGCCGGCCCGGGGAGCGGTGGCCGGCAGCGTGAGCGTGACCTTGATCGTGACGTCCTGGACCGTGCCGGAGTCGCTGGTGCACGTGTAGTCGACGACTTGCGTCCCGGTGCCCGCGCCGCCCCCGTCCTCGCCGCCCTGGCCGACCGTGACCACCACGCTCTCGGTGCCGGTGGTCGTGCACGAGGTCACCGCGGAGGGGTCGCTGACCAGGCCCAGCTTCAGGCTGCCCGCCTCGGTGGACGGTTTGACCGTCACCTGGCCGCCGGTGGCGGCGGTCACCGTCACGGTGCTGGTCACCTTGGCTGCGGGCGCGCTCGTGGATCCGGCCGTGACGCTCGCGCCCGGCCCGCTGAGGTCCGCGTGCGTCCCGCCGGTCACGACCAGCTTGCCGGCCGCCAGGACCTGCGTGGCCGTGGTGGGCGCGGTCCGCAACGTCAGCGTCGGCAGGCTCCACTCGACGTCGAACGTGCCGCTCGCCGTGTCCGGCACGACGATCGGCACGGTCATCGAGGTGGTGCTGAACGGCCCGCCCGTACAGGTGAAGCTCACGCTGAGCGTCCTGTTCGCCGCCCGCGCGGGCGACGGCAGGGACAGGAACGAGCCGGCGAGGACGGCCAGCAGGCCTGCTAAGGCGGATGCCCACCCGAGGGTGGCCCGGGGCTTCGGCACTGTCCATCTCCCTACGGAGGCTGATTTGACAGAGCGCACAGACTTTCAGCCTTGGGTCACGGTTGGGTGGAGTTCGTTGGAAAACGCGGGTAAATCAGGGGGATAAAGCGCTTGTTGCGGCTGAAGGGTGCGGATACCACACCTGGGCATGAAGGGGATGAGTGGGGAGGGTGCGCGCGTGAAGGAGATCATCGAACTGATCGGTGAGGCGCTGGACTTCGTCGGCGTGCTCGTGATCGCGGTCGGCACCCTCATCGCCGGTGTCACGTTCGCCCTCCGGTACGCGCGCACCCGCCGGGCCACCGGCTTCTACCCGGCGTTCCGGCAGGGCGTGGGCCGGGCCATCCTCCTCGGGCTGGAGCTCCTCGTCGCGGCCGACATCATCCGAACCGTGGCGGTCTCGCCCACCTTCCAGAGCGTGGGCGTCCTGGCCGTCATCGTGGCGGTGCGGACGTTCCTCAGCTTCTCCCTCCAGGTCGAGCTGGAGGGCCGCCTGCCCTGGCAACCGCGCCCGGCCGCCGGGCCGCCACCCTCCGGCGGCTAGGAAAGCGGACCCGAATCGATCACCATGAAGAGGTGGCCGACATTCGCGTGGAGGTGCCCTCGTGGCCGATTTCGCCTTCGACCCGCTGACTCCCGCCTCGTTCCTGGCCAGGTCGTCGGTCGTGTTCCGGGACCGGATCGCGGTGGTCGACGGCGAGCGGGAGCTGAGCTACGCGGAGTTCGGCCGGCGGTCCGGAGCCGTCACGGGCCTGCTGGCGGGCCTCGGCGTCGCGCCGGGGGACCGGGTCGCCACCCTGTGCGCCAACAGCCACGTACAGCTCGAACTCCACCACGGCGTGCCGCTGAGCGGGGCGGTCCTCGTGGCGCTCAACTTCCGGCTGTCCGCCCAGGAGCTGACCTACATCGTCCGGCACTCCGGGGCCGGCGTCCTCGTCGCCACCACCGAGTACACCGGCAAGGCGCACGAGATCGCCCAGGCCACCGGCGTACGCCTCGTCCTGGCCGGCCAGGACGGCGACGACGAGTACGAGACGCTGCTGGCGGCCGCCGAGCCGGCGCCCGCCGAGCGGATCGACGAGCGCGGCCTGCTGGCGATCAACTACACGAGCGGCACCACCGGCCCGCCCAAGGGGGTCATGTACCACCACCGCGGCGCGTTCCTCCAGGCCCTGGCCATGGCCTTCCACGCCCGGCTCGACTCCGCGACGCGCTACCTGTGGACGCTGCCGATGTTCCACTGCAACGGCTGGTGCTTCACCTGGGCCGTGACGGCGGCGGGCGGCACCCACGTGTGCCTGCGGGCGGTCGAACCCGAGCGCATCTGGCGGCTCCTGCACGAGCAGGGCATCACCCACCTCAGCGGCGCGCCGACCGTGCTGTCCATGATCGCCAACCATCCGGGCGCCGAAGAGAAGCCGCTCGACTCGACCGTGCGGATCAGCACCGGCGGCGCCCCGCCCACCCCGACGCTGCTGGCCAGGCTGCGCGAGCTGCGCATGGACGTGACCCACCTGTACGGGCTCACGGAGACCTTCGGCCCCATCGCCGTCAACGAATGGCAGGCCCCCTGGGACGAGCGCCCCCCGGACGAGCAGGCCGCCCTCCGCGCCCGGCAGGGCGTGGCCAACGTCATCGCCGCCCCGCTGCGCGTCATCGACGACCACGGCGCCGACGTGCCCGCCGACGGGGCCACGCTCGGTGAGATCGCCGCCCGCGGCAACGACGTCATGCTCGGCTACTACCGCGACGAGGCCGCGACCGAGGCCGTGACGACGGACGGTTGGTTCCGCACCGGCGACCTGGCCGTCATGCACCCCGACGGCTACGTCGAGATCCGCGACCGCCGCAAGGACATCATCATCTCCGGCGGAGAGAACATCAGCTCCGTCGAGGTCGAGCAGGTCCTTGCCCGCCACCCCGCGGTGCTGGAGAGCGCCGTGGTCGCCACGCCCGACGATCACTGGGGCGAGGTGCCGGTCGCCTTCGTCACCCTGCGCCCCGGAGCAGCCGCCACCGCCCAGGACCTGATCGACCACGTACGCTCCGAGCTCGCCGGCTTCAAGGCCCCCAAGCGCGTCGTCTTCTCCGACCTCCCCAAGACGTCCACCGGCAAGATCCAGAAGAACGTCCTCCGGGAGCGGGCCGCCACCTGAGGCTCAGGCGGACTCGCGGACGATCAGCTCGGTGGGCAGGATGACCGGGTCGGACGGGCCACCGGTGAACAGGCCGAGGAGGAGACGCACCAGGGCGGCCGTCTGCTCCATGACCGGATGACGCATCGTGGTCAGCGGCGGCTCGGTGTACTTCGCCGCGTCGATGTCGTCGAAGCCCACCACCGCCACGTCGTCGGGCACCCGGCGCCCCGCCTGCCGGAGCGACTGGAGGGCGCCGACGGCCATCAGGTCGTTGGCCACGAAGACGGCGTCCAGAGCGGGGTCGTCGCGCAGGAGCTGGCGCATGGCGGCGGAGCCCGACTCGCGGGTGAAGTCGCCGACCGCGACGATCGAGCGGTGATCGGAGTCGCGCAGCACGTTGCGGTAGCCCGTCAGGCGGTCCTGGCCGGCGATCATGTCGAGCGGCCCGGCGATCGTGGCGATGCGGCGCCGGCCCGAGGACAGCAGGTGGCGCACCGCCGCCTCGGCGCCGCCCACGTTGTCGTTGTCGACGAACGGGATGTCGACGGGAACGGCCGGCCTGCCGTACGAGACGACGGGGACGCGCAGCCGGGACAGCGCGGTCGGGAGCGGGTCGGCGCCGTGCATCGAGATGAGCATGACGCCGTCGACGTGGCCGCCCGCGATGTAACGCTCCAGCCGCGCGTGGCTCTTGGCCGAAGACGCCAGCATCAGCACGACCTGCTTGTTGACCGCCTCCAGCTCCACGCTGGCAGAGCGGATCACCGTGGAGAACAGGGGATCCTCGGAGAACACCCGGGTCGGCGACTCGGACACGACCAGGGCGATCGAGTCGGTGCGCTGGGTGACCAGGCTGCGCGCCGCCGAGTTGGGCACGTAGCCCAGCTCGTCGATCGCGCGTTCCACGGCGTCGCGGATGTGCGGCGCGACCGTCGTCTGACCGTTGACGACCCGGGACGCCGTGGCGCGGGAGACGCCCGCCCGGGCGGCGACCGCCTCCAGGGTCGGGCGTCTCATCTCATCTCCTTGAGCACGAATGGAATCTACAGCCCGTTCCTGACGATCACCTCGCGATACCACAGCGCGCTGTCCTTGAGCACCCGCTCCTGAGTGGAGTAGTCGACGTGCACGATGCCGAACCTGCGCCGGTAGCCCTCGGCCCACTCGAAGTTGTCCAGCAGCGACCACACCAGGTAGCCGCGCAGGTCGGCGCCCGCCTCGATGGCACGGTGCACCTCACGCAGGTGACGGTCGAGGTAGGACACGCGGTCCGCGTCGTGCACCCGGCCGTTCTCGACGACGTCGTCGAAGGCCGCGCCGTTCTCGGTGACCATGAGGCCGACCTGGGGATAGTCCTGAGAGAGCCGGACCAGCAGCCTGGACAGGCCGTCCGGCACGATCGGCCAGCCCATCGCGGTGGTGGGGGCGTCGGCGGCGGCGAACCTGACGCCCTCGGAGCCCGGCCAGGCGGCGTCGGCGGGCTCGCCCGGTCCGGCCTCGACCACGCAGGGGTTGTAGTAGTTGATGCCGATCTGATCGATCGGCGCGGCGATCGTCTCCAGGTCGCCGTCCTTGATGTGGCCGGTGCCGCCGTTGCGCTCGGCGGTGCCGAGCACCTCCTCCGGGTAGCGGCCGTAGAGGGCGGGGTCCAGGAACTGCCTGGTCAGCAGCGCGTGGATGAGGTGCGTAGCTGCGGCGTCGGCCGGGGTCGCGACCGCGTCCGGGTCGTTGACCTGGGCCGGGGTGAGCACCGGCGCCGAGTTGATCACCAGCATGAGCTCCTCCGCGCCCAGCTCGCGCAGCCGCCTGGCGGCCAGGCCGTGGCCGAGGAGCAGGTGGTGGGCGGCGCGCAGGGCGCTCGCCGGGTCGCGGCGTCCCGGCGCGTGCACGCCGTTGCCGTAGCCGAGGAAGGCCGCGACCCACGGTTCGTTGAGCGTGGCCCAGTGGCCGACCCGGTCGCCGAGCCGGTCGTGCACGGCCTCCGCGTACTCGGCGAACCGGTAGGCGGTGTCGCGGTCGGTCCACCCGCCGCGCTCTTCCAGAGCTTGCGGCAGGTCCCAGTGATAAAGCGTGACGTACGGCGAGATCTCGGCTTCCAGCAGCTTGTCGACCAGCCTGTCGTAGAAGGCGAGGCCCTCGGGGTTGGCCGGGCCGGTGCCGTTCGGCTGGACGCGCGGCCAGGCGACGGAGAACCGGTAGGCCGCCAGGCGCAGCTCACGCATCAGCGCGACGTCGTCGGCGTAGCGGTGGTAGTGGTCGCAGGCCACGTCCCCGGTGTCGCCGTCCGCCACGTTCCCGGGGGAGTGGGAGAAGGTGTCCCAGATCGACTGGCCTCGCCCGTCCTCCTTGACCGCCCCCTCGATCTGGTAGGAGGCCGTTGCGGCGCCCCAGACGAAGCTCTCCGGGAAAATCATCCTTTTACCGCTCCTTGCATGATTCCACCAATGATCTGTTTGCCGAACAGGACGAAGGCGACGACGAGCGGCAGGGTGCCCACCGCCGTGCCCGCCAGGCCCAGCACGTAGTCGTTGACGTAACCGCTGGCCAGGCTCGACAGGGCCACCTGCACCGTGGGGCTGTCCGGGTTGAGCACGACCAGCGGCCAGAAGTAGTCGTTCCAGGCCGACATGAACGTGAGCATGCCGAGCACCGCCGCCGCCGGCCGGGCGGCCGGCAGCACGACGTGCCAGAACAGTCCCCAGGTCGTGCATCCGTCGACCCGGCCCGCCTCCAGCAGCTCGGTCGGCAGCGCCCGCGTCAGGTACTGCGTCATGAAGAACACGCCGAACGCGTTGACCAGGGCGGGCACGATCAGCGCGTAGTTGGTGCCGGTCCACTCCAGCTTCACCATGAGCAGGTAGAGCGGGATGATGCCGAGCTGGACCGGGACCATCATGGTCGCGACCGTGATCAGCAGCATGATGTTGCGGCCTCTGAACCTCAGCTTGGCGAACGCGAAACCGGCCAGCGTCGAGAAGAACATGACCGCGATCGAGATCGAGCCCGCCACGATGACCGAGTTGAGCAGCGCCAGCCCGAACGGCACGGTGTCGAAGACCCTCGCCACGTTGGCGAAGAAGTTGCCGCCCGGCAGGAGCGGTGGCGGCACCTCCGCCAGCGCCGAGTTGTGCCGGGAGGCCACCACCACGCTGTAGTAGAGCGGGAACGCGGAGAAGAAGGCCACCGCGGTCAGCGTCAGATACCTCAGTCTCATACCAGGCCGCCCTTCACCCGGCGCGTGATCAGGAAGTTGACGCCCGCGACGATCACCACGGCCAGGAACATCAGCCAGGACGCCGCCGAGGCGTAGCCGAAGTCGAACTTGGTGAACCCCTGCTCGTAGACGAACAGCGCCAGCGTCTGGAACTGCCGGTCGGGCCCGCCGTTGGCCGCGCCGCCCTGGGCGACGCCGGTGCTGGCGCCGAACAGCAGGGGCTCGGCGATGATCTGCATGGCGCCGATCGTCGAGACGATGACGACGAAGATCATTGTGGGCCGGATCATCGGCACGGTGATCTTGCGGAGCTGCGTGAAGTTGCTCGCCCCGTCGATCGTGGCCGCCTCGTACAGCTCCCGGGGTACGGCCTGCATGGCGGCGAGGAAGATCAGCGCGTTGTATCCGGTCCAGCGCCACATGATCATCGTTGAGAGCGCGATGTGCGAGGTCGCGGTGCCCGCCGCCCAGTCGATGGCCCCCGCGCCGAACCAGGAGAGCACCCAGTTGATCATGCCGAAGTCGCGGCCGTACAGCTGGCTGAAGATCACCACCACGGCCACCACGCTCGTCACGTTGGGCAGCAGCAGCGAGACCCGGAACAACGTCTGGAAGCGCAGCCTGCGGTTCAGCAGGTGTGCCAGCCAGATGGCCAGCACCAGCTGCGGCACGGTCGACAGCACCCCGATGGACAGCGTGTTGAACGTCGCGTTCCAGAAGTAGCCGTCGGCGAGCAGCGTGCCGAAGTTGTCCATCCCGACGAACGTGTGCTCGTCGGACAGCAGCGTCCACTCGTGCAGGCTCACCCACGCCGTGTAGACCAGCGGGAACAGCCCGAAGGCGCAGAACAGCAGGAAGAAGGGCGCGACGTAGGCGTACGGCGACACCCTCACGTCGAGGGTGTGCCGTATGCCCCGCCTGCGCCGCCGCCCGGGGACGGCGAGCGGGAGAGAACTCATTTGATCTTCTTGACGTCCTCGAGCACCTGCGCCCAGGCCTGGTCGGGGGTCTGCTTGCCCTGCTCGACCCGGCCCAGGCCGTCACCGATCACGACGCGGACCTCGGCCTCCTTGGGCCCGAGGTGCTGCGGCTTGAGCGCCTTGGCGGCCTCGGAGTAGATCTTGCCGATGGGGGCGTCACCGAAGAACGGCTTGGTGAAGTTCTGGATCGACGGGTCGTCGTAGAGCGACGGGATCGACGGGAACGTGCCCTCCTCCTTGAAGACCTTGGCCTGGTTCTCCTTGGAGGTGAGGAAGTCGATCAGCTCGGCGGCCTCCTTGGGATGCTTGCTCTGCTTGGGGATCATCAGGTGCGAGCCGCCGCTGTTGCCCGACCCACCGGGAACGGTTGCGATGTCCCACTTGCCGGACGCGTCCTTCGCCTGCTCCTGGATGAACCCGGTCATCCAGGCCGGGCAGATGATCGTGGCGAACGAGCCCTTGGCGAAGCCGGTGTTCCACGGCGGCGAGAAGGCAGCCAGCTTGGCGGTCAGCTTCTCGGAGGTGAGCTGGTTGGACAGGTCCCACGCCTTCTTCACGTCGGGGTTGGAGTCCACGATGATCTGGTCCTGGGCGTCGTACAGGCCGGTCGGCGCCTGGTTGACCATGGCCCGGAAGATCTCACCGGGGCTGTCCACGAACTTCGCCCCGGCCACGTCGGCGGCGGCGAACTTCTTGCCGGTCTCGATGTACTGCTCCCACGTCGGCCAGAGCGCTGCCACCTCGGTCCGGTCGGTCGGCAGCCCCGCCTTCTCGAACAGGTCCTTGCGGTAGCACATGGCCAGGCCCCCCACGTCGGTGCCGAGGCCCAGCACCTGACCGCCCTGCTTGCTCAGCCCCTGCTGCCACTTCCAGTCGAGGTAGTCGCCCTGCCGCTTGTCCAGCCCGTACTGCTTGAGGTCCTGGAACTTGCCGGGCTGCGCGGTGAACGTGCTGATGTAGCCCACCTCGACGGCCTCGATGTCCCCCGCACCGGCGTTGGTGGCCAGCCGCTTCACCAGGTTGTTGTGATGGTCGTTGAACTGCGTGACGTTCTCGACGATTTCGACGTTCGGGTGCGTCTTCTTGTACTCCTCGTACAGCGGCTTGAAGCCGAAGTCGCCGAAGAGGCCGATCGTGAGCTTGACCTTCTCCTGAGGCTTGGCGGCGCTGCCCGCGGTGTCGCTCCCGCCGCTTCCGCAGGCGGCCGATGCGAGGACGAGCAGGGACGCGGTGAGCAGGGGCACGGCGAGCCGGCGAATACGAGGGGTCATGGAAACCCTCCAGAGTTCAGGCTAGGGGGATGTGGAGAGAGCGCTCTCTCACGAGATTCGTAGCCCTCACGCTGCTCTGTCAACCGAAGTTGGATAACGATAGGGTCGCCGGAGAGAGCGCGTTCAGAAATCTGGCGGGCATGGGGAAGGGGCTGCGGGCGGCCGGTCCCATGGGTGCCGACGCAGATCATCGGCCTGGAGTGAAAGCCTCCACGCTGGACCGGCGCGCTCTCGCCGTCAACCGCGGACGGGTCGACCGGGGAGGGGGCGGAGTCCTGCGGAGCGGTGTGGCTTCTCGCCACTCAGCCATGTCACCAAGGCAGGCGATGTATGGCGAGCTCGTCGATCCACCATTCGGCGGACGTCCGTGACGCCTTCGCCGCCGCGTCGTAGGCTCGCTCGTAGAGCTGGTCGATCCGATCGTGGATCGATCGTGGGCGGCTGGCCCGACAGCCGGTGGCATGTCCCGTCCCTGGCCGACAGGGTCGTTCAAGAAGCGCATCACGGGACACTCAAGGACCTTCGCCCATTGAGCGCGGACGTTGAGCTTTGATGATCAGGTTGGGAGCTTGGGATGAGATTCCCAGACGATCCGACCAATCTGATGGCACTCAAGTCGTGCGCGAGTTGACGACCGGCCGGGACCGGAGTCGAACCACTATGAACCGTCCTGCGCGCCGGTACGTGGATCCGCTGCCGAATCAACGTCAGCTGATCCGCCACCTGCCTTCCTTGTTTCATCTCGTTCGTTGACGCCCAAGGCAACGGCGCCGACCATGGACCCCAGTCCTGCCAGTGCGAGGACCAGGCAGACCGCAAGGTCGCGCGGGTTGGAGGTGACGTTGAGCGCGCTGAAGCCGCTTAACGCAAAAAAACCCCACCCAGCGACCAGAGAGATTTCCCGCCCTGTCATAACGCTCCTAACAAGTCACACTAGCGGAGGCTGTGATGGCCGCCCACATAAAGCGTGGGCGGCCACGGCACACTTTACCTGAAGTTGGCTCGCACAGCTAATCCCGAGGGTTATTCCAGCCGCTGTCACAGCGTAGCGGGATCCTGCCATCCGGCTTCTTCGGATCCGCGTACGGAAGCTTCAGTTCGGCGTCGAATCCGAACTTGAAAGTCCCGATGTCGCATGTCGGAAAGCCTCCATGGCATTCCAGGAGCCCATTATCGTGTCCATCCGTCGGATAGTTGTGAGCCTCCTTGCCAGGGCGAGATTCGTCCTTTTTTTCGTGACACTGTGAGGATTCCGATGGAGAGAATCCTGGCGGATAGGAGACCGTCAATTGGCCTGCCTTGATCTTTCCGCAGAGTGTCGTGGTGAGTGAGATTGTCATTTTTTTGACGAACTGGTACGTGCCGTATTTTCGACGGAAGGAGTCGGTCATATAGACCTGAGTCCATATGCGCATCTTGGCGATGTTGAGCTCGGTCGTTCTCACTGCATGGTTCGGCTTCCAGCCGACGACACCGGACGCCCGGAAGGTCATGCCCTTGTGTGGCCTTCCCGGCATGGCGGAAAAGTGTCTACATCGGTTTCCCGCCGCCCTGATGGTCTCGCAGATTCTCGGATTCAGCGCGTAATCGGGCATGCAGTCACTCGCAGCTCCTGTCATGGCCGACGAACGCTCGCTGGAATTACAGTCCGGACCTTCCGAACCGAAGTCCGTCGAATCCTCGTGCTGGGGAAGCGGAACGATGATGATCGTCATGTTTCCGCAGCGATCAAAGACGTGTATCGAGATCGTCGGGTCGCTCGGTTCGACCTGGCCGAGGGGAGTGATCGTCGATGTGGTCGCTTTCGCTTCCGAGGATCCGGCTTCCTCGAAACGCCACGTACGGCTCACCGTGGCGGTCACGTGGACGGTGCCATTCGCGTCACCTTGCACGACAGGGTGGTCGAGCGCAACAGTGGAATCGGTTCGACTGAGGCCGATCCGCTCCAGGCTTTCACGTTCGCTGATGAGCGCTGCATTGAGCAGGGACAATTTGGCCGTGCTGGGCGCGTCCGCAGTCACTCCGGGGGCATCCCAAATTGATGTCGCCCGGCTCTCCAGGACCGCATCCTGAGCCTGGTAATAGTGCTTGACCTGGTCGATGTAGGCTTGCCTGCCAGATTCCTCGTTCGTGGCCTTCCTTTGCTGTGGGTAAGGCTCCAGGACGCAACTCGATCCGCCGTTGGGCGCAGGTGGTGGCACGGCCTTGGTGGTGAAGGTCTTGGCCTCCCACTCGCCGGACCCGTGGGCGGTCCTGGCCCGCACCTTGACGGTGTAGGTGATGTCGTTGGCTAGGCCGCTGATGCCCGCCCACGAATCTTTCACCTCCAGGTTCTCGACGACGTTGCCGCCGCTGTCGATGACCTCTACGTCGTAGCCTTCGAGCAGCGCGACGCTGCCATTGGACTCTGGCAGCCCCCAACTGGCCGTCGCGCTGGCGTCGCCGCCGGTGGCGGTGAGGTTCAGCACCTTGCCGGGTGGCCCGGCCGGCAGGTAGGCGAGCCCAACCAACGGCTGCTCGTCTGCGGCAGCGTCGCTGAAATTGACTACATCGTCCTTGTCGGAGGTGAGAAGCAGCCATTGATACTCGCTGCCGGCGATGTCCGCCTGTGGCGCGCTCAGCGGCAGTGTGTACGGCGTGGTGCTGGTGTCGGCGTCGCCGGTCAGATCGGAGCCCTTGCTGTCACCGGTTACCGTGCTTTTCAACGGAGTGGCGGTGATGATCGCGTCCGCCGGGCAGGGACCCGCCGGGCAGGTTGGGGTACCGAGTTTCAGAAGCGCTTCGGAGACAGCCGCGCCGTCGGGCAACTCGGTGAGGCGCAATCCGATGACCGCGGCGGTCTTGTCGATGCCGGTGCCGCCGATCCGCATGACGGTGTCGTCGGTGACGGTGCACGGCGAACCGGCGCATGCCGCAGGGTCGGTCTTGGCGGTCTTGACGACGATGTTGTCCTTGCCCAGTGTCAGATGCCGGATGCCCTCTGCGGGGTCATCCGGAGGTGTGCCAGGTGTGGTGAAGTGGACCGGAGCCGTCTTAGAGGTACAGACCTCGGGTTCGGAGCCGTCCGAGGAAGCGGCTCCAGTCGTGGTCGAGGCCCCAGGCTTACCGGAGGTGGTCGTGGCGAGCGAGGGGGCCGCACCACCGAGCGGGGTGTTCATGTCGGTGGTGATTTCGGCGGCGGTTTGGGCGCGGTTGTAGATGCGGACTTCGTCGATGATGCCCTTGAAGTATTCGCCGTAGGCGGTGTCGCCGCCGATGTGGAGGGCGCCGCCGTCGTCGAGGATGGGGCCGGTGACGGGTTCCTGGCCGATCTCGGCGCCGTTGAGGTAGAGCCGGGCGGTGCCGCCGTTGTAGGTGACGGCGAGGTGGCTCCAAGTGTTGTTGGTGAGCGGTGAGGTTCCGGCCACCGCGCCTGGGTCGTCGTCCTCGGTTATCAGCCAGCCGACAGGAGTCACGCCGTTGGAGGCGTACAGGCCGTAGGAGAGGTCGTCGTAGTCGGTGTGGTCCTTGGCGATGACCGCGCGCCAGCCGTCAAGGGCTGAGGGCTTCACCCAGGCCGACAAGGTCAGTGCGGTGGTCATCCGCAGGGAGGGGGAATGGTTGACGGTCACCCAACTGGAGGTGCCGTTGAACGACAGGCCCTTGCCGTTCTTGCCGTTCACCCAGGTGGTGCTGCTGGCGGTGCCGGTGTTGGTCCCTGTGGCGTCGGTGATCGTGGTGCCGGTGCCTTCGTCCATGCCGTAGGCGGCGACCAGGCCAGTCGGGGTCGGTGTGGGAGTAGGCGTCGGGGTCGGTGTTGGGGTGGGAGTAGGCGTGGGGTCCGGATCTGGATCGGGATCCGGGTCCTGCGGGGTGGTGGCGCAGGCGATCATCTGCCATTTGTAGGTGGTGCCGGGTTGCACGGTGTCGGCGGGGATCTGGAAGGAGGCCCGTTCGCCGCCGTTGACCGTGCGGGTGCCGAGTGGCGAGGATGCCACCGGTGCGGCGGTGTTGTCGTAGAGGTAGTACTTGGCGGTGACGGGTCCGCCGGAGGGGCGGTTGACCATGCCGGACAGGATGGGCTGGGCGGGGTCGGCCATGCCCGTTTCGGTGTCCGACGGGAGCACGGGGGCGTCGGAGGTGATCCGGTAGGCCGGGCTCTCGTTGCAGGAGGGCGGGTTGATGCCGGTGCGGCAGGCCTTGACCACGAACTTGAAGCTGGCCGGGTTGTCGAGGGTGAAGACCTTGTCGAGCACCTGGCCGGACGGGATGTTGTTGTGGGTGGTGGTGGTCGGCACGCCGACCATCGTGCGGATCTCCGCCGTGGTCAGCACCCGCTGGTAGACGTGGATGTCGTCCACGGCGCCGTCGAAGGTGGCGTCTTCGCCGTCGGCCAGGCCCTTGCCGATGTGGAAGGGGCCGCGGGCGTTCCAACTGACCGTGTGGTCCCGCTCGGCGGACAGTTCTCCGTCCACGTACAGCCGGATCTTGTGCTCTTCCGCGTCGTACTGGGCGGCCAGGTGGGTCCACTGGCCGATCTTGGCCAGGTTGGCGGACTGGACGACGGTCTCGTGGATCTGGTCCGGTACGTCCTGGTTGATCATGGACAGGAGCCAGCGCTGGTCGTACTCGGGGGCGTCGGAGGTGGTGTAGGACAGGGTGAAGCCGGGCCAGTTGACGCCCATCTGCGACAGGACCGCCTGGGAGGTGGTGCTGCTGTCCAGTCGCACCCAGCCGGCCGCGGTGAAGCTCTGGTTGGTGTTGAGCACCGGCTGGGCGGTGGCGGCGTGCGCGCCGCCGGTCAGCTTTACAGCCTGTCCCAGCTGGCCCGCGATGCGGCTGTGGCTGCCGGTCAGAGTGGCGTTGCGGTTGTTGCCGGAGGAGTCGGCCGCGCTGGCGCCCGAGGTCTCGTCGAACTTCCAGTGCGCGGCTTCCCCTGTCGGCGGTTGGGGCGCGGGCGCGGCCATCGTGGAGTCGTTGACCGTCACGGTGTAGTCCAGGCCCGTCGTCTCAGGCACGCGTGAGCTGTAGGACACCTTGACGTTGGTGCTGCGGGCGATCGCGTCGTTGCCGTCCATCGAGTCGATCGACTCGGCGCTCACCGTGGGGATCTCAGGGGGGAGGACCCAGTCCACGCTCAGCTTCGGGGCCGTGCTTCCGCCGAAGAACGCCGGCCAGAACGCGTAGCTCTCCGACACCCCCGAGGGTACGGGCAGTTCTTGGGTCAGTCGCAGCAGTAGGCCGTGGTTGGGCGTGCCGGAGGCCCAGGCGCGGGTCATGTCGGTGAGGTTCCAGCTCCACACCGATCCTGCGGTGTCCGGCTGCGCGCACGGATCGATCGAGGCCCGGCCCTCACCGGTGCTTTCCGGCTGATTGGTCCAGACGGTGTCTTCTTCGTCCCAGGCTTCGGTGACGCGTTGCGCGGCGACGCCCTGGAACTCCTCGCAGCCGAACACCTCGTCCCATAGTTGCAGTTGCATGGTGGCCCGGACCACCTGCTTGCCCGTGATCGGCGTCGTGTCGAAGGTCATCAACGATCGAGCGGCGTAATCGGCTTGGACCGAGTTCGGTGTGCCACAGTTGGCCACGCACTCTCGCCAGCGCTCGGCCGCGGTCACCGTGGTCTGCTGGCCCCTGGTATTGAAGGCGAGTTCTTTGGTCACTCCCAGTGTCGTGGTCGGGTCCACGGTGACGGGATACTGCGTGGCCGCGTCGGCGAGCCACTTCGAGTCCGGCTTCAGCACCAGGACCGTCGCGCCGTCCTTGGCCTCAACCGACGTGCTGATCTTGGCTTGGCGGCCACGCTGGTCAGCGGTGGGCTGATCGGCCGCCGCGTCCCACATCAACGGCGCCGGAGCCGACGCCACCTCCTTGCCCTTGCCCTTCACGGAGGACAGCGACAGGCCGCCGGACTTGGTCTTGCTCAGTTTCAGGCCGGGCGCCTGGACCGGGATGCGGAACTCCACTGGCCCAGTGGGCCGCTCGCGCAACACGATGTCGTGCCGGAAGCCCGTGGGCAGCGCCGTCACGACCAGGTCAGCCGACGGTCCCGCCGCGCCCACGTAGGTCGCCACGTTGCCCTTGATCTGAGGGCGGGGCAGTGCGGTCGGCCAGGAGAGGCCGAAGGAGCGGTTTCGGTCGAAGGTCATGGTCGCGAACGGCCCGGAGCCGCCCGCCGACACTCGTACGTTGGCCTTGGCCAGCTTGGGCTTCAACACCCCGTTCTGCTCGACCAGAGACGTGTCGATCCACGCCCACGAGCCGTCACCCTGCTTGAGCTGGGCGGGGCCGCCGTAGGACTCGGTGGTCAGATGCGCGTCCGGATAGGCCCAGGTCCGCGAGGTCTCGGTGAACGCGGCCTCGACCGCTACCGGCTTGTTGGTCCGCGCCGCTTCAGCGACTGCCGCGCGTAACGGAGCGTCGGGATCGGACGGACGAGGAAAGGTGGTTACCGCAGGAACGTTGACGCCCCTGGCGGCCTTGGGATCGGGATCGGCCACGGCCTGTGTGATCGAGCCCGCTACCAGCAGCGATGCTGTCACCGTGAGCACCGTTGCGGCAGCGAGTCCGTGCCGGGGCCTCCATCTGGAGCCCGGCTTGCTTCCTAACTCCTTCGCAGACACCTTCAATCGCGGTGAGTCGGATTGTCGGCTTGATCTTGAATCGGTTACCGTCAGTGAGCAATATGAGAAAGATCACTATAAGCCCCATGTAAATCGGCGTAACGTTTCCTGTGCGGTTTGCGATGTAAATGCCAAAATGACCGAATCTGGTAATGGTGAACACCTGATGGTTGAGGCGTCGTCGTGCATGCCCGCCGACGTCACAGGCCACCGGTCTCCGCGCTGAACATCCGGCCCACCACGCGGGCGTACTTGCGTTCCGGGCTCGGCGTCTGGGTGAGAAAGCCGGGCAGCATCCGCAGCTCCACCGCGAACGGCTCCCGCCGAGCCACATCGGCTGGGCATGGCCGCGAGGTCTTGCGCGCGGCTGATCGGGTTACTTCTTCGTGCCGTCCATGGCGGTCATCGAACGCAGGGCGCATCAATCAGCGGTTGGCTTGGAGACCAGATCCACCTGCTGCTTGACGGCGAGAACGAGTCCCCGCCGTCCATGATGTCGACGTTGCGCAGCGTGCGATGTGTCCGCCCGTCCTTCTGCACACCCGGACGTCTCGCGCCACGCGGGGTGGGTTGTGCTGAGCGGTTTGCGTACCGCACGGATGCGTTTGACCTTGCCCTCGTCGTTGCAGATCACGACAGAATCGAACGCCCTGGCGAGGAGTAGGGCACGCCCGTGACATGCCGCCGCCGGCGGCGGCACCAGCGCGTCGTACCTTCTGCCTGAAGGAGAACCCGTCCGCGGAACGGAGGCATGTGGCGCGGTGCGACGCCTCGGCGGCAGGCGTCTGACGTCCGTTTACATCAGTGGCGCTGATCTCCCGATCTGTCGAAGAGGTCATCCACCGTCTGGGTGGTGACCGCACGAGTGACCCAGGTTTCTAGTTGGGTCAGGTCGGTGCAGGCGGTAATGCGGGCCCGAACGTCGTCGGGGAGCATGAATCCACGGGTTTCCAGAAGGAGCAGCACTAGCCGGGCGGCCTCTTCTGCTTTCCCTTCGGCCTTGCCTTGGGCTTGCCCCTCTTCGAGACCGCGGCCGTAGTGTTCGCGCGCGAAGGGGCTGTAGACGGGCCAGGCGGTGGACTTCATGATCTCCTCCATGAGTCGCCGGATGTCGGGCGCGGCCATGCTGTAAGCGTATTCATAGTACTTCGGAGCGTGTTCGTCGCGGAGTTCGGTCAGTGCCATGGCGAACGCTTCGATGACCTTGCGATCACGGCCGTGGACCATGACCGACATGGCCGACAGCCCTGGCTGCTCCGCGGCCTGGTGAGGGTCGGTGATGGCGGGGATGTCGTCCGGCCCCAGCACCTGGCACTGGAGGCGGTAGCCGGTCAGGCCGGAGTCGATCGGCTGTGCGTAGTGGGCGGCAGTTGCCCGGTCGGGTGTGATGACCAGGACCGTGACGTCGCAGCCCAGCAGCAGCCATAGCGCGGCGGCGTAGCGGGTGAGCTGCCGGGGATCCTTGGCCTTGTCCTGCTGGATCTCCACGACGATGGCGTGCGCGGGCGACTGGGGTGGCCCCATGACGAGGATCAGGTCGGTCTCGATGTCGTCCGAGTGGCGGGTGTTGAACGTGCTGTCCTCCACCCGGATCAGGGGAGTGGCAGGTAGTTCCACCCCCATGAGGTCACGCAGGATCTCCACCGCCAGCTGCGGGCGGTCGCTGATCATCTGGATCAGGGCATCATGTCGGGGGGACGGCATGCCACTTATTGTGGCACGGCAATTACGTTGAGTGATGCATGGTCGATGGTCACGTTCCGGAGCCGGCCTTGATGTGTGGGACGGTTGCGGCCCGGATGTCGCTAACCGCTGAGCACTCGGCCCACCATGCGGGCGTACATCCGGCCCGGGCTGGGCGACTTGGCCAGGAAGCCGGGCAGCATCGGCAGCCCCACCGCGAACGGCTCCAGCCGCTCGTACAGCGCCTCGGCGCCCGCCGGCCGGTCGTCCGGCTTCTTCTCCAGCAGCTCGGCCAGCAGTACGCCCAACTCGCCGGGCAGCCCCGGGATGCGGGGCGGGCGCTGCTTGACCTGCTTCTCGAACACCACGTAGTCCGTGGGGCCGGTGAACAGCTGACGCCCGGTCAGCATCTCGTGCAGCACGCAACCCAGTGAATAGAGGTCGCTGCGCGGCTCGGCGACGCCGTGCTGGATCTGCTCGGGCGCCATGTACGCGGGCGTGCCGAGGATCTGGCCGATCCGGGTGAACGTGGTGACGTCGGCGTCGCGCAGCATGGCCAGGCCGAAGTCGAGCACCTTGACGCTGCCGTCGGGGCAGAGCATGAGGTTGGTCGGCTTGAGGTCGCGATGGCAGATGGACAGCGCGTGCGCGGCGGACAGCACGGCGCACGCCTGGGCGGCGATGGCGGCGGCCCACGAGACCGGCAGCGGCCCGTGCTCGCTCACCACGTCGGCCACCGTGACACCCTCGATGAACTGCATCACCTGGTAGAGCCGCTGCTCGTGGGTGCCGAAGTCGTACAGCACGGGAGCGCCCGGATGCTCCAGCCGGGCCAGGATGCGCGCCTCGCGGATGAACCGGCGCTCCAGCTCCTCGTCGGGCCCGCTGGGCAGCCGGAGGAGCTTCACCGCCACCCGGCGGTCGAGATGGCGGTCGTGGCCCGCGTAGACGGCTCCCATGCCGCCCTGCCCCAGAGGGAGGTCGTCGAGCACATAGCGGTCGCCGATGACCATGAGCCCCCTCCCGCCCCTATCGCGAAAAACCTACACCGTCAGGACTGGGGCTGCAGGTGGCCGTCGGTCAGCCCGTCGAGGCCGAGCCGGATCAGCGTCTGGCCGAGCGCGGAGGTCTCGCGAAGGGCGTCCTCCAGCACGGCCAACTG
Organism: Nonomuraea sp. CX421; assembly: GCF_059358955.1. Lineage (NCBI taxonomy): Bacteria > Bacillati > Actinomycetota > Actinomycetes > Streptosporangiales > Streptosporangiaceae > Nonomuraea > Nonomuraea sp. CX421. The sequence continues at coordinate 141,884 of NZ_JCADBK010000004.1, read as the reverse complement.
CCGGAACGCCTCGCCGTAGGCGGTCTGGTCGGCGAGCGAGAGCCGGGGCAGGCGGGTGCGCCGCGCGTCGAAGCGGCTGGAGCCGGTGGTCGCCCGCCCGCCGGCGGCGCGCAGGAAACCGGCCAGGAAGTCGGGGTCGAGCCGGCGCGCGTCGACCCGGTAGAGGGTCAGGTGCGGACCGAGCACGAAGCCGCCCTCGGTCATCACCCGCACGCTGGAGTAGGACGCCACCACGTCGCCCGGCCGGACCTCGACGAGCCCGCGCTGCGGGCCCGCGCGGCCCGACGGGGCGGTGCCGTGGGCGATGTCGTCGGCCGTCAGCACCGCGACGTCGCCGCCGTCGGCCGCCATCTTGGGCGGCGCCTGCACCGTGGTCACCAGGCCCTCCTTGATCAGGTCGCCGACCGTGGTGACCGGCTGGTCGAGCGGCTGGTCGAGCACCTTGAGGTCGGGCGGCGTGGCGGCGGCGGCCAGGAAGCGGTCGCGGGTCTCGGTGAAGGCCCGGCCCAGGTCGTCGCGGCGCTGGTGGCGGGCCGGGGTCATGTCGACCTCGTCGGCCAGCAGGTCGATGATGCGTACGGTCTGGTCGGAACGGTCCTCCAGATAGGCCCGCCAGGCCGGCTCGACCGCCGACTGGTCGGTGGTCGCGTCGAGGATGAGCACGTCGGACGGCGGCCGCTCGCCGGCGGCCGGGCGGCGCAGCAGCCACAGGTCGCTGCCCGGCAGCGCGACCACGGCGCGCAGGGCGCCGGCTCGCAGCAGGTTGGCCCGGATGCGCCTGCCCGCCTTGCGGCTCGCGGCGGCGGGCGGCATGAGCACCGCGACCAGGCCGCGCGGCCTGACGTGGGTGAGGCAGTGCTGGACCCAGGCCAGCTCGGGCTCGCCCCGGGGCGGCAGGCCGTACTCCCAGCGCGGGTCGCCGGTCAGCTCCTCGTAGCCCCAGGACCGTTCGTTGAACGGCGGGTCGCACACGACGGCGTCGGCCTTCTCGCCGGCGAAGGCGTCGTGGCGGATCGAGTCGCCCGCCTCCACCCGGGCCCTGACGCCGCGCAGCCGCAGCCGGGCGGCGGTGATGCGGGCGGAGGTGCCGCTGAGGTCCTGGCCGAGGACACTGGATGCCCGGGGCGCCAGCAGCAGCGTGCCGACGCCGCAGGCGGGGTCGAGCACCGTGCCGCCGTCTGCGTGGACCAGCCTGACCATGAGGGCGGCGGTCTCCTCGCGGGTGACCGAGAGCTGCCGGGAGTGGGCCTCCAGGTAGCGCTCGATGAGGAACTCGTACGCGGTGAGCGGGTCGTGCCGCTCGGCCAGCTCGAAGACCAGCGCGGCGAGCTCGGGGTCGAGCTCGCTGTGCCCCTCGGTCAGCAGCACTCCGACCTGGGCCACCAGCTCGCCCAGCCGCAAATCACCGGCGGCTCTCAGGCGTTGCCATACCCGATCACCCAGGGAGACCTGGTAGGACTTCCCATAGCGTCGCAGCCAGGACTCGACCTGGGGCAGCGAGAAGAGGGGTTGGTTGGCGGTGCCGCCGACGGGCAGTGGGAAGTCGTCGTGGCGGCGGCGCCAGTTGCTGACCGCGGCTCGCCCGACCCCTGCGAGCCGGGCGATGTCCCCGGCGTTCACAGTCGGGTCATGGCTCATGAAGGCCACAGTAGTTCACAAGAGTCTTCAGCGCATCTGCTTGTGAAGTCTTTCAACCAATGATTTACTGCAGGGTATGAAGCAGAACATCCGCTATGCCGCCGGATCAGATGTGGGCCGCCGCAGGGAGCAGAACGAGGATTCCGGTTATGCGAGCAGCCGGCTGCTCGTGGTGGCCGATGGGATGGGCGGGCACGCGGCCGGTGAGCTGGCGAGCTCGGCGGCCATCGCGGTCATGCGCGAGCTGGATGCCACGCTTCCCGAGGCGGGGGTCGACCTTGAGGCCGCGATCGAGGGCGCCGTGCACGAGGCGGCGCGCCGGCTGGTCGAGTTGGCCGACATCGACCCGGCGCGCAGGGGGATGGGGACCACGGTGACCGCCATGCTGTGGGACGGCTACCGGTTCGCCCTGGCTCATCTCGGTGACTCCCGCGGATACCTGCTTCGCGATGGTGCGCTTTACCAGATGACCAAGGATCACACACTTGTGCAGTCGATGGTGGACGAAGGACGGATAACAGAGGATCAGGCCGCCGTGCACCCCCGGCGGTCGATGGTGCTCCGGGTGCTGGGCAGCGAGGGCCGTGCCGAGCCCGACCTGGCGCTACGCGAGGCCGAGCCCGACGACCGCTATCTCCTGTGCTCCGACGGGCTGACGACCGTCCTCGGGCCCGAGGTCCTGCACGAGGTGCTGACCACGTTCGCCGACCCCGGAGCGGCCGTACGGCGGCTGATCGACCTGGCCAACGAGGGCGGCTCGCCCGACAACGTGACCGTGATCGTGGCCGACGTGGTGGCGCCGGGCGGGGGCGATCAGCAGGTCTACCGCGTAGGGGCCGGCGCGTAGGCAGGCGGGTGATCAGCGGCTCCGCCTGAGGTGGCGCCGGCTGCCGTCACCTCTGTCACTTCTGCCGCACAGCCGCTGTTTTCTCTCATGGTTAGCCACTTTCTGGGTGTTCGGCGCGCGATCGTAGGTCGGCTATTACAGTCCAACGTGATCTGCCGGATTTTCTGGGAGGAGTCGCCCTGGACCCGATCGCGGAAGATCTGCTGAAAGTGGTACGCCAGGAGATCGGCTACCGGGAGAAGGGCGGCCAGCACACCAAGTTCGGCAACTGGTACGCCGACCGTGTCCAGGATTCCCAGTACCGCAACGCCCCCTGGTGCGACATGTTCATCGCCTGGGCTGCGGACAAGGCCGGGGTCACCGACTACGTCGGCCAGTTCGCATGGACTCCTTCCCATGCCGCCTGGTTCATCCAGAAGGGCGCCTGGACCGCCAAACCGGAGCCGGGTGCCCTGGTCTTCTTCGACTGGAAGGGCGGCAAGAGCTACAAGGGCATCGACCACGTGGGCATCGTGGAGCGCGTCTCCGGTAACAGGATCCACACGATCGAGGCGAACGTCGACCGCGTCTGGCTCAAGCGCAAGACCCGCGAGACGGACAAAGTCGTCGGCTACGGGTTACCCCGGGTGGTCAAGGAGCGCCTCACCCAGAGTGAGATCCGGGCCACCGACCAGCCATTCGTCCCCGTGCCGCGCGTGGCGGCGCCGCAGGGGTCGCCGTTCGACATCCTGGGCACGCCGCAGGCGCTGCTGGCCGTGATGGTGCTGACCACCGTCGTGCTCTCCTTACGCCGCGCGGGTCACCGCCGTGGCACCCGCAGGGTCGCCCACCGCCGCTTCCGCTGGCCATGGAACGCGCCAGACACGCCAGACGTGCCACCGGCCAGGCGCCCCACTCCGGCCAGACCCGCCGCCCCGTTCCCGACGGCCAGGCCCGCCGCCCCGTTCCCGAGCGCCGGGCGGGGCGAGCCCGCCGGCCCGTCTCCGTCCGCCGCGCCGGTACGCCATCCCGATCCGGCGCTCTCCGGCCGCCCGGAGAGTGGCCGGAGCCGGGTCCCCGCGGGCGTGGGTCACGGGGGTGAGCGCCGTCCGACGGTGACGAGACGCCGGCCGTACGAGCCGAAGGGCTGACCGCCGCACGGGTGTTTCCCTCGCGAAGAGCAGGGGGCTTGGGAAATAGTAGGACGTCCTAGTATCTTCGAAGTGAGGCCCCTCACCAAGGAGTGATCAGGCGTGCACGTTCCGGCCCACCCTGTCCGTTTCGTGACGGCAGCGGCCCTGTTCGACGGTCATGACGCGGCGATCAACATCATGCGCCGCATCCTCCAGTCGCAGGGCGCCGAGGTCATCCACCTCGGGCACAACAGATCGGTGGACGAGATCGTCACCGCGGCCGTCCAGGAGGACGTCCAGGGCGTGGCGATCAGCTCCTACCAGGGCGGTCACGTGGAGTTCTTCTCCTACCTGGTCGAACTGCTGCGCGAACGCGGCGCGGGCCACATCAAGGTGTACGGCGGTGGCGGCGGCGTCATCGTGCGTGAGGAGATCGACCTGCTCCACTCCCGCGGCGTCACGCGCGTCTTCTCCCCTGAGGACGGCCAGCGGCTCGGCCTGCCCGGGATGATCAACAAGCTGATCGAGGAGTGCGACGTCGAGCTGAACGGCGCCCCCTCGGCCGAGGCCGTGCTCTCGGGCGACCAGGCGGCGCTGGCCAGGGCGATCACCCTGATCGAGGCCGGCCGCGCGCCGGACGGGCTGGTCGAGGGCCTGCGCTCGGCGGGGCGCCAGGCGCCCGTGCTCGGCATCACGGGCACCGGCGGGTCGGGCAAGTCGTCCCTCACCGACGAGCTGGTCCGCCGGCTGCGGATGGACAACGACGACAAGCTGCGCATCGCGATCATCGCCATCGATCCGACCCGCAGGCGCGGCGGCGGCGCGCTGCTCGGTGACCGCATCCGGATGAACAGCCTGGGCCCGCAGACCTACTTCCGCTCCCTGGCCACCAGGGGCGCCCCCAACGAGGTGCCCGCCTGCCTCGACGACGTGATCGCCGCCTGCCGCGCCGCCGGCCACGACCTGGTCGTGGTCGAGACTCCCGGCATCGGCCAGGGCGACGCCGGGATCGTGCCGCACGTCGACGTGCCCATCTACGTCATGACCCCCGAGTTCGGCGCGGCCTCCCAGCTGGAGAAGATTGACATGCTCGACTTCGCCGAGGCCGTGGTGATCAACAAGTTCGAGCGGCGCGGCGCCGAGGACGCCCTGCGCGACGTGAGCCGCCAGCTGGTGCGCAACCGCGAGGCCTTCGGCGTCTCGCCGGACGAGATGCCGGTGTTCGGCACGATCGCCTCCCGCTACAGCGACGCCGGGGTCACGGCGCTCTACCACCACCTCAAGGGCCTGCTCGTGGACAAGGGCATGCCGGCCGGTTCGGGCCTGCTCGCGCCGGTGCGCGGACGCACCTCCCTGGCGTCCGCCGCGACCGTGCCGCCCGCCCGCGCCCGCTACCTGGCAGAGATCGCCGACACGGTGCGCGGCTACCACGCCGAGACGGACGCCCAGGCCGAGGTGGCCCGCCGCCGCCGGCAGCTCACCGCCGTCCGCGACCTCCTCGCCACCGGCACACCCGGCACACCCGGCAAAGCCGCCGGAGCCGCCGAGGCCGGAGCGGTGGACGCGACGGCGGCCAGGCTGGCGGAGCTCCTGGAGCAGGCCGAGGGCGAGCTGAGCGACGAGAGCCGGGCGCTGCTCGACTCCTGGCCCGCCACCCGCGCCGCGTACACCGCCGACGAGCTGGTCGTACGGGTACGCGACCGCGAGCTGCACACGCCGCTCTGGCGGGAGACGCTGTCCGGCAACCGCGTCCCCCGAGTGGCCCTGCCCCGCTACACCGACGACGGTGAGCTGCTCAGGTTCCTGCGCCGCGAGAACCTGCCGGGCAGGTTCCCGTTCACGGCGGGCGTCTTCCCGTTCAAGCGCGACGACGAGGACCCGACCCGGATGTTCGCCGGCGAGGGCGACCCGTTCCGCACCAACCGGCGCTTCAAGCTGCTCTCCGAGGGCCAGCCCGCGACCCGGCTGTCCACGGCGTTCGACTCGGTGACGCTCTACGGGCACGATCCCGACCCGCGGCCCGACATCTACGGCAAGGTCGGCACGTCGGGGGTCTCCATCGCCACGCTCGACGACATGAAGGTGCTCTACGACGGGTTCGACCTGTCCGCGCCCAACACGTCCGTCTCGATGACGATCAACGGCCCGGCGCCGACGATCCTGGCCTTCTTCCTCAACGCCGCCCTCGACCAGGCGCGCGACGCCTTCCGGGCGGAGCACGGGCGGGAGCCGTACGAGCAGGAGGAGCGTGAGCTGCGGGTGCGGACGCTCGCCACCGTCAGGGGCACGGTGCAGGCGGACATCCTCAAGGAGGACCAGGGCCAGAACACCTGCATCTTCTCCACGGAGTTCTCGCTGCGGATGATGGCTGACATCCAGGAGTGGTTCATCGCCAACGGCGTGCGCAACTTCTACTCGGTCTCGATCTCCGGCTATCACATCGCCGAGGCCGGGGCCAACCCCATCAGCCAGCTCGCGTTCACGCTCGCCAACGGCTTCACCTACGTCGAGGCGTACCTGGCACGCGGCATGCGGATCGACGACTTCGCGCCCAACCTGTCGTTCTTCTTCTCCAACGGCATGGACCCCGAATACAGCGTGCTCGGGCGGGTGGCCCGCCGCATCTGGGCGGTCGCGATGCGCGAGAGGTACGGCGCCGCCGAGCGCTCGCAGAAGCTCAAGTACCACATCCAGACCTCGGGCCGCTCCCTGCACGCCCAGGAGATGGACTTCAACGACATCCGCACCACCCTGCAGGCCCTGATCGCCGTCTACGACAACTGCAACAGCCTGCACACCAACGCGTTCGACGAGGCGGTGACCACGCCGTCGGCCGAGTCGGTGCGCAGGGCGATGGCCATCCAGCTGATCATCAACCGCGAGTGGGGCCTGGCGCGCAACGAGAACCCGCTGCAGGGCTCGTTCATCATCGACGAGCTGACCGACCTGGTGGAGGAGGCGGTGCTGCGGGAGTTCGAGCGGCTGTCTGACCGGGGCGGCGTGCTGGGCGCCATGGAGACGGGCTACCAGCGCGGCCGGATCCAGGACGAGTCGATGCTGTACGAGACCCGCAAGCACGACGGCTCGTTGCCGATCATCGGAGTCAACACGTTCCACAACCCGCGCGGCGACGAGCCGCACCCGCGGAAGCTGGAGCTGGCCCGGGGCACCGAGGAGGAGAAGCAGTCGCAGCTCGACCGGCTGCATGCCTTCCACGAGCGCAACCGGGCCGAGGCGCCCGCCGCGCTGGCCCGGCTGCGCGAGGCGGCGATGTCCGACGGCAACGCCTTCGAGGTGCTGATGGACGCCGCCCGGTTCTGCTCGCTCGGCCAGATCACCGACGCCCTGTTCGAGGCGGGCGGCCAGTACCGCCGCAACGTCTGACGTGGGTCGGCCGGTACCGGCGCAACGTCTGACGCCGGTCGGCCGGCGACGGCGCGCGACGTGCGCCGGTCGGCCCGCGTCGGCCGCTGTGGTGCCCGCCGATAGGATCAAGATCGGGGGTATCACTGCAATCAGGAGGTTTCATGTCCGACGTCACGTTCAAGGGCAGCCCGATCACCGTGGGCGGCACCTTCCCGCAGCCTGGCGCCGCGGCGCCCGACTTCCGTCTGGTGGGCGGTGACCTCGGCGAGGTCTCGCTGGCCGACTACGGCACCTCCACCAAGGTGCTGAACATCTTCCCGAGCGTCGACACCGGTGTCTGCGCCGCGTCGGTCCGCCGCTTCAACGAGGTGGCCGCCGACCACCCCGACGCCGTGGTGCTGTGCGTCTCGGCAGACCTGCCGTTCGCGCAGAAGCGCTTCTGCGGCGCCGAGGGGCTCGACAGCGTGGTCATGCTCTCGATGATGCGCGGGCGCGAGTTCCTCACCGACTACGGCGTGGCGCAGGAGTCGGGGCCGCTGGCCGGGCTCGCCGCCCGCGCGGTCGTGGTGCTCGACGGCGACAACAAGGTGATCTACTCGGAGCTGGTGCCGGAGATCACCCAGGAGCCCGACTACGATGGCGCGCTCGCCGCGCTCAAGTAGTCACCGGGAGCCGTACGGCGGGGGCCGGGATCCGTCACGGACCCCGGCCTCCGGTGCTCGGGCGTCAGGGCTTGCGGCCCATCCCGCACAGGAGCAGCGACGACTCGGGAGAGTCGGCGAAGCCGATCGTGTCGGCCGGAGCGGGCCGCCACTGCGGCAGCCACACCAGGCCCGGCTCGGCCAGGTCCCACCCGTCGAACAGGGCCGCGACGCGCTCACGGCCGCGCGGGCTCAGCGGAGAGGTCGTACGCCGGAAGACCTCGACGATCTTCGCGGCGCCGGCGGCGCGCGCGTCGCCGGCCAGGTGGGAGATGACCAGCGCGCTGCCGGGGGCCACCGCCTCGCGGAGCGTCGCGAGGATCCGGCCGGGGTCGTCGGCGTCGCTGACGAAGTGCATGACCGCGGTGAGCAGCACCGCGACGGGCCTGCTGAAGTCAAGGGTGCGCGACACCTCGGGGCTGCGCAGGATGTCGAGCGGTTTGCACAGGTCGCCGTAGACGACGGCGGTGCCCTCACCGGCCGGCATCGCCCGGGCGTGCACCAGGACGACCGGATCGTGGTCGACGTAGACCACGCGCGCTCCGGGGGTGACCTCTCGGGCCAGCTCGTGCACGCTGCGTCGCGTGGGCAGACCGGTGCCGAGATCGAGAAACTGCGTCACACCGGCCCTGGCCAGCTCGTGAACGGCACGTTCCAGAAACGCGCGATTGGCCCGCGCGGCGGCGCGGAGCTCAGGCGCCACCCGGAGGATCTGCTCCGCGGCCTCACGGTCGGCGGGGAAGTGGTCCTTGCCTCCGAGGAGGTAGTCGTAGAGCCGGGCGACGTTGGGAGTGTGCGGATCGAAGCCCAGCGGTTCGCGCTCCAACCAGTGGCCCCCGATCAGAAGTCCACGACCTTTATCTGGGAGTCTACTGACGCGTCAGGTCAGCTGTGGAGGTGCTTCGGCACACTGGAATCGTTCCAGTCGGGTCGCCGACGACGGCCGCGGCGCGGGGGGCAGGTGTGAAGGACGACACGGGAGCCGAGGTGCGGGTGCCCGCCGAGGTGCGCCGGATCGTGTCGCTGGTGCCCTCGCTGACCGAGTCGGTGGCGGCGACCGCCCCGGAGACGCTCGTCGGCGCCACCGACTGGTGCGCCCATCCGGCGGGCCTCGACGTCACCCGGGTGCGGGGCACCAAGAACCCCGACCTGGAGACGATCAGGGCGCTGCGCCCCGACCTGGTCCTCGCCAACGCCGAGGAGAACCGCGAACCCGACATCTCGGCGCTCCGCCAGGCCGGTCTGGCCGTCTGGGTGACCCGGATCGAGACGCTGGACCAGGCGTTCACCTCGCTCGACCGGATGTTCCGCCTCGCCTGCCGCGCCGACCGTCCCGGCTGGCTCGACCTGGCCGAGGAGGCGTGGCGGGAGCCGCCGAGCGGGCCGCGGCGCACGGCGATCATCCCGATCTGGCGGCGCCCGTGGATGGTGGTGGGGCGTGACACGTTCACCGGCGACGTGCTGAGACGGCTCGGCGTGGACAACCTCTATGCGGATCACCCGGAGCGCTATCCCAAGGTGCCGCTGCCCGAGCTGGTCGGGCGGGCTCCCGACCTGGTGGTGCTGCCGGACGAGCCGTACGCCTTCGCCGCCGGCGACGGGCCCGAGGCGTTTCCCGGACTCGGGTGCGTCCTGGTCAGCGGGCGCGACCTGACCTGGTACGGGCCGTCGCTCGTCGCCGCCCGCGACCGGCTCGCGGCCTGCCTCACGCCTGGTTAGTCATGGCTCCGCCGCGCGCGTTCGGCTGAGATCCGTGGCCGGATTCAGCCGAACGCGCCGCACCGGTGAGGTCGTCCATCGATCAACGCCCACCGCGCGGGGGAGTCATGGTCGCAGAACCGTCTTTCCGGTGGTGGCGCGCGACTGCAGGGCGAGATGCGCGGCGGCGGCGTCCGCCAGGGCGAACCGCTGGCCGATGACGGGGATGAGTCGCTTGCTGGTCAGCGCTTCCATGGCGCTGAGCTCCAACTCCCTGACGCCTCCTGGGCGCTGCAGGATTCGGGCACCGACGGCGGAGGCGGCGCTGATCCCTCGAGCGAACAGGTCCTCGGCCGACAACTCAGTCAGAGAGCCCGCAGCGGAACCGAACATCACCAGGCGTCCGGCCGCCCCGAGCAGTTCCAGCGCGTCCCGGCCGATCCGGCCCCCGACTCCGTCGAGGACCAGCGTCACCGGCCTGCCCGCCAACGCCTCGCGCACAGCGCCGGGCCAGCCGGGCCGGGTGTAGTCGATGGCGTGGTCGGCGCCCAGCCCGTGGACGAGCGCCACCTTGCCGGGGCCGCCCGCGACGCCGACGACCGTCGCGCCCACGGCCGACACCGCCTGGAGCAGCAGGGTTCCGATCCCGCCGGCGGCCGCGGTGACCAGGACGACGTCGCCGGCGACCGGGCTCGCGAGTTCGAGGACGGCCATGGTCGTCCGGCCGGTGCCGACCATGGCCACGGCGGAGTCGGCGTCGACGTCGTCAGGCAGGATGTGGAGGGCCGTCGACGGGGCCAGCGCGAGCTCGGCGTACCCGCCGCCGGCCAGGCCGAGGTCGGCGACGACGCGTCGGCCGACGAGGTGGGCGTCGGCGTCGGAGCCGGTCGCGTCCACGAGTCCGGCGACCTCCCGGCCCGGGGTCATGGGCAGTCGGGGGGCGACCCGCGGCCCGCCCCCTCCTTGGCGAATCACCGTGTCCAGGAGGTGAACACCGGCCGACTCGACCCGGATCCGCACCTCGCCGTGGGCGGGATGGGGATCGGGCACCTCCTCCGGACGGAGCACCTCGGGGCCGCCGAACGCGTGTTGCCTGATCGCTCGCATCGCGCTCATCCCTCGCCGTTCAGGTTGTGCTCGGCCAGCCAGGCGAGCAGCGAAGCGGCGATGGCCCCGGGCTGATCTTCGGGGGTGTGATGGCCGGCGGGCCCGTGCGTCACGATCTCCAGGGCGGACACGTGGGCGACGCACCAGTCGATGGTCTTCTCATCCGTCATCGCGCCTGGGCCGGGTTCGAAGGCGAGCAGGAGCTTGGGCACGTCCGGGCTGTCGGCCAGCCACTCGTCGTAGGCGACGATCCTGGCCACGACGTCGGCCGGCTCTCCTTCCAGGGGCATCGCCCGCGGCCACTGCAGGAGCGGCAGCCGGCTCTGCCTGGTCGGGTAGGGGCGGCGATAGACCTCGTGATCCTCCTTGCTCAGCCCGCCGGTGATGGTGGCGGGAAGCGCCTTTTCGATGAACGAGTTCTCGTCCAGGACCATGGCCTCGCCCACGCCGGGAGAACGCATGGCCTCGAACAGCGGGCGGGCGCCGGTGGGGAAGTCCTCCCAGGACATCGGCCTGATGATGGTCTCAGTGAACGCGATGCCCCGGACCCGTCCGGGATTGCGTGCGGCCCAGTCGAAGGCCAGGGCGCCGCCCCAGTCGTGACCGACCAGCACGACCTGGTCGAGACCGAGCACGTCGAACCACGCGTCGAGGTAGCGAGCGTGATCGTGGAAGGTGTAGGCGATGTCAGGCTTGCCCGACTCGCCCATGCCGATGAGGTCGGGCGCCAGGCACCGGCCGGACTCGCTGACGGCGGGCAGGACGTGCCGCCACAGGTAGGACGAGGTGGGGTTGCCGTGAAGGAAGACCACCGGCGTCCCCGCGCCGGCCTCCCGGTAGAAGATCGTGGAATCAAGAACATGGGCGGTGGGCATGGCGGACCTCTCTGCGAAGATGGCAGACTAGACAGGTACCTGACCATATTAAAACTAGACAGGTGGCTGTCAATATGAGCCGAGATCCGTCCGCCAAGCGCCTGCGGCTCGCCCTTCTCCTGCGCCTGCTCCACCGCGAATACACCCGTGACATCGAGGTGTCCCTAGCGAAGGCGGGCTTCGGCGACATTCGATCGGGGGACGCCAAAGTGTTCCCGTTCGTCCCGCCCGAGGGGATCGCGGTGCGTGAGCTCGCCGTCCGGGCCGGCGTGCGCAAGCAGACCATGGCGCAGTCGGTCGACCAGCTCGAACGGGCCGGTTATCTGGAACGCCGCCCGAATCCGCGCGATGGCCGGTCGCGGTTGATCGTCCTCACGGAACGGGGTAGGGCGGTACGGCCGGTGGTCGCGGGCATGGGAGACAGGATCGAGCGGCGGTGGGCCGAGCTGACCAGTCCCGAGGAGTTCGAGACCCTCCACGACCTTCTGCACCGCCTGCTGGACCGCATCGGCCAGGCGGACCCCGACGCGGCCGCCCGCCTGACGTCGCTCGACGACGGTCAGCTCGACTGAACCCGACCGTGCACGGTGCGGCGAGCGTCGTGCGAACGCAGGGTGCGCGGTGGAGGGGGCGGCGCACTGGCGAGCTCCGCCAGGGCGGCGTCGACGGTGGCCGGGCTGAGCACGTGCTCCATGACGATCACCGCGGTGCCCACGATCCCGGCGCGGTCGCCCAGCGAGCTGGTCGCGATCTCCAGGTTGCGCGTGGTGTACGGCAGGCTGCGCCGGTAGACGCTCTCCCGGATGCCCGTCAGGTAGTGCTCACCGGTCTCGGCCATGTCGCCGGCGAGCACCAGGACACCGGGGTTGAGCAGGCTGACCGCGGTGGCCAGCACGATGCCCAGCGTGCGGCCGGCCTCCTGGGTGCGGGCGATGGCCGTGGGATCGCCGGCCTGGACGAGGCGCACCACGTCGCGGCTGGTCTGACCGCCCACGTCGACGGCCACCGCGTGGCCGCTGGCCAGGGAGGCGACGCAGCCGCGCGAGCCGCAGGTGCAGACCCGGTCGTCGGTCTCGCGCAGCCGTACGTGGCCGATGCTGCCCGCGGCGCCCTCCACCCCCCGGTAGATCTCGCCGTCGAGGATGACGCCCGTGCCGATGCCGGTGGAGACCTTGACCAGGACCAGCGCCCGGGTCTCGCGCCAGGTCGACCACCACTCGCCGAGCGCCATCGCGTTGGCGTCGTTCTCGACCAGGATCGGCACCTCGAAGTCGGCGCCCAGGGCCTCACGGATCGGGTAGTCGTCCCAGCCGGGCATCAGGAACGATCTGACCACCCGGCCGGAGGTGTGGTCGACCGAGCCGGGCAGGTCGACGCCGATGCCGCACACCCGGTCGTGGGGGTGTCCGGTGCGGTCGAGCAGCCGCTGGAACGCCTCGCGCACCCAGGACAGGACCGCCTTGGGGCCGCGGTCGATGCGCATCTCGGTGTGCTCCTCGGCCAGTGGCCGGGCGGCGAGGTCGGTCAGCGCGACGTGGGCGTGGCCCGCCCCCAGGTCGGCCACGAGCACCAGGCGGCCGGCGGCGTCGATGTCGAGCACCGAGGGCGGCCGTCCGCCCCCGGAGCTCGCCACGCCCGACTCGTGGATGTAGCCGGCCTCGATCAGCCGGTCGACCCGGTCGGTGATCGTCGATCGGGACAGTCCGGTGAACTCGATGAGTTCCTTGCGGGTGCGGCAGGAGCCGTCGCGGATCAACTGGAGGATCTGCCCTGCCGTCAGCATGGTCTATCCCTTCTCCGCTCCAGCGGTGAGGCCCTCCGTCAGCAGGCGTTCGCCGGCGAAGAACACGATCACGATGGGCAGTGTCAGAACCACCGATCCTGCCATGAGAACCGTGGTGGGGATCTCGATACTGCCCGCCAGCTGGGAGAGCCCCAGGGAGACCGTCCAGCTCTCCCGCCTCTCGACGAGGAAGAGCAGGGCGAACAGGAACTCGTTCCAGGCGATCATGAACGCGTAGAGGCCGGTGGCCATGAGCGCGGGCTTGGACAGCGGCAGCACGACCCGCCAGATGGTGGACAGCCGCGTGCAGCCGTCGATCGCGGCGGCCTCCTCCACGCTCTGCGGCACGGTCTCAAAGTAGTTGCGCAGCATGTATACCGTGACAGGCACCGTCTGTGCGATATAAACCAGGATCAATCCCACCAGAGAGCCACGAAGGCCCATCATCGTGAAGAGCACGAACAGGGGGATGGCCAGCACGATCGCCGGGAACAGGTAGACGGCCAGGAACAGGAAGTGCACCTGCCGCCGCCCGAAGAACCGCAGCCTGGCCACCGCGTACGCGCCGGGAATGGAGATCAGCAACGTGGCCGCCACGGTCGCGACCGCGACGATCGCGCTGTTGCGCATGAAGGTCAGGAAGCCCTGCTCGCCGAGCACGTTCGCGTACGTGTCGAGGGTGAAGGACCGCGGCCACAGCGAGCCGGGATCCAGGATGAGCTCCTGGATGTCACGGACCGACAGCATCACCATGTAGAGGAACGGGAACGCGGTGATCGCGAAAAGGAAGGCGATCACCAGCGGCTTCAGCCCGCGCAGCAGCGCCCGTTCGAACCTGTCCCGGCTCATGCCCCTAGTCACGTTCGCCTCCCCCGAAGAACCTGAGATAGACGATCAGGAAGCCCACCAGCACGACCGCGAGCACGATGGCCTGCGCGGCCGAGGCGCCGATGTCGTCGCGCGCGGTGAGGAACTCGTAGACGCGCACGCTGATCACCTCGGTGCCCGCCCCGCCGCCGGTCAGCAGGTAGACGTCGTCGAACTTGGTGAACGTGAAGACGAACCTGAGCACCGACAGCAGCGCGATGATTCGCCAGAGCTGCGGCATGATCACGTACCTGAACCGCTGCGTCGGCGTCGCCCCGTCCACCACCGCGGCCTCGTCCAGCTCGGCGGGCAGCGCCTGCAACCGGGCCAGGATGAACAGGAACGCGAACGGGAAGTAGCGCCACGCCTCGAACGCGATCACGGTGAGCAGCGCCACCGGCACCTCGACGCCGAGGAACGTGCCCTTGGCCTGGCTGAGGAAGGCGATCGGCTGGCTGAGCCAGGTGTTCACGATGCCGTACTGCGGGTTCAGCATCGTCTCCCACAGGAACGTCACGGCCACCACCGGCGCCACGTACGGGATCAGGATCGAGGCCCTGACCAGGGTCCGGCCCCTGAACCTGTCGCGCAGCGCCAGCGCGGTCACCAGCCCGATCACGATCGACAGCGCCGTGCCCGCCACCGTGTAGACCAGTGTGTTGACCAGGGCCGGCCAGAACCCCGGCTCGGACATCACGTACGAGAAGTTCTCCAGGGTGTAGTTGCCGAAGACGCCTGTCCGGCGAATGTTGATCAGCCGGGCGTCCTGGAAGGCCAGCATGATCGCCCAGGCCAGCGGCAGCACCACGACGACCAGCGTGATGACCAGGGTCGGCGAGATCAGCGCCAGCCCGGCCCGTCCCTCCTGCTCCCGGAGCGTCCGTCCCCGGGGGACCGGCGCCTGGGAGCGAGGGCGTGCGTCGAGGTCCGCCGTCACTGCCGGATCCCGCGCTTGATGGTCTCCACGTCCGTCTTGGCCTGCGCGGCGGCCGCCTGCGGGGTGAGGGAGCCGTCGACGATCGCGCTCAGCGCCTTGGGCACCGGCAGCTCGCCCATCGTGGCGCCGACCAGCTTGCCCTGCCCCTGCGGGATGCCCCAGCGGCCGAGCGTGTCGGGGCTGGCGCGCAGCGCGTCGAGGACGTCGGCCGGGTAGACGTCGGCCAGCGGCTTCTTGGTGTCGACGCCCGCGGGCAGCTCGTTCCACTTGGTCGCGAAGCCCTTACGCGTCGGGAACTTGCCCTCGGGGGCCATCCCGATCCACCGCTCGTAGCCCTCGTTCATCGCGTACGCGATGAACTTGGCGGCCGAGTCCTTGGCCGCGTCGCGGGTCACGGCCCAGGAGACGACCTCTCCGTACTGGGCGGGCGCGCTCCCGTCGGGGCCCTTCAGTGCCGTGACGACGCCGGTGTTCTTGGCCAGCCACTGCGGGTCCTCCCGGCACTGCGGGCAGCTGGGCGTCGCGTCCTTACGCAGCCCCGCCAGCTCGTCCAGGATGAACGACGACCAGATCGTCATCGCGGCCTGGCCGGAGAAGTAGGTGGCGCGGGTGGAGTCGACGTCCTGCTTGCCCTTGACCGAGTAGTCCTTCGCCAGCTTCGAGTAGAACTCGAACGCTTTCACGCACTGTGGCGAGTCGATGGCGACATTTCCAGAATCGTCGACGAGCTGGCAGCCGTTCGCCAGCGCCACGTGCTCGAAGCTCTGTGCGGTGAACGAGTCCTTGGGCGCGATGGCCAGCGTGATGCCCGCGACCCCGCCCGTGTTGAGCTTGCTCGCCGCCGCCTCCAGCGCCTCGTACGTGTCCGGTGGCTGGAGCCCCGCCTTCTCGAACAGGTCCTTGCGGTAGAGCACGAGCTGCGCCCACCCGTCGCTCGGCACGGCCAGCAACCTGCCGTCGGAGGTGTCGAGTTCGAGGGCCCGCTGGGAGAACGAGCTCCTGCCGAGCTGGTCGACGACCTTGCCGGGGGTCTCGGTGTCGAGCAGGTCGTTGGCCTCCATCTCACGCACGGCCGACAACGGCAGCGCCCCGATCACGTCGGGGAGCTCACCGGCCGCCGCGGCGGTGGTGAGAACCTGACTGAACTGGTCTTCGGCCACTCCGGTCAGCTTGACCTTGATCCCGGTCTTCTGGGTGAACTCGTCGGCGATCTGTCTCTGCACGCTCATCCGGTCGGGGAGGTTCTCCTCGGTCCAGACGGTGATCTCGTCAGCGGCGGTCTCGCTGTCGTCGCCGCACGCGGCCAGGGTGGCCGTCGCCAGGATCGCGGCGGAGAGGACGGCGGTTAACCTCTGCGGCATGTACACGCTCCTATGAACGGGAATATGCCGCCCCTTTACCCCCGCACGAGATGACGCAACGTGCGATACGCGATGCCGAGACCGGTCCGCACTTTCTCCGGGTCGCCGCTCCACACGGGATCCTCGTGCTCCACCGACACGACCCCGTCATAACCGCCGTCACGCAGAGCGCCGATCACCTGCTGCCAGGCGATCTGCCCCAGACCCGGCACGCGGAAGCGGTACCAGCCCTTCTCGCCGCTGATCGGGCCGTAGAAGCCGAAACGGTTGATCTTCTCCGGCAGGATCTCCGTATCTTTCGCCTGAACATGCGAAATTTCCGATACATACGGCATAGCAGCCGAAACCGGGTCAATTCCCAGGGCCACGAGGTGCGAGGGGTCGTAGTTGAGCTTCAGCCCGAGGGTGAACATCCACTCCCACAGCTCGGGGGAGTAGGCCAGGTTGCCCGGATAGCCGTCGGGGTGCCAGCTCTTCATCGGGCAGTTCTCGATGACCAGCTCCACGCCGTGGTCCTCGGCGTACGCGACCAGGGGCTTGAACACCCCGGCGGCGCGCTCCAGGTTGTCGCGCACGGGCAGGCCGGGGTCGCGCCCGACGAACGTGCCGACGGTGGGGCAGCCGAGCGCCGCCGCCGCGTCGACGCAACGCCGCAGGTGGGCGTTCACCTGATCCCCCTGGTGAGGGTGCAGATTGTTCTCGTAGTAGGCGATCGAGGAAAGGGTGAGTCCGGTCTCCGCGAAGATTCGCCCGACGCGATCACGTTCGGCCTCATCGAAACGATCTACTCTGATGTGATTTCGGGGGTCGGGCGAGGGCCATCCGGCCACCTCGAGTGCGTCGAAGCCTTGCTCCACAGCCCATCGCGCGATTTCGGCCAGGTCGTCATCGGGAAGACATGCTGTCAGAAACCCCAATTGCATCGGTTATCTCCTACGGAAGTCCTAGACTTACGAGCGTTCTTGGCGCGACTATAGTTTGCAAACTCGCCTTAAACCCTTGTCTTTTACTTGATCACTAAGCATAAGTGTGGGCAATGCACGTCATCAGCTTCGAAGAGCCAGGCCGTGTCCGCGTCGGCCTGGAGCCCCCCGCCGACCTCCAACCGGGCTGCGTACGGGTCCGGACGATCTATTCCGGAGTGTCGGCGGGCACCGAACTCACCGCCTACCGCGGCACCAACCCCTACCTTGATCGCAAGTGGGACACCGAGCGACGCCTGTTCGTCGACGGCCAGACCCTTGCCTACCCGCTGACCGGCTGGGGCTACCAGGAGGTCGGCGAGGTCGTCGAGGCGGCGCCCGACGTCATCGCCCCGCCCGTCGGCAGCCTCGTCTGGGGCATCTGGGGCCACCGCGCCGAGGCCGTCGTCCCGGCCGAGCGGCTGGCGGGCCACCTGCTGCCGCCCGGCGCCGACCCGCTGACCGGGGTCTTCGCCCGCGTCGGCGCCATCGCGCTCAACGCCGTCCACGCCGCCGACCCGCACCTGGGTGACCAGATCGCGATCTTCGGACAGGGCGTCATCGGCCTGCTGGCCACCCGCATGGCGGTCCTCAGCGGCGCGCGGGTGGTCGCCGCCGACGCCATCCCGGCCCGGCTGGAGCTGGCCAGGCAGTACGGCGCCGCCGAGACGTTCGACGTGGGCTCGGGATCGGTGGCCGAGTTCGTCCGCAAGCGGATCGAGGGCGCCGACACCGCCATCGAGCTGAGCGGCAGCCACCAGGGCCTGCACGAGGCGATCAGGACCGTGCGCAGAGGCGGCCGGGTGGTCGCCGCCGGCTTCTACCAGGGCGACGGCATCGGGCTCCGCCTCGGCGAGGAGTTCCACCACAACCAGGTGCAGCTCGTCTCCTCCCAGATCGGCGGCGTCGCCTCGTGGCTGGCGCATCGCTGGGACGTCGAACGCCTCCAGCGCACCTTCATGGAGCTCGTGCATCGGGGTGAGATCGAGGTTCGCGACCTGGTCAGCCACGTCGTCCCCGTCGAAGGGGCCGCCGAGGCCTTCGACCTGATCGACCGGCACCCCTCAGAGGTGCTCCAGCTCGTCTTCCGATTCGAGGAGCAACAGTGAAGCTCGCCGCCCAGGAACAACTCCTTCCCGGCCGGACGCTGCAGGAGAAGTTCGCCTTCGCCGTCGAGGCCGGCTTCGACGCCATCGAGCTGCGCGGCAAGGGCGACTTCCACTTCGCCGGCCGCCTCACCGAGCTCAAGCGGGCGCGGGCCGACGGCGTGGTCATGCCGACCGTCTGCGTGGACATGCCGCACTTCATCGGCGACTTCGACGCCGCCCGGCGCACCGACGCCATCCAGCAGCTCAGATCGCAGCTCACGGTCATCGCGGAGCTCGGCGGCATCGGCGTGATGACCCCGGCCTCGTGGGGTCAGTTCTCGCGCAGGCTCCCGCCGTTCGAACCGCCCCGCGGCCCCGAGCAGGACCGCGAGGTGCTGACCGAGGCCCTCGGCGTCCTCGGTGAGCACGCCCAGCGCAACGGCGTGCTGATCATGCTGGAGCCGCTCAACCGGTACGAGAACCACATGGTCAACACGCTCGCCGACGCGGTGTCCTACTGCTCCATGGACTCGATCCGGATCGTCGGCGACACCTACCACATGAACATCGAGGAGGACGACCCCTGCCGCTCGCTGCTGGACGCCGCCCCCTACCTCGCGCACATGCAGATCAGCGAGTCCAACCGCAACCAGCCCGGCACCGGCCACCTCGACTGGGGCGCGCAGCTGGCCGCCCTCGACGCCGCCGGCTACGACGGCTATCTGGCGCTCGAGTGCCGCCTGCGCGGTGAGCCCGAGTCCGTCCTGCCCGAGACGGCGTCCTTCATCAGGAAGTTCCTGTGATCCTGCGCGATGCCGTACGCATCCTGGTCGGCAACTGGGACGGCAGCTACACGGTTCCCTCGCGCCGGCTCTACCCGCACCAGTGGAGCTGGGACTCCGCCTTCATCGCGATCGGCAACGCCCGCTGGGCCCCGCGCCGGGCCCGCTCCGAGCTGTTGACGCTGTTCGGGGCCCAGTGGCGCGACGGCAGGGTGCCGCACATCGTGTTCAACCCCAAGGTGCCGCTGGGCGCCTACTTCCCCGGCCCGGAGTTCTGGGACGTGCGGGCGCCGTCCGGCTCGGCGACCTCCGGCATCGTGCAGCCGCCGGTGCACGCGCTGGCCGCCTGGCGGGTGCACCAGGCCGAGCCCGACCCGGCGTTCCTGCGCCGGATCTATCCCCGGCTGGTGGCGCAGCAGCAGTTCCTGCGCACCGCCAGGCGGTCGGCCGACGGGCTGATCTCGATCGTGCACCCCTGGGAGTCGGGCATGGACAACAGCCCCGCCTGGGACGCGCCGCTCGCCGCCGTGGAGGCCGAGCCGTCCGGTGTCACGCGCAGGGACCTCGACCACGTCAGCGCCCACGAGCGGCCCACCGACCGCGACTACGAGCGCTACACCGCGCTCGCCCGCGCCTACCGCGACTCCGGCTACCGCCGCCCCGGCGCGTTCTGCGTCGAGGACCCGCTGTTCAACGCCGCGTACGGAGTGGCGGAGGCGACGCTCGCCAAGATCGCGAAAGTGTGCGGCGGGGATCCCGAGCCGCACCTGCGTGAGGCCGCCGCGGTCACCGAGGCGATGGTCGAGCACCTCTACGACGACGGCCTCTTCCAGGCCCGCGACGTGCTCACCGGCTGCCCGATCCGCTCCAACAGCGCCGCCGGCCTGGTGCCGCTCATGCTGCCCGGCCTGCCACGCGAGATCGTCAACGGGCTGATCGGCACCGCGCTCGACCGCTTCGGGCTCAAGGACGGCGTGCTGCCCAGCTTCGCCCCGGCCGCGCCCGAGTTCGACGCCGCGCGCTACTGGCGCGGCCCGAGCTGGATCAACCTCACCTGGCTGGTCTGGCAGGGTCTCCGGCACCGCCGCCCCGACCTGGCCGGCCCGCTGGCCGACAGCGTGATCAGGGCCATCAGGCAGGCGGGGTTCCGCGAGTACTTCGACCCGTTCAGCCTGCTGGGCCACGGTTGCCACGACTTCAGCTGGTCAGCGGCGCTGCTCCTCGACGTGGTCGCAGAGCACGGCCTGGACGGCGTGCCGCCTGCGGGCCGCAAGGTCGGACAGCAGCCCGGGAGCCTCGGCGAAGCCGACGACATCGGTGACCACGTGCTCGCGTAGCAACGGGCCGCGCTGCCTGAGCAGGGCGATCGTCTCGTGCGAGAGCCGCTCGCGGTCCCACAGATGGGCCAGGCCGCGCGGCACCCTGCCGATCTGGGCGCAGCGCAACGTCAGCCCGTTGTGGTGGAACTCCTCGCCGAGCCGCACCTCGTCCGCGCCCTGCGTGTAGAAGGCCAGGTCGATGACCGTGCCCTGCGGCCGGAGCACCTTGAGCGCCAGGGCCAGCGCCCGCGACTGGCCCCGGCACTGGAACACCACGTCGGCGCCTCGGTCCTGCGGCCCGTGCCGCCAGCGCCGCTTCAGCTCGACCGCCGGCTCGGCGTCGAACTCCAGCACGTTCGCGCCCAGGGACTCCGCGACGCGCAGCCTGGCCGGGGTCTCGTCCACGACCACCACCTCGGCGGCGCCGGACGCGAGGGCGAACGACGCCGTCAGCAGGCCGACGACGCCCGCGCCGACCACCACGACCCGCCGCCCCCGCACGCCGTCGCCCAGCTCGCGGACGGCCGGCCCGTGCAGGTCGGCGGCGGCGTGCAGCAGGCCGTTGGCGCAGATCGGGCCCATGTGCGCGACGTAGATGCCGAGCACCGGGTCGAGGTCCTCGGGCAGCTCAACGAACCGGTCGGCCATCGGGTCGGCCACGTAGCCGGTGCGGTGCCCGTAGGCCATCGCGACCAGCGCGCCCTCCCGCACCGACCGGGTACGGGCCTCGACGACCCTGCCCACCTGCATGTAGCCGATGCCGCGCACCGGGTAGGCGATCGACGGCGTGCCGGTCATGAACAGCCCGAGCGCCGGGTCCCACGACGAGACCAGGTAGGGGTTGCTCCCCTTGACGTAGGTGAGCTCTGTGCCCGCCGAGATGCCGCTGTGCGTGGTGGCCACCCGGAACCCGCCCTCGGGCACGGTGGCCAGCCTCTCCTCGACGAGCTCGATCTCGCCGGGCGCCTCGATGCTCAGCACCTCACCCATCGAGCATCACCGGCCTCCGTTCCTTCGCCGACCGCGCCAGCGCGAGCGCGAGCCGGTGCGTCCGCAACGCCTCCCGGTACGGCACGCGCACGTCCGACTCCCTGCCCTGGACGGCGTCGACGAACGCCCGGTCCACCCGCGTCTTGGCCTGCCCGTCGTCCTGGACGTGCGTCTCACCGTCGACCATCAGCCCGGTCTCGCTGAGGTCGAGCGCGATGCCCTCGGCGTGCACCTCCAGGCCCACCCGGTGCTTGTGCCGCAGCAGGCTCGTGGTGGCCAGCAGCCCGGTCGCCCCGCCGGCGAACCGCAGCACCGCGGCCGTGGCCCGGTCCACCTGGCCGTCCACCTGGCCGCCCGCCTGCCCGTCCGCTTGGTCCTCGGCCGGTACGGCATGCACCATCGTCGCCTCGCCCACCAGCACCCGGGCCAGGTCGAGCACGTGCACCGCCTGCTCGACGATCTGGCCGCCGGACCTGCCGGGGTCCAGCCACCAGCCGACCGGGGGCACCTTGTCGAGCCAGTGACCGAGGGCGAGCCGTACCGGACGGCCGGCGAGCAGCTCCCGCGCCCGTTCGACGATGTCCAGATAGCGCCAGTGATGACCGACTGCGGACGGCAGGCCGCGGCGGTCGAGCTCGGCGGCGACGGCCTCGGCCGTGGCCAGGTCAAGTGAAAGCGGCTTCTCCACAAAAATCGGGAGATCACACGACAAAGCGTCAAATTCCGGGTTACCGTGCGCGAAGGGAGGGACGCAGACGTACACCGCGTCCAGGCCGCCCGCTTCGAGCAGCGCGGCGTGCCCGCCGTAGGCGGGACAGTCGTACCGCGAGGCCAGGGCCTTGGCCCTGAGGGGATCCGTGTCGGCGATGCCGGCGATCGTCACGTCGGCGAAGCCGGACAGGACGTCCGCATGGCGAGCGGCCACATTTCCGGCACCGATGATGCCGATACGCGTGATAGGGGACACATCCCGGCATATCCCACATAGGCGGGCAATCAAACAACATGTTCGAACCCGCAGCAAAAGGGCAGATGTCGCCGACCGTGGACAGACGAGATCGGGGCTGAGTGCATGAAAGCAGACCTGCGGAGCTTGGCCAGAGTCCAGGAATGGTATGGCCCCCATACGAGCACGGCCGCGGAGTGGCCGCTGGACGCTCTCCTCCTGGCCAAGGGCACGACGACGGTGAGCGTCGTGCTGCCGGCGCGCGACGAGGAGCGGACGGTCGGCGACATCGTCCGCGTGATCCGCCGTGACCTCGTCGAGCGAACCCCCCTGGTGAACGAGATCCTGGTCGTCGACTCCAACTCCACCGACGCGACCGCGGCGCGCGCGGCCGCCGCCGGCGCCCGGGTGGTCGCGCAGGACGCCGTGCTCTCCCAACTTCCCCCGCTCACCGGCAAGGGCGAGGCGCTGTGGAAGGGCCTGGCCGCCACCAGCGGCGACATCGTCGTCTTCGTCGACGCCGATCTGCGCGACTTCGGCGCGCACTTCGTCACCGGGCTCCTCGGCCCGCTGCTCGTGGACCCCGACATCCAGTTCGTCAAGGGCGCCTACGAGCGTCCCTTCACCGGCGCGGACGGCGTGCCGCGGCGCGGCGGCGGCGGCCGGGTCACCGAGCTGGTGGCCCGCCCCCTCCTCAACATGTTCTGGCCCGAACTGGCCGGGTTCGCGCAGCCACTCGGCGGCGAGTACGCGGGCCGCCGGGCGATCCTCGAACAGGTCCCCTTCGTCACCGAGTACGGGGTGGAGTTCGGGCTGCTCGTGGACCTGCTGGAGCTGGCCGGGCTGGACGCGCTGGCCCAGGTTGACCTCGGCACCCGCGCGCACACCCACCAGTCGACGACCGCGCTCGGCCGGATGGCCGGGCAGATCCTGCAGACCGCCTGGTCGCGGCTGGAGCGGCAGGGACGCCTCTTCGCCGCCGAGCCGCCCGCCCACACCCTGCTGCAGTTCGGGCTCGACGGGCAGGCCGACCTGGTGGACGTGGCCGTGGCCGAGCGACCTCCGCTCGCCTCGCTCGTACACGAGGAGGACGTCGCTTGACCTCCTCCCCCTCGTGAACGAAGGGGATTCCCACGGTCACCCGTGAGGGTTCCTGTTTCACCGCCGGTCGCCCGCCCGAGAGGACTCTCGTTGAGGTCTTACACCAGCTCCACAGGCGTTTCAGCTCTCCGCCGGCCCGGCGGCGAGGATGTTCTTGGCCGCGTTGACGTCCCGGTCATGGGTGGCGCCGCAGGCGCACACCCAGGTCCGTACGTGCAGCGGCATGGACGGCTGGAGTGTCCCGCAAGCCGAGCACAGCCTGGAGGAGGGGAACCAGCGGTCCACCACGACGAGCCGCCGGCCGTATCAGCGGCTCTTGTACTCCAGCATGCCGCGCAGTTCTCGCCAGGACGCGTCCGAGATGGCGCGCGCCAGCCGGTGATTCTTGACCATGTTGCGGACGGTCAGGTCTTCCACGGCGATCGTTTGGTTCTCGCGAACAAGCCGGGTGCTGACCTTGTGCAGGAAGTCGCGTCTGCGGTCGGCGATCCGCGCGTGCACGCGGGCCACCTGCAGCCGGGCCTTGGCACGGTTATTCGATCCCTTCTGTTTACGGGCCAGCGCCCGCTGAGCACGGGCCAGCCTGCGCCGGTCGGCCCGCTCATACCTTGGGTTGACGATCTTCTCCCCGGTCGACAACGCGACCAGGGCGGTGATCCCCGCATCCACACCCACCACCCGTGCGACCGGGGGCAGCGAGGACATCTTCTCCTCCACCAGGATGGACACGAACCAGCGTCCGGCCGCGTCCTTCGACACGGTCACCATGGACGGCTCCGCACCCTCCGGGAGTGGGCGCGACCACACGATGTCCAGCGGCGCGCCCATCTTCGCCAGCGTCAACCGGCCCTCACGCCAGCGGAAAGCCGAACGGGTGTACTCCGCGCTCAGACGCGACTTCTTACGGGACTTGAACACCGGATACCTGGCCCGCTTGGCGAAGAAGCCGGCGAACGCCGCCTGCAAATGGCGCAACGCCTGCTGCAACGGAACACACGACACCTCGGCGAGAAACCGCAACTCCTCAGAGCGCTTCCACGCCGTCAGCAGCGCCGACGACTCCGCATAGGAGACGCCGCGGCCCTCCAGCCGATAGGCCCGGGTCCGCTCCTCCAACGCCCTGTTGTAGACCAGGCGCACACAGCCGAACGTCCGGGCAAGCTCGGACGCCTGCTCGGCAGTCGGATAGAAGCGGTACCTGTAGGCCCGCTTCACGATCTGCGCCACGCCGCACAACCTATCGCAAGATCAGCCAAATCTCGTACATGTGTTCGATTTGATGCCATTGTTCCGGCTTTCCTCCCCGCCCTGAAGGACGGGGTCTCCAGCCTTGAGGAGATTCGATGAACGTGCTGGTGAACGCGGGACCGTGGCTTCAGGTCCCGCCGCCCGGATACGGCGGGATCGAGAACGTCGTGGCCACCCTCGTGCCTCCGCTGCGCGAACGCGGGGTGAGGGTGATCCTGGCCTCGGTCGGGTCGAGCACCCTCGAGGTGGACGAGCTGATCAGCGTCTATGACGAGGGCCGGTTCTCCGAGCTGCAGAAACCGTACAACCAGGTCATGGGGATCGCCCACGCGCACCAGGCGATGGTGGCGCGCGAGCTGGCCCGCCGCGACGACGTCGACCTGGTGCACGACCACCTCGAGGTGGTCGGCCCGGCCGTACTGGCCGCGCTGGGCGGCCCGCCCGTGCTGCACACCCTGCACTGGGACCTGCGCAAGCACGCCGCCTTCTACGAGGCGTTCCCGTCGTCGATCGCGGTCAACGGCGTCTCCGAGTCACAGCTTCGGCGCGCGCCCGACGCCCTGCGCGGGGCGTCGCTGGGCGCGATCCACCTGGCCACCCCGATGGCCGGCCGTGAGCCGCACGGGCCGCGCGGCGAGCGCTTCGTGGTGATGGGCCGGGTCTGCGGGCTCAAGGGCCAGCACGTGGCCGCCCGCATCTGCCAGAAGCTCGGCCTGCCGCTCGTCCTCGCCGGCCCGGTCAGCGGCCTCGGCAGCCAGGCCGAGCTGGAGATCGTGGCCCAGAATCCCGATCATCCGCTGCACGGCCATCCCGACGTGCGCTACCACCTGGACGTGGTGTCCGCCTATCTCGACGGCGACCTGGTGCGGTGGGTCGGCGCGGTGGAAGGCGCGGAGCGCGACGAGCTCTACGCCTCCGCGCGCGCCGCGCTGTTCCCGATCCAGTGGGACGAGCCCGGCGGCACCGCCGTCGTCGAGGCGCTGGCCCTCGGGGTGCCGCCGGTCGGGCTGCGCCGCGGCTGCCTCCCCGAGATCATCGACCACGGCCGCACCGGGTTCCTCGCCGACACCGAGGAGGAACTGGCCGAGTGGCTGCAGCGGGTGGACGAGATCGACCCCGAGGAGTGCCGCCGCGAGGCCGCCCGCCGCTTCTCGCCCTCGGTGATGGCCGAGCGCTACCTCGAGATGTACGAGACGGTCGTCGCCAGGAGCCGGCGCTAGGCGTAGCCGCGGGGCAGCACCGTGACCGGACGAGGTGAGGCCCGCAGCACCTTCATGGCCAGCTCGCCGAGGAACACCCGGTGCGGCTGCGCGTCCTCGCTGGCCGCGCACACCAGCAGCTCACCGGGCAGCCACTCCACCGTCTCCAGCGCGGCGGCCACGTCGTGCGCCTCGGCGACCTCCGTCTCCGCCTCGATGCCGGTGCTCTCCCAGGCGAGCCGTACGGCCAGGGCCAGGTCGTCGCGGAGCCGGTCGGGATCGTCGGTGCGCAGGTCGAGGGTGATGAGCCGGAGCGGGACGCCGAGCCGCAGAGCCGCCTGGGCCACCCGTTCGACCGCCTCGTCACACTGCGGCCGGTGCACGTAGGCGAGCGTGAGCCGCGAGGGCGCCCCGACCGGCTGGTAGCCGGCGGGCGCCAGCAGGACCGCCTCGGACGACAGGTGCAGCAGCCGGTCGGCGGTGCCGCCGAGCGCGATGCGCCCGTGCTGCCCGCCGCCCGCCGAGCCGACCACGATCAGGTCGGCCCTGATCCGGCTGGCCAGCACCGACAGCCCGCGCCCCGCCCCCCGGCTCTCGAACGTGAGGAAGTCGGCGGGCAGGTCGCCCAGCTCGGCCGCCGCCTGTGTGAGGCCTGCCTGCGCCTCGACCGCCTGCCCCGGGCTGCCCGGAGGGTAGATCGTCGCCACGGTGAGCTCGCCACCGGTGACCCCCGAGATGGCGGCGCCGAGCGCCAGGGCGTCGTGTCCCCCAGCGCCGGTGGTGTAGCCGACGATCACGTGCTCTCCGATCACGCCTGCCTCCCTACCCGCTCTCACCTGGGAATACGCGAACCTCCTGGCGAGTTGTAAACCTATGGAGGCGCAAGAAGTTGAAGATCACTCTTGACACTCGATTCAATGGATCTCTGGGCCCGATCACGTTGCGTGAGGCCGTCCAGCAGCTCAAGGCACACGAGCTCGCATGTACCGTAGCCCCCGATCATCTCGACGAGAAGGTCACCGTCTTCTCCTCCTGCGTGGAGCGCGGGTTCACGCCGCTCCGCAGCGAGATCATGGCGGCCTACTATGTCGCGGAGCTCGACGCGACGACCGAGGCCTTCAACCGCGGGCTCATCACCGAGGGCGAGCTCAACCAGAAGCGGCTCGACCTGGCCCGACAGGTTCTTCGCTGATCGGTCGAATGGCCGATGGCTTTCGGCCGTGAGATCGAGGCGAGTGGTGCTGATCATCCGTAAGGTCGTATTCATCGACCGTTCACGGATGGGATCCCTGTGTACCGCGACATCGCCGACTACGCTCTCAGCACGCCCGGATGGCTGCACACGCTCGCCGAGGTGGGCACCGACGCCGGGCTGTTCGTCTTCATGGCCCTTTTCGGGCTGTGCTGGTGGCGGGCGCGGCGCGCGGACGCGCGCGTTCTGGCGATCGCCATCGCCGGGCCCGCGGGCGTGGTGGGCGCGTACATCGTCAGCGAGATCCTGAAGCTCCTGATCAAGGAGGACCGGCCGTGCCGGGGCGGAGTCGCGACGATCGCGCCGTGCCCGCCCCCGACCGACTGGTCGTTCCCCAGCAACCACGCGGTGATCGCCGCCGGGGCCGCCGGCACGCTCATCCTGGCCTGGCGGGCGCTGGCCTGGGTGGTGTTGCCGCTGGCGGCCGTGATGGCGTTCTCGCGGGTCTTCGTCGGCGTGCACTACCCGCACGACGTGGCCGCCGGCTTCCTGCTCGGCCTGGTGCTCGCGCCGCTCTTCGCGCTGCTGCTCGTCGGCGCCGTCACCCCGGTGGTACGGCTCGTGCGAAGCCGTCTGTCGCCCGGATGAGCCGGTCCACGATGCCCGGCTCGGTGGCGGAGTGCCCGGCGTCGTCCACGACCTGCAGCTCCGCCTCGGGCCAGGCTCTGTGCAGGTCCCAGGCGGTGGCCATCGGCGTGCACACGTCGTAGCGGCCCTGCACGATCACCGCCGGGATGTGCCGGATCCGGTCGACGCCGCGGATGAGCTGGTCGGGTTCGAACCAGCCCAGGTGCCGGAAGTAGTGGTTCTCGATCCGGGCGAACGCCACCGCCATCCGCTCCTCACCGAACGTCTTGACCAGCTCGGGATCCGGCAGCAGCGTGACCGTGGCCCCCTCCCAGCGCGCCCAGGCCCGGGCCGCGGCCAGCCGCGCGACGGGATCCTTCCCTTCGAGCCGGGAGGCGAAGGCGGCGATGAGGTCATCGCGCTCCTCGGCCGGGATCGGTTCGACGAACGACTCCCACAGGTCGGGGAACAGGTGGGACGCCCCCTCCTGGTAGAACCACCGCAGCTCACGCGGCCGCAGCGTGAAGATCCCGCGCAGCACCAGCTCCGTCGTCCTGTCCGGATGCGCCTGCGCGTAGGCCAGCGCCAGCGCGCTGCCCCACGAGCCCCCGAACACCTGCCAGCGGCCGATCCCGAGGTGCTCGCGCAGCAGCTCCATGTCGGCGACCAGGTGCCAGGTGGTGTTGGCGGCGAGGGACGTGTCCGGGTCGCTGGCGTGGGGCAGGCTGCGCCCGCAGTTGCGCTGGTCGAACAGGACCACGTCATAGAGCTCGGGATCCCACTGCCGGCGGTGCGTGGCGGTGCACCCGCCGCCCGGCCCGCCGTGGAGCATGACGGCCGGCTTGCCGTCGGGGTTGCCGCAACGTTCCCAGTAGATCTGGTTGCCGTCGCCCACGTCCAGCAGGCCGGAGGCGTAGGGCTCGATCGGCGGATAGTGCGTTCTCATGCGCAGATCCTGCCACGCCGCGCCGCCCGCGTTGATCGGGAACGTAGGGTGGGCGGCATGCGACTGGTGGAGATCGCCGACGTCCGAGCCGCCGCCGACCGGATCACCCCGGTCGTCGTCCACACCCCGCTGGTGCCCGTGGACGGGCTCTGGATCAAGGCCGAGAGCCTGCAACGGGTGGGCTCGTTCAAGATCCGCGGCGCCTACAACGCCGTGGCCTCGCTGCGCCCCTCCGGTGTCGTCACCCACTCCTCAGGCAACCACGGCCAGGCCCTCGCCTACGCGGCCCGTGAGTTCGGGGTGCCGTGCGTGGTCGTGGTGCCCGAGGGCACACCGCGGGTCAAGGCGTCGGCCATCGAGCGCCACGGCGCCGAGCTGATCGTCGTGCCGCCCGAGCAGCGGCTCTCCGCCGCCGAGAAGCTGGTCGAGGAGCGCGGGCTGACCATGATCCCGCCGTACGACCATCCGGCCGTCATCGCCGGGCAGGGGACGATCGGGCTGGAGATCGCGACCGAGCTGCCGGACGTCGAGCTGGTGCTGGTGCCGGTCAGCGGGGGCGGGCTGGCCTCCGGCATCGCGGCCGCGATCAAGGCGTCGAGCCCCGGCGTCCAGGTGCTCGGCGTCGAGCCGGAGCTGGCCGCCGACGCCGCGGAGAGCCTGGCGGCCGGACGGCCGATCGCCTGGCAGCCGGCCAGGACGTTCCGCACGATCGCCGACGGCCTGCGGGCCGACCTGTCGCCGCTCACCTTCGCCCACCTGCGCCGGCACCTCGACGGCATCGTCACGGTCGCCGAGGACGAGATCCGGCAGGCGATGCGCCACCTCTTCGGCTCGGCCCGTCTCGTGGCCGAGCCGAGCGGCGCCGTCGCGACCGCGGCCGCCCTGTCGGGGAAGGTCCCCGCCGGGCGGCGCACCGTGGTCATCCTGTCGGGCGGCAACGTCGACGCCGACCTCTATCGCCAGGTGATCTAGACCCACTCGTGCCGGTCGAGGAACGCCCGGTCGCCGATGGCGTACTCGTGGAAGGCCCGCTGCACGTCGGCCAGGTCGCCGACCACGGCCCGCGACAGGGTGCCCTCCTTGTACTCCAGCTCGTAGCCGGGTGACACCTGGATGAAGTGCTGCCCGAAGGTGACCAGGGCGACGAACGGATTCTGCGCCGACAACGTGGCCAGCACGTCGTGCACCAACCCCAGGTCGGGATCGTGCACGATCATGCCGTCGCCAGTGTGCAGCTGCATGCCCTGGTAGACGCCGAGCGGCGCCACGTTGTGCAGCAGATCGCGCTGAGGGTCGTAGCAGACGAGCCCGTGCGCCCGGGCCACCGTGAACACCTGACCGGACATCTCATCCATGGTGTCCAGGTCCATCGTGACCAGCACGTGCCCGGGATAGACGGTGACGACTCCCGGCAACTCCTTGGCCACCGCCGGTGCCTCGCCTGCGGCCGGCTCGCTCTTCTTGACCGCCAGATACGTGGCCCGCGCCTGGTCCCTGGAGATCGGGGTGGGTTCGTCCCAGACCATCAACTCAACGCTCACCCCGCCCATCTTGCCCAACCGAAGGCAGCCTTGAAGCCCACAACCAGCCAAATCCCCCACCGCATTCGCCCTCGCCGATGAGGGCTACCTGGGCTTCTCCGAGGCGGGCACCAACTCCACCGTGCAGTGGGCGCACCGTCGTGCCTCGACCGGGACCTCGCTGAGGCACTCGGGGCATTCCTTGGTCGTGGCCGCCTTGTTCCGGTCGAACCTGCTGATCAGCCGCGTCATCGGCATCACGATCAGCCAGTAGACCACCGCCGCGATGATCAGGAACGTGATCAGGTGGTTGAGGAAGTCGCCGTACTTGAACTCACTGCCGTTGACCGTGAACGAGTAGTCGGCGAAGTCCGGCTGCCGGCCCCCGGTGACCGCCCCGATCAGCGGCGTGACCAGATCCTCGACCAGCGCCTGCACCAGCCCGCTGAACGTCGCTCCGACGATCACCGCGACGGCCAGCTCGACGATGTTCCCGCGTAATAGAAATCCCTTGAATCCGCCCATGGCGGGGGCACATAGCCGGGGTGAACTGTTCGAAACCTGAAGCAGGTGTGCAGGCTGGACGGGGCTCGTCAGACGCGGGGGGCGAGCCGTTCGAGATCGAAGAGACCTTGCTTGACGCCTTCGGTGAAGGTCTGCCATTCCTCGAAGGTGAACGTGAGGGCGGTGCTGCTCGTGTCCTCGCTACTCCGCACCCAAACCTGGCCGTCCAGCGCGGCGACTTCGACGCAACTGCCGTTGTTGCACGAGTGCCAGATCGCTGAGGTGTGGGAACTCATGCGGCATCACCCTGAAAGATCGCCATGGAGTTGTCGTCAAGCAATCCTAAACCGGCTTTTCCGGCGTGCTTGACTATTGGGATGAATGGGCCAAAAGGGGCGATACTTAGTTTGTGGTCAGTAGCCCTGGTCGTCCGCGCCTTTTATGGGACCGATGAATTTCGTCCACCCTTCGGGGGAGAAGGTCAAGGTGCCGCCGTCGATGTTCTTGGAGTCGCGCAGCCCGATGGATCCGTCGGGCAATAGCGCTACTTCAACGCAGTTGTTGAGGTCACAGCGCGAAGGCTTCTTCCAGATGATCTCAGGCAGGGGACGCGAGGTCATGGTTGCTCCATGCGGAATGATGGCCCGACGTGTCTCGAACAATGTTCGGGCGCCAGTGATCCTTTGACGTCGGTGACGTCCCAGGCACGCACATGGTACTTGACGGTGGCAATTGCCAGCGGTGCTTTTGGGGGATTCAACCCACTTGAGAAGCGAACTGTCCTTGTTGATGGGAAATGAGCGCTGATGACGCCTGCGGGTTGAGCGCTACCGCGCGAAGATGATCGACTATCTCGCGGAAGCGAGCCAGGTGCTTGGCCTTCTCCTCGAAGATGTGACCGGCGATCGTCTCCATGAACACGGTGTCGGAAAGGTGGGTGTCCTCGTCGAACTCCAGGAGCATGAACGCGCTGTCAAAGCCCATATGGGCACCCACGGTGTAGGGGATCACCTGGATCGTGACATGGGGCAGCTCGGCCATCTGGAGCAGTCGTTCCAGTTGGTCCTTCATGACGCCGGCGCCACCGATGTGGCGATGCAACGCCGACTCGTCGAGCAGCACCCAGTAGTGGGGTGGCCCGGCGCGATGGAGCAACTCCTGGCGTTTCATCCGGATCTCGATCTTCCGGGACAGCAGCGTCTCGTCGATACGGGGAACGAATCCGCGGGTCACGGCTCGGGCGTACTCCTCGGTCTGGAGGAGCCCCGGGATCGTCGTGGTCTCGTACTCGGTGATGGTCGAAGCCTCGTTCTCCAGCCCGATGAGCGGGCCGATGTCAACGCCTTCGCCCTGCTGCCACCAGCTCTGCTCGCGTGCGTCCTTGGCGAGCGCCATGAGCTGGGTCGCGTCGTCGATGCCATAGAGCTTGCACAGGTCGCGCACGTCTCGCAGACTGACCCGGCGCTGCGCTGTCTCGATGCGGCTGATCTTGGCCGGGGAACAGAGAATGTGCTCGCTCACCTCGGCGATGCTCAGGCCGGCTTCCAGGCGTAGCTCGCGTAGGCGCTTTGCCAGCTGTCGCTGCCGGAGAGTGGGATTCGCCATGATCCTCCGTTCAGCTGCCCAGCTCGGAGCTGATGTCGGCGACGCGGGCTGACCAAGATCCTACCGCGCGGCGGGCTTGCTGGAGGCATATGAGTTATGCAAACGTCACCGGCAAGCTTCATAGGCAATTGCCATTGGCATGCGGCAAAGTTGGGAATATAGGCAAATAGAGGTGTGCGAAGCGGCCTCGGCTGACCGGTGAAAGAGCCGTCCAGGGCCCGTGAGCAGGCCCTCCTCAAAGGAGGTCGGAAAGACACGAAGCTGGGCCGATGTGGCCGCATCGACCCAGCCGACGATCATCCACAGCTGTCAGAGCAAAAAGGACGATCCACGATGGATGCTAGCAACTTAGTAATCAGGCGGGAGCCTGGTGTACCTGTCCGTCGCCTGCTGGTCACGGTCCTGCGGATCCTCGACGAGTGGGCCTTCCGCGACCTCGACGCGAGAGCCCGGGCGCGGGGCTGGGAGGTGCACCGACCGGCGCCGTTGACGCGGGTCTATCGCAGCCCTCGGCTGGGGATCTGCCCCGCCTGCGCCGGGGAGGGGTTCACCTGGCAGGGGATCTGTCACACCTGTCTGGGCTCGGGAAGAGCGCGGCCGTGACGAGGTGGGCGCTGCTCGAAGAACTGCACCGGGCCACCACGCCCATCACGCGGCCGAACCCGGTGGTCGTGGGGTGGCGGTGGCGGTACGAGATCGGTGCCGCCGTCGCCCTCCCACTGGTCGGGTACGTGTTCGTGGACGGGCTGGGGCCGATGTCGCCGATCGCGGGGGTCCTCATCGGTCTGATCCTGCTCTGGCCGCCGGCCCGGTCGGAGGTGTGGGGCCGGATCCGGTGCGTGGTCACCGCGCACCGGATTCGGCACGGCTTCGTCGAGGCGTACATTGTCAGCAGGCGAGGAAGGATCCCGGTCATCCTCTGGTGCGCGCCGGCGCCGTCCGGCGAGCGCGTCTGGGTGTGGTGCCGGGCGGGCACCACAGCCACGCACATCGAGCAGGGCCGCGAGATCATCGCGGCCGCCTGCTGGGCCGCAGACGTGACGGTCCGGCCGCGCGACGGCAGCCCGCACTGGGTGTTGCTGGAAGTGACACGGCGAGGCCGCGCCGGAGCGGCCCAGCCGCCTGAGCCCAGGCCCGTACGCGGCCTGCGGTGAACGTGAGCCGCCTTCGACACCGCGCCGTCGGAGGCGGCTCACCATGTGCCGATCCATGTGCCGATCCGTGAGGCGATCCAATGGGGCGATCCAACGGGCCTGTCCAATGGTGTGCGCCGGGTGTGGCTAAGGAGCCGATCGCGGGGAAGGACCCTGAGCGGTCTGCTGGGGGAGGGGGAGCGAGTGCGGTGACGGGTCACGTCCCGACGTGCGGAAACCTTCATCCGCGTACACGGCCGAACACGCCGGGCTTGTCGGGTGCGGCGGGGGAACGGAACATGGGGAAGAAGCGCAAGGAGCCTCGATGATCGAAATCTGGCCCGGAGACCCTTATCCCCTCGGGGCGACCTATGACGGCGCGGGCACCAACTTCTCCCTCTACACGGAGGTCGCGGACCAGGTCGAGCTCTGCCTGTTCGACGAGGCCAACAGGGAGTCGCGGGTGCCGCTGACCGAGGTCGACGGCTTCATCTGGCACGGCTATCTGCCCGGCGTCGGGCCGGGGCAGAGGTACGGTTACCGGGTCCACGGGCCCTACGACCCGGCGCACGGGCTGCGGTGCAACCCGGCCAAGCTGCTGCTCGACCCGTACGCCAGGGCGATCGAGGGCGGCGTCGCCTGGAACGAGGCGGTCTACGGCTACCGGTTCGGCCAGCCCGACTCGCGCAACGACCTCGACTCGGCGCCCTTCATGCCGCGCTCCATCGTGGTCAACCCGTTCTTCGGGTGGGGGCACGACAGGCCGCCGTCCACGCCGTACCACGACACGGTGATCTACGAGGCGCATGTGCGGGGGCTGACCATCAGCCATCCCAAGATCCCGGAGCGGATCAGGGGCACCTACGCGGCACTCGGGCATCCGGAGATCGTCGACCACCTGACCAAGCTGGGGGTGACGGCGCTCGAACTGATGCCGGTGCACCAGTTCGTCACCGACGACATCCTGGAGCAGCGCGGGCTGTCCAACTACTGGGGCTACAACTCGATCGGGTTCTTCGCTCCGCACAACCGTTATTCCAGCCAGGGGCAGCGGGGCGGTCAGGTGCTGGAGTTCAAGGCGATGGTGCGCGCCCTGCACGAGGCCAACATCGAGGTCATCCTCGACGTCGTCTACAACCACACCGCCGAGGGCAACCATCTCGGCCCCACGCTGAGCTTCCGGGGCATCGACAACCCCGACTACTACCGTCTGGTCGACGACGACCCGCGCTACTACATGGACACCACGGGCACGGGCAACAGCCTGCTGATGCGTTCGCCGCACGTGCTCCAAATGATCATGGACTCGTTGCGCTACTGGGTCACCGAGATGCACGTCGACGGGTTCCGCTTCGACCTGGCCTCCACCCTGGCCCGTGAGCTGCACGAGGTCGACCGGCTGAGCGCGTTCTTCGACCTGGTGCAGCAGGACCCGGTGTTGTCCCAGGTCAAGCTGATCGCCGAGCCGTGGGACGTGGGGCCCGGCGGCTACCAGGTGGGCAACTTCCCGTCGCGGTGGACCGAGTGGAACGGGCGCTACCGCGACACGATCCGCGACCTGTGGCGGGGACAGCC
Source organism: Nonomuraea sp. CX421 (assembly GCF_059358955.1). Lineage (NCBI taxonomy): Bacteria > Bacillati > Actinomycetota > Actinomycetes > Streptosporangiales > Streptosporangiaceae > Nonomuraea > Nonomuraea sp. CX421. The sequence goes on along the minus strand of NZ_JCADBK010000004.1, from coordinate 106,855 downwards.
GGCCACGCTGCCCGAGTTCGGCTCCCGGATCACCGGGTCGAGCGACCTCTACCAGGACGACAGCCGCCGTCCCGCGGCCTCGATCAACTTCGTCACCTGCCATGACGGTTTCACCCTGCAGGACCTGGTCTCCTACAACGACAAGCACAACGAGGCCAACAAGGAGGGCAACCGCGACGGCACCGACGACAACCGCTCCTGGAACTGCGGCGTGGAGGGGCCGGCGGACCTGCCCATCGAGTCACTGCGCGAGCAGCAGAAGCGCAACTTCCTGACCACGCTCTTCCTGTCGCAGGGTGTTCCGATGCTCTCCCACGGCGACGAGCTCGGGCGCACGCAGCGCGGTAACAACAACGGCTACTGCCAGGACAACGAGCTGACCTGGGTCGACTGGTCCGACGTCAGGGAGAACTGGCTGCTGCTGGAGTTCACCCAGAGCCTGGCCGCGTTGCGCAAGAAGCACCCGGTGTTCCGGCGCAGGAGGTTCTTCTACGGCAAACCGGTGCGCGGTCTGAGCGACATCGCCTGGCTCACCCCCTCAGGTGAGGAGATGACCGACGGCGACTGGAACGTCGGATACGCCAAGTCGCTGGCCGTGTTCCTCAACGGCGATGCCATCACCGAACCCGACAGGCGCGGCCGGCCGATCCGGGACGACTCGTTCCTGCTGCTGTTCAACGCCCACCACGACACGATCAGGTTCACCATCCCCAAGGACTACGGCGAGATGTGGCTGACAGAGATTGACACGGCGATGCCGATCAGCGTGGACATCCGGATGTGCCGGGCCGGCGAGGGAGTGGCGGTCCCGGGCCGCAGTGTGCGGGTGCTGCGTCGTGTCTAGGCCAACCTCGACCTACCGGGTCCAGCTGACGCCCGACTTCGGCTTCGCGCAGGTGGCGGAGATCGCCGGCTACCTGCGCGAACTCGGGGTCAGCCACGTCTACCTGTCGCCGATCCTGCAGGCCACGCCCGGCTCGCGGCACGGGTACGACGTGACGGACCACTCCCGGATCCGTGAGGAGTTCGGCGGCGCCGGGGGCCTCCGGGAGATGGCCGAGACGTTGGCCGCTCACGACCTGGGCATCATCGTCGACATCGTGCCCAACCACATGAACACCACCAACGCCGCGTTCTGGTCGGTGCTGAAGGACGGCCCGGCCTCGCCGTACGCCGACTGGTTCGACATCGAGTGGATCGACGGGAAGGTGGCGCTGCCGGTGCTGGGCGACAGCACCGAGCCGGTCGTCGACGGCGACGTGCTGCGCTACCACGAGCACACCTTTCCGCATCCCGGGCACTACCGGCTGGTCGACTGGCGCGAGGGGCCGGGCTACCGGCGGTTCTTCGACGTGTCGACGCTGATCGGGCTGCGGGTGGAGGACCCGGCCGTGTTCTTCGCCACCCATGAGGTGATCTTCTGGCTGCTCGACGAGGGGCTGGTCGACGGGCTGCGGATCGACCACCCCGACGGGCTGGCCGAGCCGCGCGGCTATCTGGAACGGCTGCGCGACAGGTCCGGCGGCGTCTGGACGGTCGTGGAGAAGATCCTGATCGGTGACGAGCGGCTGCCCGATGACTGGGCCTGCGACGGCACCACCGGCTACGAGGTGCTCAACCGGGTCAACGGCCTGTTCGTCGACCCGGCGGGCGAGCGGCCGCTGATCGACCTGTTCACCCGGCTGACCGGCGGGCCCGACCGCTACGCGCCGGTGATGGCCCAGGCCAAGCGCGAGGTGCTCGACCTGTTCTTCGGCGCCGAGGTGGGCCGGCTGGCCCGGGCGACCTCCGGTGACCCCGCCGCCGTCGCCGAACTGCTCGCCGCGATGCCGGTCTACCGCGCGTACGTCGTGCCCGGAGAGCCGCCGCCGCCCGAGTCGGTCGAGATCGTCGAGCGCGCCGCCGCCACGTGCTCGCCCGCCGTCCGGCCGCTCGTCCAGCAGGTCCTGTACGGTTCGCCGGAGGCCATCACCCGGTTCCAGCAGACCTGTGGGCCGGTCATGGCCAAGGGGGTCGAGGACACCGCGCTGTACCGGTGGTTCCCGCTGTCCTGCCTGAACGAGGTGGGCGGCGAGCCGGACGTGTTCGGCACCTCGGTGGCCGACTTCCACGCCTACTGCGCCGACCTGCGGCCGTACACCATGACCACGCTGTCCACGCACGACACCAAGCGGTCGGAGGATGTCCGGGCCCGGCTGTCGGTGCTGTCCGAGCTGCCGGAGGAGTGGGCGGCGGCGGTCACGGAATGGTCCGAGTCCGTACGCCTCGACCCCGACCTCGACTACCTGGCCTGGCAGAACCTGATGGCGGCGTGGCCGATCTCCGCGGAACGGTTCACCGACTACCTGCTGAAGGCGGCCCGCGAGGCCAAGACCGCCATTTCGTGGATAAATCCGGATACGTCGTACGAACAGCGGCTCCGCGACTTCGCCGAGGCGGCCGTGAAGCTCCCGATCGGTGAGTTCACCGCGCGAATCGACCGCTACGCGATGTCCAACTCGCTCGGGGCCAAGCTCGTGCAGCTGATGATGCCCGGGGTGCCCGATGTCTACCAGGGCAACGAGACGACCGACTTCTCCCTGGTCGATCCGGACAACCGGCGTCCGGTGACGTTCCCGGCGACGCCGGCGACTCGGTGGGACGAGGCCAAGCTGCTGGTCACGACCCAGGCGCTGCGGCTGCGACGCCGCCTGGACGCCGCCGCCCCGTACCTTCCGATGGAGGCGGACGGGGAGGCGGCGGAGCACGTGATCGCCTTCGCCCGCGGCGAGGACGCCGTCGCGGTCGCCACCCGGCTCCCCGTCGGTCTCGCCCGCCGCTCGGGCTGGGGCGACACCACGCTGACGCTGCCCGCCGGCTCCTGGCGCGACCTGCTCACCGGTGAGCTCCACGCCGGACAGGTCGCGCTGTCCTACCTGCTCGACCGCCACCCCGTCGCACTCCTGGAGAGACATGATCTTTGAGGTCTGGGCACCCAAGGCCACGGCTGTCGAAGTCGACGTCCTCGATGGGCGCCGGCCGATGTCCCCCCGGGAAGGCGGGTGGTGGGCGGTCGAGGTGCCCGAGGCGACCCACGGCACCCGCTACGGGTACGTGCTCGACGGGGACGGGCCGTACCCCGACCCGCGGACGAGGCGGCAGCCCGAAGGCATCTTCGGCCCCAGCGCCGTCTACGAGGACGCCCGCTTCACCTGGGCCGACGACGAGTGGACCGGCCGCGACCTGCGCGGCTCGGTGATCTACGAGATGCACGTCGGCACGTTCACCCCGGAGGGCACCTTCGAGGCGGCGATCGACCGGATCGAGCACCTCGTGGAGCTCTGCGTCGACTTCGTGGAGGTCATGCCCGTCGCGCCGGTGCCCGGCGGGCGCAACTGGGGTTACGACGGGGTCGACCTGTACGCGGTCAACGAGACGTACGGCGGGCCCGACGGGCTCAAGTCGTTCGTCGACGCCTGCCACCGCAACGGCATCGGCGTCATCCTCGACGTCGTCTACAACCACCTCGGGCCGTCGGGCAACTTCCTGCACCCGTTCGGGCCGTACTTCACCGGGTTCAGCGGGAGCTACTGGGGCGAGGCGGTCAACCTCGACGGTCCCGGCTCCGACGAGGTGCGCCGCTACTTCATCGACAACGCGCTGCAGTGGCTGCGCGACTATCACATCGACGGCCTGCGGCTCGACGCCGTCCACGCGCTGCACGACAAGCGGGCCACCCACCTGCTGGCCGAGCTGTCGGCGGAGGTCGACGCGCTGGCCTGCACGCTCGGCCGGCCGCTGTCGCTGATCGCCGAGTCCGACCTGAACGATCCGCGCATGGTCCGCTCGCTGGACGCGGGCGGCCTCGGCATGACCGCCCAGTGGAACGACGACGTGCACCACGCGCTGCACACCGCCGTGAGCGGCGAGAGCCACGGCTACTACGAGGACTTCACCGGCCTGCGGGCGCTGGCCAAGGTGCTCACCCGAGGCGTGCTGCACGACGGCGGCCACTCGACCTTCCGCGGCCGTCGCCACGGCGCGTCCTACGAGGGAGTCGCCGGGCACCGGCTGGTCGCCTGCCTGCAGAACCACGACCAGATCGGCAACCGCCCCATGGGTGACCGGCTGCCGATGACCGCGCTCAAGCTGGGCGCCGGGCTGCTGCTGACCTCGCCGTTCACGCCGATGCTGTTCATGGGCGAGGAGTGGGGGGCCGCCACGCCGTTCCTGTTCTTCTCCGATCACGTCGAGCCGCAACTGCGCGAGAGCGAGGACGAACGCCGGCGGATCGAGTTCGAGGGGTTCGGCTACACCTGGGATGCGCCCCACCCTTCGGACGAGAAGACCTTCCAGAAGTCGAAGCTCGACTGGGGCGAGCTCAAGGACGAGGACCACTGGTCGCTGCTCTGCTGGTATCGCGATCTGATCGCGCTGCGCAAGGCCCTGCCGGAGCTGTCGGACCCGCGGCTGGACCGGGTCCGGGCGGAGGTCGACCCCGACGGGAAGTGGCTGGTGATGTGGCGGGGGACGCTGGCCGTGGCGGTCAACTTCGGGACCGAGTCGGTGACCTTACCGCTTGAGGTGGGCAGCGTACTGCTGGCGTCGGACGAGCCGGTCTCGGTGAGCGCCGAGGGGCTGTGGCTGCCCGGCCAGGCGCTGGCGATCTGCCGCCCGTAGTTCTGACGCCACGTCCGGAGTCGTTCTGACGGTGCGCGCTCGCAGTCGTCCTGACGCGCTCGCGGTCGGTCTGGCACCGTGCCCGGCGTCGTGCCGAATGCCCGCGTCCGCCGTCGTCACGCCGTGGGCCACGGCCCTGGCGGGTGCGGTCCTTGAACGGTCGCGGCCATCCACAGGAGTGGCCGGGCAGCATGGCGTTGTCCACAGAACGTGGTTCGCCTTGATGAACATGCCGGGGACTTGCCGATCCTGGATGCCTCACCGAGCCCCGGAGGCGTCCATGAAGATCACACTTACCCTGCCCGGCACGCTGACCTCTGCCTTCGTCGTAGCGATGGAGGGCATGCCCGTCGCGGTCGAGTCACTGGTGCCATGGCATGTCGCCGGACACCACCGGAAGGCCGCGGTGAGCGCCTTCGGCGGGCCGGGACTGATCGTCACGCACGTCAGATCCCCGTGGAAGCCGGAGGGAGTCGACCTGACCGGCGACGAGCGTCATCTGCTGCGCCGCGCCGGGCAACACCTCCTTGTCTCGACCACCGCGCCGCCGCACACGTTCCCGACGAGTGTCCAGGTGGCCAGGGCCACGGCTCGCACCCTCGCCCGTGCGTACGACGGCCTGATCATCGACCCGCTGACCGGCATGACGGTGGCGAACTGCCCGACGTGTCCCGACGAGCCCGCCGAATTCCGGCTCGCCGACGGCTGGGTCGGCTGGGACGTCCATCCGTACGCCGCCGCCGGCACCACACCTCACCCACCCGGCGACCTGGCCGACCGCGAGGCGTATGCGCACGGTGATCAGGCCGATCGCGAGGCCAATGTGTACGGCGATCCGGCCGGTCGCGAGGCATGCTCTTCCTGTGGTCCGGATGACCTCGCGGCCGGTACGTCTTGCGATCCGGGCCGGCCTTGGGGGTGCCCTTCCGGTGAAGCGGTCCGTGGAGGCGCGTGCGGTGGTCTGCGGGTCACCTCCCGAGGCCTGAGGCGCTTCGGGCTGCCCGAGATCACACTCGACGGGGTGGCCTGCGCGCACCGGCTGTGCGCCGGCAACGTGCTCCGCATGGTCGCTCATCGCCTCGTCACCGACCACTTGGCATTCATCGCGGCGCACCCGGACGCCGCGAGGCGGGTGATCGACGACCATCTTCAGGTCGAGAGGGCTGAGGAGGTCTCCGGCGACGGCGGTCCGTCCTTCGGAGTCCGGCTCACACCCTGCGACGCCGACGCTCCCGGCCCCGGATCTGCGGGGAGTGTCAAAAGGCTCAAGGTGGGCCCCATCCACGGCACAGGCCAGATCGCCTTCCTCAGGGTGGGGCCGCCGTCGGGATCCACCGGGTCGTCTGACGACTGGCTGTGCGTCACGCGGGAGGGGGTGCATGATGCTCGGGCCTCAGTGAGACGGCCGGGCCTGACACCATCCCGGGCCTTGGCCGCCTGATGCTCCGGTGACACCGGGCAGCCGACCGAGACCTTGCCACGTGGAAGCAGGTCTCCATCCGTCGCGGGCCTCGCCTACCTGTCGACCCACGATGATCGTCACTTCGGACCTGGTGAAAGCCACGATGACGGCGCTTCCGTTTCTGCGGCGCTATGGCCGGACCGACAGAACCCCGTATCCGTAGCTGGCCGGCCACGCGGCGATGTGGCCGGGGGCAGCCAGGCACGGGGGCCGGGCTATGGCGCGGGAAGTCCGGGCCGGGGTCCGGGTCGGGGTCCGGGCTATGGCGCGGAGGTCGGGTCGGGGTCCGGGCTATGGCGCGGGGGTCCGGCTTATGGCGCGGGGGTCCGGGCTATGGTGCGGGCGACTTCGAGGGACTCGGCGACGGCCTCGGGGATGTCGAGCACCGGGAAGATGACATGGCGCACGGTGCGGGCGCGGTCGGCGATCAGGATCATCCGCTTGAGGCGGAGAGCCTGCCCGGCCCTGAACGTGGGCAGCCGCAGTGCCGCCGCCAGCCGCAGGTCCACGTCGGAGAGCAGGGCGAACGGGAGGTCCTCGGCGGCGGCGAAGGCGGCCTGCTCGTCGGGGCGCTGGGTGCTGACGCCGTGGATGGCGATGTCGTGGGCGGCGAACTCCGGCTCCCGGTCACGGAAGAGGCGGTTCTCCAGCGTGCAGCCCGCCGCACCCGGCACCTGGCCCCAGTAGGGCGGCAGGGGAGCGGGCATGCCCGGCGCCGGGAAGCCGAACAGCACGGTCGCGGCCGCGTCCGCCACCACGTCGGCATCTCCCGGCGAGGGGCCGCCAGGCAGTGGATCCGATCCGGTGGAGGACGGCGCCGGTCCGGGAACGCGGCGGGATTCCGGTCCGCGGGCGACGGCGGGCGACGGGGGTCGGTTCTCGGCTGACGAGGACGTGGCGGGGGAGGACGTGGCTGACGTGGCGGGGGAGGACGTGGCGGGGAGTGTGCCGGGAAGTGTGGCGGGGAGCAGGAAGGGGGCGGGGATGCGGGTGCCGAGCAGGGCGTGCAGGCGGGCGGCGGTCGAGCTCCGTGGTGCGGCGACCCCGGTGAGGGTGCCGTCGCCGAGGAGCCAGCGGTCCGCCCAGTCCTGCATGGTGATCAACATGGGGGCGAGCGCCCAGCCCGCGTCCGTCAGCACGTACTCGTGCCGCACCGGCCCCGTCTGGTAGGGCTCCCGCGCCAGCACCCCGTGCTCCACCAGGTGTTTGAGGCGTTCGGTGAGCACCTTGCGCGAGATGCCCAGCTCGCCGAGCAGGTCGTCGAACCGGTGGTGACCCCGCGTCACCTCCCGGAGGATGAGCAGGCTCCACCAGTCGCCGATCACGGCCGCTGCCTGGGCGATCGAGCACTGGGCGTCCTGCGCGCGTAGCTCCCTGGCCATGAAGGGACTTTACCTGATTGTCAGTCTCTGATAAAAACTGAGTCAGTTCCCAAAGGAGACTTATGGCAGTGGCATGGGCGACCCTCAGACGGTCGTGGCTGGTGACCAGGCGGGCCTACCCCTGGTCCTACTTCATCAGCACCCTCTTGCTGGGTGTCTTCACCATCGGTCTGGGCTACCTCGGCTTACGGGCCATCGCGGGCGACCAGGTGTCGGCAGAGTTCACCGGCAAGGCGGGCACCGGCGACTACCTCGGTTACATCGCGGTGGGGGCCGCGGCCTACATGTTCGTCGTGCACGGCATTCTGTGGGCCGGCAAGGCCATGCTCCAGGAGCAGCGCGAGGGCACGATGGGCGCGCTGATCGTCGCGCCGGCGCGACGCCTGCCGTACCTGCTGGGGTTCTCCGCGTTCGCGGGCACCGCCGTCGCGATCGAGGTGGCGGTCCTGCTCGGCTTCGCGGCGCTGTTCGGGGTGCGGCCGGCGACCACGGGAGCGGTGGACGCCGTGCTCGCCGTCGTAGGGCTGGCCCTGGCCGTGTTCGGGATGTCGGTGGTGCTGAGCAACGTGATGATCGTCGCGGGCGAGGCGCACATCACGCAGAACACTGTCTTCTACTCGATCGCCTTGCTGTCCGGGTTCACCTTTCCGAGGGACTACCTGCCCGAGGTGTTCCAGTGGCTGGGTGAGCTGGTGCCGGTCACGGCGGCCATGGACGTGATCCGCGGTGTCTTCACCGGTGGCACCGGCCTGCCGCTCGACCGCCTGGGCGTCGCCGTACTGATCAGTCTGCTCTACGCCGCCGCCGGGCTGCTCTCGATGCCCTGGGCGGAGCGCAGGGCCATGGAAAGGAGTTACTGATGATCGAGACCATCGGCCTGCGCAAGGAGTTCGGCGCGAAGGTCGCCGTGGACGGGCTGAACCTGACCGTCCCCGGCGGCCGGGTCACCGGACTGCTCGGCCTCAACGGCGCGGGCAAGACCACCACGATCAAGATCCTGGCCACGCTGCTCCGGCAGACGTCCGGCACGGTTACCGTGGGCGGACTCGATCCCGTCAAAGATCCACATGCCGTACGGAAGAGGATCAATCTGATCGCGGGCGGCGAGCGCATGGTCTACGCACGGATGACCGGCCGCGAGAACCTGTGGTACTTCGGCCAGCTCTACGACGTCCCCTCCAAGGTGCTCAAGACACGCATCGAGCAACTCCTCGAACTCGTCGGGCTGACGAGCGCCGCCGACATGCGGGTCGAGCGATACTCGCGGGGCATGACCCAGCGCCTGTCCATCGCTCGCGGTCTGATCAACGACCCCGACTACCTGCTGCTCGACGAACCGACGCTGGGCCTTGACGCGCCCATCGCCCGCGACCTGCGCAAGGTCGTGGCCGGACTGGCCGAGTGCGGCAAGGGAGTGCTGCTCACCAGCCACTACCTGGCTGAGGTGGAGCAGCTCTGCGCGCACGTGTACGTGATCGGCGACGGCCGCCACCTGGCTCAGGGCGCGCCCGCCGAGCTGATGGCCCAGACCGGATGCCACCGCACGGTGCGCGTCACGGTCACCGACCTCACGCCACGGATCCGGGCGGCCGCGCTGGCCTTCGACGACGCCGTACGGTTCGCGCCCGGAGGGGTCGTCGAGCTCAACCGGCCCGGTGAGGTCGCGGGAGCGCTGACCACGACGATCATGGAAGCGGGCGGTACCCTCGGCGGGCTGGAGATCGTCGAGCCGTCGCTGGAGGACGCCATCCTGGCGCTCAACGACCGGTCACCGGCGGTGGTCGCGTGATCCGGCCATCGAGGAGCGTGATGTGCGCGACCTGCGAGCTCAATCCGGCCAGCCTGTGCCCGTGCCTGATCATGCCCTGGCAGCTGACTCGATGAGGCACGCGGTGAAGATCCTGCGGGCCGAGGCGCTCAAGCAGCACCGCCGGATCTTCGGCAGCAAGCTGGTCGTCTGCTCGATGCTGCTCTGGCCGTTGCTGACGCTCGCGGGCGCTTACTACACGCTTCAGCCGCTGGCGGCCACCCCCGGCATCGCCGGCCGCTGGCCACTGGCCGCCGACCCGGAGCGGTTGCTCGCCTTCCTCGCCACCGGGGCGCTCGGGTTCACGTTCTTCTTCTCGATGGTCCAGTCGGCCTGGCACTTCTCCTTCGAGCGCCAGACCGGCACGCTGGAGCTGCTCTTCCTGTCGCCGGCCAACCGGCTGGTGCTGGTGATCGGCAACGGATTCGGCGCGCTGGTGCAGAACGCCTGGCTGTTCGCCTGTTTCGTCGCGGCCATGTTCACCTTGCTCGACGTGATCGACGTGGCTCATCCGGGGATGTACGCGGTCGTCTTCCTGGCCGTGCTGGTGCCCGCTGTCGCATGGGGGGCGTTCCTCAACAGCTTGTTGATCTTCTCCAGGGACTCGGCGTTCCTCTATACGCTGCTGGACGATCCGATGTGGTTCGCCAGCGGTGTCCGGTTACCGACGTTCGCGCTGCCGGGCTGGCTTCAGGCCGTCGGTTCGGTGCTGCCGCTCACCGGAAGTCTGATGGTCGTGCGCGGTGCGCTGCTCGACGGGCAAGGTGTGGGCGATCTCGCCGGTGAGCTGGCGGGGCTGGCCGTACTGTCTGCGGTCTTGCTGCTCGGAGCAGTCGTCGCGCTCAAAGCGGGCGAGGCGCGGGCACGACGGACCGGGCAGCTCCGACTCTTCTGACCGGTCGCCAGCCGACGCACCGGCTCCTCTGACCGGAAGGCCGGCCGACGCACCCGCTTCTCTGACCGGAAGGCCGGCCGACGCACCCGCTCCTTTGACCGGAAGGCCGGCCGAAGCCTGCGCTCTTCGGAGCGATCGCCTGCGGTCAGCGGCTGAGCACCTGACGGAGCACCCGTTCCAGGGTGGCGGCTGGATCGGGGTCTTCGCCCCGCGAGCGCCAGGCGACATATCCGTCGGGACGGACCAGCACGGCGCCGCCCTCGCCCACGCCGTACCTCTCCTGCCAGCGCCCTTCCACGTCCACGAACTCCTCGTCGATCAGGACGCGGGTGAGCTGGATGCCCAGCCGTTCCCGGGCCAGGCGCCCGGCCTCCATCCATGCCCTGCCCTGTCGCTCTGCCATCAGCACGAACCCCGACGCGAACAGGTCGACGGTCGAGATCCGCTGCCCCTCCCAGTCGAGCACCACGTGCGGGGCCCGGTTGCCGGGCCGCCCGACCGGCACGCGGGCGTCGTCCAGGATCGACCCGTCGTCATCGGGGTCGTCCAGGATGGCCGTCGAGTGATAGCGGCAGCCGAAGATGGCCCGGAGGGGATCGTCGAGTGGCTCGGGATAGTCGGCGCGCTGGGCGGGCGGCATCCGTACGCCCAGGTTGGCCAGTTGCGCGTTGGCGGTCAGCGCGCCGACCGGGCGCCGCTCGGCGTCGTAGGCGTCGAGGAAGCCGGGACCCGCCTGGCCGGAGAGCACCAGCCAGAGCCGCCAGGCGAGGTCGCACCCGTCCTGGATCGCGGTGGTGCCACCCTGCCCGCCGGTGGGCGGCATGGTGTGCGCCGCGTCGCCGGCCAGGAAGACCCGCCCCTCGCGGTAGCGGTCGGCCAGCAGGTGGGCCAGGGCGAAGGTCGTCCGATCGAGGATCCGGACCTTCAGATCGGGCACGCCGGTGGCCGTCCGGACCAGCTCGACGCAGCGTTCCATGGTGAAGTCGTCTTCGCTCTCGCCCAGGGAGGTGTCGTAGTTGACGCCCAGCACATGCGCGCCGACGCCCGTCCCGGTAAGGATCACGCCGGTGAGGACGTCGTTCCGCAGGTACCAGACCGTGACCTCGCGCTGCCGCACCAGGCCCGTCAGGTCGGCGTCGAACATGATCGAGCACATGTTGCCCAGTTCGCCCCGCCCTGTCGTGGGAATGCCCAGCTTCTGACGGATCGGGCTCCGGTAGCCGTCGGCGGCCACCACGTAGTCGGCTCGTACGGTGGTCTCGACGCCATCCGCGCTGATCACCGCGGTCACGCCGTCGGCATCCTGGTCGAGCGAGAGCAACTCGGTGCTGAACCGCACGTCGGCGCCCAGCTCCTCGGCCTTGGCCCGGAGCACCCGCTCCACCTCGGCCTGTGGCGCTCCCGACTGCTGGGCGGGCGTCGCCTCGGTGAGGAAGGCGAAGTCCGCGTCTGATTCGTCGATGATCACCTGCGGGTCGGGGTCGCTCAGGCTGGAGGCGATGGCGATGCGCGTGTTGTCGCCGATGCCCGCCCAGATCCCCCTGAGCGTCTGTTCGAGGCCGGGCACCGGCCGCAGCAGCTCGACGGCCCGGGGGCCGACGCCGAACGCCTTGGGCTGGATCGACGTGCTGGGATGCCGCTCGACCAGCATGACGGGGACTTGCCGCCAGGCCAGCAGCGCGGCCGCGCTCAGCCCCGCGTAGCCGCCGCCGACCACGAGTACGGGAACTCGCTCCTGCTTCACGTCCACCTCCAAATACGCGTAATATCGCGTTGTCGATGGACACGATATGTCGCGTTGTGGAGATGGTCAAGACATATCGCGAACGACCAGAGAGCGTGCACAGCAGGTGGTGCACACCAGGCTCGCCAGAAGCCGTTGGGGTGGATTTATAGAAAAGCTGAAGACAGTCAGATGATCTTGATGAAGTGGCGTCCGAAGAAGAGGCCGGTCCAAAGCGTTGGCGCTGCTCTGTATTTCTCTGCGGAGGTGCGAGACCTGGGAGCGAGCAGAACCCTCCGGCGGTGTGGTCTCTGACAAGACCACACCGCCGGAGGGGTTCGTACTGCTCGACGCCGAGGTGCCTTGGCGAATCAGGCGTCAGAAGATGGTGTCGAAGGCGGACCAGTTGTTGCTGAAGGCTTCGCCGGTGCCGGATTGGAAGCTGCCGGTGCCGTTGCCTCGGTAGAGGTGCAGGTCTTTGGTGGTGGTGTTGCGGGCGATGATGTCGGCTTTGCCGTCGCCGGTGAAGTCGCCGGGGCTGAAGATGGTGTCGAAGGCGGACCAGTTGTGGCCGAACGCCTCGCCGGTGCCGGATTGGAAGCTGCCGGTTCCGTTGCCTCGGTAGAGGTGCAGGTCTTTGGTGGTGGTGTTGCGGGCGATGATGTCGGCTTTGCCGTCGCCGGTGAAGTCGCCGGGGCTGAAGATGGTGTCGAAGGCGGACCAGTTGTGGCCGAACGCCTCGCCGGTGCCGGATTGGAAGCTGCCGGTTCCGTTGCCTCGGTAGAGGTGCAGGTCTTTGGTGGTGGTGTTGCGGGCGATGATGTCGGCCTTGCCGTCGCCGGAGAAGTCGCCGGGGCTGAAGATGATGTCGAAGGCGGACCAGTTGTGGCCGAACGCCTCGCCGGTTCCCGATTGGAAGCCGCCGGTTCCGTTGCCACGGTAGAGGTGCAGGTCCTTGGTCGTGGCATTACGGGCGATCACATCGGCCTTGCCGTCACCGGAGAAGTCGCCGGGGCTGAAGATGATGTCGAAGGCGGACCAGTTGTGGCCGAACGCCTCGCCGGTTCCCGATTGGAAGCCGCCGGTTCCGTTGCCACGGTAGAGGTGCAGATCCTTGGTCGTGGCATTACGGGCGATCACATCGGCTTTGCCGTCACCGCTGAAGTCACGACCCCCGCCGCCCGCAACGTACGGCCAGATGGTGTTGACGATGATCTGGGCGTCACCCGCCTGCGGCTGATAACGCTCGGGATATGCCGACACCTGTACGGCCTGACATATCTGGCCGATCTGCGCCGTCATCCAGGTGTTGTTCGGATACTTCGACAGCATCTTGTTGAGGAAGGCGTTCGTCGCCCAGGTGGGATTGAGCCGCTGCGCCACGGTGCCCCACGACGCACGCTGCTGGAACAGGCCGAGGCTGTCGTGATCGAGTTCCTCGGCGATGTTGTCGATGCTCGACTCGACGATCGTCGTCGCGATGGCGATGACCGCGGCCCGCGAGTGCAACCCCCGGTCGTGCACCGCCTCGATCACCTTTCGCGCGCAGGAGACCCGGTACGCCGACATGTATCCCCGCATCTTGGCCGTCAGCTTGCCGTTGAGCTGCGTCGCGAGCGCGGAATCGGTCGGTGTCGTGCCCGAGGAGTCACAGGCCGCGAGGGCACGGGCCGTGGAGACGTCGCCGGCCCTCCTGGTGCCATCCGGATCGGGGTCCGCCATGGCGGCGGTCGGTGCGATCAGGGAGGTGACCGCCGTGACGGCCAAGGCCAGACCGGCGAGCCGCACGGCACCCGCCCGTGAGCCAGGTTGAACAACGCGCATCGGAGTTCCTTGTCTCGAGACCATTACGGCTGAGACAGGACACTGCTGGATGGCGGTACAAAACGCCTTCAGAAACTCTGTAACGGCACTTCGTTCACCGATGCTCGGCCGCCGGCGAAGGCGAAGGCGAAGGCGAAGGCGCCGGGGAAGGCGACGGGGATGGTCAGGGCAGGTGGCGTTCCAGCGACTCGAGCTTGCTCGTCATCCCGTCGGTGACCCCCTCGCGCAGGTCGGCCTTGAGCACCAGGCTGACTCGGGGCGCCACCTCCGCCACCGCGTCGACGGCCCGCTTGACGACCGCCATCACCTCGTCCCACTCGCCTTCGACGGTGGTGAACATGGCGTCGGTCCGGTTGGGCAGACCGCTGTCGCGCACGACCTGGACGGCGCGGGCCACCGGCTCGGCGACCCCTTCGCCGACGCCCAGCGGAGTGATGGAGAATGCGACGATCATGGGTGCCCCCCTCGCGGCTCGGGGCACGGCCCATCCGCGCCCGCGGACTCGGCCGGGCGCCGCTCGCTGCCCGAGCTCGGCGGAGAGGGCGGCGCTCACCGGCGTGAATGATCCTAGCGAGCGCCCAGGAAGCGAAAAGCCACGGCACCCGCAGTGCCGTGGCTAGCGCGGAAAGTCAGACGTGCTCATGCTCCTCTTCGTCCTCGTCACTCGGGCCGTCGGAGGGCTCGACACCCAGCACGGCCTCACGTGGCTCGATCTCGTCGATGTGGTCCACCAACTGCAGCACGTGGTCGGGCTCGATCAGCCACTGCAGCGCGGACGCGCCGGTCTCGTCGGAGGTGACGAGCTCGGCCTGCTCGGCTCGCTCCTCCTCTGTGAGCTCGGCATCGGGATGCCGGATCTCGGCCAGCGCGGCGGCCTGCAGCGCATCGACATCGAGCACCTCGACGGTCAGTTCGACCGTCAGGCGTAGGAATTTCTCGTTATCGCTCATGGCGACGATGCTAGGGCAGCTTCCACTCGACAGGAGCCGCGCCCTGCTGAACGAGCAGCTCATTTGCCCTGCTGAACGGCCGGGAGCCGAAGAAGCCGTTGCGCGCCGAGAGGGGGGAGGGGTGCGCCGACTCGATGCGCGGCACCCGGCCCAGCATCGGGGCGAGGTTGCGGGCGTCGCGGCCCCACAGGATGGCGACCATCGGCTTGTCACGGGCCACCAGCGCGCGGATGGCCTGCTCGGTGACCTCTTCCCAGCCCTTGCCGCGGTGTGAGGCGGGCTTGCCGGGCATGACGGTCAGCACCCTGTTGAGCAGCAGCACGCCCTGGTCGGCCCACGGAGTCAGGTCGCCGTTGGCGGGCCGCGGCAGGCCGAGGTCGGTCTCCATCTCCTTGTAGATGTTGACCAGGCTGCCGGGCAGCGGCCGCACGTCGGCGGCGACCGAGAAGGACAGCCCGATGGGGTGCCCGGGCGTCGGGTAGGGGTCCTGCCCGACGATCAGCACCTTGACGTCGTCGAAGGGCTGGTTGAAGGCGCGCAGCACGTGAGCTCCCGCCGGGAGGTACTGCCTGCCTTCGGTGATCTCCTTGCGGAGGAACTCACCCATCTGGGAGATCCGCTCGGCGACGGGCTCCAGCGCGTGGGCCCATCCGGCTTCGACGACTTCGTTCAGGGGACGACCGGCCATGACTGTTGAGCCTATCCAGGTCTGGTACGGCCCGTGCCCGAAACCTGGACGCTGGGCCGTACCAGAATGATCACGACGGGCGCCCGTGCCCCCGCGGGTGTACGGGCGCCCGCCATCGGCGGAGCTACTTCACGGAGCCGGCCATCATGCCCTGCACGAAGTAGCGCTGGAAGGCGAAGAAGAGGACCAGCGGGATGATCAGCGACATGAAGGCGCCGGAGGACAGGATGTCCACGTTGGAGCCGAACTGCCGCATCTGAGACTGGAGCGCCTTGGTCATCGGCTGGCTGCCGGGGTTGGCGAAGACCAGCGCGATGAGCATGTCGTTCCACACCCAGAGGAACTGGAAGATGCCGAGCGACGCGATCGCCGGCTTGCCCAGCGGGAACACCACGGAGGCGAAGATCTTCCACTCCGAGGCGCCGTCCATCCGCGCGGCCTCCAGCAGCGAGGCCGGGATGCCGACGAAGAAGTTACGGAGCAGGAAGATCGCGAAGGGCAGTCCGAACGCCACGTGGAACAGGACCACGCCGGGAATCGAGCCGAAGATTCCGATGCCGCCGTAGAAGCTGGCGATCGGGATCAGCGCGATCTGGATCGGCACGATCAGCAGCCCGACCACGACGAGGAAGAGCGTGTCACGGCCCGGGAACTCCATCCACGCGAACGCGTAGGCGGCCATGGCGGCGATGCCGATCACCAGGATGGTGGTGGGCACCGTGATGGCCACGGTGTTCCAGAAGGACGCCGTGAAGCCGCTGGCCAGCAGGTTGGAGTAGTTCTCGAGGGTGAGCTCGGCCGGCTTGGTGAAGATCGTCCACCAGCCCTCGGCGCTGTTGACCTGCACGCTGCGCATCGACACGACCAGCAGGCCGAGCGTCGGCACCAGCCAGAACAACCCGAGCAGCACCATCACGACCTGGACCACGCCGCTGCCGAGGCGGTCGACGATCCGGCCGGCCAGACTTCTGGGCGGAGCCCCCGCCTCCAGGCCGACGGGCGCCGGGGCGCTTACGGTCGTCATGCGTTCTCCCTCCTGAACCGGCGGATGTTCATGATCATGAAGGGGAGCACCAGGATCAGCAGGAAGATCGCCAGGGCGCTGCCCAGGCCCTGGTTGTTCCCGCCGCCGAACGACACCCGCCACATCTCCAGCGCGACCACGTTCGCCTCTGGCTGGACGGACGACGGCGCGATGATGAAGACCAGGTCGAAGACCTTCAAGGTATTGATGATCATTGTCACGAAGACGACGAGCAGCACCGGTGACAGCAGGGGCACGGTGATCCGCCTGAACACCTGCCACTCCGTGGCACCGTCGATGCGGGCGGCCTCCAGGGCGTCACGCGGGATGGCCGCGAGCCCCGCCGCGATCAGCACCATGGCGAACCCGGCCCACACCCAGACGAACGCGCCGATGATCGCCGGTGTGATCAGTGTCGGGCCGAGCCAGGTCAGGCCGTTGTAGGAGGCCTGGAAGTTCGACGCCGGCAGTTGTACGACGTAGGACCCGGCAGGCAGCCCGGCGAAGCGGAAAAAGCCGTCTTCGGCCGTCGTGGTGCTGGCGGCCACCTTGCCGTCCTTGACCGCCTCCACGGTCATGCGGGGCAGGCCCTTCTCGCCGCCGTCGATGGCGTTGCTGGTGCCGCCGCCTCCCGCGGTGAAGTCGAACCACACCGTTCCGGACAGCGTGTCGCCGCCGGCCGGGGGCTTGGCGGGCTGGGCGTCGCTCGGCATGATCCCCGGCTTGACGCCGACGATGGGGATCAGCACGGGCTGGCCCGGCTGCGCGGCCTGCTTGGTGATGGCCCCGCCGCCCTGGGCCGTGACGGGCGATTCGTCGCCCTCACGGGGACGGGCCTCCGGGTAACCCTGGGAGGAGGAGAACGTGTCGTGCACAGTGGTCAGGACGGCGTTCGCGATGCCCTTGTCCGGGTCCTCCTCGTAGACGAGGCGGAAGATCACGCCGGCGGCCATCAGCGAGACGGCCATCGGCATGAACACGATCAGCTTGAACGCGGTCGACCACCTGATGCGCTCGGTCAGCACCGCGAAGATCAGGCCCAGCGTGGTGACCACGATGGGCGCCGCGACCACCCAGATCAGGTTGTTGCGGATCGTGGTGAGCATGCCTTCGTCGGAGAAGATGGTGGCGTAGTTGCCGAGTCCGACGAATCCGGTGCCGGTGGAGTCGAAGAGGCTCCGGTAGATCGAGTAAACGATCGGGTAGACCACCCAGACTCCCAGCAACACCGCCGCCGGGAGAAGGAAGGCGATGGCGAGCGCCGGGGAGGGGCCGAGGCGTCGTAGTTGTTTCTTGCTGCTGCGGGGGGTGTCAGCCGGTCCGGCGGGGGGCCCGCCCGAGACTCGCTCGGACGGGTCCTGCGGGCCGTTGAACCGTTCGGTCACGGCCATCCCTCTTACTTCCAGGCCTTCTTGGCTTCGGCCTCAAGCGCGGCCTGCGCGCCCTTGATGTCGCTCGGGTCGCGCAGGAAGTCCTGCAGGACCTTCCACTCGCCCTTGCCGTCGGTGCCGCCGAAGGCGCTCGGCGCGAGGTCGGACATGTCATAGCGGACGGCGTCGCCGGCCGAGACGATGGTCTGGCCGAGCGCCTTGGTCAGCGGGTCGGGGTAGTTGTCGGGGGAGACGTTCTTGTTCGGGGACAGGTAGCCGGGGAGCTTGGCCCAGATCTCGCCGCCCTCCTTGGAGGCGAGGAACTGCAGCAGCTCCATGGCGCCGGGGGAGTCCTTCATCGCCACCGCGACGTCGCCGCCGAGCACGACCGGGGAGGTGTCACCGGCCTTCGGGAACGGGAAGTACTTGGCCTCCTCGCCGACCTTGGCGCCTTCCTGGACGGCGGTGACCGCCACGAAGTCGGCCTCGATGACCATGGCCGCCTTCTTCTGGCCGTAGACCTTGCTCACGCAGGTCGGGAAGTCCGTCTGCAGCGCGCCGTCGGCGACGAACTCCTTCTTGCCCGCGATCTGCGCGATCTTCTCCAGGGCGGTGGCCACGCTGGGGTCCGTCCACGGGATCTCGTGCTTGGAGAGCTGGTCGTACTTCTCCGGGCCGGCCGTCGAGAGGTAGACGTTCTCGAACAGGTCGGTCAGGGTCCAGCCGGAGGCGCCACAGAAGGAGAAGGGCGGGGTGCCGGAGTCGGCGACGGTCTGAGCGGCCTTGAGCAGCTCGTCCCAGTTGGTCGGCGGCTGCACGCCGGCGTCCTCGAACGCCTGCGAGCGGTACCAGACCAGCGACTTGTGCGCCGCCTTGATGAGCACGCCGTACACCTCGCCGCCCGCGGAGCCGAGCTCCTTCCAGTAGGGGGTGTAGTTGGTGTCGATCTCCTTGGTGACGCCCTCGGTCAGCGGCTTGAGCGCCTTCTGGTCGGCGTACTGCTGGACCAGGCCGGGCTGGGGCAGGATCGCCACGTCGGGCGGGCTGCCGGCCTGGATGCGCGGGCCGAGGTAGGCGCCGGTGTCCTCACCGGTGGAGGCGTAGGTCACCTGCGCGCCGGTCTTGTCGGAGAAGGCCTTGAGCACCTGCTCGAAGTTGGCCTGCTCGTCACCGGTCCACTTGGCCGCCACTTCGAGCTTGACACCCTCCAACGTCTTGGCGCCACCCGCGGGGGCGGCGCTCGACGCGGTGGGCTCGCTCGTCGTCGGCGCGTTGCCGCACGCGGCGACGGCTACCGCGAGCCCGGCAAGGATGGCTGCTGCTCTGGCGTTTCGCATTACTGCCTCACTGGGTTCTGATGATCTCTTCGAGTTCGGATTTCAGCGAGACCGCCATGTCGTCGGCGGACTCGCTGTAGGGAGGGCTGAGCGCCTTGGTGACCGAGCTGGCGATGACCAGGCTCAGTTGGTTGTAGTTGGCGCTCGCCGGCCGCGGCTTGGCGGCGAGGATGCTCTCCTTGAGCACGGGCAGGTAGGGGAAGCGCTTGATCAGCTCTGGATCGTCGTAGAGCTCGG
Source organism: Nonomuraea sp. CX421 (assembly GCF_059358955.1). Taxonomy (NCBI): domain Bacteria; kingdom Bacillati; phylum Actinomycetota; class Actinomycetes; order Streptosporangiales; family Streptosporangiaceae; genus Nonomuraea; species Nonomuraea sp. CX421. Next base: position 87,497 of record NZ_JCADBK010000004.1, on the reverse strand, counting down.
ACCACACCGGAGGGAAGGAACCTTCGGTGAGGACCCGGCGCTCGTTCTCCAGGCCCGTGAAGTAACGGATGAACTCCTGTGCGGTGTGCTGGTGCTTGGAGGAGGCGCTGACGGCCAGGTTGATCCCGCCCAGCGAGCTGGAGCCGGGACCGTCGAGGCCGGGCAGTCTCGTGACCGCGAACTTGTCGCCGAGCTTGGCCTTGGCCGGGCCGTACGCGTGCGGCCAGTTGCGGACGAACGCCAGCCGGCCCTCCTGGAAGGCCAGGCGTGACTCCTCCTCCTTGTAGCTCAGGGACTCCTTGGGAATCCAGCCCTCGCGCAGCCCCTGCTGCAGGAAGGCCAGTGCCGTCGCCGCCTTGGCGGGGTCGAGGGTCACTCGCGTGCCGTCGGGGCTGACGACCTGCCCGCCCGCTGACTGCACGGCTTCGGAGAAGTTGACCGTCAACCCCTCGTAGGCGAGGAACTGTCCGGCGTACCCGTCAATATCGTGCTTTTTTCTTACTTCTTGTGCTGCCTTGCGAAGTTCCGCCCAGGTGCGAGGCGGCTTCTTGATCAGGTCGGTGCGGTAGTACAACAGGCCCGCGTTGCTCGTGTACGGCACCGCCCACAACTTGCCCTTGTAGACCGCGGTGTCCACGACGGGCGGCAGGAACCTGTCGAGCGGGAAGAGCCCGCGCTCCAGGGGGATGATCCAGCCGTTCTCCGCGAACTCCGCCGTCTGCACCACGTCAAGCCCGAGCACGTCGTAGCGACTGCTTCGAGCCTGGAGATTGGCCACCATCTGCGCGCGCTGCTCGTCGGCGGCCTCGGGCAGTTCCAGGAGCGTCACCTTCTCGGCCGGGTGGGCCTGGTTCCAGCGGTCCAGCAGGGGTTGCAGGTACGCCGTGGTGTCGCGCCCGGTGGCGAACGTGATCGGGCCTGTTCCGCCCGTCCCGGTGTCGTCACCGCCCTCGTCGCCCGTACCCGCGCAACTGGCCGCCAGTAGGACGGTCAGCACGATCGGCAGCGAGCGACGCACGCTGTTACCTCCATGTTTCAGCGATTACATACGTGTTAGGTAGATGCATTCATGTTATGCACAGAGGTAATCTGGTGGTCAACGGATTGCTTCGTAACGCTCACGTAACAGAACAGGGAGGTGAGGCGGTGCGGCCGCACCTGCTGGCGCTCCTGGCAAAAGAGCCTGCCCATGGATACGAGCTGAAACAGGCGCTCGAGCAGACCTTCGGCAGTGCCTATCCCTCTCCCAACATCGGTCAGATCTATGTGACGCTCGGCAGGCTGGAGAAGGATGGACTGGTCAGAGCCGTCGACGTCGAGCAGTCCAACCGGCCCAACAAGAAGGTCTACTACCTGACCGCCAAGGGGCGCGACGCGCTCACCGCGTGGGTCGACGAGCCCACCGAGGGCCCGAGGGTCCGCGATGAGTTCTTCATGAAGCTCGTGCTGGCCCCGCTCACCGGCATCGCCGACCGCATGGCGTTGATCAGCAGGCAGCGCCGACACTATCTTTCGCTCATGCGCGACCTCAATGACCTCCTGGTTCACATCGAGCCCGGCGATCGGGTGGCGATTCTGCTCATCGAAGGTGCCATGCTGCATCTGCAAGCCGATCTCGACTGGCTGGAGCGGTGTCAGGAGGATCTCGCATGAACCCGGTAGTGAAGACGGTCAGCCTGGTCAAGATCTACTCCGGCGGAGCCGTCCCCGTGCCGGCCGTGCGGGGGGTGGATCTGCAGGTGGAGCCGGGAGAGTTCGTCGCGATCATGGGGCCGTCGGGGTCGGGCAAGTCGACCCTCGTGCACATGCTCGGCGGTCTCGACGCCCGCACCAGCGGCGAGATCTGGCTCGACGACCAGCGCGTCGACACGCTCTCCGAGAGCGCTTGGGCGCTGCTGCGGCGCAAGAAGATCGGATTCATGTTCCAGTTCTTCAACCTGGTCGCCAACATGACGGTGGCCGACAACGTGGAGTTACCCGCGCTGCTGGCCGGCGTCTCACCCAAGGACGCCCGCGAGCGCCGCGAGCACCTGCTGGGCGCGCTCAACCTCTCCGAACGCGCGGACGCCGCTCCCGGCCAGTTGTCGGGCGGCGAGCAGCAGCGAGTCGCGCTGGCCCGCGCGCTGGCCAACCAGCCGAGCGTGCTGCTGGCCGACGAGCCCACGGGCAACCTCGACAGCCGCAACACCCGCGACGTGCTCCGCCTGCTCAGCGACGTGCACAAGGAAGGCCAGACGATCATCATGGTCACCCACGACGCCCGGGTGGCGAGCCTGGCCGACCGCCTGGTGTCCCTGTTCGACGGCGAGATCGTCGACGACGGCCGCATCGCGCGCCGGCGCACGGGCACGGCCGGCGCGGTGATCGACCTCAGATGAGCGTGGCGAGATGAGCCCTGGCGAGATGAACGGGTGAGATGAGCTGTGGCGACATGAGCACAGCGCTGGCCGGTGGCCGGTGGATCAGAGCCGACCTGCGGGCCAGGAAGGGCCAGGCGACCCTCACTGTGCTCGCCGTGGCCGGGATCGTGGCCGCCCTCATCACCGCCGTCACCCTGCTCGAAGACGGCACCAATCCATGGCGTAACCTGTCGGCGCAGACCGACGGCGCCCACGTGTGGCTCTACACCAAGGACAGTCCCCGTGCCGCGGTGGGCGAGATCGACGGCGTGGCCGACACCGCGGGGCCCTACCGCTCGGCGCCCGTCACCGTCGCTCAGGACGGCAAGAAGGAGCCCGCGGCGCTGCGCGCGATGTCCGCGGCGCGCCCGCTGGTGGCCCACCCGGTGGTGGTCGAGGGGCGCTGGCTCGACTCAGCCCAGCTCGACGGCGTGGTGGTCGAGCGGTCGTTCGCCACCTCGTTGCGGCTGAGGGTCGGTGCGCCGTTCACGATCATCGCGCTGAGCGGAGAGCGCCACACGCTGTACGTGCGCGGCATCGCCGACTCCGCCGAGCAGGGTTTCTATCCCGAGTGGACGCCCGGCCTGGCCTGGGTGCTGCCCACCATGCTGGAGCGGATCGAGCCCATGCTCGGCCGCAGTGAGTGGGTGACCGGCCTGCGCCTGGCCGACCCCGACTCGGCGCAGCTCGTCTCGCAGCGCGTGGTCGTCATGCTGGAGGACCAACTGCAGCGGGTCTACACCTGGCGCGAGGTCCGAGCCGCGATGGAGCTGGACAACCGGCTGCTCGGCACGCTGCTGGCGCTGTTCGGCGTGGTCGGCATGGTGGCCGCCGCGCTCGCGCTGGCCAACGCCGCCGGCGGGCGGGTGCTCGGTCAGTTACGCGACCTGGCCACGCTCAAGTCACTGGGATTCACCAGGGGCCAGGTCGCCCTGCTGCTCCTGGTCGAGCACGGCGCGCTCGGCCTGCTCGGCGTCGGGATCGGCACGCTGGCCGGCTGGGGGGTGACGGTGGCCTTCCTGGGCGTCTCGGCCCCGCCGATGCCCATGCTCGCCATCGTCGCCGGCACCGCGCTGGTCGTGCTGGCCGCGGTGGGCGTGCCCGCGTGGCACGGCGGACGCACCCCGCCCATCCCGGACGCCCCCACGGCGCCGCCCCGGGGCCACCTGTCCAGGATGGCCCGGCTCGCCCTCCTCGTACGCCTCCCACCCGCGCTGATCCTCGGCACCCGCGACGCCTTCACCAGGCGGTTGCCCGCGTTCCTGACCGTGTTCGGGCTGGCTGTGCCGATGATGATGATCACGATCGGCTTGGGCGTCTGGTCCACGCTCGACGGCTTCCTCAGCCATCCCGAGCAGGTCGGCCAGCACGCGTCGCTCTACGTCAAGCCAGGCAAGCTGGATCCGGCCGAGGCGAGGCGCATCGCCGTGGAGGATCCCGACGTGCGCGCCGTCTACCCGGGCACCGACGTCAACGCGCTGGCTCCCGGAGAGGCTCGTTCGGTACGGGTGCGGGCGCTCGGCACCACGGGCGAGCCCTACCCGTTCCCGGTGGTCGAGGGCCGGATGTACGGCCGGCCAGGCGAGGCGGTCGCCGGGCAGGGGCTGCTCGACCTGCTCGGCCTGAAGATCGGCGACCGGGTACGGCTGACCGTGGGCGGCTCGCCGCTGATCGTGCGCATCGTCGGCCGGACCGTCGAGCCCGACCTCGACGGCGAGGTGCTGTCCGTGGGCCTCGACAGCCTGGCGGCCAAGGACTCGGTGCCGCCCGAGCACTACGCGCTGGCGCTGCGCCCCGGAGCCGACCCCGGTGAGGTGCGGGCCAGGTTGCTGGCCGAGTCGGCCGAGAGCCTGGAGGTGCAGCGGGTGGTCAACCCCGCCGACCGGCTGGCGGTGATCCGGGTGGTGATCGTGGCACTGATCGCGGTGCTGGCGCTGATCGGCCTGGCCAACCTGCTCACGGCCAGCGCCCTGGGGCTGCGTGACCACGCGCTGGACCTGGCGGTGCTCAAGGCGATGGGGCTGACGCCGCGGCAGGTGATGGCGACGCTCGTGACCGGCACCGGGCTGCTCGTCGTGCTGGGTGTCGCGGCGGGCACGGCCGCCGGGGTCTCCATGGTGACCGGCCTGATCGACCTGCAGGGGCACACGAGCGGGGTGGGCGCCGGCATCGGCCGGGCACCCTCGGCGCTGACGCTGACGCTCGCCGTGCTGGCGGCGGTGGGCGCGGCACTGGCGGTGGCGCTCCTCCCGGCCCGCCGCGCCGCCCGCGCCCAGGTGCCTGTCACGGCCCGCTGAACCGGCCGAGGGCACCACATGCCGAAAGCGTCCGGCACGGTTTCGCCGTGCCGGACGCGCGGACGCTCAGGGCCTGAGCGCGAACCAGTAGAAGCCGTGACCCGGCAGCGTGAGCAGGTAGGGCAGCTCACCGATCACCGGGAACCGCACCCCGCCCCGCGCCTCGACCGGCGTCATGCCGGTGAACCGGCGCAGGTCGAGCTCCACCGGCTGGGGATACGTCGACAGGTTGTTGACGCAGAGCATCACGTCGTCGCCCTCCTCACGGATGTAGGTGAGGACCGCGGAGTTGGACGACCACATCTCGGTGTAGGCGCCGGTGCCGAACACCGGGTGGTTGCGGCGGATCTCCAGCATGCGGCGGGTGAAGTGGAGCAGTGAGCCGCTGTTGCGCTGCTGGGCCTCGACGTTGACCGCCTGGTAGCCGTAGATCGGGTCCATGACGGCGGGCAGGTAGAGGCGGCCGGGGTCGGCGGCCGAGAAGCCGGCGTTGCGGTCGGGGCTCCACTGCATCGGCGTGCGCACCGCGTCGCGGTCCTCGAGCCAGATGTTGTCGCCCATGCCGATCTCGTCGCCGTAGTACATGACCGGCGATCCGGGCAGGCTCAGCAGCAGGGCGGTGAACAGCTCGATCCGGTCGCGGTCGTTTTCGAGCAGGGGCGCGAGGCGGCGGCGGATGCCCAGGTAGGCGCGCATCCGGGGGTCCTTGGCGTACTCGTTGTGCATGTAGTCGCGCTCTTCCTCGGTCACCGTCTCGAGCGTGAGCTCGTCGTGGTTGCGGAGGAAGATGCCCCACTGAGCCGTGTCGGGCAGCTTGGGAGTGCGCGACATGATCTCCGAGATGGGCTCGCGCGTCTCCTTCTTGACCGCCATGTAGATGCGCGGCATCAGCGGGAAGTGGAAGGCCATGTGGCACTCGTCGCCGCCCACGGTGGGGTCGCCGAAGTACTCGACCACGTCCTCGGGCCACCCGTTGGCCTCGGCCAGGAGCACCCGGTCGGGGTAGAGCCGGTCGACCTCGGCGCGGATCTTCTTCAGGTAGGCGTGCGTCTCGGGCAGGCCGGAGCAGGCCGTGCCCTCCCGCTCGAACAGGTAGGGCACCGCGTCCAGCCGGAACCCGTCGATGCCGAGGTCGAGCCAGAACCTCAGGACCTCCAGCATCGCCTCCTGCACGGCCGGGTTGTCGTAGTTGAGGTCGGGCTGGTGGTGGAAGAAGCGATGCCAGTAGTACTGCTTGCGCACCGGGTCGTAGGTCCAGTTGGACTCCTCCGCCCCGATGAAGATGATCGGCGCGTCAGGGTAGCCGGTGGGCTCGTCGGCCCACACGTAGAAGTCGCCGTACGGCCCCTCGGGGTCGTGACGGGAGGCCTGGAACCAGGGATGCCGGTCGCTTGTGTGGTTCATCACCAGGTCGGTGATGATCCGCAGGCCCCGCTCGTGGGCGGCTTCGATCAGCTGAATGAAGTCCGCGAGATCTCCGAAGTCAGGAAGGATCTTCATGTAGTCGGAGATGTCATAGCCACCGTCGCGCAGCGGCGACTCGTACAACGGGAGCAGCCACAGGCAGTCGACGCCGAGCCACTCCAGGTAGCCCAGCTTCTCGATGAGACCGCGAAGGTCTCCGGTGCCGTCGCCGTTGGAGTCCTTGAACCCGCGGACGAGAACCTCGTAGAACACCGCCCGCTTGTACCAAGAGGGATCCTCCGAGACGAACGCCTCGGAAATCGGCTCCGGCGATGGGGATGCGTTGATCATATGTCGCTCACAGAAGGAGATGTGGGCAGGACGAAGTCACCGGTTCCCCGGCGTTTGCTATCTGGTGACCGCGCCGCCTGAGGTCGTCATCCCTGCGAACCTCATGCCCTTGACGAGACCGGATTTGTGATCCAGTGCCCGCTTGTGCGGCGCTTACGGGCCGAACACTACCAGCCCGTCGGCTTTCCGGAACCGCTATTGCTGTGCAGCCCTTAATACCCAGGAGATCACTGCGTAACCGCGTTGTTACCCGCAGTTCATTTCAGAACGGTGGAGACAGCTCATCCAGGTCGTTCTCAAAGTCATTCAGCCACAACCCGAACAACACCAACCCACGCACCCAGAAACGGTCGTTCCAGCCACGGAAACGGGTAAGCGCGTCGGGGCCGCCGCCGATCACCTCGTGCAGCTCCTCCGACAGCAGCGACGGCACCCGTTCGGCCACGGTGCTCAGCATGCGGTGCGAGTAGGCGCGCGCGGGAGCGGCGGCCGAGCGCAGCGGGACCCGCCGCAGCGGCTGCTTGACGACGTTCGTGGACGGCAGCGCGGCCACCCGTGGGTTGGCCGCGTGGAGCAGCTCACGGTAGAAGCGGCCCTGGTCCTTACGGCTCACGCCCACCGACAGCGCCGCGTCGAAGAAGTCGGGGTGGATGAACGGCGCCGCGAACGACGCCTCGGGGCCGACCAGGTTGACCGCCGAGCGGGCGATGCCGCGCACGGTGCGGGTGTGCAGGACCGACAGCGGCAGCTCGGCCCGGTGGCCGTGGAGCATCGAGGTGGCGGCGCCGAACTGCTCCCTGACGGCCTCCTCGATCCAGGCCGCCGCCCGGGGCGACAGGAACGGCCGCGACGGGGCGCCGAGGCTCAGCGAGCCGAGCACGGCCGCCGACCGCTCGGCCTGCGACGTGGCCTCCAGCGCGGCGCCGCTGACCATGAAGTTCTTCAGCAGCGGCCCGCCCGCGAGCCCGTCGACCAGCATCCGCCCCGAGCCGTGCACCTCCTGGGCGAACGGTGCGTACCAGGCGTGGTGCGGCGTCAGGTATTCGAGCCTGCGCGCCACCTCCATCGCGTCGCCGGGATAGGCGGCCGGGTCCTGCGTGATCACCCGGTGCTCGACGCCCAGCTCGCGGGTGATCGCCCTGGCGAACGCGATGTCGGTGTCGGTGCCGTCGTCGGGGCTGGTGGTCCACGACTCGACGTCGGCGCCCCTGGCCACGGCGACCGAGCAGAGCAGCCGGGAGTCGTAGCCGCCGCTGACCGGCACGAGCAGCCGCCGCCCGTCGTAGTCTTTGTAGACGTCGTGCAGGATCTCCAGCAGCTCGCCGGCCGGGGTCCACGCCTCGTAGGGCTCGCGCCGCAGCCACCGCGGCAGCCTGCGCTCCGTGGCCAGCGCCCCCCGCTCGTACGTCAGCGCGCTCGACCCCGGCAGCCGCTTGACCTGGGAGTAGGGGGTGGCGTCGCCGAGCGGGAAGGTCACCTGGATGATCGAGGCCCAGGCGGCCCAGTCGAGCTCGATCGGGACCAGCGACAGCAGCGGCTGGATCAGGGACGAGAAGTAGACCGCGTCGCCCAGGCGTACGTAATAGACGTCGACCAGGCCGAGCGCGCCGGCGTGCAGCGTGACGCGCTCGCCGTCGCCGATCAGCCCCGGTGTCTCGTAGGTCTCGGCGACCGACATCCAGTCGCCGAGCGCCGGCGGCCGGCGCTCGCCCCAGGAGAACGCGAACGCGCCGTCGGCGCGGTGGTAGGGCGGCAGCGGCGCCGAGCTGAACAGCGCGGCCTCGGCCGTCTGCAGGGCGGGACGGACCCGAGGCCCGGCTCCCGTCAGCTTGCCGAGGACGACGGAGTCGACCCGGCCGAAAGCGCCGCAGACGTAGGGCCGCACGTTGAACTGCACCGGAATCTCATCCCTTCGAGACGCTTCCTGCAGAAGAGTATCCTTTGCCGGGCTAGGAATCGGAGGTCTCGGTGAGCACTGAGCTGGAGAGCACGAGGCGCGCGCTGCGTGATGCGATCGCCCAGGCGGAGCACGCGGCCGAGCTGGCCAGGTTGCTGGAGGCCGCGCAGTCGCGGCTGGCCGGCGCCGAGAGCGACGCCGAGGAGGCCAGGGCGCTCGCCGAGCGGCTGGCCGAGACCGAGGAGCGCCTGGAGGCCGAGCGGGCCGCCGCCGAGAAGCTCCGCAAGGAGCTGGCCGAGCAGCGCTACCAGGCCGAGGTGGCCAACTGGAAGCTCTCCTCGATCAAGGTGGCCCGCTGGAACCGTCTCGGCGACGCCATCAAGAGCGGCAAGAACAACCCGGTGCGCCTGGCCAAGGGGCTCAAGGGCGCGGCCAAGCCGGTCAAGCGGCCCTCGGCGCCCAAGCGCGCTCCGGTCGCGGGCGGCCGGCGGGCCAAGGACGAGCGGCCCGGCGCCGCCTTCCAGGCCACCACCTCGATCAGGAAGCTCGACGGCGCGTCCTTTCGGCTGAAGCCGTTCCGGGTGCCCACCGGGCCCAACACGCGCCCGCACCTGACGGCCGCGGTGATCGCCGATCCGCACGCCGAGGCGCTGCTGCGCTACGAGTGGCGGCAGACGACCGGGTTCACGCCGCGCGACTTCGCCCGCGTGCTGCCCCTGGAGGTGCCCCACCTGCTCGTGGTCGAGTCGGTCACGCGGGGGCCGTGGGCCGAGGAGATCGTCGGTGAGCCGGGCGACGGGCTCAGGGCGCTGCTCGCCTGGTGCGCCGAGCGCGGCATCCGCACGGTGTTCTGGCACACGCAGGGCGACATCGCCGACTACGCCGCCGCCGCCGAGCTGTTCGAGCACCGCTTCAGCACCCATGCCGCCGAGGGCTGGCGGCGCCTGTCGTTCGGCGTCCAGCCCCGGGTGCACAACCCGCTGCCGCTGGCCGGCGGCCGGGTCGACCGGGTGCTCACGCTGGACCAGCTGCTGCCCGGCCACCTCACCTATCCCGACGTGCTGACCTCCTACCGCTGGCCCGCCGCCGTCGACTGCCCGCCCGGCACCCCGCAGTGGCGGCTGGCCGAGATCGCGGCCTGTGGCACCCCCATCGGCGACGAGCCCGACTCCCGCAGGGCGCACGCCGCCCTGCGCCGCGCCTACGCCACCGGCACGATGACCGAACGGGTCGACGACCTGCTGGAGGCGATCGGCCTGCCCAGCCACCGGGCCACGCTCGATATCTCGGTGATGCTGCCGGTGCTCGACCGGTCGCTGCTGGAGCACGCGCTGGCCCAGGTGGCGCGCCAGTCCGCGACGGTGTCGCAGCTGGTCGTGTTCGGCCCGCCGGAGTCCGAGTTGCGCGCCCGCGACGTGCTGCCCGGCGTGGACGTGGTCTTCCGCGACCTCGACCCGGGGCTGTCGGCCGGGGCGATGCTCGACCGGGGTCTCGACCTGTGCGAGTCCGACCTGGTCTCGGTGATGGACCCGCGCGACGTCTACGGCCCCCACTACCTGTCCGATCTCAGCCGGGCCTTCCTGTTCAGCACGGCCGACATCGTCGGCAAGGCCGCCTTCTACGCCCACCTGCGCAAGCCGCAGGCCACGCTGCTCAAGCAGCCCGACGCCGAATACTCCTACCTGCCGGAGGTCGCCGGGGCCACGCTGCTGGCCCGCCGGGGCGTGCTGCGCGAGCTCGGGTTCGCCGACCTGACCGAGGGGTGGGACGCCGTGCTCATGCGCCAGTGCCGCGCCGACGGGGTCAAGGTGTTCTCGGCCGACCGGTTCGGCTACGTCCGGGTCCGCGACGAGGACCGCTGGCTGCTGGGCGCGGCCCACCTGGTCGAGTACGGCTCCGCCGAGCCGCACGCGCTGATCTGACCGGTGGCCCCCGCGTCGTACACCGGGGCGGCCGGATGCCCGTAGGGTCGTCGCCATGACGGCGCGGCGGCTCGCCGGGGTGCTGGGCGAGCCCCCGGCGCCGGACGGGACATGGGAGCGGGAGGCGGTCTACGTCTCGGCCGCCGCCCTGCGCCGCCGCGTGCCGCCCGAGGCGCTGGCCGCCCGGGTCCGCGAGGTGCCCGGGGTGTCCGGGGTGGAGGCGCTGTCCAACGGGTTCCTGCGGATCGTCGTGGCGGTGCCGGGTGCGCTGGTCGAGGAGGTGGAGCCGGTCGCCGGCCTGCCTGATCCGTGGCCCGACCTCCCGCGCACCTGGGACAACCCGGGGTTCGTGGTCCGCTACGCCCGCGCCCGCGCGACGGCCGTGCGGCGCTGGGCCCGCGAGCTGGGGGTGCCGCGCGAGGGCTTCCGCCCGGACCTGCTCGACGACCCGCGCGACCGGGCCGTGCTGCGCGTCCTGGCCGAGCTCCCGAGCAGGCGCGCGAGCGTCTCGCCGGGCTGGGAGTCCTTCCTGGTACGGCTCGCGCTCGCCTACCATGACGCCCACGAGCTGGCTCCGGCCGTGCCGGCGGGGGACGAGCCGCCCGGTCCGGTGCACACGGCCCGCGTGCGGCTGGCGGGTGTGGTGCGCGAGGTGCTCGTCGGCCCGGACCGCTTGTGAATCCTCGTAAAATATCTGGTAAAACGGTTAAAAACCGTAAAAATATCCCTGCTCAGGCCGGATTCCGTCTCGATACGTGGGCAGCCGGTCCAGGAGGAACAAGGGTTCCGATAGCCTCGTTCGGGTGAGTCGATTCGCCCATCCCGCCGGAGACCGCCACGCCGAGCCGCCGGCCCACGAGCGCCCCCCGCTGGCGCCCGCCGACCTCAACCGGATCAATCCCACGATCTGGCCCCGAACGTCCGGCCGCGTCGATGGCGCGCTCGCGATCGGCGACGTCGACGTCCGCGAGCTGGTCCGCGAGCACGGCACCCCGCTGTACGTGCTCGACGAGCACGACGTGCGCTCGCGCATGCGCGACTACGCCACGGCGTTCGCCGGCTCCGAGGTCCACTACGCGGGCAAGGCGTTCCTCTGCAAGGAGGTCGTCCGCTGGCTGCACGACGAGGGCCTCGGCCTCGACGTGGCCAGCGGCGGTGAGCTGGCCGTCGCGCTCAGCGTCGGATTCCCGCCCGAGCGCATCACCCTGCACGGCAACAACAAGTCCGTCGCCGAGCTGACCAGGGCCCTGGAGGCCGGCATCGGCCACATCGTGGTCGACTCCTACGAGGAGATCGCCCGCCTCGGCTTCCTCGCCGACCGCCACGGCAAGCGGCCCAAGGTGATGGTCCGGGTCACCACCGGGGTCGAGGCGCACACCCACGAGTTCATCGCCACGGCCCACGACGACCAGAAGTTCGGCCTGTCGCTCAGCTCCGGCGCCGCCGCCGAGGCGGTCCGCCGGATCCTCGCCCTGCCGTCGCTGGAGCTCGTCGGCCTCCACTCGCACATCGGCTCGCAGATCGTCGACACGGCCGGGTTCGAGGTGGCCGCGCGCCGCCTGGCCACGCTGCTCGTGCAGATCAAGGCCGAGCACGACGTGCTGCTGCCCGAGCTCGACCTCGGCGGCGGCTACGGCATCGCCTACATCGAGGGCGACGAGGCCCCCGACATCAAGCGGATCGCCGACGGCCTGCGCGAGATCGTCGCCAAGGTCTGCACCGACGCCGGGCTGCCGGTGCCGAGGCTGACCGTCGAGCCGGGCCGCACCATCGTCGGGCCCGGCGGGGTCACCCTCTACGAGGTCGGCACCGTCAAGGACGTCGAAGGGCTGCGCACCTACGTGAGCGTCGACGGCGGCATGAGCGACAACCTGCGCACCGCCCTCTACGGCGCCGACTACACCGCCGTGCTGGCCAGCCGGGAGAGCTCGGCCGAGCCCATGCTCAGCCGCGTCGTCGGCAAGCACTGCGAGAGCGGCGACATCGTGGTCCGCGACTGCTTCCTGCCCGCCGACCTCGCTCCCGGCGACCTGATCGCCGTGGCCGCCACCGGCGCCTACTGCCGCTCGATGGCGCACAACTACAACTACCTGCCCAAGCCCGCCGTGGTCGCCGTCGCCGACGGCGAGGCTCGCGTGATCGTGCGGGGCGAGACCGAGGACGACCTGTTGAGGGGGCAGCTGTGAAACCGCTGAAGGTTGCGTTGCTGGGCTGCGGGGTCGTCGGCTCCCAGGTCATCCGCCTGATCCGCGAGCAGGGCGACGACCTGGCCGCGCGCATTGGCGCGCCGCTGGAGCTGGCCGGCGTCGCGGTGCGCCGCCTGGGCCGCAAACGCGACGTCGAGATCGACCCCGAGCTGCTGACCACCGACGCCGAGTCGCTGGTCGCCCGCGACGACGTCGACATCGTGATCGAGGTCATCGGCGGCATCGAGCCGGCCCGGTCGCTGATCGTGGCCGCCCTGTCGCGGGGCAAGTCGGTCGTCACCGCCAACAAGGCACTGCTGGCCGAGGACGGCGCGACGCTGCACGAGGCGGCCCGCGCCGGCAAGGGCGACCTCTACTTCGAGGCCAGCGTCGCCGGGGCCATCCCGCTGCTGCGGCCGCTGCGCGAGTCGCTGGCCGGAGACCACGTCCAGCGGGTGCTGGGCATCGTCAACGGCACCACCAACTACATCCTCGACAAGATGGACTCCACCGGCGCGTCGTTCACCGACGCCCTGGAGGAGGCGCAGACCCTCGGCTACGCCGAGGCCGACCCCACGGCCGACGTCGAGGGCTTCGACGCCGCCGCCAAGGCCGCGATCGTGGCCGGGCTGGCCTTCCACAGCCGGGTGACCGCCGCCGAGGTGCACCGCGAGGGCATCACCGACATCACCGCCACCGACGTGGCCTCGGCCAAGGCCATGGGCTACGTGATCAAACTGCTGGCCATCTGCGCCCGGTCCGACGACGGCCGGTCGATCGGGGTGCGCGTGCATCCGGCGATGATCCCGCGCTCCCATCCGCTGGCCGGCGTGCGCGAGGCGTACAACGCGGTGTTCGTGGAGGCGGAGTCGGCGGGGCAGCTGATGTTCTACGGCAAGGGCGCGGGCGGCGCGCCGACCGCGTCCGCCGTGCTGGGCGACCTGGTGGCGGTGGGCCGCAACCGGCTCGCGGGCACCCGCGGTCCCGAGGAGTCCACCTACGCGTCGCTGGCCGTGCACCCGATGGGCGAGACGGTCACCCGCTGCCACGTGGCGCTCGACGTGGCCGACAAGCCCGGCGTGCTGGCCACGGTGGCCGATCTGTTCGCCAAGCACGACGTCTCGATCCAGACCGTCCGCCAGGAGGGGCGCGGTGACGACGCGCAGCTCGTCATCGTCACCCACCGGGCGACCGACGCGGCGCTCACGGCCACCATGGAAGGACTGCGCGACCTCGACATCGTCCGCGCCGTGGCGAGTGTGATGCGCGTCGAGGGCGACGAGTAACCGAGCCTTCCCGGAGCCGTTCCCCGGAACCCGTACGTTCCGCCCGGGAGACGCCTTTCGCGCAGGCGTCAGGAGTGCGGGAAGGCCAAGGCGCGGATCCGGCGGACGGCCTTCCTGAGCACCGTACGTTCCTGGACGCGTGACAGCCGGACCGCCTCCCGGCGCCAGGTCTCGGCCTTGTCGCGCCACCGGGCGGTGTCCCGTTCCCTCTTGCCCACCTCCCTGCGGAGCCGGGCCAGCTCGGCGCGCAGGTCCGCCGTACGGTCGCGGAGCTGCGCGAGCTCCTTCTCCCGCCGCATGGCCAGCCGCTCGGCCTCCGGGACGGGCCGCCGGCGCGGCGGGTAGACGAGCGGTCTGCGGGTGATGTCCCACGCCGGCCCGTCCAGCCATTCGAGGCCGAACACCTCGTCGAGGACGTCGTCCAGGCGCTCTCCGGGCTCGGCCACCAGGGCGGCGCGCGCCAGGGCCGACACGCGCTCCAGCCGGGCCACCACCACCCCTTCGCCCGTCTCGTCCAGCGCCAGGCACAGGACGCCGCCGTCGTGCTCCTCCAGGTGGCCGACGAGCCGTTCCACGGAGTCACGGGCCGGGACCCAGCCAGGAGGGATCAGCAGCCGGAAGGGAGGCACGACCTCCCGCCCCGGACCGGCCGCGCGCCCGGCGTCCGGCCAGGCGGAGTCGCCCGCCAGGCGGACCCTCGGGTCGTGCTCGAACGTGGCGTGGACGAGCCTCAGGTCCAGGTCGGGGTCGCGCAGCGGGGAACGGCGGCCGGTGCCCAGAGCCGCCCACGGACCCGTGACGGTGACCCGGATGTCCGGAAGGCTGCTCGCCAGGAGGGCGTCGACCGTGGCGCGCACGTCCTCGTAGGCCCCGGCCGGGACGTAGGCGTCCACGTACGGCACGAGCCACTGGCGGCCGGGATCCGTACGAAGATAACGGCGGTACGGCACCCGGTCCGCCACGTACGGGTCGTTGTGGCGCTTGAGGGCGGCGAAGTCCCGCATGGCGGTGGGCAGCCCGAGATGCCAGGCCCGCGCCTCGGGGTCGGGCACGAAGACCACGCCCGCCTGGGTCAGCCGATAGCCCAGCTCGGTGTCCTCGGCCAGCACCAGCGAGGTGTCCAGGCCGCCGATCGAGCGCAGCAGCGCGGCGGGGTAGGACGCGCTGGCGCCCACGTGGATCCTGGTGGCCAGCGAGCTGGGCGCGGTGCGCAGGCCGTCGTGCTCGGCGATGATCTGCTCGGCCCAGTCGTGGCGGTGCGACGACAGCGGGAACAGGCCCTCCTCCGTGCCCGTCCGCACGGCCGCGCGGACCCGCTCCGGCGTGGGCCGCCGCTCGGCCGAGGTGAAGTCGATCCAGCCCAGCACCACCAGGTACGGGGCGAGGTGGTGCCAGCGGAGCTGCGCCTCGACGTGTTCGCGGTGGGGGACCATGTCGGCGTCCAGGACGAGGACGACGTCGCCGGTGGCCGCGTCGAGGCCGGTCTGGACGGCCCAGGCGCGGCCCCAGCCGCCGGGCGGGGCGGGGATCAGCCGGGTTCCGGGCGGGACGATCTCCGGCAGGCGCAGGGGAGGGGTGCTGCCGTCGTCCACGACGACGATCTCCGTGAGCTCCGCGGGGTAGCTCTGCGCCGAGAGCGCCGCCAGCGTGAGGTCCAGCGTCTCCTGCCGGTCGTGGGCCGGGATGACGACCGTCACGGTCAGGGTGGGCTGCCAGTCGCCGAGGCGGGGCGGGGTCAGCACGCCGAAGTCCTGGCGCCGGATTCGCGGCATGGACGCGGGCTGGTCGAGGGTCACGGCAGGTCGCTCCCGTCCAGCTCCATCAGCGCGCTGGGGCGGAAGCCGCGCCACTGGTCCCTGTTGCGACGCAGGAACGTACCGATCGGCTCCTGCCAGGTGTGGTTGGCGGCGGGGCCACGGCGCAGGATGTAACCGAGGCCGTGGGTGCGGTAGATCTGGCCGCCCGCGGCCTGCATGGCCTCCTGGAACTGGGTGTCGACCGAGCGGCGCAGCGGCCGGAACCCCCCGACCGCCTGGAACGCCGACCGCTCGGCCAGGATCGTGCCGCCCGCGACGAAACTGGTGATCTGCTCGGTGATCTGGCTGCGGTGCACGGTGACGTCGATCGACGACAGGTAGACGAACTCGGGCACGGTCCCCACCACCTGCGCGCCGGAGTAGGAGTGGGCGAGCAGCAGGTCGGACAGGAAGTCGGGCCCGTACCAGTCGTCGTCGTCCATCTTGAGCAGGAACGAGCCCGAGGCGCGGGCGGCCGCGTTGTTCAGCACCTGGCCGAAGATCTCGTCGTGGCCGGCCTCGTAGACGGTCAGCGGCCCGTCGAAGGCGGCGATCGCCCGGGCCACGTCGGGGTGTCCCCGGGGCAGGCCGTGCAGGGCGAGGACGACCTCGACCCGCGCTCCGCGCTGGCGGGCGACCTGGTCGAGGGCGAAGCCCACCATGTCGGTCCGGCGGGTGGCGAGCAGCACGGAGGTCAGCGGTGGCGCCTGGGCGGGCGCGCCGAGCTGCTCCCAGCGGGCGGACACGCCGTGCGTGCGCAGCGCCGCGCGGCGCAGCCGGACGCTGTGCTCCTCCCGCCGGAGATCATCGGAGAGGTCGGGATCTGTCGTCACCAACGTGATCAGTTCGGCTCCGAGAGCGCCCGCCCAGCGCGGCACGCTCTCCGCGACCAGCGGGATCCCCGCCGCGGCCAGCCCCGCGAGCACCCGCACGGCGGCCAGCGGCCCGCTGTGCGCGTGCCGCCAGTCGACCGTGAGGCCCCGGATCTGCCTCAGCCTGGACACGTCCGCGTCGGTCACCCCGCCCGACTCGGCGAACGCCGTCACCAGGCGCCCGTCCAGCACCACCGACCAGCGCCCGTCGCGCTCCTCCAGCGACGCCATGCCCCGGGACGGCGTGGTGACGAACCCCTGCGGGTTCACCAGGCGCTCGTCGACCGGCGGAACCATCGACGGGTCGCCCAGCACGTCCGGATCGGCCAGCGGCAGCGCGCCGCCGCCTGGCCGGCCCAGCCGCTCCCAACTGGCGGCGCGCGACGTCGGCCGCTCGACGGGCGTCTCGTCACCGGTCCACGCGACGGGGTCCCGCGCTTCGTACGGGCCGGTCGGGACGGGGGCGCGGGCTTCGTCCAAACCGGCCGCGACGGGGTCCCGCGCTTCGTGCGGGTCGGCCGGGACGGGGGTGCGCGGGGCCGGCTCGCCGGCTTCCAGCGTGCGCAGCACCACGTCACCGCCCGGCGCGCCGACCCGCTCGGGCACCGGTCCGCCGATCTCGGCGGGGGTCGCGTTGGGGTCGCCGGGCCGCCAGTCGGCCGAGCCGACGCCCGCGATCGCCGCCGCCGGCGCCGCGATCACGTCCAGCCGGTGCCCCGCGAAGGCGCGCGCCGTCGCCGCCACGGTACGGCCCGCCGGCGTGGGGGCCGAGAAGCGGGCGTCCACCACCCACACCCGGTCCTTGGGCCGGTGCACCCGCAGATCCGTCAGGGAGCGCCACCGGTGCGCGGGAGTCGGCGTCGGCACCGGAGCCGGATGCGAGGCCGGGGTGTCGAGCACGGCCACGACCACGCGCCGCGCCTCCGGCAGCAGCTTGTGCAGGGTGGCCGCGCGCCGCAGGTCGGCGGGCGTGCCGGCGATCACGAGGACCTCGTGCACCCGCTCCGTCACCGGCGGCGGCTCCAGCAGATCCCGATCCAGATCGACCGCGCCGAGCCCACCGACCCCGCCGAGCCCGCCGGCCGCGCCGCCCCCGCCGGGCAGCGTCTCCGCGCCGACCCCGGTCAGGAACACCCGAGCCTTCGGCAGGTCGGCCAGCAACTCGCGGATCACTCCGAACTCCTCAGGTGCCGCATCGGTTCGCGGATCACTCCGGACTCCTCAGGTGCCGCATCGGCTCGCGAGTCAACCCGTGCTCCTCAGGTGCCGCAGGAGTGAGCTGAGCCGCCGCCCCTCGGTGACAGGCTCGGCGGACAGCCGTTCCACCTCCGCCGACAGCCGCTCGACCTCCGCCCGCAACGCCTTCACCTCGTCCCGCCGCTGTGCGGCCACCGCGCGCCACTTGACCGCGTCGCCCGACGCGGTCTCGGTCTCGGCCGCGGGAACGATCCCGTACTCCTCGCCGCTCACCCAGATCGAGCCGAACATCTCGTCCACCAGGTCGTCGGCCGCTCCGGGGAAGAACGCGGCCCGGGAGAACGCCGCGGTGCGTTCCAGCCGGGCCGTCACCACGCCGTCGGCCGACTCGGCCAGGACGGCGCAGACGAGGCCCAGCAGGCCGGGCTCGGCGAGCCGTACGAGCCGGGAGAGCGTGTCGGCGCCCGGCGCCCAGCCGGGCGGGAGCGTGAGCAGGAACGGGGAGGGGGCCGCGGAGACGGGCGCGGTCTCGGCGAAGGTGACGCGCGGCTCGTGACGGTAGAGGTTGTGGATGAGGCGCAGGTCGAGCAGGGGCTCGTCGAGGCTGGCGCGGCGCCCGCCGGTCAGCCGCCCCCAGGGCCCGGCGACCGTGACGCCGATGTCGTCGAGGGTGCCCGCGAGCGCCGCGTCCACGCAGGCGCGCGTCTCCTCGTAGCCGGTGGCCGTCACGACGACCCGCACGTAGGGCACGAGCCAGTGCCGTCGTGGGTGTTTGCGCAGCCAGCGCAGGTCGGGGACGAGGTCGCCGAGGAACGACCAGTTGTGCCGGTGGACGTCCTTCTCCCGGCGCATGACCGTGGACGGGCCGAGGTGCCGGCCCCGGGCCTGGGGGTCGGGGATGAACACCGCTCCGGCCTGCGCCAGCCGGTAGCCCAGCTCGGTGTCCTCGGCCATGTCCAGGCGCGGGTCGACGCCGCCCGCCGCGCGCAGCAGGCCGGCCCGGACCGAAGTGGAGGCCCCGGTGTGCAGGAGGTACGCACTCGCGCCGGCGTCCTTGAGCATCCGGGTCGTTTCGAGCGTTCGGCGGGTGTACTCGGTCTGGACGCCCTGTTCGTCCAGGGTTTCGACGAAGCGGGTCTCACCGATCACGACCGCGTGGTCGATCAGGTGGTGCCAGCGCATGTGGGCTTCGAGGTGGTCGTCGTCCAGGATCATGTCCGCGTCGAGCCAGTGGATCACGTCACCGGTGGCGGCGAGCTGTCCGGTCTGACGGGCGGCGCCGCGGCCCCAGCCGTCCCGCACCCGTACGATCCGTGCGCCGGGCACGTCGCGGGGCTCGATCGGCGGCTCGCTGCCGTCGTCGGCCACGACCACCTCGGTCAGCTCGGCGGGGTAGGTCTGACGCGCCAGCGCGGCCATGGTGCGGCCGAGCTCCGCCTGACAGTCGTAGGCGGGGATGACCACAGAAAGGGTCAAGATCGGATTCCAGCTCCCGATCGCGGGCGGCCGGAGCGAACCATAATCGTTGTGCCTGATCTTGGTCATACCCCGCCCTTGGCCAGGGCACGGACCTCCTGGCGCAGTTCCTCCACCTCTCGCGCGCGGGTGATGGCGTTCACCCGGTCCTCGCCGAGAGAGGCGAGGATCGCGCCCAGGTCGTCGTCGCGCCGCGTGGCCGACTGCTCGACGGCGGCGGCCAGACGGTCCAGCCTCGACTCGATCCGGCCGAGCGCGGTGGTGACCTTGGCGAGCCCGGCTTCGTGCTTTTTGATCCGCTGATCCATGCGCTGCGCCTTTCCGTCGAGGCGGCGCACGATGAGCACGAGCACGGAGAGGGCGGCCAGAGCGATCAGGGACGCCGCGATGGCTCCCGCGGCGGCCCAGGTGATCAGGTCTCCGAGCAGCAGCACCACGAGAGCGGCCACGACCACGACACCGAGGATCGCGGCGACCGCTGCCAGTCGGCGGGGCGAGAGCATCCGCGCATACCTTCCATAGACATGACTAAACCGGCGTCAGGGGATATTGACACCCTAAGCAACATTCGCCACTACCGTGCCATAAGTTCCTGTGTGATAACTGGGAATTGCTTCCGCCCCGACCTGCAGCGCTTTCCGGCATGAAGGTGGACTCGCGGCCTACGTGCCAGTAAACCGGCGTAAGGTAGGCGCCGACTGAGTCCCTGCCGGTCGAGGAGCACCACACCTATGTCCGTCACCCCTTGCGGCTTCACACGCACGCCGGAGAAGGGGCTCGCCCGCCTGCACTGGAGCGAGGCCGGCTGGCAGGTCGACGGGCAGCCGCCCGACCCCGGCGCGCTCCGCCCGCTGCGCGGCCTCGAGATCGAGTGGCCCGGCGACGCGGTGCCCCTCGACGGGCTCACCCGGCTCGCCGCCGCCGGCGTGCCCCTGACCACCCCCACCGCGCCCGGCTGGGTGCCCGCCGACCTGGCCGATCTGCTCACCGACCGTTCCTGGCTCGACCACGCCGCCGACGGCACCGTGCGCTCGCTGGCCGACCTGCGGCGCGAGGAGCACAGCGTGCGCCTGCGCCGCCTCGCCCATCGTTCCGGCCACATCCCCTCGATCAGCGTCGTCATGTCGACCAGACGTCCCGAGCTGGTCGGCGCCGCCCTGACCCAGATGGCCCGCCAGCGCGACGTCGAGATCGAGGTCCTGCTCGGGCTGCACGGGGTGCCCTTCGAACGGGTACGCCAGGCCGTCGAGGACTGCCCGCTGCCCGTGGCCTGGATCGAGGCCCCCGCCGAGGTGCCGTTCGGCCAGGTGCTCAACCAGGCGGCCGCCCTGGCCAGCGGCGACTACCTGGCCAAGTGGGACGACGACGACTGGTACGGCCCCCGCCACCTCGCCGACCTGGTCATGGCGGCCGGCTACTCGGGGGCCGACATCGTGGGCACCGCCGGCGAGTTCTTCTACCTGGAGCCGCTGCACGCCACGATCAGGCGCACCAGGTTCGCCAGCGGCGCCGCCTACCCGAGCGAGGTCTGGTCCGACCACGTGGCGGGCGGCACGATCCTGCTCTCCCGGGCCAGATTCGGCGACACCGGCGGATTCCCGGCCCAGCCCCGGGCGGTCGACCGCGACTTCCTGAAGGCCGCCTCCGAGGCCGGCGCCCGCGTCTACCGCACCCACGGCCTCGGCTACGTGCTGCGGCGCACGCTCAGCGACGAGCACACCTGGCGGCTCCCGCTCGCCCACTTCCTCAAGGTGGCCACCAACCAGTGGCGGGGCTTCCGCCCGAGCCGCCTGCTGGAAGCCGCATGAGGGTCCGCGGCAACGACTACCGCGTCCTGCGGCCTCCCGAGGGGTACGACCCCACGCTGCGCGTCAGCGTGATCGTGCCCGCCTACGGTGGCCAGGACAAGCTCGACCTGGTGCTGGCCGCACTCGCCCGGCAGACCTACCCGGAGGACCTGACCGAGGTCATCGTCGTGGACAACGGCAGCGCGCCGCCGCTGCGGCTGCCCCGCGAGCGCCCGGCCGGCACCCGGCTGATCGTCTGCGAGACCCCCGGCCGGGCCGCCGCCCGCAACGCGGGCCTGGCCGCGGCCACCGGCGACGTCATCCACTGGCTCGACTCCGACGTGCTGCTCACCCCGGGCGCGGTCGAGGCGCACATGCGCTGGCACCACACCGCCCCCTACCTGGTCGTGACCGGCTACATCAGGTTCACCGAGGCCCCCGTGCCCGACGAGCTGCCCGACGACCTGGAGCGGGCCTTCGAGCCGGCCGAGCCGCACGCCTGGATCATCGACCTGGTGGAGCGGACCAACGGCCTCACCGACAACCCGCAGCGGCCGTTCAGCCTGCACGTCGGCGGCGCCACCTCGGTCAACGCCCGGCTGGTCGAGGCCGCGGGGCCGATGGACGACGAGCTCATCCTCGGCCAGGACACCGAGATGGGCTACCGGCTGGCGCAGGCCGGAGCGGTGTTCGTGCCCGAGCCCGAGGCCCGCGCCTACCATCTCGGCCCCACCATGCGGATGCGCGACAAGCAGCCCATCGACCGCGTGAGCCACGCCTTCGTGGCCGACCGCATCCCCTCCTACCGGTGGCTGCGCGCCAACCCCGGACGCCAGTGGAAGGTCCCGTACGTCACCGTCCTGCTCGACGGCACCGCCGGCTACGAGACCGTACGCGCCACGGTCGACGCCCTGCTGGCCGGGACCGTGCCGGACCTCTCGATCGTTCTGGTCGGCCCGTGGGACTCGGCCGGCCACGAGCGCCGTGCCCCGCTGACCGACCCCGGCCTCGACCTGGCGCTGATCCACGGCCACTACCGCTACGAAGGCCGGGTGCGGTTCGCGTCCACCGACGAGGCCGACCCGGCCGTCCCCTTCGTGCTGCGCCTGCCCTCCGGCTGGGTGCCCGGTGAGGACACCCTGGCCAGGCTCCTCGACCTGGCCCGCGACGAGGGCCTCGGCCTGGTCAACGTGTTGCTGCGGGAGTCGGCCGACGGCCTGCTGACGGCCCGGCTGGAGCGCGCCTCCGCCTTCGCCAGGGCCCGGATCGTGCTCCGGCCGGGGGAGTGTCTCGACGACGCGGTCGACGACGTGTCGGGCGTGTCGTGGGTGGAGGCCGAGAGCTACCCCTTCACCACCGAGCCCGCCGTCGTCCTCGGCCGTCGCGGCGCCCTGCGCGCCAGGACGGAGGCTCAGGAAGAGGCCGCGCGGCTGGCCAAGGAGGTCGAACGGCTGCGCGGCCAGGTCGCCAAGTGGCGCGACGAGGCGGCCAAGTGGCGCAAGAGCGCCGTCGAACTCCGCCGCGAGGTCGGCTCCCTGCGCCGCCAGCTCGCCGCTGCCAAGCGCGCCCAGCAGGGGTTGCGCGTCGTCCTGTCCACCACGGTGAAACGCGCGCTCGGCAAGGGGCGCCGCTGAGCCGTCAGCCGGTGCGCAGCGCCGACTTCAGCCGGCCCAGGAGGGTCCGCTCGACCGGCTCCTCCGGTGCGGCCGCCACCGGGACCGTCACGGCCGGCGTCGCCGTGGTGGCGGCGGCCGGGGCCGCCGGGGGCCAGTAGCGCTCCGGCGGCACGTGCCGTACCCCGTGGGTGGTGGCGATGACGGCGTCGAGGTCGTCGTCCGGTGCGGCGAGCAGGTGCGCGCGCCCCAGGGCGGAGGTGCGTTCGAGACGGGCGGTGCGGCCGTCGGGCAAATCCACGACGAGCACGCCCGTCAGGTCCTTCTGCACGGTCTCCACCATGCGTTCGAGCGTCACGCGGTGCAGCGGCACGTCCACCGGCCCCCGATAGCGGAACGGCGTCGGCGCGGGCGTGGGCGCGGCCTCGTCGATCAGCCTGATCCGCTCGTCGTGCGCGAACAGGTCGCGCATCAGCCGCAGCTCGAAGCACGGGTCGCCGAGCACCGAGCGCCGCCCCTCACGCAACCGCGACCACGGCCCCACCAGCGTCACCGCGACGTCCTGCAGCTTGCCGTCGAGCGCCGCCGCCACCGCCCGCCGCACGACCGCCTCGGAGGTGTCGGTCACGTCCAGCACGATCTCCACGTACGGGACCAGCCACCGCCGCCCGCGATCCTTGCGCAGGTCGCGCCGGAGCGGCACGCGGTGCGCGAGGTAGGGCTCCACGACCCGCACGGCCCGCTCCCGGTCGCGGTGCTGCGCCGGCAACCCGAGGTGTACGGCCTGCGCCTCCAGGTCGGGGACGAACACCACCCCGTGCATGGCCAGCCGGTAGGCGAACTCGGTGTCCTCGCCCCGGGCCACCGTCGGGTCGAGACCTCCCACGGCGTGGAAGACCTCCCGGGGCAGGGCGAACGTCGGCCCCGTGCACACGTGGTAGGGATTGCGGCTCCGGCGCAGCCCGTCGGTCTTGGCGATCGTCGCCTCGGTGGAGCTCGCCACCGCCCGGTCCAGGTCGAACAGCTCATCCAGCCGCCGCGCCCGGAACACCTCGTTCGCCGTGAGCGACGGCGCCTCGACGAACTTCTTCATCCCGATCGTGACCAGGTAGTCGGTCAGGTGGTGCCACCGGGCGAGCGCCTCGATGTGCTCCCGGCAGGCCACCATGTCGGCGTCGAGCCGCTGGATGATCTCGCCGTCGGCCGCTTTGGCGCCGGTGTTGACGGCGTTGGAGATGCCCCACCCGCTCTCGGTCCTGACGACGCGGGTGTTGTCGGGCCTGATCTCCGGCAGCCGGATCGGCGGCTCGCTGCCGTCGTCGACGACCAGCACCTCCAGCAGGTGGCTCGGATACGTCTGGGCGGCCAGCGCGGCCAGCGTCAGCTCCAGGTGCGGCCCGCCGTGCGCCGGAATGACCACGCTCACCGACAGGGCGGGCGACCAGGCGCCGAGCTCGGGCGGCTGCAGTGGAGAAAAGTCGTTCTGCGTCATCGCGGGACGCGCGCTCATGATGGTGACCCCCTGGCGCGACCTTATCGACAGTTGCTGAGAATTTCCTCAATTGCGGCATGTCCGACCATGGCCACGCCGCCCCGGCGGTCCGGGGCCCTCCGGCCGACCGTCCCCTCCCGGGCACCCCGTACACTTTGTGCCTGACAACGCAGGTAGGGAGTCATCATGAGCAGGTCGTGGCGTGGCCTCATCGAGGAGTACCGTGAGCGGCTTCCGGTCACCACGAAGACGCCCGTCATCACGCTGCTCGAGGGCGGCACCCCGCTGGTGCCCGCGCACCGTGTCTCGGCCCTCACCGGATGTGACGTCCACCTCAAGGTCGAGGGCGCCAACCCGACGGGCAGCTTCAAGGACCGTGGCATGACCATGGCCATCAGCAAGGCCGTCGAAGAGGGCGCCAAGGCGGTCATCTGCGCCTCCACCGGCAACACCTCGGCCTCGGCCGCCGCCTACGCGGTGCGCGCCGGGCTCACCTGCGCGGTCCTGGTGCCGCGGGGCAAGATCGCGATGGGCAAGCTGGCCCAGGCGCTCGTCCACGGAGCCACCCTGCTGCAGGTCGAGGGGTCGTTCGACGACTGCCTGGAGATGACCCGCAAGCTGTCCTCCAGCTACCCGATCGCGCTGGTCAACTCGGTCAACCCGTTCCGGCTCCAGGGCCAGAAGACCGCCGCCTTCGAGATCGTCGACACGCTGGGCGACGCGCCCGACATCCACTGCATCCCCGTGGGCAACGCGGGCAACATCTCCGCCTACTGGATGGGCTACCGCGAATACCTCACCGACGGGGTGTCGTCGAAGGCGCCCCGGATGTTCGGCTTCCAGGCCAGCGGGTCCGCGCCCATCGTCAACGGCGCCCCGGTCGCCCATCCCCACACGATCGCCACCGCCATCCGCATCGGCAACCCGGCCTCCTGGCAGCTCGCCATCGCGGCGCGTGACGAGTCGGGCGGCGACATCCAGTCGGTGACCGACCGCCAGATCGCCGCCGCGTACAAATTGCTGGCCCAGGAGGAGGGCGTGTTCGTCGAGCTCGCCTCGGCGGCCAGCGTGGCCGGTCTGCTGCAGGCGCACGCGCGGGGGCTGATCGAGCCCGGCCAGCGCATCGTCTGCACGGTCACCGGCAACGGTCTCAAGGACCCCGACTGGGCCATCGCGGGCGCCCCGGCCCCGATCACGATCCCGGTCGACGTCCAGGCCGCGGCGGGCGCGCTCAACCTCGCCTGACGCCGCGTACGTGCGCGGCGACACTCGTCCGGACAGTCATCCGGACGTTCATCCGCACGACCTGTCCGCACGACCTGTCCGCACGACCCATCCGCACGACCCATCCGCACGACCATCTGCACGACCTCGGCGTGGTTCGGCCGCGCGCGGGATCGCGGACCGAGAGGGAAGTCTGACCGATGAGCACCGTGGTGATCCACGTGCCGGCGACGTCGGCCAATCTGGGGCCCGGGTTCGACTCCCTGGGCCTGGCGCTGGGGCTGCACGACGAGGTCGAGGCGACGCTCACCGGTGAGCCGGGCGTCCGCGTGACCGTCGAGGGTGAGGGCGCCGGCGAGCTCGATCTCGGCGAGGGCCATCTGGTCGTCAAGGCCATGCGCAAGGCGTTCGACCGGATGGCAATGGCGCAGCCCGCCGGGATCCGCCTGCACTGCCGCAACCGGATCCCCCACGCCAGGGGGCTCGGCTCGTCGTCCGCGGCGATCTGCGCGGGCCTGCTCGCCGCGCGCGCCCTGGCCGGCGAGGGCGAGCTGTCGGACGACGAGGTGTTCGCGCTCGCCACCGAGATGGAGGGCCACCCCGACAACGTGGCTCCGTGCCTGGCCGGAGGGCTGACCGTCGCCTGGACCGAGCACTCGGGCGCACCGCGTATGGTGAAACTAATCCCCGATGCGCGCATCCGGCCCGTCGTGATCGTTCCGGCGACGCGACTGGCCACCGAGACCGCTCGGGGGCTTCTTCCGAAGGACGTGCCCCACAAGGACGCCTCCTTCAACGCCGGCCGGACCGCGCTGCTGATCGCGGCGTTGCTCCAGATGCCGGATCGCGAGCTACTGCTGGCCGCGACGGAAGATCGGCTCCACCAGGAATACCGCGCGCCTGCGATGCCGCGGAGTGCGGATCTGGTAGAACGTCTCCGTGCAGTGGGCGTGCCCGCGGTCGTCTCGGGGGCGGGTCCCACCGTTCTTGCGTTTTCGACACCGGATTCGCAGGATTTGATCGCGCCAGAAGTGGGTAATGACTGGCACATCCAGCAAATGGACGTCGACCCGGTTGGTGCGAACGTTCAGTTCCCCGAGACACGCTGATGACACTTAGACCTTCAGGGAATAGTCGTGTGCGCTGGTGATGTTAGGCTGATAGCCGCACCAGATGCCCCCTTGGTGGGTGCGTGCTTGTCAGCCATGCATTGCTGCATTGTGCTTCACGCCGTGAGGCGTGGGCGGCGCGGCTGTCTCCCCGGAATCCGTTACCTCCGGTTGGCCCACACCCGGTTGGCCCAAAGTGAGGCGGCGACGACGGGGGCTTGCGCGTTCGAATCACCTCGACATCTGGCTGGCGACAGCAATCTGGGGGGTGTCTTCCACGCGTCACCGTCCTGTGACGGCCTGGACGAGCCCCTCCCCAAGAGTGGCGGCCGTCCCCAGCGACGGCCGAAGATCGCAAAGTGCACCCCGACCCGGTCTGCGCCGGATCGCAAGCACCTCCGGGACGCCCGGCGGAACAAAACCGGGGCCCGACCCCTGGGAAGGACCTTTTAGTTGAGCGACACCACCGAACTCCTCTCCGACGCACCAGGCTCGCCCGCGCAGCCGGCGTCCGGCGACACCCCCACCCGCGCCGTGGCCAAGCCCCGTGCGCGTCGCTCCGGCACCGGCCTCTCCGCCAAGGTGCTGCCCGAGCTGCAGAAGATGGCCGCCGAGCTGGGCATCAGCGGCACCGGACGGATGCGGAAGAGCCAGCTCATCGCGGCCATCCAGGAGAAGCAGGGCGTCGGTTCCGGAGACAGCGCACCTGCTCCCGTGGCCGAGGCGCCGGCAGTGGCCGCGGCCACCGCCGAGGCGGCGCCCGTGACCGAGCGTCCGGCTCGTGCCCGCAGGGAACGCTCCCGCGCCAAGACCGTCGAGGAGCCCGCTGCGCAGGCCGCCGAGCCGGTCGTCACCGCGCCTGAGCCCGTGGCCGCACCGGCCGAGCCGGTCGTCGAGCAGACCTCTCAGCCCGCCGACACCGGTCACGGTGACCCGCGCGGCGACCGTGGCGAGAGCCGGCGTGAGCGCCGCAGCCGCGGCGAGCGCCGCGACCGGGGCGACCGTTCCGGCAACGACCGTGGTGAGAGCGGCCGCGATGGCGGGCGTGACAGTGCTCGTGACAGTGGCCGCGACAGCGGTCGTGACGGCGGTCGCGATGGCGGTCGTGACGGTGGCCGTGACGGTGGCCGTGACGGCTCCCGCGGCGAGGGCGGACGCTCCGACCAGCGGGTCGACTCCGGCAGCCGCTCCGACCAGCGGGGCGACCAGCGCAATGACCAGCGGGGCGACCAGCGGGGCGACGACGACGACCGCGGCGGCCGTGGTCGCCGGGGCCGCTTCAGGGAGCGCAACCGTGGCCGTGGCCGCGACCGCTTCGACAGCAGCGAGCCCGTGATCGGCGAGGACGACGTTCTCATCCCGATCGCCGGCATCCTCGACATCCTCGACAACTACGCGTTCGTCAGGACGAGCGGCTACCTGCCGGGCAGCAACGACGTCTACGTCTCGCTCGCCCAGATCCGCCGCAACGGCCTGCGCAAGGGCGACGTCATCACCGGCGCCGTCCGCCAGCCGCGCGACGGTGAGCGCCGCGAGAAGTTCAACGCCCTGGTCCGCCTCGACACCGTCAACGGCATGGACCCGGAGCAGGCCCGCAACCGGCCCGACTTCAACAAGCTCACCCCGCTCTACCCGCAGGAGCGCCTGCGCCTCGAGACCGAGCCGAACATCCTCACCACGCGGATCATCGACCTCGTCTCGCCGATCGGCAAGGGCCAGCGCGGTCTCATCGTCTCGCCGCCCAAGGCCGGCAAGACGATGGTGCTCCAGTCGATCGCCAACGCGATCACCCGCAACAACCCCGAGTGCCACCTGATGGTCGTGCTCGTGGACGAGCGGCCCGAAGAGGTCACCGACATGCAGCGGTCGGTCAAGGGCGAGGTCATCCACTCGACCTTCGACCGTCCGGCCGAGGACCACACCACGGTCGCCGAGCTCGCCATCGAGCGGGCCAAGCGCCTGGTGGAGCTGGGCCACGACGTGGTCGTCCTGCTCGACTCGATCACCCGTCTCGGCCGCGCCTACAACCTGGCGGCCCCGGCGTCCGGTCGCATCCTGTCGGGTGGTGTCGACTCCACGGCCCTCTACCCGCCCAAGCGCTTCTTCGGCGCCGCTCGCAACATCGAGAACGGCGGCTCGCTGACGATCCTCGCCACGGCCCTGGTCGAGACCGGGTCCAAGATGGACGAGGTCATCTTCGAGGAGTTCAAGGGCACCGGCAACATGGAGCTCAAGCTCAACCGCTCCCTGGCCGACAAGCGCATCTTCCCCGCGGTGGACGTCGACGCGTCCGGCACCCGTAAGGAAGAGATCCTGATGGCCAAGGACGAGCTTCAGATCGTCTGGAAGCTCCGCAGGGTCCTCCACGCGCTGGACATGCAGCAGGCTCTGGAGCTTCTCCTGGAGAAGATGAAGGAGACCAAGTCCAACGCCGAGTTCCTCCTGCAGGTCCAGAAGACCACGGTGAGCAACGACCGCGACTGACGCACCACCCGAAAGGGGCGGCCCGGGATCACCGGCCGCCCCTTTCGCATGACTCGACCCGCGAGGGAATGCATCGTGGCCTGGGATGGTTTCAGTGTCTGGCACACTGGTAGCTGACCCGTAGCGGTTCCGGTTCCCGCCCCACGCGAGAGCGTCACATGGCGACCCGGCGACCGCACCCCGAAAGGACAGCGATGAAGCGCGACATTCACCCTGACTACAACGTGACCCAGGTCACCTGCACCTGTGGCAACACGTTCACCACCCGCAGCACTGCCAAGAACGGCAGCATCCACGCCGACGTCTGCTCGGCCTGCCACCCGTTCTACACCGGCAAGCAGAAGATCCTCGACACCGGCGGCCGGGTGGCCCGCTTCGAGAAGCGCTTCGGCAAGAAGTCCGCGGGCAAGTAGCTTCACCGACGCCGGCTCGGACGCACCACGGTGCGCCGGGTCGGCGTTGTTGGTGAACGGCCCGCCCACATCCAGACAGAAGGACCCACGGTGAACCTCGACGAGTTGCTCAAGGAGTATTCCGAGCTGGAGCTGCAGCTTGCCGACCCCGCCGTGCACGCCGACCAGAACAAGGCACGCACCCTCGGCAGGCGCTACTCCCAGCTCACCCCGATCATTCACACCTACCGCGAGCTCGAGTCCGTCCGCGACGACCTGAGCGCCGCCAAGGAGCTGAGCGGCGAGGACGAGGCGTTCGCGGCCGAGGCGATCGAGCTGGAGGAGCGCGTCCCGCAGCTGGAGGAGCGCCTCAAACACCTGCTGATCCCGCGCGACCCCAATGATGACAAGGACATCATCATGGAGATCAAGGCGGGCGAGGGCGGTGAGGAGTCCGCGCTGTTCTCGGGAGATCTGCTGCGCATGTATCTCCGCTACGCCGAGCGGCTCGGCTGGAAGGCCGAGATCATCGACAGCCAGCCGTCCGACCTCGGCGGATTCAAGGACGTCACGGTCGCGATCAAGGCCAAGGGCGACGAGGGCGTGTGGTCCAGGCTCAAGTTCGAGGGCGGCGTCCACCGCGTGCAGCGGGTGCCCGTCACCGAGTCGCAGGGCCGCATCCACACCAGCGCCGCCGGCGTGCTCGTCTATCCGGAGGCCGAGGAGGTCGACGTCCAGGTCGACCCCAACGACCTGCGCATCGACGTCTACCGCTCCAGTGGCCCCGGCGGGCAGAGCGTCAACACCACCGACTCGGCGGTCCGCATCACCCACATGCCCACGGGCACCGTGGTCTCCTGCCAGAACGAGAAGAGCCAGCTGCAGAACAAGGAGTCGGCGCTGCGCATCCTGCGTGCCCGGCTGCTGGCCATCGCCCAGGAGCAGGCCGACGCCGCGGCGCAGGCCGAGCGCAAGTCGCAGGTCCGCACCGTCGACCGTTCCGAGCGGGTCCGCACGTACAACTTCCCCGAAAACCGCATCTCCGACCACCGGGTCGGCTTCAAGGCGTATAACCTCGACCAGGTCCTCGACGGTGAGCTCAACGCCGTCACCCAGGCACTCATCGACGCCGAGATGGCGGAGAAGCTCGCACAACACTCATGACATTTCTGCTGGACGAGATCGTCCTCGCCACCGCTCGGCTCGCCGAGGCAGGTGTGCCGTCGCCGCGCACCGACGCCGAGGAGATCGCGGCCTTCGTCCACGGCGTGCGCAGGGGCGAGCTCCACACGGTCAAGGATGCCGACTTCGACGCGCTGTTCTGGGAGGGCGTCGCCAGGCGCGCGGCCCGCGAACCTCTGCAGCACATCACCGGCCACGCCTACTTCCGCTATCTGGAGCTGAAGGTGGGGCCGGGCGTGTTCGTGCCGCGCCCCGAGACCGAGGTCATGGCGGGCTGGGCCATCGAGACGCTGCGCGAGATGGACGTCGCCGCCCCGCTGGTCGTCGACCTCGGCACCGGCTCCGGGGCGATCGCGCTCTCGATCGCCCAGGAGGTCGCCCTCGCCGAGGTGCACGCCGTCGAGGTCGACCCCGACGCCTACGGATGGGCCAAGCGCAACATCACGGAGCACGGCCAGGGGCGCGTCCACCTGCACCCCGAAGACCTGGCAGAGGCGTTGCCCGAGCTCAACGGCAAGGTCGACCTGGTCATCTCCAACCCGCCCTACATCCCGCCCGGCGCGATCCCCCGCGATCCCGAGGTGCGCGACTACGACCCGTCCCGGGCGCTCTACGGCACCGGCGACGACGGGCTCGGCGAGGTGCGCGCGGTCGAGCGCACCGCCCGGCGCCTGCTGCGCCCCGGCGGCTGGGTCGCCGTCGAGCACGCCGACGAACAGGGCCGGTCGGTCTACCTCACGTTCCCCGAGGACAACGGCTGGCGAGACGTACGCCTGCGCCAGGATCTGACCCGCAGGGACCGCTTCGTCACCGCACGGCTCGGCCAGGACTAGGATGCACGGCGTGGGCAAACGCTATGACTGCACCGACCTCGAGCAGCGCGCCGAGGGCCTGACCGAGGCCGCCGCCGCGGCGCGCCGCGGTGAGCTGGTCGTGCTGCCGACCGACACCGTCTACGGCATCGGCGCCGACGCCTTCACCCCCGCGGCGGTCACCGCGCTGCTCGCCGCCAAGGGGCGCGGCCGTGACATGCCGCCGCCCGTCCTCGTCGGCACCGTGCGCGCGGCCGGCGCCCTCGTCGAAGACCTGGGCCCCTACGGTCAGGACCTCATCGACGCGTTCTGGCCTGGCCCGCTCACGCTGGTGTGGAAGGCCAACCGGGCGCTCTCCTGGGACCTGGGCGACACCAAGGGCACCGTGGCCATCCGCATGCCGCTCCACCCGGTCGCCCTTGACCTGCTCAAGGAGACCGGGCCGATGGCCGTCTCCAGCGCCAACCGTTCCGGCGCGCCCGCGGCCGTCACCGCCGACGAGGCCCATGAGCAGCTGGGCGACGCGGTCGCCGTCTACCTCGACGGCGGCAAGACCACCGACCACACCCCGTCGACGATCCTCGACCTGACCTCGGCCGTGCCGCGGCTGTTGAGGCGCGGGACGATCCCCGTCGAGAAGCTGCGCGGCATCATCGGCTACGTCGCGACCGACGACTGACCGATACCGTCTGCTTATCCCGGCTGCGGTGGTGCCCGCCGGATGCCTACGGTGATTCCCGGAGCGGCCACGACGTCCGGGAGTAGCCCATGGGCAAGTTCGACGGCATGGATCCCCAACTGGTCCGCGAACTGCTGGCCGAGGTGAAGCAGGCGGCCACCCAGCTGCGCGCCACCGAGGCCCGGGTCGCGCAGGTCATGACCCGGGCGGGCCTGGCCACGCAGACCACACACCGCCCCGTCCAGGTCGCCGAGGCCGCCGACACCATGGTCAAGGACGTCAACGACCGGCTGGGGCTGCTGGAGAAGAAGGCCGACCGGCCCCGGGGCGACTCCGCCCCCACGGTGGGGGGCGACGGCAAGCCCGCCGACGAGCCCAAGGAACCACGCGACGACCGCTCCCGCGACGACAACCCCCGCACCGACCCCACCAAACCGGCTGAGGACGCTTCGAAGACCAGGGACGACGGGAAGCCGTCCGAGGATGCGAAGACGGGTGATCAGGCCAGGCGGTCGGATGACGTGCCGAAGTCCGGGGATGATGCGAAGCCGGACAAGCCGTCCGAGGACGCGAGGACGGGCGATGAGGCCAGGCGGTCGGACGATGTGCCGAAGACCGGGGATGATGCGAAGCCGGACAAGCCGTCTGAGGATGCGAAGACGGGTGATCAGGCCAGGCGGTCGGATGACGTGCCGAAGTCCGGGGATGATGCGAAGCCGGACAAGCCGTCCGAGGACGCGAGGACGGGCGATGAGGCCAGGCGGTCGGACGATGTGCCGAAGACCGGGGATGATGCGAAGCCGGACAAGCCGTCTGAGGATGCGAAGACGGGTGATCAGGCCAGGCGGTCGGATGACGTGCCGAAGACCGGGGATGATGCGAAGCCGGACAAGCCGTCTGAGGATGCGAAGACGGGTGATCAGGCCAGGCGGTCGGACGATGCGCCGAAGACCGGGGACGACGGGAAGCCGTCAGAGGACGGTTCTAAGGCGTGTGACGACGCGAAGCCGGACAAGCCGTCTGAGGACGCGAGGACGGGCGATGAGGCCAGGCGGTCGGACGATGTGCCGAAGACCGGGGACGATACGGCGGTTGGTGACGAGCCGAAGGATGACGATCGGGACAGCAGGCGGGACCGTGGCGCCGAGGCCGACGGGCAGCGCGTGGACACCCCGGCCAAGGATCATCCGGACGACTCCGACCCGCACAGACCGCAGGTCATTGAGGTCGACGGGGTCAAGGTGCTCCAGGTTCCCATCGATCCGCCCACGGCCGAGCAACTGCGCGAGCTGCTGGAGAACATCGACAACGTCCAGCCGATCGACATGCCGTCCCCGGGCGGCGACGGCCAGCCTGCTGACGCCACCAACGGCACCGGCACGCCGGACGTCGGCAAGTGGGCCAACGACGGCGACGACGTGGTCTCCGCCGAGGTTCGCCCCCTGGACATGGACGGGCTGAGGACGGTCGTCGACCACGCTCGTGACATCCAGCCGCTCGACCTGCCCGGCGTGGAGGTTCCGCCAGGGGAGTACGGCAGGGGCGAGTGGGCCGCCAGGGAAATCCGGCCGGACGGCCCAGCCGGCACGATCGCACCTGGGACCCCGGTGGACACTTCACCGGCTTCTCTCACGGACACGCCCACTGGCGTCACCGCAGCCACAGATCCGTCCGGTGGCACCACCGCAACAGCCGATCCGGGTGGCTCAGCCGGCAACGGCTGCTCGCCAGCCGACCCCGCGCCCGACCGCGATCCCGCCCCCGACGGGCGGGAGGATCGTGAGACGGGTGTTCAGCCGGATCGGGGTTCCGGCGCGGACGGCGATGGTGTGCCTGACGGGCGGGCGGATCGGGATTCCGGTGTTCAACCTGACCGGGGTTCCGATGCGAATGGCGATGGTGTGCCGGACGCGCGGGGGGATCGCGAGACGGGTGGCCAGCCCGATCGGGGGTCCGGCGCGGACGGCGATGGGGTGCCGGAGCGCGGTGGTGATGGTGGGGGAGGGACCGAGCAGGGGGAGCCGGTGGTGATCGATCCGACTCCGCCCGCCGGAACCGGGGACACGCCGGTCGCCGGGGGCGAGAGGTCAGGGCAGGGCGACGGGGACGGGCGGGGAGCCGGGGTGGAGAGCGATGCCACGAGGTGGGCGGACGACGGGAGCGATGTGGTGTCCGCCGAGGCGACGCCGCTCGATCTCGACGGGCTGAGGACGCTGATGGCCCACGCCAGGGACGTCGAGCCGCTGGACCTGCCCGGAGTCGAGGTCCCGGCCGGTGAGTACGGCAGGGGCGAGTGGGCACCCAGGCATGTCGCGCCGGATGGTCCGCCCGGCGCGGTCGATCCGGGCCCGCGCGAGAGGAGCGAGTGATGTACGTGGACCCGCCCGCGCCCCAGCCGATGCGACCGGGGGAGAGACCTCCCGCGACGGCCGGCACCGATCCGCTCAGCGTGCAGCCCAGGGCCTGGGAGTTCAATCCCGAGTACCAACGCCTGGTCAACGCCTGGCAGGCCGCTCTGCCCCTGCTGGAGGGCCTCACGACTGCCCTCGACAAGGCGTACGGGCTGGCCAGGAGTCCGCAGACGTGGGACGCGCCGGTGGGGAGCCGCTACGTCGAGGACATCGGCGAGTGGCGCAAGCGGCTCGCCCTCTACCGCCAGGCGGTGCTGACGTCGATCAGTGACGAGGCCGCCGACACCCCCCGCTGGATCCCCAGCGCCGCGGGCGCGCCTCACGCCTTCTCCTGAACGCGCTCTCCTGAACGCCTACTCCTGAACGCCTCCTGAAGACCTCCTCCTGACCGAGACGTATCAGGAATGTGACGCCGGGCGAACGATGCGTCGTCATGGACCTGTGGGAAAATCGGACACTCGGTCGTACAGTGGAGAAATGGGTGGACAACCCTACTACGGCCCGGACTTCGGCCTGCTCCAGCGGGAGGACCCCGAACTGGCCCAGGTGCTGCTCGACGAGCTCGAGCGCGAACGCGACGGGCTGCAGCTGATCGCGAGCGAGAACTTCACCTCGCCCGCCGTTCTCGCGGCGCTCGGCTCCACCCTCACCAACAAGTACGCGGAGGGCTACCCGGGCAGGCGTTACTACGGCGGCTGCGAGGTCGTCGACCGGGCCGAGCGGCTGGCGATCGACCGGGCCCGGCGGCTGTTCGGCGCCGACCACGCCAACGTGCAGCCGCACTCCGGAGCCTCCGCCAACCTGGCGGCGTACGCGGCGTTGCTGCAGCCGGGCGACACGATGCTGGCGATGGCGCTGCCGCACGGCGGTCACCTCACCCACGGCTCCAGGGTGAACTTCTCGGGACGATGGTTCAACGTGGTGTCGTACGGCGTCCGTCGCGACACCGAACGCATCGACTACGACGAGGTCCAGGACCTGGCGGTGCGTCACCAGCCGAAACTGATCGTGTGCGGCGCGACCGCCTATCCGCGGCTGATCGACTTCTCCGCCTTCCGCGGCATCGCCGACGAGGTGGGCTCCTGGTTGCTGGCCGACGTGGCGCACCCGATCGGGCTGATGGCCGGGGGTGCGATCCCGTCCGCTGTGCCGTACGCGGACGTCGTGACGTTCACCACGCACAAAGCGCTGCGCGGACCGCGCGGCGGGGGCATCCTGTGCACGGCGGAGCTGGCCGCGCGGATCGACCGGGCGGTGTTCCCGTTCATCCAGGGCGGCCCGCTGATGCATGTCATCGCGGCGAAGGCGGTGGCGTTCGGCGAGGCGATGCGGCCGGAGTTCGCCGGCTACGCGCGCAGGGTGGTCGCCAACGCGCGGGCGCTGTGCGACGCGCTGGCGGCGGAGGGCATGCGCCCGGTCAGCGGCGGCACCGACACCCACCTGGCGCTGATCGACCTGCGCGGGCTGGGCGTGTCCGGAGCCGAGGCCGAGCGGCGCTGCGCAGCGGCGGGAATCACGCTGAACCGCAACGCCATCCCGTATGATCCGGAGCCTCCGGCCGTCACCTCGGGGATCCGCGTGGGCACTCCGTGCGTCTCAACCCAGGGGATGGGGCCCCAGGAGCTGAAGGAGGTGGGGACGTTGGTGGCACAGGCGGTGCTCCGGCCCGGCTCGGCGGCCGACGTCAGGGAGAGGGTGTCGGCGCTGCTGGCCATCCATCAGCCATATCTCAGCGAATATTAAGCTGGTCTGTGTCGTTTTCCGGTCACAGCTGGCCGGAGCATCCGGGAAACTAGGTCCGTGCGCGAATACCTGTTCATGGCGCTCGTCGCGGCGGCGGTGACGTATCTCCTCGTTCCGCTGGTGCGCCGCTTCGCGATCCGCATCGGGGCCGCTCCGGAGATCCGCGAGCGTGACGTGCACACCACACCCACGCCTCGGCTGGGCGGGCTGGCGATGTACGGCGGGCTGGTGGCGGGCCTGCTGGTGGCGAGCGAACTGGCGCATACCGGTAAGGCGCTCAGTGCCGACGGCGACCCGGTGATGGCGCTGCTCATCGCCGGCGGCATCATCACCGTGACCGGCTTCCTCGACGACTGGTGGGGCATGGACCCCTTCATCAAGCTGGCCGGTCAGGTCGCGGCGGCCGGGGTGCTGGTCTACTACGACCTCCGGCTGGTCTATCTCCCGTTGCCCCAGGACTGGGGCGGCTCCACCAGCCTCGACTACACGCTCAGCACCATCATCACCATCCTGGTCGTGGTCGTCACCATCAACGCCGTCAACTTCGTCGACGGGCTCGACGGGCTGGCGGCCGGGATCGTGTGCATCGCGGCCATGTCGACCTGGGCCTACTCGATCCTGCTGTCGCAGAGCATCAGCGGCAACAACATCACCACCACGGCGGGCATCGCGGCCGTTCTCATCGGCACCTGCCTGGGCTTCCTGCCGCACAACTTCCATCCGGCCAAGATCTTCATGGGTGACACGGGCGCGATGCTGATCGGCCTGGTCCTCGCCTCCTCGATCGTCACCGTCACGCCGCTCGACCCGGCGGTCATCGAGGACATGAACAAGTTCGCGGTCCTGCTCCCGCTGCTGCTGCCCGCGGCCGTGCTGGTGCTGCCGCTGGTCGACCTCATCACCGCCGTCGTACGGCGCACGTCCTACGGCATGTCGCCGTTCGCGCCCGACCGCGGCCACCTGCACCACCGGCTGATGGACATCGGGCACTCGCACCGGCGCTCGGTCCTCATCATGTACGCCTGGGCGTTCCTGTTCGCGTTCGGGATCGTCGCGATGTCCTGGCGGGGAGTGCCGGTCCTGCTGTTCCCCGTGGTCATCCTGCTCGCGATCGGCGTGCTGGTGCTGATGGCCGCCCCTCGCTGGCGCGGTCGCGGCGGGGCGCCCACGCGTGGCAAGGAGCCGACCGACGACGACGGTCCGCCCACCGGTCCGATGCCGCCCATCCTGCCGGCGTCCGACGTCACGCGGCCGGTACGCCGGGCGGACGATCCTCCCCAGGAGCGCGCGAGCGCCGAGGCGAAACCGGTCATTCCTGCCTTTCCTGGTGGTTCATGATCGTGAACTAGAAACGGCAGGTAAAAGCGGTCTTCTGTGAGCTTGTGATATCTTTCACGAGCAGGGGCTCCCATTGCATACACTCTGGGAGTAGCAAACGCTCGCTTGACAATCGTTTCTGGAGCATCGATGCAGGCCAACGACGTGCGCGTCCTCAAGAGCGCCGCGATCCCCACCCTCGCGGCGGGAGTGGTCGCCGTGGTCGTGGCCCTCCTGCTCGCCGGAGGCAAGGGAGCGCTCGGCGCGGCGCTGGGCACGCTGCTCGTCGGAGTCTTCTTCAGTATCAGCGTGGTGGTCATCAGCTACGCCGCACGGGTGTCCCCCCAGATCATGGCCATGGCGGCGATGGGGAGTTATCTCGTCAAGGTGATCGTCATCATGGTGATGTTGGTCACTTTCCGTGACACCACGGCGTGGAACACGAAGGCTTTCGCCTGGTCCGTCGTCGTCTGCACGATCATCTGGACTGCCTTCGAGGTCCGCGCCTTCATGAAAACGAAGATGCTGTACGTCGACCCCGAAGCCAAGGTCCCCGGAAAGAGCGACTGATGTCGCTGGTAAAAGGCTGGGGTCCGATATGACTAGTCCTCCTCGCTCCTGCTATCGTCAGGCCCGCGATGAGCGAACAGGAACGCCGACCGGAAGACGACGGTCAGGACTTCGCCAACGCCGCTTGGTCGATCCCCAGCTCCCTGCTCGCCGGGATGGCGATCTATGGCGGTGGCGGCTGGTTGCTGGACCGTTGGCTCGACACGTCCGCGTTCTTCCCCATAGGCGTCGTCCTGGGGGTCGTGCTATCCGTCTATCTGGTCTACCGGAAGTACGGTCGCTAGTCCCACGTAGCGATCGCTTCGCTGAGGAAACCCTTGTGATCCACTACGACGTTGAAGGGAACGCCGCGTGACTGCGCTGACGGTCCTCGCCGACGATCAGTTCGGGGCGCCGATGCCCGACGAGCTGTTCAACTTGCCCCCCATCATTGCCGGGGTCGACTGGTTCACCAAGCCGGTTCTGCTCGCACTCCTCAGCTCGGTCCTCGTGATCGGTTTCTGCTGGGCGGCCTTCGCCAGTCCGAAGATCGTCCCCAGGGGCGTGCAGAACGTCGCCGAATACGGCTACATGTTCGTCCGCGACCAGGTCGCCCGGCCCTTCCTGGGCAAGGACGCCGACCGGTGGATGGGCCTGCTGCTGAGCGTTTTCTTCCTGGTGCTGATCTGGAACGTCATGGGCGTCATCCCGCTCGCGCAGTTCCCGGTGGCCTCGCACATCGCCTTCCCGGCCGTGCTCGCCCTCTCGATCTACGTGCTCAAGGTCTACCTGGGCGTCAAGCACCAGGGGGCGGGCGGCTACTTCAAGAACATGATGTTCCCCCCGGGGCTGCCCAAGCCGATCTACCTGCTGCTCGCTCCGATCGAGTTCCTGTCGAACATGATCATCGCGCCGTTCACCCACGCCGTGCGACTGTTCGCCAACATGTTCGCGGGTCACATGCTCCTCGCGTTCTTCAGCATGGTGGGCTTCTGGTTCCTGTTCGAGAAGCTGACCCCCCTGGGTGCCAGTGTCGGCGTCATCGGCGTCGTCATGACGATCATCCTGACCGGGTTCGAGATGTTCATCCAGTTCCTGCAGGCATTCCTGTTCGCGATGCTGGCCGCGATGTACATCGGCGGCTCGCTGCATCCCGAGCACTGATACCCACAGACCGGAACAGTCCAGACCGGTGGAGACTCCGCTTCACCGGCCGTCCAGTAAAGGAAAACAGCAATGAGCGTTCTCGCTGAGGTCTCCGGCAACGTCACCGCCATCGGTTACGGTCTCGCCGCCATCGGCCCCGGCATCGGCGTCGGCATCATCTTCGGTCAGGGCGTGCAGGCCATCGCGCGCCAGCCGGAGGCGTACGGCCTGATCCGGCAGAACATGCTCCTCGGCTTCGTCCTCACCGAGGCCCTCGCCCTGATCGGTCTGGTCGCGCCGTTCATCTTCCAGGCCATCTGACGACCAGAAGAATCCCCTGACGAAAGGCTGCATCCATGACTATGGCAGCTACGCTCCTCGCGGCGGAGGAGGGCGCCAACCCTCTCATCCCGCACGTCTACGAGCTCGTCGTCGGTATTTTCGCGTTCTTCGTCGTCGTCCTCGTCGTCGGCAGGATGCTCGTCCCGCGGATCCAGAAGACGCTGGCCGAGCGGACCGACGCCATCGAGGGTGGCATCAAGAGGGCGGAAGAGGCCCAGGCCGAGGCGCAGGCCCTGCAGCAGCAGTACCGCGACCAACTCGCTGAGGCGCGGCACGAGGCCGCACGTCTTCGCGAGGAGGCTCGCGAGCAGGCCGCGCAGATCAAGGCGGAGCTCCGCGAGGAGGCGCAGGCCGAGGCCCGGCGCCTCGTCGAGGCCGCGCACGCCCAGATCGAGGCCGACCGTCAGCAGGCGTTCGCCCAGCTCCGCACGGAGATCGGCCGCCTGTCGACCGACCTGGCCAGCCGCATCGTCGGCGAGTCCCTTGAGGACGAGGCGAGGCAGCGCCGCACCGTCGACCGGTTCCTCGACGAGCTTGAAGGCTCCGGCGCGCAGGCGGTGCGTTAATGAGAGGCCTGAGCAGAAGCTCGCTGGCTGAGGTCGAGGAGCGCTTCAACGCGGTCGCCGGCAGTGCCGACCTCGGCACGCTCTCCGACGAGCTGTTCGCGATCGCCGATCTGCTCGACCGTGAGCACGGCCTGCGCCGTGCGCTGTCCGACCCGGCCAGGGCCGCGGAGCAGAAGGCGCGGACCGTGCGCGCGCTGCTCGACGGCAAGGTCGGCGAGGCCGCCCTCGCCACCACCGAGGCCGCGGTGTCGGCCAGGTGGTCGCGCGCCGGTGACCTGGGCGACGTCCTGGAGCGGCTCGGAGTCGTGGCCGCGGCCGCCGAGGCCGAGGGCCAGGGCACGCTCGACGAGGTCGAGGACGAGATTTTCCGCTTCGGCCGCGTTGTCGCCGCCAACCCCGACCTCCGTCGCGCGCTCACCGACGCGGCGGCCCCCGAGGAGGGCAAGCGGCAGCTGCTGCGCGACCTGCTCGGCGGCAAGGTCGCGCCGACCAGCCTGCGCCTCATCGCGCAGCTGGCAGTGCACCCAAGAGGACGTAGCCTGGAGACAGGACTGCAGGAGGTCGGCCAGTTGGTGGCGCAGCAGCGCCAGCGCCTTGTCGCGGTGGTGCGCAGCGCCGTCGACCTGACCCAGGAGCAGAAGCTACGCCTGGCGGCGTGGCTGCGGTCCTCCTACGGTCGCGACGTGCACCTGAACGTCGAGGTGGATCCGCGAGTGCTCGGTGGCTTCTCGGTCCGCATCGGCGACGAGATCATCGACACCACCATTGTGGGACGAATCGAAGAAGTCCGCCGCCGGTTGGCCGGCTAGGCGAATAGGGAGACAGAGTAGAGATGGCGGAGCTTACGATCCGGCCGGACGAGATCCGGGACGCGCTTGAGCGCTTCGTCCAGGCGTACGAACCGGAAGGCGCCGCGCGCGAGGAGATCGGGACCGTCGTCGACTGTGGCGACGGCATCGCCCATGTCTCCGGCCTTCCCTCGGCGATGGCGAACGAACTGCTCGAGTTCGAGGACGGCACGCGCGGCCTGGCACTGAACCTCGACACCCGCGAGATCGGTGTCGTCATCCTGGGTGACTTCAGCCACATTGAGGAGGGCCAGACGGTCCGGCGGACGGGCGAGGTCCTGTCCGTGCCCGTCGGCGACGCCTTCCTCGGCCGCGTGGTCGACCCCCTCGGCAAGCCGCTCGACGGCAAGGGCGCCATCGAGTCCGAGGGCCTGCGCGCCCTTGAGCTCCAGGCCCCCTCGGTCGTCCAGCGCCAGCCGGTGAAGCAGCCGCTGCAGACCGGCATCAAGGCGATCGACGCCATGACGCCGATCGGCCGCGGCCAGCGCCAGCTGATCATCGGTGACCGTGGCACCGGCAAGACCGCGATCGCCGTGGACACCATCCTCAACCAGCGCGACAACTGGGCCTCCGGTGACCCGGAGAAGCAGGTGCGCTGCGTCTACGTCGCGGTCGGCCAGAAGGGCTCGACGATCGCGCAGGTGCGGGCTCGCCTGGAAGAGGCGGGCGCGCTCGAATACACCACGATCGTGGCCGCCCCGGCCTCCGACTCGGCTGGTTACAAGTACATCGCCCCCTACACCGGTTCGGCCATCGGCCAGCACTGGATGTACCAGGGCAAGCACGTCCTCATCGTCTTCGACGACCTGACCAAGCAGGCCGACGCCTACCGCGCCGTGTCGCTGCTGCTACGCCGCCCGCCGGGCCGTGAGGCCTTCCCGGGTGACGTGTTCTATCTCCACTCCCGTCTGCTGGAGCGCTGCGCCAAGCTCTCCGACGACATGGGCGCCGGCTCGATGACCGGTCTGCCGATCATCGAGACCAAGGGCAACGACGTCTCGGCCTTCATCCCGACCAACGTCATCTCCATCACCGACGGCCAGTGCTTCCTGGAGACCGACTACTTCAACGCCGGTATCCGCCCTGCCATCAACGTCGGTATCTCGGTCTCCCGAGTCGGTGGCTCGGCGCAGATCAAGGCGATGCGCAAGGTCGCGGGCACGCTGCGCCTGTCGCTGTCGCAGTATCGCGACCTGG
The DNA here is from genome assembly GCF_059358955.1 of Nonomuraea sp. CX421. Taxonomy (NCBI): domain Bacteria; kingdom Bacillati; phylum Actinomycetota; class Actinomycetes; order Streptosporangiales; family Streptosporangiaceae; genus Nonomuraea; species Nonomuraea sp. CX421. The sequence continues at coordinate 45,521 of NZ_JCADBK010000004.1, read as the reverse complement.
AGGCCTTCGCGGCCTTCGCCTCCGACCTGGACGCGGCGTCCAAGGCCCAGCTGGAGCGCGGTCAGCGCCTGACCGAGCTGCTCAAGCAGGCCCAGTACTCCCCGTTCTCGGTGGAGCGTGAGGTCGTGTCGGTCTGGGCCGGCACCACCGGCGAGCTCGACGAGGTGCCGGTGGAGGACGTCCGCCGCTTCGAGTCGGAGTTCCTCGACTACCTGCAGACGAGCCACAAGGGCATCTTCGACGCCATCCGGGAGACCAACGATCTGTCGGACGACACGGTGACCGCCCTCAAGGACGCCGTCACGGAGTTCAAGAAGGGCTTCACCACCTCGTCCGGCGAGCTGCTGGTCAAGGACGAGCCGGTCGCGCCGCTCGAAGCCGAAGAGGTCGGCCAGGAGAAGATCCGCAAGGTCGTCCGCTCGGCGGAGAAGAAGTAGGCCATGGGTGCCCAGCTAAGGCTGCTGCGGCGGCGGATCAGGTCGGTCAAGTCGACGGCCAAGATCACGCGTGCCCAGGAGCTCATCGCCTCCTCGCGGATCGTGAAGGCGCAGATGCGGATGCAGGCGGCGCTGCCGTACGAGCGTGAGATCACTCGCGCCGTCACCGGCGTCGTCAGCAACGCGGCCAGCGTCGACCATCCGCTGACCGTGGCGAAGGAGAACCCGAGCAAGGCGGGCGTCCTCGTCGTCACCAGCGACAGCGGCTTCTGCGGCGGCTTCAACGCCAACGTGTTGCGTGAGGCCGAGGCCCTGCGCGGGCTGCTGGAGAGCCGCGGCCTTTCCGTGGTGCCGTTCGTCACCGGGCGCAAGGGTGTCACCTGGCACTCCTTCCGCAACCGGGAGATGGGCGGGCAGTGGGTCGGGTTCTCCCGGGCGCCCTCCTACCGCAACGCCAAGGAGATCGCCGAGACGCTGATCGAGTCGTTCAAGGACGACAACGGGATCGACGAGATTCACATCGTCTCGACCGAGTTCGTCTCGATGCTCACGCAGAACGTCGTGGTCAAGCGCATCCTGCCGCTGGAGGTCGAGGAGACCGAGGCGTCCGAGACCGACGCGATCCCGCCGTACTTCGAGTTCGAGCCGACCGCGGCGGACGTGCTGGAGTCGCTGCTGCCGCGTTACGTGGAGTCCCGCATCTTCACGGCACTGCTCGAGTCGGCGGCTTCCGAGGAGGCCGCCCGCCGTCGCGCGATGAAGTCCGCCACGGACAACGCCAACGAGCTGATCCGCGTGTTCACCATGCAGATGAACCAGGCTCGCCAGGCCGAGATCACCCAGGAAATCAGCGAGATCGTCGGTGGGGCCAGCGCGCTCGCTGACGCCGCAGCGGGGAAAGAGTGAAATGACTGCAGAGGCTGTTGAGACTGTTGAGACCCAGGCGGCCGGTGTCGGCCGCGTGGCTCGCGTCACAGGGGCCGTCGTCGACGTGGAGTTCCCCGTCGAGGCGATGCCCGAAATCTACAACGCGCTGAACGTCGAGGTGACGCTCGGCGGAGACAGCAAGGTACTGACCCTCGAGGTCGCCCAGCACCTGGGCGACAACCTCGTCCGGGCCATCTCCATGCAGCCGACCGACGGACTGGTCCGCGGCGCGGCCGTCACCGACTCCGGCGCGCCGATCTCGGTGCCCGTCGGTGACGTGGTCAAGGGCCACGTGTGGAACACGCTGGGCGAGTCGCTCGACGTTCCCACCGCTTCCCTCAAGATCGAGGAGAAGTGGGGCATCCACCGGCCGTCGCCGCCGTTCGACCAGCTCGAGTCGCGCACCGAGCTGCTCGTCACGGGCATCAAGGTCATCGACCTGCTCACGCCGTACGTACAGGGTGGCAAGATCGGCCTGTTCGGCGGCGCGGGTGTGGGCAAGACCGTCCTCATCCAGGAGATGATCCGTCGAGTCGCCCGCAACTTCGGTGGCACCTCGGTGTTCGCCGGCGTCGGCGAGCGCACCCGTGAGGGCAACGACCTCTGGCTGGAGATGGAGGAGGCCGACGTCCTCAAGGACACGGCGCTCGTCTTCGGTCAGATGGACGAGCCGCCGGGCACCCGTCTGCGGGTCGCCCTGTCCGCCCTGACGATGGCGGAGTACTTCCGCGACGTGCAGAAGCAGGACGTGCTGCTCTTCATCGACAACATCTTCCGCTTCACCCAGGCCGGTTCCGAGGTGTCCACGCTCCTCGGCCGGATGCCGTCCGCCGTGGGTTACCAGCCCACGCTGGCCGACGAGATGGGTGTGCTCCAGGAGCGCATCACGTCGACGCGTGGTCACTCGATCACCTCGATGCAGGCGATCTACGTGCCCGCCGACGACATCACCGACCCGGCGCCGCACAACGCGTTCGCGCACCTCGACGCGCAGACCGTGCTCTCGCGGCCGATCTCGGAGAAGGGCATCTACCCCGCGGTGGACCCGCTCGACTCCACGTCCCGGATCCTCGACCCGCAGATCGTCGGCGAGGAGCACTACCGGGTGGCCCAGGAGACCAAGCGGATCCTGCAGAAGTACCGCGAGCTCCAGGACATCATCGCGATCCTCGGCATCGACGAGCTCTCCGAAGAGGACAAGGTCACCGTCCAGCGCGCGCGCCGGATCGAGCGGTTCCTGTCCCACCCGATGTACGCCGCCGAGGCGTTCACCGGTCAGCCCGGCGAGAACGTGCCGCTGGACGAGACGATCGCCTCCTTCAAGGGCCTCTGCGCGGGCGAGTACGACCACCTGCCTGAGCAGGCGTTCTTCATGGTCGGTGGCATCGACCAGGCCATCGCCAAGGCCAAGGAACTCGAGCGGCACTAGATCGCCCAGCCAGAGGGCGTCGCGAGCCCGGAGCTACGGTGGTGGTGCGGCCATGGTCGCGCCACCACCTGATCGGAAAGGAACCTACACAAGTGGCGAAGCTACGCGTAGGGGTTGTCTCACCCGAGCGTGAGATCTGGTCGGGCGAGGCCGACATGGTGATTGCCAAGACCGTGGACGGCGAGATCGGTATTATGCCGCAACACGCACCTGTGCTCGGCGTCCTGGTCGAGGGCGGCGTGCTGCGTGTGAAGCGGGAGGGCGAGGGCGATCTGGTCGCGGCCGTGCACGGGGGGTTCATCTCCGTGGCCGACGACGAGGTGTCCGTGCTCGCCGAGGTGGCCGAGCTCGGTTCCGAGGTCGATGTCGCCGCTGCCCGTGACGCTCTCGACCGGGCCCAGGCCTCGATCGAGGCCAACCAGGAGGACGCCGACGCGGCGATCGAGGCCAAGCGGGCGAAGGCCCGGTTGCGCGCGGCGGGCGAAGAGGTCTGATTTTCATCGAGCCTAGGGGGCGGCTTTGGTAGCGACGGTTCTGATCTGTGTGCTGCTGGCCGCCGTCCTGGTGGCCCTTCGGGGTCTGACGCTGGCCCGTTCGCGGGGCAGTGTGCCGTGTCGCCTGCAAAAGGCCGGCGACGGCTGGCGGAGCGGGGTAGCCCGCTATGCCGACGGGGAGCTCCATTGGATTCCCCTCATGGGTCTGCGACTGAGGCCGCGCCACGCTATCGCGAGGCGCGGCCTCGTCGTTTCGGGCCGGCGCGTGCTGGACAACGGCCTCTACGCGATCGACTGCGGCGGCACGACGCGCGGCATCTCCCTCGCCATGAGCGCCGACGCCCTGACGGGCTTCCTGGCCTGGCTTGAGTCCGCTCCTCCGAGCGCTTATCTCGACGTCGCCTGAGCCGCCCCTCAGCGGTCGTTCAGCGGGTGCCGCCGGGCTTCCAGAGGATCTCGTCGCCGCCGTGCGCCACCCGGCAGAGGATGAAAAGCAGGTCTGACAGGCGGTTGAGATAGGTGGCCGTCAGCGGGTTCATGTCGTCGTGCGCCTGCAGGGCCGCCCAGGTCGTCCGTTCGGCGCGGCGGACCGTGACCCTGGCCAGGTGCAGCGCGGCCGTCGCGGGATCGCCGCCGGGCAGGATGAAGCTGCGCAGCGGCTTGAGCGGCTCGTTGAAGCGGTCGCACTGGGCTTCGAGCCACTCGACGTAGGACGGTTCCACACGCAGGGGCGGGAATTCCGGCTCCGCCACCACCGGTGTCGCCAGGTCGGCGCCCAGGTCGAACAGCTCGTTCTGGACGCGGATGAGCACGGCGACGAGGTCGGCGGGGAGCGTGCCGTGGGACAGGGCGATGCCGAGGTGGGCGTTGGCCTCCTCGACGTCGGCGTAGGCGGCCAGCCGCGGGTCGGTCTTGGAGGTGCGGCTCAGGTCGCTCAGCGCGGTGGTGCCGTCGTCGCCGGTGCGGGTGTAGATCCGGGAGAGCACAACCGGCTTGTCCTTGTCTGCGCGCGTCATGGAGCCAGCGTAATGACAAATGTCATCCGAAGCGGACGCGGGATGCACCTCTGGATCGTGACTTCTCCGACTACCTGGACGAATGCCGTACAGGCCACGATGTTATCCATGACGAAGGAGATGACCTGATGTTGGAGATCAGCGAACTGCGTAAGCGCTTCGCGGGCGGGCCTGACGCGCCCGAGGGCAAGGTGGCGCTGGACGGGATCGGGTTCGCGGTGCGGCCGGGTGAGATGTTCGGCTTCGTGGGCGCGAACGGCGCCGGCAAGACCACGACGATGCGCATCGTGATGGGTGTCCTGCAGGCCGACTCCGGCTCGGTGAGCTGGCAGGGCAGGCCGCTGACGTACGCCGACCGGCGCGGGTTCGGGTACATGCCGGAGGAGCGTGGGCTCTACCAGAAGATGCGGGTGGCCGAGCAGATCGAGTACTTCGGCCGGCTGCGCGGGATGAGCCCGGCGGCGGCGGGCAAGGCCACCGGTGACCTGATCGAGCGGCTCGGGCTGGGCGAGCGCAAGGGAGACGCGGTCGAGTCGCTGTCCCTGGGCAACCAGCAGCGGGTGCAGCTCGCGGTGGCGCTGGTGCACGACCCCGAGGTGCTCGTGCTGGACGAGCCGTTCTCCGGACTGGACCCGCTGGCGGTCGACACCCTGGCCACGGCGTTGCAGGAGCGGTGCAGGGGCGGCGTACCGGTGATCTTCTCCAGCCATCAGCTGGACCTGGTCGAGCGGCTGTGCGACTCGGTCGGCATCGTCTCCGCCGGCCGGATGGTGGCCACCGGGACGGTCGAGGAGCTGCGGGCCGCCGAAGGCGGCACGCTTCGCGTGGTGGTGCGCGATCCCGAGCCCGGCTGGGCCGACGGCCTGCCGGGAGAGGTGACCGTCAACGGCGACCGGCACGTGCTGCGCGCACAGGACGGCGACGGCCAGGAGATCCTGCGCCGCGCCGCGAAGGCCGGCCACGTCGAGCACTTCGGCATGGAGCAGCCGTCCCTGACCCAGATCTTCAAGGAGGCCGTGGCGTGAACGGGTTGTTGCTGGTGGCGCGACGGGAGATCGCCACACATATCCGGACCAAGGCGTTCGTCATCAGCCTGCTCATCACGGCGGCGCTGGTGGGCGCCGCCGCGTTCGCGCCGAAGGTCTTCGGCGGCCCCGACACCTACACGCTGGGGACCGTCAACTCCCAGCAGCTGCCGCTGCAGGCGGTCGCGCCGGACGCGGAGATCGAATGGCGGGCGTTCCCCGACGAGGCGGCCGCCAAGCGAGCGGTGCTGGACGGCGACGTGGACGCGGTGCTCGTCGACGGCGTCAAGGTGATCAGCGACGGCGAGATCGACTCGGAGCTCGGCATCCTGCTGCAGAGCACGAACAGGGAGATGAAGCTCGGCGCCGCGGGCGTGAACATCCCGCCGCTGCGGATGGAGTCGGTGGGCGCCGACACCCGCTACCAGGCGGCGCGCACCGGGATCGCCGTGGTGCTGGTCCTCGTGCTCTTCATGCTCGTCATCGGCCAGACGATGACGGTGGCCATGGGCGTGGTGGAGGAGAAGGGCAGCCGGATCGTGGAGATCCTGCTCACCTCGATCCGGCCGTGGCAGCTGCTCGGCGGCAAGATCCTCGGCCTGGGCGCGCTCGGGATGATCAACCTGGTCACGATCCTCGGAGTGGGGGTCGCCGCCGCGCTGGCCTCGGGTCTCGCGATGGACTTCCCACCCGGGATGCCGGGCATCGTGGCGGGGGTGCTGATCTGGTTCGTGCTGGGTTACGCCTTCTTCGCGACGCTGGCGGCCGCGCTGGGCTCGCTGGTCTCGCGCCAGGAGGAGGTCGGCAACGTGATGTCTCCACTGACGATGCTGATCATGGCGGCCTACTTCGTCGCCTTCTACGCCACCGCCGAGCCGACCAGCTCGGTGGCCAGCGTCATGGCGTTGATCCCGCCGTTCTCCTCGATGGTGATGCCAGTGCGGATGGCCGCCACCGAGGTGCCGATCTGGCAGGTGGGGCTGTCCATGGCGCTCATGGTGCTGGCCGTGCTGGTCGTGCTCTCCTTCGCCGCGAAGGTCTACGAGCGGGCGGTGCTGCGCACCGGCGCCAGGGTCAGGCTCGGCGAGGTCCTGCGCGGCAAGTAGACGGAAGCGGTGTGGATGGACGCGATCAAGCGGGCGCGCCTGCTCAGCAAGTGGGTGCTGCTCTCGTTGCTGGGGATGATGTGGTTCTGCCTCGTCGTGGCGCTCGTCGCCGAGGTCGCCATGGGCGCGGAGCAGTGGTTTCGCGTCGCGCCCGCCCTGGTCGCCACCGTCTGTTTCTCCCTGCTCTACCTGCGCATCGTGGACGTGTTGCTCGACTCCCGGTACGCCTCCAGGCAGATCATGGTGGCCGGGGCGCTGGCCCTGTTCGCGACGGTCGTGGGCGGGGGCAATCCGTTCGGCTGGGGCTTCCCGCTGATGGTCTGGCTGTCGGTCGCGGTGGTGGGGATCAGCGGGCGGCGGGCCATCGCGCTGTCGGTGGCGACGTACGCCGTGGCGGTCCTGGTGGCTGTGGCGAACGTCGTGGCCCGCCGGGGCCTGACGGCTCTGGAAACCGGTGAGGTGGGCCCGAACATCATCATCATCGTCGTCAGCTACGCGCTGATGGCCGTGAGCTTTCCGGCCTCCAACCGGCTGTGGATCTGGATCTATGAGCTGGCCAGGCAGGCCCACGAGGGCCGGGAGGCGCACGCCCGGCTGGCGGTGGCCGAGGAACGGCTGCGCTTCGCCCGGGACCTGCACGATCTCGTCGGACACCAGTTGTCCCTCATCGCGGTCAAGTCCGGACTGGCCGTGCGCCTGTCCGGCGCCGAGGAAAGCCCTGCCAGGACCGAGATGACCGAGGTCCACACGCTGACCAGGAAGGCGCTGCGCGAGCTGAGGCAGGCGGTGCGCGGCTACCGCGAGCTCGACCTGCCCGCCGAGTTGGAGAGCGTGAAGAGCGTGCTGGAGGCGGCGGGTGTCCGCTGCGAGCTTCACCTGCCCTATCGCGAGCTGCCCGACGGTGTGGCCCCGGTGTTCGCCTACGCCGTGCGTGAGGCGGTGACGAATGTCCTGAAGCACAGCTCGGCCACCTTCTGTGACATCACGCTGAGTTTCACCGCTGAGCGGGCGGAGCTCCGGGTGCGCAACGACGGAGTGGTCCGGCAGCACGTCGCCGACCTGGGCAGCGGGCTGAGCGGCATGGGTGAGCGCATCGCCGCCGTGGGCGGGGAACTGACCGCCCGTCCGACGGGCGACGGGGAGTTCACCTTGACCGCGGTCGTGTCGCTCCCGATTCGTGGGTAGGGGGCAAGTGTCGGAGACGACCCTTGCCGACACCCTGTGACAGGGTATGGCTACGCCGCGTGAACCGACGTGCGGTGTGACTGAGGAGGTGGCATGCGGGTCCGGGGTAATCCGAAGGCCCAGGTGGTGCGGATCGGTGCTCGGCTCGACGCCGGTACGTCCGCCGGCGTGCGGTCCCACCTGCACGACGCGGTCGACCGCGGCGAGGGCGACCTGATCCTCGACGTCTCCGAGCTGGAGATGATCGATGCCACCGGGCTGGGGGTTCTCGTAGGCACGCATCGGCGCGCGCTCAGCGTGCAACGCCGTCTCGTACTTCGGGGAGTGCCCCCGCGGATCATGCGGATCCTCGCGGTGACCCGGCTGAATCGGGTCCTTCGCGTCGAGGTGCCCGCGGCCGCGGTGGCCTGACGGGGTGGCGGCGGGCCGCGGAGCCCGCCGGAGACCGCGCCATATCGGAGCGGGCAACGATCAGCCGTTGCCCGCTCTCGTATGTCCGGGGTGGTCAAAGTCTTTTCCCGAACGTGATTCGATGGGGCGGGAACGGAAGCCGTTAACACGCACTTCCATCGGCGATAGTGGTAAAAATCCGCCCGATATGTGAATAACGGGCGGATTATTGACGTGTCATTCCCTCAGAAAATCACTATGTGTGATCGCCATCTCACGGTGGCCCGAGCGACCGCCCGAAGATGTGCACGGCCACGCCGACCAGATCCTCGATCTCCGGCGGGTCGTCCGCCAGCAGCCATTCGATGAGCAACTCCTGAAGTGCCCCAATTGCCCCGAGAGCTACCAGCCGCAGGTTCACCGTGCCTGCGGGTGGGAAATCGGCTGAGGCGTTCTCCATGAGTTGGGCGAAGGACTTGATCGCGCGCTGTCGTGAGTGCGTCAGGACGTCACCCGACCTGCGCACCTCCAGGTGCATGATGCGGGCGCGACGCCAGTCGGCCGTCGCGAATCCGATATAGGCTCGGATGCCCGCCTCGACGCGCCCGGCCAGGGTGCCGGGCGCCTCCTCCAATGCCTTGGCGACCACGGAGAGACTTTCCTCGATGCACCGCTCGTGCAGTGCCTGAAGGAGTTCCTCCCGGCCGCCGAAACATTCGTAGAAGGCGCGGTTGGAGATCCGCGCCTCGGAGCACAACCTTTCGATCGTCGTAGCCGCGAAACCTGGCTTCGCGTATAGCGTGTAGGCGGCTGTCATCAGCCGCTCCCGTCTGTCTGCCAGCCTTTGCTCGGCCGACATTCCCCGGTAAGACCGGTTCACATTCCACCCGTCCAACATGATCGTGGCCCCCAGAGCACACAATTATGGACGGATGATCCGTTTTGGGAAAGAGCGTGTGGTTTACCTCTTGCGTCGTCCATGCAAGAAGGTGATGAGGCTGATCAGTCGCTCAATCTCATCGGCCCCCCGGGCGAACGAAGTGAGATTCATTCCCGGCATCGGGAAGCGTTGGCGGGAGATGGCCTTGGGCCTGGCGAACTCCCTGAGACCGTCGGCTCCGTGGATGCGCCCGAAGCCCGAGTCGCCGACGCCGCCGAACGGCAGTGAGGGCACCCCGGCGAATGAGATGACCGAATTGATGGCCGTCATCCCTGACCGCATCATGCGGGCCAGCTCCATCGCCCGGCGCGGGGTGCCGGAGAAGATGGTGCCCGCCAGCCCGTAGGCCGAGGCGTTGGCCAGCTCCAGCGCCTCGTGGACGTCGCTGGTGCGCCGCACGGTGATGGTCGGGCCGAACGTCTCCTCGCGCACCGCGGGGGAGTCCTCGGGCACGTCCTCGACGATCACCGGGTCGACATACGGGGGCCGGACCGAGTCGGGGCCGCCGGTCACCACTTTTCCGGCCTTGGTGGCGTCGTCGATGTGCCGCTTGATGATGTCCAGCTGCCCCGGCATGGTGATCGGACCGTACTGGTCGCCGGCCTTGATCGTGGACACCCGGTCGGACAACTCGCGCATGAAGCCGTCGTAGACCGCGTCGACCACGTAGACCCGCTCCACGCCCACACAGGTCTGCCCGGCGTTGGACATCGCGCCCCACAGGCAGGCGTCGGCGGCGGCCCGCAGGTCGGCGTCGGCGTCGACGATGAACGCGTCCTTGCCGCCGCACTCGGCCACGATCGGGGTGAGATTCTCGGCGCAGGCCGCCATCACCCGCTTGGCCGTCGCGGTCGACCCGGTGAACGCCACCTTCTTGACGCGGGGATCGGCGGCGAGCGCCGCGCCCGTCTCGCCGAGTCCGGTCACCGTCTGGAACACCGGCTGCTCCGGCACCGCCTCGCCGAACAGCTCCGCCAGCCGTACGCCGACCCCGGGTGTGAGCTCGGACGGCTTGAACACGACCGCGTTGCCCGCGGCGAGCGCGTAGGCGATCGAGCCCATCGGCGTGAAGACGGGGTAGTTCCACGGCCCGATCACACCGACGACGCCCAGCGGCAGGTACTCGAGCGTGGCCGACAGGTTGAGGCCGATCATGCCGGTCGACACCTTGCGCCGGCCCAGAACCTTCTGCGCGTTGCGGGCGGCCCAGTCGATGTGCGTGATCGCCAGCACGATCTCGAGCGTGGCGTCGCCCACCGGCTTGCCCGTCTCCTTGTGCACCAGGGCGGCCAGCTCCCTGATGTGCTGGGCGATGATCGCCTTGTAGTCGAGCAGCCGCCGCCTGCGCTCGGCCGGGGACAGCCCCGACCACCAGGTGGCGGCCTGCTCGGCCCGCCCGACCGCCTCGTGCACCGCGTCGGCCGTCTGCTTCGGATGGCTGCCGACGATCTCGCCGGTCGCCGGATTGAGTGAGTCGAAGGTCAGCGTCGTCATGGCGTCACGATAGACCTGTAAGCTGACGCTTACTAGGGGGCGGTCTGGTCCTCGAACCACGATCCGTGGAAGCCTGCCGGGACACGGCGCGGCAGCCGTACCGAGGCCACCTCCGAAAGGTCGCTCGCGTCGAGCACCAGCAGCCGGGAGGCGTCGCCGGAGGTGACCACGGACAGCAGCCAGCCGTCGTCCTCGCCCTCGGCGCCGGGCGCCGGCGCGAAGACCGCCTCGCCCGTGTGGCCGCCGGTCGGGTGCGTGAGGCAGGCGCCGGAGCGCTGGTCGTACTTGACCACTGCCTGGTCGCTCACCATGTAGAGGTAGCGGCTGATGCGGCCCAGCAGGCCGTCGTTGAACGTGGGGAACTCGACCGGCCGGTCGTCCAGCGACTCGTCCACGACCTTGCCCGTCGCCGGGTCGAGCGTCCAGCGGTGCAGCACGCTGTCGAACATGGTGGCCGCCTGTCCGGCGGGGTCCTGCGCGCCGCTGATGCGATCCCACAGCGTGCCGAAGTTCTGGCCGGCGTAGCGGGCGGCGTTCAGCACGATCCGTCCCTCCGCGTCCTCCCACGCGTTGCCGACGTGGAAGACGTAGCACGGGTCGATCTCGAACCAGCGCGTCGGCCCGCCCGCCCTCGGCGTCACACCGATGCGCGCACCGTAGGACTCCCGCCAGGCGTAGGGCATCGCGCCGCGCTTGAGGTCGAAGACCACGGGCAGGTCCAGCCAGATCAGGTATTGCTCGGTGACCGCGAAGTCGTGCATCATCGTCGACTCGGCGACCTCGATCTCCCGGCTCTCCACCAGCTCACCGCCCGCGGACACGCGGTGGTAGGTGACGAACGGCGGGAAGAAGCCGTAGCCGAAGAAGTGCAGCTCACCGGTGACCGGATCCTGCTTGGGGTGCGCGGTCATGGCCGTGGTCAGCCGTCCGCCGAAGTCGCACGGGCCCACCGTGGCGAGCTCCGGCGTCACCTCGTACGGCAGGCCGTTCTCGACCAGGGCGAGGATGCGCTCGCCGTGCCTGATGACGTGGGTGTTGGCCGTGACGGCCGCCAGGTCGAGCCCCTGGTCGCCGAGGAACGGGGCGTTGTCGGTGAACTTCTTGGTGCGGATCCAGCGGTTGCGATACCACTCGGCGCGGCCCTCGTTGAGCCGGATCCCGTGGATCATGCCGTGACCGGCGAACCAGTGACCGGGATTCTCGCCCGGCCGTGGGTTGGGCCCGTTGCGGAAGTAGCGGCCGGCCAGCTCGGGCGGTAGCGCGCCGGTGACGGGCAGGTCGTGGGCCTCGGTCTCGTCGGGGACGGGCGCCAGGGTGCCGCTCAGGTAGTAGGGGGTGGTCATGGCAACACTCCAATCGTGATATGTCGAACGTAGAACTTCTACGTAAGACCTGTCAATGTTGGAATATCGGACATGACCGCGGGAGCGGCCGTACGGACGGGACGTCAGAAGAGCGTGGGGTTCTCCGGCTCGATGCCGCGCAGCGCGGCGTAGTCGAGGGTGACGCAGTCGATGCCGCGGTCGGCGGCCAGCACCCGGGCCTGCGGCTTGATCTCCTGGGCGGCGAACACCCCGCGCACCGGGGAGAGCAGCGGATCGCGGTTGAGCAGCTCCAGATAGCGGGTGAGCTGCTCGACCCCGTCGATCTCGCCGCGCCGCTTGATCTCGACCGCCACGGTCGCGCCGCCCGCGTCGCGGCACAGGATGTCGACCGGGCCGATCGCCGTCATGAACTCGCGGCGGATCAGGGAGTAGCCGGGACCCAGCGTGGTGATGTGCTCGGCGAGCAGCTCCTGCAGGTGGGCCTCGACGCCGTCCTTGATCAGGCCGGGGTCGACGCCCAGCTCGTGGCTGGAGTCGTGCAGGATCTCGTCCATGGTCAGCACGAGCTTCTCGCCCGTCTTGCCATGGGTGACCGTCCAGGTCGCGCCGTCCTCCTTGAGCTTGCACGGAGGATTCATCCAGTTGAGCGGTTTGAAGGCGCGGTCGTCGGCGTGGATCGACACGCTGCCGTCGGCCTTGATGAGGACCAGCCTTGGCGCCATCGGCAGATGTGCCGTGAGCCGTCCGATGTAATCCACGCTGCATCGCGCAATGACCAGCCGCATGACGGTCCACCCTACCGGCTCTGGAAAACTGGACACATGGTGTTTGAAATGGTGGGAGTGGTCGGGCTCGGCACGATGGGCGCCGGCATCGCGGAGGTCTTCGCGCGGGCGGGGTTGCGGGTGATCGGTGTGGAGGCCGATCCCGAGGCGCTGGCCAGAGGGCGCGGCCATCTCGAACGCTCCACCGGCCGCGCGGTCGACCGGGGCAAGCTGACCGGCGGCGAGCGCGACGAGATCCTCGGCCGCATCACGCTCACCACCTCGCGCGACGACCTGCGCGACGCCGACCTCGTGGTGGAGGCGATCCCCGAGATCCTCGACTACAAGGTGTCGCTGCTGGAGGATCTCGACCGCATCTGCAAGCCGGAGACCGTGCTGGCCACCAACACCTCCTCGCTGTCGGTCACCGCCGTCGCCGCCGCGACGGGGCGTCCCGGCCGGGTGGTCGGCATGCACTTCTTCAACCCGGCGCCCGTGATGAGGCTGGTCGAGGTCGTGGGCACCGTGGTGACCGAGCCCTCGGTGGTCGCCGGCATCACCGAGCTGTCCGTACGGCTCGGCAAGACCCCCGTGACGGTGGGCGACCGGGCCGGGTTCGTGGTCAACCGGCTGCTCCTGCCCTACCTCAACCACGCCGCCGTGCTGCTCGACCTGGGCCTGGCCGGGCGCGACGAGATCGACACGGCCATGCGACTCGGCGTGGGCCTGCCCATGGGGCCGTTCGCGCTGCTCGACCTGATCGGGCTGGACACCGCCTACGAGATCATGGGCGTGCTGTTCGACGAGACCCGCGACCGTCGCCACGCGCCGGCGCCGGTGCTGCGCGAGCTGGTCACCGCCGGGCTGCTCGGCCGCAAGACCGGCCGCGGCTTCCACGGCTTGCACGGCGACGAGACCGCGCCGCGCGAGCCGGAGCGGGTCGCCGGCGTCACCTTCGGCGTCGCCGGCGACGACACCTCCTCGATCGCCGAGGCGCTGGCCAAGGCGGGGTTCGCCGAGTCGGACGATCCCGACGTGCTGCTCCGGCTCTCCGACCGGCCGGTGGTCGAGCACGCCGTACGCGTGCGCCGCCCCTCCTCGCTGGTGGGCGTCCACCCCGTCGGCGACCAGGTGGCCGAGCTGGCCGCCACGGTGCTCACCTCGCCCGAGGCCGCCCGTGCCGCCGCCGGCCTGATGGCGGCCATCGGACGCACCCCGGTGCCGTGCAAGGACCGGGCCGGGTTCGTCGTCGACGCGCTGCTCTACCCCTACCTGAACGACGCGGTCCGGATGTACGACTCGGGCTACGCCTCGATCGCGGACATCGATGCCGCCATGCGTCTTGGCTGCGGTTACCCGGCGGGGCCGTTCGAGATGATCGAGTCACTGGGCCTGGCCCGGGTCCGCGACGGGCTGCGCGCGCTCTACGCCGAGCACCGCGAGCCCGCCTACGCCCCGGCTCCGCTGCTCGACCAGCTGGTCACCGCCGGCATGACGGCCTTCCCCCGGCCATGAGCCCTCGTCGCGCCCGTCGCAGGGAGTCCTCACGCCCTGTCGCCTTCCCCCGGAGCACCGACCAGGTCGAGGAATGGCCGGACGGCGAGTGGAAGGTGCGCATGCTTACGGGCGCGACCTCGGGCAAGAGCTACCGATGTCCTGGCTGCGACCAGGAGATCGCGGCCAGCCAGCCACATCTGGTCTGCTGGCCCAACTGGGCCGGCGGCGACGAGGAGCGCCGCCACTGGCACCGGGCCTGCTGGCACAAGAGGCTTGACCGCGGCCCCGGCCGCAGCCGTTACTGACGACCGAAAGGACCCCCCGTGGAGATTCGCGCGGCGACGGTGCTGCCCGCCCATCGCGAGCCGATCGAGCTGCACACCGGCGACGGCCTGACCCTGGTCGGCGAGCTGGCTCGACCCCTCGACCGGCCGCCGGTGGCCACGCTGGTCACCCTGCACCCGCTGCCCACCCACGGCGGCTTCATGGACAGCCACGTCTACAAGAAGGCCGCCAACCGGCTGCCCGCCCTCGCGGACCTGGCGGTGCTCCGCTTCAACACCCGCGGCACGTCGTCCGACCGGGGCACGTCGCAGGGCGAGTTCGACAAGGGGGAGGGCGAGCGCTTCGACGTGGCGGCCGCCCTGGAGTACGCCGAGTTCCACGACCTGCCGCACATCTGGGTGGTGGGCTGGTCCTTCGGCACCGAGCTGGCCCTGAAGTGGGCGCACGACCCGGTGGTGCAGGGCGCCATCCTGCTGTCGCCGCCGTTGCACCGGGCCACCGACGACGACCTCGACGCCTGGGCGCGCTTCGGCCGGCCGCTGGTGGCGCTGGTGCCGGAGCTCGACGACTACCTGCGGCCCGAGGAGGCCCGGCGGCGGTTCGCGCGGGTGCCGCAGGCCGAGGTCATCGGGGTCGACGGGGCCAAGCACCTGTGGGTGGGGGAGCCGTCAGTGCGCGTGGTCCTGAACGAGATCGTCAAGCGGGTCAACCCGGGCGCGTACCCGCTGCCGACCGAGGTCTGACCTTCCGGCGAAGATCTTCTCTCGCCTCGTACGTGATCACTGGCGTTTTTCTCCAGGGTGGTTAGGTTTCTGGTGAAATCTGCCGTTTGGATATGGACGGATGGCTTTGCCAGAGTCACAATCCGAGTGTCAAGTGAAGATCGTGGAGACGCCGGAGTGGCCGCTGAGTCTGGCATCCATGTCTACGGGGACTTCTCACCATCACGTGGAACGCGGCCGGCCCCTCGCGGGCGGGCCGCTTCGAGCATGCGGGCGCCTTCACCGGCCACCGGCCAGGGACCGTTGACGCCGCCCGCGCCCACGGCGGCGTGATCAGCGCCGCGCAGATCCTCCAGCCAGCCGCCCGGTTACCCCCCTCCACTGATCCGTGAGGTTCGCATGGATGTGCCGACCGAGTTAGACCTGCCGGAATCCCACTGGAATCGTTTTCAGGAGCAGCCGCTGCGCAAGTCGCCGTGGCCCCGATGGCTGACCACGCTGCTCGCCGTCGTCGTCGTCCTCCCCCTGGCCCCCGCCGTGCCCGCGAGTGCCGCGCCGGCCGCCGCTCCGGCCGTGCAGAAGGAGACGCCGGTCCGCGGCAAGCCGGTCCCGGTGCTGCCCCGGGAGGCCGATCCGGCCCGGGAACAGGCGTGGAAGGCTCCACCGGGCGTCGGCTGGCCGAAGCCGCAGACGGTCGAGCTCTCGACGAGCGGCGACGCCCGTACCCTGGCGGCCGGCTTCCCGGTCCGCGTCGCCGAGGCGAAGGCGTCGGCGAAGAAGCCGGCGGGCGAGTCCGCTGAGGCGCCGGCATCCGCGCCCGAGCGGGTCCGCGTCGAGCTGCTCGACGCCGCGCCGACCGGCCGGCTGGGCCTCGCCCTGCGGCTGACCCCCGGCCAGGGAATCACGGCCACCAGCGGCAGGACCCGCGTCCAGATCGACTACTCCAGCTTCCGGCACGCCTTCGGCGGCGACTACGGCGCCCGGCTCCGGCTGGTACGGCTCGACGAGTGCGCCCTGAACGCCGCCGCGGCGGCCCCGGGCACCGCCTGCCCGCTGCCCGTGCCGGTGCCCGGTGAGAACGACGCCAAGGCCGGCACCCTGACCGCCGACGTCGAGTTGCCCGCGCTGTACGCGCTGGCCGCCGCGCCCTCGGGACCGTCGGGCGACCACGCGGCCACCTCGCTCAGCCCCTCCGCCGACTGGAGCGTCGGCACCCAGTCGGGCGACTTCAGCTGGTCGTACGGCCTGCGCTCGCCGCCCGCACTGGGCGACGACGCGCCGGAGATGTCGCTCGCCTACTCCTCCCAGAGCGTGGACGGCCGTACCGCGTCCACCAACAACCAGTCGTCCTGGGCCGGAGAGGGCTTCGAGCTGAGCCCCGGCGGCTACATCGAGCGCCGCTACAAGTCGTGCATGCTCGACGGCAAGAAGACCGGCGACCTGTGCTGGGACCAGGAGAACGCGACCCTGGCCCTCGGCAACTCGTCCGTCGAACTGGTCAAGGACGCCACGACCAAGCAGTGGCGGCCCAAGCGTGACGACGGCACCCGGGTCGAATACCTCAAGGGAGCCGTCAACGGCGACAACGACGGCGAGTACTGGCGGGTCACCGACGAGGAGGGCGTCCAGTACACCTTCGGCCTGGGCCGTCTGCCCGGCTGGGCCACCGGCAAGCCGGAGACCAAGTCGGTCTGGACGGTGCCGGTGTTCGGCAACAACAGCGGTGAGCCCTGCTACAAGAGCGACCGGACCGCCGCCTGGTGCCAGCAGGCCTACCGGTGGAACCTCGACCTCGCGGTCGACACCCACGGCAACGCCACCACCTACTGGTACGCGACCGAGACCAACCACTACGGCCGCGACATGAAGCCCGAGCAGGGCACCGAGTACGTCCGCGGCGGCTACCTGGCCCGGATCGACTACGGCTACCTGCAGGGTGAGCTGTTCACCAGGTCGCCCGCGGCCCGTGTCCTGTTCGACACGGCCGAGCGGTGCGTCCCGAGCGGAACCGTCACCTGCGCGCCCGACCAGCTCAAGAAGGAGACCGCGAGCCACTGGCCGGATGTCCCCTTTGACCAGATCTGCAACTCCGGGGAGAAGTGCACCGACCGGCTGTCGCCGACGTTCTTCACCCGCAAGCGGCTGGCCAAGGTCACCACCCAGGTGCTCAACGCCTCCGGCCAGCACTACGCGGTGGACTCCTGGACGCTGACGCACTCGTTCCCCGCGACGGGCGACGGGCTCAGCCCCTCGCTGTGGCTGGCGTCCATCCAGCAGACCGGCCACGTGGGCGGCACCATCTCGTTGCCCGCCATCACGTTCGCCGGGGTTCAGCTGCCCAACCGGGTCGACTCGGACGAGGGCCGCGCGCCGCTGATCAAGTGGCGGGTCCAGGCGGTGAACAACGAGAGCGGCGGGCAGCTCCGGGTCAACTACGCCCCCGCCGAGTGCCGGCCGGGGCAGCTGCCGGCCGCCGACCGCAACACGCGGCGCTGCTTCCCGCAACGGTGGGCGCCGGCGGACGAGCCCGAGGTCACGGACTGGTTCCACAAGTACGTGGTGGCCCAGACGCTGGAGATCGACCGGGTCGCCGGGTCGCCGACGGTGGTCACCGACTACGAGTATCTCGACGGCGCGGCCTGGCACTACGCCGACAACATCCTGGTCAAGCCCGAGCACCGCACCTGGGCTGACTGGCGTGGCTTCGGCCGGGTCCGGGTCCGCGAGGGCGACGGGCAGGACGGCAGGCGCCAGCTCACGGAGTTCAGGTACTTCCGGGGCATGCACGGCGACCGCCTGGCCGACGGCACCAAACGCAGCGCCCAGGTCGAGGACAGCGAGGGCCGCAAGCTCGACGACCACGACCAGCTGAGCGGCTTCGAACGGGAGGAGATTCTCTACGACGGAGACGGCGGCGCGATCGCGACCGCGACGACCGAGGAGCCGTGGTCGCTCAAGACCGCCGAGTCCACGCAGGGCGGCGTCACCAAGGCCGCGCACATCGTCCAGGCCAAGTCCATGGTGACCCGCACCGCGCTGAACGGCGGCACCTGGCGGCGCACCGGGGAGGAGCGGGCCTTCGACCAGTACGGCCTCCTCACCCAGGTCGACGACAAGGGTGACCTGGCGACCGCCGCCGACGACCAGTGCACGCGCTACACCTACGCCCGCGACGCGGCGAACTGGCTGCTCGACTACACCAGCAGGATCCACAAGGTCGCCGCCGGATGCGGCACCGGCGTGGCCACGCTGGCCGCCGACGACGTGCTGTCCGACGAGCGGGTGCACTACGACGGCCGGGCGTACGGGCAGGCGCCGGTCAAGGGCGACGTCACCACCGTCCAGGAGGTCGTGTCCGGAGACGGCGCGACCGTCAACGACGCCGTTCGCACGTACGACGCGTACGGGCGGATGACCAGCGAGACCGACTCGGTCGGCACCAAGGTCACCATCGCCTACACGCCGGCGTCCGGCGCCCCGGTGACCGAGGTCAAGGAGACCAACCCCCTCGGCCACGAGGAGCGTACGTTCGTCGAGCCGGCCTGGGGCGAGCCCGTGGCCGAGATCGACGCCAACAACCGGCGCACCGACATGGAGCACGACGCGCTCGGCCGCCTGGTCAAGGTGTGGCAGAGCGACCGCAGCAAGGCGGCCGGTCAGTCGCCCAACACGGAATACTCCTACCTGACCCGCGACAACGGCCCGAGCGTCGTCACCACCAAGACCCTGGGGACGGATGGCACCTACACGACCAGCCACGAGCTGTACGACGGCCTGCTGCGCCCCCGCCAGACCCAGGAGCCCGCGCCCCGAGACGACCAGGCACAGGATCCGGCGCTGCGCGACGGGCGCACGATCACCGACACCTTCTACAACTCCTTCGGGGCGGTGACCAAGGCCAACGGCGGCTACTTCAGCACCGGCGTGCCGGGCACCGATCTGCTCGGGGTGGCCGACACCGACGTCCCGAGCCAGCTCGCCTCGGTCTACGACGGGACCGGCGAGCTGTCCGCCCAGGTGCTGCTGGCCAAGGGCGTGGAGAAGTGGCGCGCCTCGGCCACCCACAAGGGCGACCGGATCGACGTGACGCCCCCGCCCGGAGGCACGGCCACCACCAGCATCGGCGACGCCGAGGACCGGCTGGTCGAGCTGCGCCAGTACAAGGGGGCCACCCCGACCGGCGAGTACGAGGCGACCAAGTACGCCTACGACGCGGCGGGCCGGCTGGCCAGCGTGACCGACCACGCGGGCAACGTGTGGCGCTACCACTACGACCTGCGCGGCCGGGAGATCAGGACCGAGGACCCGGACAAGGGCGTCACGACCTTCACCTACAACGACGCCGACGAGATCGCCACCACCACCGACGCCAGGGGCAAGACCCTGGCCTACGTCTACGACGAGCTGGGCCGCAAGCGGGAGCTGCGCGAGGGCTCCACGACCGGCCCGCTGCTGGCGGAATGGAAGTACGACGCGCTGGCCAAGGGGCACCAGAACGCCAGCATCCGCTACGTGGACGGCCAGGCGTACAAGGCGGAGATCAACGCGATCGACGTCGAGTACCGCACCCTGCGGCAGACCGTCACCGTGCCGGCGCGCGAGGGCAAGCTGGCCGGCTCGTACGTGCTCAACACCCGCTACACCACCGACGACCAGGTCCAGTCCATCAGCTTCCCGGCCGCGGGCGGGCTGGAGGCGGAGTCGGTCGTCTACTCCTATGACGGGCTCAGCCAGCCGACCAAGGTGACGGGCCTGTCGTCGTACGTCACGGCGACCCGCTACTCCAAGATGGGCGAGACGCTCCAGCACGAGCTGAGCACCGGCGGCAAGAAGGCCTGGCTCACCTACACCCACGACGAGACCACCCGCAGGCTGACCCGGAGCAGGCTGGACCGCGACGGCGCCGCGTCGAGCGACCTGGATCTCAACTACACCTACGACCCGGTGGGCAACATCAGCAAGATCAGGGACCTGGCCGGCGGGCAGTCCAGGGACACCCAGTGCTTCACCTATGACCATCTGCGCCGCCTGACCTCGGCGTGGACGGCCACCGACGACTGCGCGAGCGGCACGCCGCGGTCGGACAAGATCGGCGGTGTCGCGCCGTACGCGACGAGCTACGCCTACGACTCCACCGGCAACCGGACGAAGGAGACCAAGCACGCGTTCGGCGGCAACGCGGAGTCGGTCCGCTCCTACACCTATCCCGCGGCCGGGGCCAAGCAGCCGCACGCCGTGCGGTCGGCGGGCACCGACACCTTCGCCTACGACGAGGCCGGCAACACCATCAGGCGCAAGGTCGGCAGCACCGACCAGACCCTGGTCTGGGACGCCGAGGGCAACCTCCAGTCGGTGACCGAGGCGGGCAAGGTCACCTCCTTCCTGTACGACGCCGACGGCGACCGGCTGCTCCGCAGGACACCGACGGACGCCACGCTCTACATCGACGACATGGAGCTGCGCCTCGACCTGGCCAAGAACGTCGTCGAGGGCACCCGCTACTACACCATCGGCGGCCAGCCGGTGGCGGTGCGCACGTCGGACAACCAGGTGTACTTCCTGGCCGCCGACCACCTGGGCACCGCGCAGGCCGCGGTCAAGGCCGCCAGCGGAGAGGTGGCCCTGCGCCGGACGACGCCGTTCGGCGAGGATCGAGGAGCGCCACCACCGTGGTGGCCCGGGCAGCGCGGGTTCGTCGGAGGCGGGCAGGACCCGTCGACCGGGCTCGTCCACCTCGGCGCCCGCGAGTACGACACGAAGAACGGGCGGTTCCTGTCCGTCGACCCCGTGATCGCCGAGAACGATCCGCAGCAGCTCAACGGCTACGCCTACGCCAACAACAGCCCGGTCACGATGAGCGACGCCGATGGGCAGCTCGTCTGGTTCGTCGTCGGCATCGCGGCCAGGATCGCGGCGCAGGCCATCGCCAGAAGGATCGCCCTGGCCGCGGCCAGGCGCGCCGCCATCGCGCTGGCCAGGAAGCGCGCCGCCGAGCTGGCCAGGAGGCAGGCCGCGGAGCTGGCCAAGAGAAGGGCCGCGGCGGCGGCCAAGAAGAAGGCGCTGGAGAAGGCCAAGAAGAAGGCAGCCGAGCTGGCCAGGCGGAAGAAGGCGGCGGAGGCGAAGAAGGCGGCGGAGGCCAAGCGCAGGAAGGCCGCAGCCGAGGCGGCCAAGCGCAGGGCGGCCAAGACGCGTCGCCAGATACAGAAGGCCAGCAAGCGGCAGAGGAAGGCCGCCGAGAGGTCTCGCAGCAGACGCGCGAGCAGCGCTCCGGCCAGGGGCGCCCGGCAGCGGCCGGCCCAGCGGCCGACCAGCCAGCGGGCGACCCAGCGGGAGTCCCCGCCCAAGGCCGGTCGCGCACCCGTCAGGGAAGGACAGGTCTACAGCATCAACGGCCAGGTCCAGCAGACCAGGTCCGTCACCATCTACCGCGACGGCCGGTTGTACCCGGAGGGCCGGCCACCTGATTTCCTGCGCGGCTCGGGGCGTCCCAACGGCACGGGCCAGGGCCCGAGAATGGAGTCGAGACAGGGCGAGGTGGAACCTCCAATGACGAGAACGGGCGCCAAGGCCGAGGTAGGAGTGCGCGTCACCCGCTGGATCGACCAGAGCGGACTGGACGACCTCATCCACATCTTCTTCTGACCGCCAGAGGCTTCTGACCGTAGCGGCGCGGGGCCGGTGTGCCCCGCGCCGTTCGTCGGTGCGGGGCATGGCGTCGAGGGCGCACAAGTCCATAGAATCTCGTTCGGTTCTAGCTGGAGGAGGCACCGTGGGCGCGTTCGATCTCAGCGGGAAGAAGGCCTTGGTCACCGGGGCGTCGAGGGGGATCGGGCGGGCCATCGCGCTCGCCTACGCCGAGGCGGGAGCCGATGTGGCGCTCGTGTCGCGCTCGGCCGCGACACTGGCCGAGGTGGCCAAGGAGGTCGAGGCCCACGGGCGGGAGGCCGTGGTGATCCCGGCGGACCTCACCGACCGCGACGAGGCCGCCGGCGCCGTCCACGGGGCGATCGACGCGCTGGGCCGGCTCGACATCGTGGTCAACAACGCCGGCGGGTCCAACTTCCTGGTCGAGTTCAAGGACCTGCGCCTGTCGGGGTGGGACAAGCTGATGCGGCTCAACCTCGACTCCGCCATGGCCGTGTGCCACGCGGTCGCCCCGCACCTGCTCGAAAGGGGGTCCGGGTCCGTGATCAACGTCGCTTCGGCGGCGGCGCTGGGCGCGCCGTTCCTGGCCCCCTACGCGGCGGCCAAGGCGGGCGTGGTCGCGCTGACCAAATCGCTGGCCGTGGAGTGGGCGCGATCTGGTGTCCGGGTCAACGCGCTGTGCCCCGGCTGGACGGCCACCGATCTCAACCGCAACCTCTGGGAGGACGAGACGGCCGGCGCGGCGACCATCGCCGGGGTGCCCATGCACCGGTGGGGCACGGCCGAGGAGATGGCCCATCCGGCCGTCTTCCTGGCCGCGCCCGCGTCGGCGTACATGACCGGGCAGGTGCTCTTCGTCGACGGAGGGATGACGGCCACCGCCCAATGACCTCGGACGGGAGGCGTTCTCCGGAAAACCGGTCGCCGCTATGGGGGTATATCGGCATACGTCGTGGAGTGATTGTCACGAGGATCAGGGCTACCGTGTGGTCGTGCAGCTTTACACGAGATCAGCCGGGACCGGACTCCCGGTCGTACTGCTCCACGCGTTCCCGCTCTCCTCGGCCATGTGGCTGGCGCAACGAGAGGGGCTGGCCGGATCGTGCCGGGTGATCACTCCTGACCTGCGCGGCTTCGGAGGGTCGCGGCTGGGTGATGACGAGCCGTCCGTCGACCTGATGGCGGACGACGTCGCCAGGCTGCTCGACGCCGAGGGCATCGACAGGGCCGTGGTCGGCGGGCTGTCGATGGGCGGCTACGTCACGATGGCGTTCTGCCGCCGCCACCCCGAGCGCCTGCTGGGCGTGATCCTGGCCGACACCAAGGCCGGGCCCGACCCGCAGCCCGCCCGCGACAACCGCGAGCGCATCGCGCGGGCCGTTCTGTCCGACGGCAGCGACGTGCTGCTCGCCGAGGTGCTGCCGGCGCTCATCGGGCCGACCACCAAGGAGCGCCGGGCGATGGTGTTCGGGCGGGTCAAGGGCCTCGTGCAGTCGGCGCCGCCGGGCGCCGTCGCCTGGGCGCAGCGGGCCATGGCGGGCCGCCCCGACTCCTTCGACACGCTGGCCGCGCTGGAGGTGCCGCTGCTGGTCGTCGTGGGCGAGGAGGACGAGCTGGCGACACCGGCCGACGCCGAGGCGATGGCGCGGGCCGCGTCCGACGGCAGGCTGGAGATCATCCCGAAGGCCGGTCACCTGAGCGCGGTCGAGCAGCCCGAGGCGTTCAACGCGGCGGTGGCGGAGTTTCTCAGCACCGGGCTTGCCGAGGAAGCACGATCTCCCGGATGACCAGCGCGATGGCGGCCGCCACCGGGATGGCGACCAGAGCGCCCACGATGCCGAGCAGAGCCCCGCCGAAGAGCGCGGCGATGACCGTCACCGCCGGTGTCACGTCCACCGAGCGCTTCATCACCCGCGGGTAGATCAGGTAGTTCTCGATCTGCTGGTAGATCAGGAAGAAGACCGCACAGGCCACGCCCACCTGCCACGACTCCAGCAACGCCACGCCCGTGACGAGCACGGCCCCGATGGTCGCGCCCACCAGCGGGATCAGGTCCGTCAGGGCGACCACCAGGGCCAGCGCCAGCGCGTACTTCACCCCGATGAGCGACAGGAAGATCCAGGCCAGCACGCCCGCGATGACCGAGATGAGCACGCTGCCGGCGACGTAGCCGCCGATGCCGTTGAGCACCTCCTCGGCGATCGCGCCGGTCCGCCCGCGCCGCGAGGCCGGGACCAGCCTGAGCAGATAGTCCTTGATCGTGTGCAGCGAGCCGAGGAAGTACAGCATGAGCACCAGCAGCGTCACCGTGGTGAAGGCGCCGTCGAGCACCACCAGCCCGGCGCCCACGACGCCCGAGGCCAGCGCCGGCCCCAGCGTGCCGGTGACGAACGCGGCCACCTTCGGCAGGATCTGATACTCGGCGTCCAGCCGGCGGAGCGTCGGATGGTTGCTCAGCTCGGTGACGTAGCCGGGCACGGCGGCCACGAACTCAGCCAGCTGCTGGCTCACCGGCGGCACCACGGCCAGCCCGAACAGCACGAACGCCAGGATGACCCCGGCGAACACGATCGAGATCGCGCCGCGCCTGCCCAGCCGGCGCCGCTGCAGCGCCTCCACGGCCGGGTTCAACCCGACGGCCAGGAACATCGCCACCACGACCAGGATGATCACGTGCAGCGAGGCGACGACCATCTGCGCGATCGCGATCGCGGTCAGCACCCCGAGCCCGCCGACCAGCCCGAACAGGAACGGGCCGCGTGCCAGCGGCTTGCCGGGCAGTCCGTACGGCGCGGCGTCGGCGCTGCCACCCAGAGGAACGGCATCGGTGGTGTCACCCGGAGAGGCGGCGCCCGGCGCCGGAGCCTGCTCCGGCACCGGGGGCCGGTCCTGAGCGGGCACGGGGTCGGCTTCTGCGGACACGGGGGACTCCTGATGACTCGGGGGGTGGAAACCGCGGCGGAGCCGCGACGGTAGCCGGAGGCAAGGGCCGAAGTGGGGGCAGGAACCCCGACGAGAACGCCCTGAGCCGCCGCAACAGAAGGAGAGCCTAGCGACCATCAAGGTCACCAGGCTCTCCTCAGCCGTCTGTCAGCCCCCGTGTAGTGGCCTCCTGACTACTCCTGCCACCATTCGGCGTCGTCCTCGGCCTTGGTCTCAGGCTTGGCGGCGGGCGCCGGCGCGATCGGCTTGTCGTTGGCGGGTGCGGCGATCGCCGGCTTCGGCGGGGCCGCGGCCACGGCGGGCTCGGGCTCCATGCCCGGCAGCGCGGCGCCACCGAGCAGCTGGCGCAGCTGCGCGAGGTGGCTGGTGATGCTGTCGCGCTGGCGGGTGAGCTCGTCGACCTGGCGCTGCATCGAGGAGCGGGTGCGCTCCGCGTCGTTCTTCGCCTCGGTCACTATGGTCTCGGCGCTCGACTTGGCCTCGGCCACGATCTGCTCGGAGTTCTTGCGTGCGTTGGCGACCAGCTGCTTGGCGTGCAGATCGGCCTCGCGGCGGGTCTGGTCGGCCTGCTGGGTGGCCTTCGTGGCCCGCGACTCGGCGGTCGCGGCGCGCTGCTCGGCCTCGGCGACCAGCTTCTGGGTCGCGGCCTGCGCGCTGGCGTGGCGATCGGCCTCCTGGCGCTCCGCCTCCTCGCGCCGGGACGCCAGCTGGATCTCGAACTCGGCCTCGTCCTGCGCCCGCTTGGCCTCGGACTCCTCCAGCACCCGCTGAGCCTGCGCCCGCATCTCGTCGGCCTGGCGCTTGGCGGTGGTCAGCACCTCGTCGCGCTCGCGCTTGGTCGAGGCCCGTAGCTGGGCGACCTCGCGCTCGGTCGTCGTGCGCAGCTTGGCGATCTCGCGCTCGGCGTCGGCCCGCTTCTCGGCCACCTCGTGGTCGGCGGTGGCGCGGAGCTTGGCCACCTCGCGCTCGGTGGTGTTGGTCAGCTCGTCGGCCTCGCGGCGCGCCGTGGAGCGGATCTCCTCGGCGTCACGCTCGGCGCTGGTGCGCATCTCGTCGCTCTCGCGCGTGGCCTGCGCCCGCTTGTCGGCCGCCTCGGCCTCGGCCGCCGCCCGCAGGTCCGCCGCCTCGACCTTGGCCGCGGCCTTGATCTCGTTGGCCTCTGACCTGGCGGCCTGGACGAGCTCGGTGGCCTGCTCCTCGGCGAGCCGCAGCAGTTGCTCGATGCGGGCGCCCAGACCGGAGTAGGTGGGGCGCTCCTGCTCCTGGAGCTGGCGCTGCGAGTCGGACAGGTCGCGCTGCAGGCCGGTGACCTGCTCGCGAGCCGTTCGTAGCTCGCCGTCGAGCTGCTTCAAATGATCATGGACCTGGTGGCGGTCATAACCACGGAGCACCACGTCGAACTCGCGTGCGGGGGCGTCCTCGAAGAAGTTGTTGAGTTGGGCGTCGATGTCGGACTGCATGGAGGCTCGATCCTGGGTTGTCGAGACGGCTACACGGGCCGGACGGGGGGTTCGGGGCATCCGAGCCAGGAGCCTGTGCCTCGCGGCAGGCCCCTTGTCCGGTGGAAAGCCAGCGTACTCCGCTGATGCCGACTCCGAGGCCCCGTCCAACTTTCTGCGTGACTAGTTACATATGAACGATTTTTAGGTTTGTGCGGGCCGGGCCGCCTGGACCAGCTCCGTAAGCATTCCTCCCACGTCCTTGGGGTGCAGAAACGCGATCTCCGACCCCATCGACCCGTGTCGCGGGCGCTCGTCGAGGAGCCTCACGCCCTTTGCCCCGATCTGATCCATCGCCGCGGCGACGTCGGGCACTCCGAAGGCCACGTGGTGCACGCCCTCGCCCCGCTTGGCGAGGAACTTGCCCACCGGGGAGTCCTCCGACAGGGGTTCGAGCAACTGGATGTAGGAGCCGCCGCCCTCGCCGTCGGCGATGTGCAGCATGGCCTCCTTGACGCCCTGCTCCTCGTTCACCTCGCGGGCCACCACGGTCAGATCGAACGTTCCAGAGAACAGTTCGATCTTCTCCTCCAGGTCGTGACAGGCGATTCCGATGTGGTCGATACGCATGAACATGGGTGGCCTACCTCCACTGCTAACGTCCTTTTACACGTAGGTATGGTGTCAAAGAATCCCTCGTGGGCACAGGAGGCCGCCATGTCTGGTTCCGTCATCGTCGCAGGGGCACGCACCCCGATCGGCAAACTGCTCGGCGCCCTGTCCGGGCTGCAGGCCGTCGACCTGGGCGGCATCGCCATCAAGGCGGCCCTGGACCGTGCCGGGGTCGCGCCCGAGGCCGTCGAGTACGTGATCATGGGCCAGGTGCTGCAGGCGGGGGCGGGCCAGATCCCCTCGCGCCAGGCGGCGGTCAAGGCCGGCATCCCGATGACGGTCCCCTCGATCACCATCAACAAGGTGTGCCTGTCCGGTCTCGACGCCATCGCCCTGGCCGACCAGCTCATCCGCGCCGGCGAGTTCGACATCGTGGTGGCCGGCGGCATGGAGTCGATGACCAACGCGCCGCACCTGCTGCCCGGCCTGCGCAAGGGCGTCAAGTACGGCGGCAGCGACGTGGTCGACTCGATGGCCCACGATGGCCTGTTCTGCGCCTTCGACCAGTGCGCGATGGGCGAGTCGACCGAGAGCCACAACGCCCGCCTCGGCATCGGCCGCGAGGAGCAGGACGCCGTGTCGGCCCGCTCCCACCAGCTGGCCGCGGCGGCCATCAAGAACGGCGCCTTCGAGGACGAGATCGTGCCGGTGGAGATCCCGCAGCGGCGCGGCGAGCCGCTGGTCGTCAAGGAGGACGAGGGCGTGCGGGGCGACACCACCGTGGAGACCCTCGCCAGGCTGCGGCCCGCGTTCGCGGCCGACGGCACCATCACGGCCGGGTCCGCCTCGCAGATCTCCGACGGCGCCTGCGCGGTCGTCGTCATGTCCAAGGCCAAGGCTGAGGAACTGGGCCTGTCCTGGCTGGCGGAGATCGGCAGGCACGGCAACGTCGCCGGCCCCGACGCCTCGCTGCAGTCGCAGCCGGCCAACGCCATCAAGCACGCCCTGGGCAAGCAGGGGCTCGCGGCCGGCGACCTCGACCTGGTCGAGATCAACGAGGCGTTCGCCAGCGTGGTGGTCCAGTCGGCCAAGGAGCTCGGCCTGCCGCTCGACAAGGTGAACGTCAACGGCGGCGGCATCGCGCTCGGCCACCCGATCGGCGCCTCCGGCGCGCGGATCGTCCTCACGCTGGCGTACGAGCTGAAGCGCAGGGGCGGCGGCCTGGGCGCGGCCGCCCTGTGCGGCGGCGGCGGCCAGGGAGACGCCCTGATCATCTCCGTCCCGGCCTGAGCCGACGCCCGGCACCCCGGGCACCTCCGGGACCCGGGGACCTCGGGGGACCTCGGGCGTCAGGGCTCGTCGGTGAACTTCACCGTCACCTTGTCGAACCCGAGCGACTTGAGCAGCCCTTCGAGCATGGCCTTGGTGTTGGCGTCGGCCCTCGCCCGCAGGTCGCTGGCGGCGGCCGCCTCGGCGATCTTCTTCTCCGCCAGCACGTACAGCTCCCGCTGGTCACCGGGGGAGGACGACAGGAAGCCCTCCACCCGGTCGAGCAGCCCGCGCTGCTGCGCGAAGACGTAGGAGCGCCGGTTGTCCAGGTTGGGCTTCTCGAGCTGCGCGCGGGGGAGCCGGACCGTGGCCTCGGTGCGCTCGGCGTTGACCGTCACCGCGCCGGCCGCCAGCGTCGAGAAGTCGACATAGGCGTCCACGCCGCCCGCGCCCACGAAGAGGGTGCGGGTGCCCTTGACCGCGTCGGGCAGGAAGGTGGCGTCCTTCTCCAGGTCCACCACGACCTGGAAGTTGCCGGTGGCCGCCTCGAACCGGCTCAGGTCCTTGATCGACTGCAGGAGCACCGGCTGGCTCCGGTCGACCGTCTCCTCACCGAAGGGATCGAGCCAGCTCCAGGCCAGGCGTCCGCCCACCACCAGCAGGATCGCCACGACGAGGAACCCGGCCAGATATCGCCACGCACGGCGCCGTCGGGGAGTCTCCGCCGCCGGCTCCGTCTGGAATGTCTTCATGCGGTGTTGACTACCCGAGCATGGATCATCATTGCCAGCCATTTGGTGACATCTGTGGGCCCCAGGCCGGCGAGGGATTGGCGCTGGGGGCGGGATAGACGGGATAGACCGGTGAGGAGCCGACCGCTGACGCGGGCGTGGGCGTCTGGGCCGGGCCGCCGCCGAAGTGGGTGCTCGACAGCTTGCATGACTGGAAGTCGCTGTAGAACATGCGCAGCCACTCGCGCCTCTGGTGCTCGCTCAGCCCCGAGAACCAGGCGGCGGCGTACTGGTGCTCGGCCAGCGGACCGCCCGGCAGCGGCTCGCCGCGCAGCCAGGCCATCACGATCTCGCGGTAGCCGTCGGCCGGGGTGCCGGGGCAGCGGGTGGCCAGCGACTCGACGTACTCGTAGGACGCCTGGTCGGCGAAGCCGGCAGACAGGTCGGGCACGTGGATCGGCGCCAGACCGGCGGACGGCCTGAGGCTCTCCTCCAGGGGCCGCTGCTCCACCCGGGTGAACGCGGCGGGGGTGCCCGCCAGCCGGGAGGCGATCTTGGTGAAGGTGGCGCCCAGCTCGGTGAGGCCGCTGCGCATCCCCGGGTGCAGGCAGACCGTGATCGGCCAGTCCTGGCAGCTGTAGGCGATCTCCTGCGCGGCCGCCGGCTTGGGCTCGCCCAGCAGCCGCGCCACACCCGTGCCCGCCGCCAGCACGGCCAGCAGCGCGCAGGCCAGCACCAGTGGCCGCCTGGTCACCAGCGCCGTCCAGCCGAGCAGCAGCGCCGCCGTGACGCCGAGCAGCCAGATCGTCTGGTTGAGGAACGCGGCGC
The DNA here is from genome assembly GCF_059358955.1 of Nonomuraea sp. CX421. Taxonomy (NCBI): domain Bacteria; kingdom Bacillati; phylum Actinomycetota; class Actinomycetes; order Streptosporangiales; family Streptosporangiaceae; genus Nonomuraea; species Nonomuraea sp. CX421. Next base: position 16,018 of record NZ_JCADBK010000004.1, on the reverse strand, counting down.
CGCTCAGCCCCTGGAAAAGGTCGTACGGCTCACCCGTGCCCGGAGCCAGCCGGTCGGCCCAGCCGCGTCCATCGGCGAACCAGGTGAACAGGGCGTAGCAGCCCAGCCCGGCGAGCGGCGGCGTGACGGCCCGGGGCGCCAGCCAGCCGGCGACCCACCCGATCACCGAGTAGAGCGCCAGCCCCGCCATGCCGACGCCCAGCCCCGACAGGCTGAGCCGGCCCGACTGGTCGGTGAGCACGGTCTTGACGGCCAGCACCAGCACCGTCGCGGCGAACGAGCCGAGCACCACCAGCACGATGGCCAGCGGCGCCTTGAGCGCGCGCCACGCCGTCAGGCAGCGGTCTCCCAGCGCCCTGCGCTTGCGCAGGGCCACCCATGCGGCGAAGGCGGCCGCCACGGGCCCGGTCAGCCGGAGCGATCCGATCACCGCGGCCACGATGTTCTCCCAGGCGTCGACGCCCGGTATCAGGACACTCCACGCCGCGACCAGGCCGAGAGCCAGGAGCACGGCGACCGTGACGGCCGCGCTCTGCTTCAGTTCCTCGCGAGAGACACTCACGTGTTCAGGCACGCGTTACCCCGTTGACGTTCATCAAGCACCCCCGTGCCCTGTTGGTAAAGCGGAAACGATCAGTCCGGGCAGGTCCCCACCGCCGGTGAACTTGGCTTCCGCGTCACCTTTCGATGCGAGAACCATAACTGAGCGTGATGTTTCACGTCCGCATTCTTGGTCAAGCGGCGAATCCGATCGCATAGAGTAACCAGTCCAAACGGGACGAGCAGCGCGCTACGGTAGCGCTGTGTCGACGCCGAAGCCTCTCAACCTGCCGTTCGATCCCATCGACCGCGCTGCTCAGACCTGGCGTGCCCGCTTCGGACCCGCTTCCGCGATGGCCGCCGTCACCTCGATCATGAGAGCGCATCAGATCCTGCTGTCGCAACTTGACTCGCTCCTGAAGCCGTACGACTTGACCTTCGCCAGGTACGAGGCTCTCGTGTTGTTGACCTTCAGCAGAACCGGAGCGCTCCCGCTGTCGAAGATCGGGGAGCGGCTCATGGTGCATCCGACGAGCGTCACCAACACGGTCGACCGGCTCGAACGCTCGGGGCTGGTGCGCCGGCTGCCCAATCCGCGCGACGGACGCGGCGTGCTCGCCGAGATCACCGACGCCGGTCGCGACGCCGTACGGCAGGCGACGGACGACCTGATGGCCGCCGATTTCGGGCTCACCATGTACGACGAGGACGAGCTGCGGCGGATGTTCGACCAGTTGCGCACACTACGGGTGGCGGCGGGCGACTTCACGATGCGGCAAGATGAGGAGCATGGCGGACTTCTCTAGGCCCGGATCGCTCTACGGAGCGATCGATCTGGGCGCCCGTAAGCAGGCACTGGAGGCGCAGGCCCGGCGTGAGAGCGGAGGGCCGCAGGCGGCCTCCTCGGCCTCGGTCGTCGACGTGACCGAGGAGACCTTCACGACCGATGTCATCGACCGGTCGATGACCGTGCCCGTCGTGCTCGACCTGTGGTCGCCGCGGGCGCCGGGCAGTGCCCAGCTCAGCCCCGTGCTCGAGAAGGTGCTCGGCGAGACCGGCGGCAGGGCCGTCCTCGCGAAGGTCAACGTCGACGCCAGCCCGCAGATCGCGCAGGCCCTGCGCGTGCAGGCGGTGCCGACCGTCCTGGCGATCTTCCAGGGGCAGGCCGTCACCGGCTTCCAGCAGGTGCTCCCCGAGCAGGAGGTGCGCCGCTGGCTCGACGAGCTGATGGCCGCGGTCGAGCAGTTCTACCAGGCCAACCCCGACGCCAGGCCTGCTCCGCAGGCCGGCGAGGAGGCGCCGCCCGAGGCTCCTCCGGCCGATCCCGACCTGGTGGCCGCCGAGCAGGCGATCGACCAGGGCGACCTCGACGCGGCCCAGGCCGCCTACGAGCGGCTGCTGGTCCGGGCGCCGGGCAACGAGGACGCCAAGATGGGCCTCGCGGGCGTCGGCCTGATCAAGCGCACCGCCGACGCCGACCCTGACGACGTGCAGAGGCGCCTCGCCGACCCGGCCGACCTCGACGCCCAGCTGCTCGCGGCCGACCTCGAGATGCTGTCCGGGGCCGTCGACGAGGCGTTCGACCGGATCGTGGCCGTGGTCAAGCGCACCTCGGGCGACGAGCGTGACAAGGCCAGGCGCCATCTGCTCGGCCTGTTCGACGCGCTTCCCGCCGAAGACCCGTCCTTGGCCAGAGCACGTAGAGCTTTGTCGAGCGCGCTGTTCTAACCTGGGAGCATGCGGGTCGTCACGATCTCCGCGACCTACGGCACGGCGGGCAGCCTCATCGGCCCCGCGGTCGCCGAGCGGCTCGGTGTGCCCTTTGTTGACCGGGCCATCCCGAGCGCGGTGGCCGAGGAGCTCGGCTGCTCGCTGGAGGAGGCGCTGGCCCATGACGACCGGGCCGAGCATGGCCTCGGCAGGCTGTTGTCCGGTGCGGTGCGGCTGCCGACGGTCACCTTCGGCGGCATCGACATGTACGTTCCGGGCGTGTTGCCGCACGCGCCCGAGGACTTCGTCCACCGCACCGAGCGCGTCCTCCGCGAGACCGCCCGCGTGCGGGGCGGTGTCTTCCTGGGCCGGGCCGGGGCCATCGTGCTGGCCGGCCATCCCGGCGCGCTGCATGTGAGACTCGACGCACCGCTGAAGCGCCGGGTGCTGCAGACGGCCACCCTGGGAGACCTCGGCGAGCGTGAGGCCCGCCGGCTCATCGAGGACAACGACCGCGCCCGCGCGGCCTACATGCGCCACTTCTACCGGGCCGACCCGACCGACTCGTGCCTCTATCACCTGGTCATCGACAGCACCTGCATTCCCGTCCCCACGTGCGTCGAGCTCATCACGACGGCGGCGGAGGCGCTGGGCTGACCGGATTCCCCCCTACGATAGGAGGACTTCTTGGTCAGGCCCGAAGGAGCGATTGACGTGGCGACCGTCCCGAGTGTGTCGTACTCCATCACCGTGCGGCTGGAGGTGTCGGCAGGCGGCAAGGCCGTCAGCCAGCTCACCCACGCCGTAGAGTCGGCAGGCGGCGTGGTGACCGCCCTCGACGTCACCAACGCGGGTCACGAGCGGCTGCGCATCGACGTCACCTGCGCGGCCCGGGACACCGACCACGCTCAGGCGATCGTCGACCAGCTGGAGGGCGTCGACGGCGTCGTCATCCACAAGGTCTCCGACCGCACCTTCCTCATGCACCTCGGCGGCAAGATCGAGATGGTGTCGAAGGTGCCGCTGCGCAACCGCGACGAGCTCTCGATGGCCTACACGCCGGGCGTGGCGCGGGTGTCGATGGCGATCGCCCGCAACAAGGAGGACGCCCGGCGGCTGACCATCAAGCGCAACACGGTCGCCGTCGTCACCGACGGCTCGGCGGTGCTGGGCCTCGGCAACATCGGTCCCGAGGCGGCGCTGCCGGTGATGGAAGGCAAGGCGGCGCTGTTCAAACGCTTCGCGGGCATCGACGCCTGGCCCATCTGCCTCGACTCGCAGGACGTCGACGAGATCGTCCGCACGGTCCAGCTCATCGCGCCCGGCTTCGGCGGCATCAACCTGGAGGACATCTCCGCGCCCCGCTGCTTCGAGGTCGAACGGCGGCTGCGCGAGCTGCTCGACATCCCGGTCTTCCACGACGACCAGCACGGCACCGCCATCTGCGTGGTCGCCGCGCTCACCAACGCGCTGCGGGTGGTCGACAAGTCGCTGGCCGACGTCCGCATCACCATGGCGGGAGCGGGCGCGGCGGGCACGGCGGTGCTGCGGCTGCTGCTCGCGGCCGGCGCGCGCGACGTGATCGTCTGCGACTATCTCGGCGCCGTCCACAAGGGCCGCGACGACCTCGACGACTCGCTGCGGTGGATCGCCGACCACACCAACTCCGAGGGCTACGCCGGTGACCTGCGCGGTGCGGTCAAGGACGCCGACGTGTTCGTGGGCGTCTCGGCGCCGGGCATCCTGACCGGCGACGACATCGCCACGATGGCCCCCGACGCGGTGGTGTTCGCGCTGGCCAACCCGGAGCCCGAGGTGTCTCCCGACGACGCCCGTGAGCACGCCGCCGTCGTGGCCACGGGGCGCTCCGACTACCCCAACCAGATCAACAACGTGCTGGCGTTCCCCGGGGTCTTCCGCGGCCTCCTCGACGCGCAGGCCACGGAGGTCACCTCGGAGATGCTGCTGGCCGCCGCCGGGGCCCTGGCCGCCGTGGTGACGGCCGAGGAGCTCGGCCCCAACTACATCATCCCGAGCGTCTTCCACCCCGACGTGGCCACCGCGGTCGCCGCGGCCGTCCGCGAGTCGGCCGGTGGCCGTGCCCGCGGCTTCACCGAGGCATGATCCTCGCCCGGTGATCCGCGCTGCCGGACGGGCACGAGCCGGGCCAGATGGAGCCGTACCACCACAGGATCCCGCCGGTGAGCAGCAGAGCCACCGCGGTCGCGAGCTTGGCGATGAGGGCGAGCGGCGGGCCGGTGTGGGGCAGTGACTGGCGGCGCCACCCCTGCGGACAGTCGTTCTTCGCGCGGGCCGAGCCGATCAGGTCGCGCGAGCCCTCCACCGAGTACGCCCTGATCCGCACGGTGTCGCCTTGGTCGACGGTGATGTCCTGCCGGACGGTGTCGTGGCCGTCGACGGTCCCGCTGATCACGGTCGACGAGCCGGCCCGCAGGTCGAACCTGGCCGGGTGCCGGGTGCGGTTGCGCAGCGCGACCGAGACCTGTCCGCTGCGGCAGCTGATCCGGTCGACCGACATCGTGAGGGGGTCGTCGGAGTCCGGCCACGCCCCCGCCTTGGTGGGCAGGAGGAGCATCGCGGCCAGAGGAAGGACGGCCACGATCAGGACGGCCAGGCTGAGACGGGTTGCGGTGCGCATGAACGGGCTCCACGACGATGCAGGGCTTTGCTCCGTATAGTGCCCATTTGACTGCATAGCGTAACGCGTGTCGAGTGGGGGAGCGGGACCGGCGGTTGACCCTTCATGATGGATGTATGGCGGAAGCGATCTACGTTGGCGGGTTGTTGGTGGCCACGCCGCTTCTCGACGACCCCAACTTCCGGCGTAGCGTCGTACTGATCCTCGAACACGACCTCGACGGCGGAACCCTCGGGGTGGTGCTCAACCGGCCGAGCGAGATCTCGGTGACCCAGGTGCTGCCGGTGTGGGATCCGCTGGTGACCGGCCCTCCGGTGCTGTTCGAGGGCGGCCCGGTGCAGACCGACAGCGCGCTGGCGCTGGCGGCGGTGCCGAGCGGGGCGGAGCCGCTCGGCTGGCGCCGGCTGCACGCGGGCACGCCCGCCGTCTCGCGGCTCGGCACGGTCGATCTCGACGCGCCGCCCGAGATCCTGCAGGGGGAGATCGCGCAGATGCGCATCTTCGCCGGCTATGCCGGCTGGACCTCCGGGCAGTTGCAGAGCGAGATCGCCGAAGGCGCGTGGTACGTCGTCGACTCCGAGGTGGGTGACACCTTCCACACCGATCCCGGCTCGCTGTGGCGCCACGTGCTGCGGCGGCAGGCCGGAGAGCTGGCCTTCGTGGCGACCTGTCCCGACGACCCGACGCTCAACTAGGCGTCCCTGTGTGAGCCGTCCCGATCCACCGTGTCCCTTTCCGCGGTGTCCCTTTCCGCGGTGTTCGAGTCAGGGGTGTTCGGGTCCGTGGGGTTCCAGTCCGCGGGGTTCAAGTCCGGACGCATGAGGCCCTCGGCGAGCTCGATGGTCTCCCGCATCCGCCGGACGATCTCGTTCAGGTCGGCGACGTCGTGCAGGGGGCACTCGAAGCCGACGCGCATGGTCGACATGGCGAACGCCACGATGAGGTGGGAGAGCCGGTCCGAGTCGGGATCGACGCCCCTGCGGGCGGCGATCTCGCGGACCAGGGCGTGTTCGGTCTCCGCGACCTTGGCCACCGAGAGCCCCACGAGGCGGGGATTGTCGTCGAAGATCCGGCGCAACTTCAGGAATCGGGCGGCGTCTTCGGGTGTTGAGTCCTCCATGTCACTAGTCACCGCGCGCAGTGCGTGTGACAGCGACGTGAAGGGAGGCTCGTCCGTGGGACGGCCGCGCAGGGTGTCCATCATGATCTCCACGCCCTGGTCGTGGAATCCGAGCACCAGGTGGTCCTTGCCGGTGAAGTAACGGAAGAACGTGCGGGGGGAGATCTCGACGGACCCCGCTATCTGGTCGACCGTGGTCGAGTCGTACCCTTGTTCGAGGAACAGGTCGAGCGCCGCGTCGAGGATCGCCAGACGCGTCCTGGCCTTCTTGCGCTCCCGGAGCCCCATGGTCGTCACTCCCTCGAAATCTGTCTGTCACAGTGTGCCATAAGTCATGAAACGACGAATAAAATCGAGTTGTAATATGTCACCGACTGACATAGATTACCCGGCGGTTACGTGACTTTTGCCCCACTGTGGGGCGTGTGTGTTGAGGGGGATATTTCATGGCTCACGCGACGGTTGACGCGCCGTCGTCGCCGGGCCCCGGTAGAACGGGGACCGGCGGCAACCCATGGCTGGTGCTGCTCGCGGTCAGCCTCGGCGTCATCATGGTGATGCTCGACGGCACCGTGGTCGGCATCGCCAATCCGGTCATCCAGAAGGATCTGGGCGCCTCCTTGGCCGACCTCCAGTGGGTCACCAGCGGCTATCTGCTGGCCCTGGCGGTGTTCCTGATCACGGCGGGCAAGCTGGGTGACCTGTTCGGCCACAAGCGCGTCTTCCTGATCGGCGTGGCCGGCTTCGCGCTCACCTCGGTCGGCATCGGTTTCAGCGCCGAGCTGGCCGAGATCGTCCCCGGCGTCACGCCGGTGGGCGCGCTGATCGGCCTGCGGGTGCTCCAGGGCCTGTTCGGCGCGCTGCTCCAGCCCGCCGCCCTGGCGTTGCTGCGCGGCGCGTTCCCCGGCGAGAAGCTCAACCAGGCCATGGGCGCGTGGGGGGCCATCATCGGCCTGTCCAGCGCGGCCGGCCCGATCGTCGGCGGCGTGCTGGTCGAGAAGGTGAGCTGGGAGTCCGTCTTCTTCATCAACGCGCCGGTGGGCATCATCGCCCTGGTCATGGGCTTCCTCCTGATCAAGGAGCCCCGTGTGCAGACGCTGGCGCGCATCGACTGGGCGGGCGTGGTCCTGCTGTCCGGCGCGATGTTCGCGCTGGTCTGGTCGATCATCAAGGCGCCGGAGTGGGGCTGGGGCGACAGCACCACGATCGGCTTCCTGGCCGCGTTCGCGGTGCTCATCGGGCTGTTCATCTTCTGGCAGAGCCGGGCCAAGCAGCCGCTGGTGCCGCTCTCGCTGTTCAAGAACGCGTCCATCTCGATCGGCGTCGTGCTGATGACGATGGTGACGTTCGCCATGTTCGGCGCGATGTTCTTCCTCGGCTTCTTCTTCCAGGGCGTCCACGGGCTGAGCCCGCTCGACGCCGGCCTGCGCATGCTGCCGATGAGCGCGGGCATGATCGTCGCCTCGCCGCTGGCCGGCATCCTGCTCGGCCGGCTCGGCCCGAAGATCACGATGACCGCGGGCCTGCTGATCACGGCTGTCTCGATGTTCCTCATGTCGCAGCTCAGCATCGACGCGACCTTCGTGGAGACCTCCATCCCGTTCGTGCTGCTGGCGTTCGGCCTGTCGCCGGTCTTCGTCGGCGCCACCGAGATCATCGTGGGCAACGCCCCGATCGAGCTCAGCGGCGTCGCGGGTGGCGTGCAGCAGTCGGCCATGCAGGTCGGCGGCGCCCTCGGCACCGCGATCCTGGGCGCCGTGATGGCGGCCGAGATCTCCACCAAGCTGCCCGGCTACCTCGGCCCGGCGGCCCAGGCGATCCCGCCGGACCAGATGACGCTGCTGGAGAAGGCCGCCGCCTTCGGCGGGCTCCCCGAGGGCACGCCCGAACAGCTCGTGCAGCTGGTCGGCCCGGCGGTCAACAACGCCTTCATGGACGGCATGCACCTGGCGTTCCTGGTGAGCACGGCGGTCGCGCTGCTGACCGCCGGTCTGGCCCTGTTCGTCAAGTCCGGCCGCAAGACGGAGGGCCAGCCGGTCCACCTCGGCTGACCCGCCTTCCCGTACGGCTCTCGCCCTGGTGGCGGGAGCCGTACCCCTGTTCGGGGGAGGGCGCGCCAGCGGGAGCGGTCGCCGGCGGGCATAAAATCGGTGAGGTGAGCACGAAGATCCTCCCTCAGCAGGAGACCACGCCGCAGACGTCACACGGTGACGGCGATCACGAGCGGTTCTCCCACTACGCCGACAAGCACAAGATCACCGAGAGCATGGTGACCGGCACACCCATCCGCGCCCTGTGCGGCAAGATCTGGGTGCCCAGCCGCGACCCGAAGAAATACCCGGTCTGCCCCGAATGCAAGGAGATCTACGAGGGCCTCCCTCCGGGCGGCGGCGAGGGCGACGACCAGAAGCAGTGAGTGTTGGTGCCTGGCGATCATCCCAGATATGACTACGGTCAGTAATCAGACCTGCTCATATCGTTACGGGGGATCGTATGACCAGGCGCGCGACCGCTGTCTATCTGGCATGCCTGTTCACGGCCACGCTCACGCCGCCGCTCCGCGCGGACTCACCGGCGTTCGCCGCGTCCGGCTGCGTGACACCGGGCACGGCCCACCGGCATCGTGACGATCCGCGCGGGCCTGAGCCGGGGGCGCCACAGTCCAGCGACGTGGCCGCGGTGCTCACCGACATCGACGCGCGGCTCGGCGGGGCGCCGCCGCCGGCCACGGTGACGGTGCCGCTCTGGGTGCACATCCTCACCGACGGCGTCACCCGGGTCCCCGACCGCTCCATCAAGGCGCAGCTCCAGGCCCTCGCCGCCGCCTACTCCGGGCGCCTGGGCGGAGCCGCCACCGGCGTCGCCTTCCGGCTGGACGGCACCGACGTCACCGAGAACGCCGCCTGGTTCACCGATCCGGTGACCAACGAGACGCAGATGAAAACGGCCCTGCGCAGGGGCGGGCCCGAGACCCTCAACCTCTACATCGTCCAGCTCGACTACCGGGTGCTCGGCTTCTCCACCTACCCCTACTGGTACCCGAGCAGCCCCGTCAGCGACGGCGTGGTCATCGACTGGCGCACGATGCCCGGCGGCCCGCTGACCGACTACAGCCTCGGCTACACCGGAGTCCACGAGATCGGCCACTGGCTGGGCCTGTTCCACACCTTCGAGAACGGCTGCGTCGAACCGGGCGACGGGGTCGACGACACGGCGTCGCAGGCGGGTCCCACCAAGGGCTGCCCGCAGTTCAAGGACACCTGCGAGGGCGGCGGCACCGACCCGATCCACAACTTCATGGACTACGCCCACGACCGGTGCATGCGGGAGTTCACCCGGGGCCAGGCGGTCCGGATGCGCCAGATGTGGGCGGTCTACCGCGACCAGGCGGCACGCGCGGCGGTGTGAGCGGGGACCGCGTCTAGGATGTCGGCGTGACAGCAGCGAAGCCAGTCGACACTCCATACAAACCCTCTGGCATCTTCGGCCCCGCGTACCGCACGGCGACACTCGGCATCCTGCTCGTCATGACGCTGGTCGCCTTCGAAGGCATGTCCGTCGGCGTCGTCATGCCGGAGATCTCCGAGCAGCTCGACGCGCTCAACCTGTACGGCGTGAGCTTCTCCGCCTTCCTCATCGCCAGCCTGTTCGCCAACGTGGTGTCCGGTCTCTGGGCCGACCGCCACGGCTACGCGATGCCGTTCCTGATCGGGATGGCGCTCTTCGTGGCCGGCATGGCGCTGGCCGGCGCGGCCACCGGCAGGGAGATGTTCCTGGTGGCGCGGGCCGTCCAGGGGCTGGGGGCCGGATGCACGATCGTGGCGATCTACGTCATGATCGCCCGGGTCTACCCGCCGGACGTCCGGCCCAAGGTCTTCGCGGCGACGTCGGCCGCGTGGGTGGTGCCCGCGATGGTCGGCCCGGCCGTCGCCGGGTTCGTCGCCGACGAGTGGGGCTGGCGCTGGGTGTTCTACGGCATCGTCCCGCTCGTGGTGCCCGCTCTGGTGATGCTGCTCCCGTCGCTCGGGAAGCGGCCGGACGAGGAGGACCGGACCCGCTCGTCGGGCCCGCGTTCCCGGCCGCTGCTGATGACGCTGGCCGCCACCTCGGCCGCCGGGGGAGCGGGCGTGCTGCTCTACGGCGTCGACGAGTTGCGCTCCTCACCCCTGAAGAGCGCCATCATGGTGATCGTGGCCGCGGCCTTCCTCGTGTACGGGCTGATCAGGCTGCTTCCGCCGGGCGCGCTCCGGTTCGGCCGGGGCCTGCCCACCACGATCATGATGCGCGGCCTGTTCTCGGCGGCCTTCTTCGGCGTCAACTCGTTCATCCCGCTGGCCCTGCAGTCGGTCAAGGGGTTCGGCCCCACGGCCGCCGGCATCGCCCTCACCACCGGCGCCCTCGGCTGGTCGACCGGGTCCTACCTGCAGAGCAGGCGCGAGGTGGAGCCGTACAAACGGATGCGACTGGGCGCGGCCTGCGTCGTGGCCGGCGTGCTGCTGACGATCCTGTCCGTGGTGCCCGGGGTCACGGGGTGGGTCGCGGTGCCCGCCTGGATCGTGGCGGGCCTGGGGATGGGCCTGGGCATGGCCACGGTCAGCGTCACCGCGCTCAAGCAGTCGCCGGTCAACGAGCAGGGGGCCAACAGCGCGGCGCTGTCCGTGACCGACATGCTCGGGTCGGCGCTGGCGCTCGGCATCGGCGGCGCGCTGATCAACGTGATCGGTCACACCTCGGCGGAGATCGCCGTCGGGTTCGTCGTGATCTGCTGCCTCATGGCCGCGGTGGCCCTGGCGGCCACGCTCCTCGCGTCCCGCGCCCGCTGAGTCCCGCCCCCGCAGGGTCCCCGCTGCGTCCCGTGCCTCCGAGTCGCTCGTACGCCGAGTCCTCGTACGTCGAGCGTGATTCCGTACCTCCTGTCACAACGATCACGGATTCCCTGATCGCAGCCCGAAGGAGTGATAGGACAGCGGGACAGGGAGGTGTCATGGAGGATGATCGCCGCGTCTGGCCCGTGGGTCCCGGCCCCAGGCGTCGCCGTCCTCCGAAGGCGCCCAACCCGGTGTGGGACGAAGAGGAGCCCGACGCCGACTGGCTGAGCCGCCTCCCGGACGATGACGACGAGGCATGGAACCCTCAGATCAGGCGGACGGCCGCCCTCGGCATCGAGCGCGACGACGCGCGCCCGTCCTGGAAGTCGCTGCCGCCCTCCGCCCGCCTCTACGGAGCGCCCGCCGACCCCGGCCTGCCGAGACGGGCCAGGGGGCGGGTCTGGCGCCGCCGCCTGGCCGTGTTGCTCGCCCTGCTGGCCGCTTCCGCCCTGGTCACCGCCGTGGTCGTGATGGTCCAGCGGCTCGCCGAGCCCCGGCCCGAGACCGGGCGGCTGCTGCACGACTCGCTGGCCGGGGTGTCGATCCCGCTGCCCGCCGGATGGCGCCAGGACGCGGTGCCGCCGGTGACGGGGTTCACCTCGGTCGCCAGGGACGAGGTCGGCTCCCTGGTGATGGCCAGGCCGGTGGCCCTCGACGACGCCCGGCAGGACACGGTGGAGGCCGCCGAGCTCTACTCACGCCTGCTGCTCAAGGGCGACCGGGTCAGCGTCGTGGAGGACAGGGAACTCGCCCAGGGTCACACCCGGGCGCTGCGCGCCGAGTATCAGGATGTGGTCAACCGGCCGGCGTACCTCCGGGTGATCCTGCTCACGCGCGGCGAGCGGGCGGTGCTGCTGGTCGGCCTGCTCCAGCCCGAGGAAAGCGCCCGCAGGCAGGTGCTCGACGGCCTGATGGCGAGCGTGCGATGAGCCATGTACGGTCATTAGCACGCGACGGTGACCTTGGCCAGGATTCGCGGTGCACGGCACGTCTTGTCGGTGGCCCCGATTACTCTTGGGTCACTGTGAGAAAGCGAAGCACACCAACCCCAGAGGTGATGCGGTGAGCACCTTCGCCGCGTCCCACCTGTCGCCTTCCTATCCCGACCGTGCCGCGTGGGGCACCGCCCCCAAGTTGCGGGCCTGGCAGCAGGAGGCGTTCGACCTCTACTTCAGCCGTGAGCCGCGTGACTTCCTCACCGTGGCGACGCCCGGCGCGGGCAAGACCACCTACGCGCTGCGCATCGCGAGCGAGCTGATCGCCAATGGGGTGATCCGGGCGATCACCATCGTCACCCCGACCGAGCACCTCAAGCGTCAGTGGGCCGACGCGGCGGGCAAGGTCGGCATCAGCATCGACCCCGAGTTCAAGAACAGTCAGGGGGCCACCTCCCGCGACTACATCGGGGTCGCGGTGACCTATGCCCAGGTCGCCATGCACCCCGCCCTCCACCGGGCGCGCACCGAGGCGCGCAAGACGCTGGTCATCTTCGACGAGATCCACCACGCGGGCGACGCCAAGTCGTGGGGCGACGGCATCCGCGAGGCGTTCGAGCCCGCCGCCCGCCGGCTCCAGCTCACCGGCACGCCGTTCAGGTCCGACGACAACCCGATCCCGTTCGTCGGCTACGAGGAGGACGTCGAGGGCCTCAAACGCAGCGTCGCCGACTACTCCTACGGCTACGGCCCGGCGCTCGACGACGGCGTGGTCCGGCCGGTCATCTTCCTGGCCTACTCCGGTGAGATGCGGTGGCGCACCCGCGCCGGCGACGAGATCGCCGCCACGCTCGGCACCCCGCTCACCAAGGACCAGCTCTCCCAGGCCTGGCGCGCCGCGCTCGACCCCAAGGGCGACTGGATCCGCCAGGTCATGCAGGCGGCCGACCGGCGGCTCACCGAGGTCCGGCGGGGGGTGCCCGACGCGGGCGGCCTGGTCATCGCGACCGACCACGAGACGGCCCGCGCCTACGCCCGACACCTGCGGGCCATCAGCGGCGAGGGCGCCACGGTGGTCCTGTCGGACGACCCGGGGGCGTCCAAGAAGATCAAGGCTTTCGCGGCGTCCCAGGATCGCTGGCTGGTGGCGGTCCGCATGGTGTCGGAGGGCGTCGACATCCCACGCCTGTGCGTCGGGGTCTACGCCACCTCGACCTCCACCCCGCTGTTCTTCGCCCAGGCCGTCGGCCGCTTCGTCCGGGCTCGCAAGCGGGGCGAGATGGCCTCGGTCTTCCTGCCCTCGGTGCCGACCCTGATGGGGCTGGCCAACGAGATGGAGGTCGAGCGCGACCACGTCCTCAACCGCAGGCCGCCCGAGGACGGGCTGGACGACAGCCTGCTGGAGCAGGCCAACCGCAAGCAGGACAACCCCGACGTCCTGGGCGACGAGCTGCCGTTCGAGACCATGGAGACGTCGGCGACGTTCGACCGGGTGCTGTTCGACGGCGGCGAGTTCGGCACCGGGGCCGAGGTGGGCTCGGCCGAGGAGGAGGACTTCCTCGGGCTGCCGGGCCTGCTGGAGCCCGACCAGGTGGCGACCCTGCTCCGCAAGCGCCAGTCCGATCAGCAGGCGGCCAAGCGCAGGCAGCCGGAGGCCCCGGCCACCACGCTGGCGCCGCACGAGCAGATCGCCGAGCTGCGGCGCGAGCTCAACGGCCTGGTCGGCGCGTGGAACCATCGCACGGGCCAGCCGCACGGCGTCATCCACTCGGAGCTCCGGCGGGCGTGCGGCGGCCCGCCGATCGCCCAGGCCACCGCCGAGCAGATCCAGGAACGGATCGACAAGATCCGCCAGTGGGCCACCCAGCGGCGCTGACGATCGCACCGGCCGCGGGGGACGGCGGCGGGCACGCCGTCCCCCGATCTCGCGGCGGTTCATACGCGTTCGGTCACACCATCGTGACGATTTGATTGGGACGGGCGGGAAGCGGTAACAACCACTTTGGCTGTTGCTGAGCGGAAGGGCGTTGCCTATGTCGATTGGGGCCACGGGCAAACCGACGTTAGTCGTCACCTCCGGTCTCGTCCCCAACGCATCGGTCCTCCGTCTCGAAGGCGAGCTCGACGTGTACGTGCTGCCGCTGCTGCGCGAGCACCTGCGCCGGATCTGGGAGCTCCCCGCGACCCCTTTCATGATCGTCGACCTGGGCAAGGTCGGCTTCTGCGACTCCATGGGGGTCAACGCGCTGGTCGAGGCGATGCAGGAGTGCGAGGCCCGGGGCACCCGGCTGCTGCTGGGCGGAGTGCGCGGGGTCATGGCGCGGGTGCTGTCGATCACCGGCCTGCGCAACGCGTTCGAGGTGTACGACGACGTCGACGAGGCGCTGGGCCTGGCGATGACGAGCTAGCGACCCGGCCCGGGCCCCTGACGGACGGCTGCCGAGGACGTCTCGTGACGGGCCGCGACGCCGGGGATGCGCCGCCCGGTGCGGCCGTCGACCGGCACGTACCGGCCCTGGTCGTCGAGCGGCACCAGCAGTGAGGCGGCGCCGCGCTCGACGCGTACGGGCAGGGTGCGGGGCCGGCCGGCCGGCAGGGGCGTCCCGCGGCCGATGTTGTGCTCTCTGCGGCGCTCGCCCTCCTCGGGGCCCTCGCGCACCCAGACGCGCAGCTTCCTGCCCTCGGGACGCACCATGACCCTGGCCGTCGCGCACTCACCAGGGGCGGCGGCCCAGGACAGGGTCAGGCCGTCGTGCCGGCCGTCCAGGCGGGCGGTCTCGGGCACCGGCCGGCGCTCCGCGCACACCACCCGTTCGGGCACGTGGGGCATGTCGTGCGCCACGACCTCCAGCGGCGAGGGGGTGTTGACCGCGATCGTCGCGGCCTCCAGCGCCGCCAACGTCAGGAGAGCGCCGAGCCGGGCCGCATGGCGGCCCCGGACGAGAACCCAGAGGCTGAGCGGGCCGAGCACCAGCCAGGCCAGACCGAGGGAGGCCAGGCCGAGGGAGTAGGCGGGCATGACACCTCACACGAGGACGAGGACAGGTGAGACTCCGTCCTACTCCGGCGGCGTGGCGGCCCGGCGACTCCTTGGTCATCATCTGACCGCGCGCCCGCCAGGCGTTTACGCGTCAGCCGACGATGGGCGCCCCGTGCAACGTGACACCGGCGGTGTCGAACTCGGCCACGGCCGCGTCCGTGGTCGCCCGTGACACCCCGGCCGTGAGGTCGAGCAGCACGCGCACGGCCAGCCCGTTCTTGACGGCGTCGAGCGCGGTGGCCCTGACGCAGTGGTCGGTGGCGATGCCGACCACGTCGACCTCGTGCACCTTGCGCTCGTAGAGCCAGATGCCGAGGCTCACCCCCTCACCGGAGGATCCCTCGAAGCCGCTGTAGGCCGCCGAGTGGGCGCCCTTGCTGAACACCTCCTCCACCGCGCCGAGGTCGAGCGCCGGGTGGAAGTCGGCGCCCGGGGTGCCGACGACGCAGTGCGGGGGCCAGCTGGCCACGTAGTCGGGCCGGCCGGAGAAGTGGTGGCCGGGATCGACGTGGTAGTCGCGGGTCGCCACCACGTGGTCGTAGCCGTGCGCCGCCACGTGCCGGGTGATCGCGGCCGCCACCTCCGATCCGCCCGTCACCGCGAGGCTGCCGCCCTCGCAGAAGTCGTTCTGAACGTCAACGATGATCAGCGCGGTGCCCATCAGCGTCTCCCGAGGGGGCCGTCGCCTTGAGGCGACGGGGGAATCGGGCACGGGAGGGCCGTCAGGGCCCGAGCGTGCGGTGACCCGCATGGTCTGCGCATCAGAGATCTCCGTTCGTCGCATGTTAGATGGGCGGCGCTGTTATAAAAGATCGTGTGATTCGTAAGGTACGCACTTCTCCTGGTGCGGCCTATGACCTCGGGTACCACGTGGTGTGGTGCCCGAAGTATCGCCGCCCGGTCCTTGGCGGCCGTGTGAAGGACCGCCTTGAGGAGTTGATCCGTGCCAAGGCCGATGAGCACGGTTGGGAGATCGTGGCGCTTGAGGTGACGGCCGGCGCGGTGTCGGCCGAGACGGTGCAGCGCTATATCGAGACGCGCCTGTGACGCTGTGCCCGCCGAGCCGCTGCCCCCACGGGCGCGGTGGCCGGGATCGACATGGGCGTCGCCTCGCTTGTCACCACCAGCGACGGCGCACACGTGGCC